>CBFIIU010000001.1:0-14132 GCA_965662735.1 Alphaproteobacteria bacterium
TCGATGATGCTGTGGGTTTTGGTCCTTGCATCCTATTCTGCGAGCTTCGCTGTTTTCAGTGGGGCCCTGCCGGACCTGTTCCGTTCCCGTGTGTTGGCGGTGATGGGGCTCATTGAGCTGATGTTTTTAAGTTTCATCATCTTTACCTCCAACCCCTTTGCGCGCTTGAACCCCGCGCCTTTCGAAGGGGCGGGGTTGAACCCTGTTTTGCAAGATCCCGCATTGGCCGGCCATCCGCCGCTCCTATATATGGGATATGTTGGTTATGCCTTGGTGTTTGCCTTTGCGGTTGCCTCATTAATTGACGCGGATCGCTCGAGCGCTTGGGCGCGGTGGGTGCGGCCTTGGGCGCTGATAGCGTGGCTCTTTTTAACGCTCGGCATCGCTTTGGGGTCTTATTGGGCTTATTATGAATTGGGCTGGGGCGGATTTTGGTTTTGGGATCCTGTTGAGAATGCCTCTTTGATGCCTTGGCTGATCGGCACAGCATTTTTGCACTCGATTATGGTGACGGGAAGAGACGGCCAATTCTCACGCTGGACACTTTTGCTCGCCATTTCCTGCTTCGCGATGTCCTTAATCGGGACATTCCTCGTGCGGTCGGGCGTTTTGACCTCGGTCCACGCATTTGCCAATGATCCGGCGCGGGGCTTTTATATTTTAGGCATGTTTACGATCACCTTAGGAAGTGCCTTAGCCCTTTATGCGCGTGCATTTGGGCGGGGGCAGGCTCCTCCTGCTTTTGCTCCTTTAAGCCGGGAAGCGGCTTTATTGACGAATAATATTTTTCTGGCCACAGCGACGGCCACCGTATTGATTGGCACTTTATATCCGCTGGTTATTGATATGTTGGGTCTGGGTAAGATTTCGGTTGGCCCCCCTTATTTTTCTGCCGTGTTTATACCGCTCAGTGTGCCGTTCTTTTTGTTAATGCCGATGGGGCCATGGATGCGTTGGCAATCGACCGACTTTGTGACGTTAAAGGCATCGACCATCAAAACGCTGATCGCCGTCACTGTGGGGCTCGCGATGACGCTGGCCTTGCGCGGATTTTCAGACCCATGGGTTATGGCCGCGATTGCCGGCGCCTTGTGGCTGGTGTTTGGGTCTGTGCTGAGTGCGGTTCGCTTTGTGGGGGGGCGCATTCAGTTCGTTCCGAGCCGACGCCTTGCTGCTTTGACCGCCCATGCTGGTATGGGCGTCATGCTATTGGGCGTTATCGGTGCGACGGCCTGGAAGCAAGAATTGGTGGTTGCGGCAAAGCCCGGCGACCAATTGCGCTTGGCTGGGCATCTTTATGCCTTTGATCAAATTGGGACGCGCGATGGCGATAATTTCCAAGCCACGGTCGCAACTTTGCGGCCAGTCGCAGGTGGCCAAATTTTGCAACCCGAGCGCCGCTTCTACAAAGCCGAGCGCAGCCAGACCACAGAGGCCGCCATTGATGTACGCCTGTTCAGCCATATATATGCGGTGTTGGGCGAAGACCTTGAGGATGGAAAATATGTTATCCGCATGTGGTATCACCCCCTTGTGGTCTTAATCTGGGTTGGAGGATTGATCATGGCGCTGGGCGCGTTCCTGGCGCTGCAACCTTGGCAGATGTTCCGACAGGCCCGCGCGCGCGGGGTGGTTTCCGGCGAGACTGCGTAATGGTGTCCATGCGGGTCAGGTTTCGACTTATTTTACTGTTCATTCTGTGCGGGGTGATCATGGGGGTGCCGCGGGCCCAAGCCATCGACCCCGGCGAAGCGCTGAGCGACCCTGTCTTAGAGCAACGTGCCCGATCTCTGACCCTGGAATTGCGGTGCATGGTGTGTCAAAATCAATCGATCGATGACAGCGATGCCGAACTGGCGCGGGACTTGCGCCGCCTTGTGCGCGAGCGCATCAGTGCCGGCGATACGGATGCGGAAATTCGGTCAATGATCGTCGCGCGCTACGGTGAATTTGCTCTGTTCCGCCCACCGGTCAGCGAAAAAACCTATCTGCTGTGGGCCGCTCCTTTTTTTCTTCTGCTCTTCGGGTTTCTTGTGATCTGGCGTATGATGCGGCGAATGTCAGCATCCAAGGGGTAAAAAGCGATGCATATTTTGCTCGCAGAAGATGACCAACAAACGGCTCAAGCGATTATGGATGGTCTATCGCCTCATGGGTTGACCGTCACCCATGCCCCAGATGGTGCCGCTGCATTGGAATTGGCGGCGGGCGATCGTGGCGATATTTGGGTCATTGATCGCATGATGCCCCGCTTAAATGGGTTGGATTTGATCGACGAATTGCGGCGGCGGGGTGACCAACGGCCGGTGCTGATGTTATCCGCCATGTCGGAAGTCGAGGATCGCGTGCTCGGCTTGCGCGCGGGTGCCGATGATTATTTGGTGAAGCCCTTTGCGCTCGAAGAATTACTTGCCCGCATCGAAGTGCTGGGTCGCCGCGCTCCGCAATCGGACGCGTCGGCAACCGTTTTATCCTGTGGCGATCTTGAATTAGATCTCGTCGCAAGGCGTGCGCAGCGCGCCGGCCAAATCATTGATCTCGTGCCGCGCGAATTTTCGCTTCTGCTTTTTTTAATGCAGCATCAGGGGAAAACAGTGACGCGCGATATGCTGCTCGAACATGTTTTTCAACTGCAATTTGATCCCCAGACCAATTTGGTCGACGTGCATATTTCGCGGCTGCGCGCTAAGCTCGATCATCCGTTTGATCGCCCCATGATCCGAACCATTCGCGGTGCGGGGTTTATGCTCGAGGATCCCGATGCGGTTTAGGCATTCTGGCGTTCAAATTATTTTGGTCTTTATGGCCTTGTTCACCGTGTCGGCACTTGCGGTGCTGGGGCTTGTCTATTGGCAAACCGCGCAATTGTTTCAACGTGAATTAGATCAGCGTGTCGGCTTTGAGGTGGATCGACTGACGCAAATATATGACACGTCGGGACGCGCCGCAGTGATCGACGATATTCAACGCAGCGCCGAGAACCCCCGATCGGCTGTCTATTGGTTTGTGGATGAGAATGGAATTAAATTAGCCGGTACGCTCGACAGGATTAGCGCCATTAAGGCGTCCCAAGATTTAGGGGATGGTCGGGTGTCTCTTTTATTTCGTGACCAAAGCGGTGACCAGCGCTTGCGCGGACAGATGCGCCCAATGCGTGCGGGGGAACAAATTTTCGTGGGGCATGATTTTTCCGTTCAAGATCAGCTCGCGGATAGTTTTATCACCTCGTCGTCTGTGGCCTTATTGGCGATCCTTTTTATGGGCGCTTTTGGCGGTTGGTGGGTGGCCCATCGTACGCGATATCGGCTCGAAGAGTTTAACCGATTGGCTGAGCGTGTGATGGAAGGTCGGCTGGATCAGCGGATCGATTGGCCGCGGCATCATGATGAATATGATCATTTGGGAGATACCATCAATCGTATGCTCGACCGAATTGAGGGGCTCGTCGATGCGATGCGCGAAGTGGGCGAAAATATTGCCCATGATTTGCGGACCCCGCTCACGCGTATCCGCCATCAAGTCGAGCTGATGCTGCAAAAATATCATCAAGGTACGTCGCCAAGCGACGCCGAATTATCGGCTTTGTTGACCCATATTGATGGCGTTATCGACACTTTCAATGCCTTGCTCTCCTTGGCTCGGCTGGAAACGGGGGTGACCCCGTTGGCACCGGTGTCGGTTGATTTGGTTGCCCTAGCCTCAGAGATGGTTGATCTCTACGCCCCTGTTTTTGAGGAAAACGGCGCGCGATTAAGTTTCGATCCCGACATTCGTGAAGCGCCTATTATGGGTAACCCGGCGCTTTTGCAGCAAGCGCTCGCCAATCTGATTGAGAATGCGCTCCACTATGGCCGGTCGGCGCCGGACCAAACAGTGACGCTGTCCATTGTCCAAGAAAAGGCGGCAGTCGGGGAGGTCTCCTATGTGGTTTATGTGGCCGATCAAGGCGACGGCATTGCGCCCGATCAAATGGAGCGCGCCTTGCGGCGCTTCGGTCGGCTGGACCCATCTCGCCACCATCAAGGCAATGGTCTTGGACTGCCTATTGTCAATGCGATTATGGCGCGGCATAGCGGTCGATTAACCCTCAGCGCTCAAAAACCGCACGGGCTGAAGGTGGGATTGCATTTCGCACCCCTTTCGCCGCGCGCGCATTTAGACTAGGGGGGCAGGCATGGAGTTTGATCATCGCCATCTCCCGCCTCTGTTGCAGCCTGAAAAAAGCCGCGCTTTATTGGCCGATATCGAAGCGCTGCAAAGCATGGATGAGGTTGTGGCTGTTTTGCGCGAGCAGGAAAATTTTTTCCTGTGGATGGCGGGGAATAGCCCCTATCTCAGTCGTTTGTTGAAACGACATGGCGATCTGATCGTTACCTTGCGCCATCAAACACCTGATGACGTTTTGACACAGGAGCTCGCGGCGATCACTGATTTAGTTGAGAAAGTCGAGACACGTGTAGAGGTCATGCGTCTGTTGCGCCATGCCAAAGGTCGGATTGCGCTTTTGGCAGGGCTTGCCGATCTGACCCGCAGCTGGACGGCGCTCGAGGTCAGTCGGGCCTTGTCGCGCTTTGCAGATTTGGCGGCGCATCTGACAATTTGCTTTTTGCTGCGGGATGCGGTTGCGCGCGGTCGGTTGCGCGAGGCGGCGCCGATTGATCGCTCGGGCATCGTTATTCTCGGAATGGGGAAACACGGGGCAGGGGAATTAAATTATTCCTCTGATATTGACCTCATCTTTTTTTATGAGCCGGGGCTTTTGCCGCTCAGCGATGAAGTTGAGCCGAGTAAGTTTTACGTTGATCTGGCGCGAGATTTGCGGGCCATTTTGCAAGACCCAACGGAAGATGGGTATGTCTTCCGTGTGGATTTGCGGTTGCGACCCGACCCCGGATCGACGCCGGTCGCCTTACCCATCCCGGCGGCTTTAATTTACTATGAAGGCCATGGCCAAAATTGGGAGCGCGCGGCCTTCATCAAAGCGCGAGCTGTGGCCGGCGATATTGCTGCGGGCGAAGCATTCTTAAAAGAATTATCGCCCTTCATCTGGCGGCGCAATTTAGACTTTGCGGCGATCGAAGATGTGCATTCAATGAAGCGCCAAATTCATGCGGTGAAGGGGCACGCCCATATTACGACCGCCGGACATAATATTAAGCTTGGGCGGGGTGGCATCCGAGAGATTGAGTTTTTTGTTCAAACCCAACAATTAATTGCTGGCGGGCGTGACCCCAGTTTACGCGGTCAGCAAACGGTTGAGGTGTTGGCGAAATTGGCGGAGCGCGGATGGATTTTGCCCGAGACCTGCGCCCGTTTGACGGACGCCTATATCTATTTGCGCGAAATCGAGCATCGGTTGCAAATGCGAACTGATGAACAAACCCACAGCCTGCCGCGCGATGACGAGACACTGGCACAATTCGCAAATTTTGCGGGCTATCGCTCGGTCGATGCGTTGCGACACGAGCTCGAAGCAGTGCTTACCCAGGTGGCAGAGGAATATTCCAATCTCTTCGAGCAAGGCGAAGAGCTCTCGTCTGAATTGGGGAGCTTGGTGTTTACCGGTGGCGAGGACGACCCCGAAACATTAGAGACGCTAAGCCGTATGGGGTTTGCGCGGCCCACAGATATATCGGCCATTATTCGCGGATGGCATACAGGCCGCATCCGAGCAACGCGCTCGGCGCGGGCCCGCGAAATGTTAACGCGGTTGAAGCCGCGTTTGTTGAGCGAGATTGCGCGCACCGGCCAACCCGATGACACGTTATTGCGCTTCGACCATTTTATCTCGGGCTTGCCCGCCGGCATTCAATTATTCTCGATGTTTCAAGCCAACCCGTCCATGCTCGCTCTCGTCATTCGGGTGATCGGCGTTGCACCGCGTTTGGCGACATGGCTCAGCCGAAATGCGAATTTACTCGATGTTATGTTGGATGAACCAAATGGCGCGTTTTTAGAACAGGCAAGCACAACGCATGAGGCTCTCATCGCTTCGCAAAATCATATTCCGCCAACAGATATTATGGCGCGCCTCGACCGCACACGGCTATTTGTGCATGACTGGCAATTTGTGCTGGGGACGCGCGTTTTAAATGAAACCATGGATGCGCCAGCGAGTGGGCGCGCCTTTTCGGTTTTGGCCGAGGCGGCCATTATTGAAACCCTCGATGCTGCTTTGTGCGATATGCGATCGGCGCATGGCGATATTCCAGGCGGCGCTTTGTCGATTTTGGGAATGGGTAAACTTGGCAGTCAAGAAATGACGATGACCTCAGACCTCGACATCATTATCATCTGTCATGCTCCCAATTTTATGGTGCAGTCGGATGGGCCAAAGCCGCTCGATGCCGACCAATGGTTTGCCCGAGCGGCGCGTCGGTTTTTAAGCGGTTTGCAAGCCCCGACGGCGCAAGGGGCACTTTATCATGTTGATACACGCTTGCGTCCATCCGGAAATGCGGGTCCGGTGGTTGTCAAATTATCTGGATTTCATCATTACCAGCAAAATGAAGCCTGGACCTGGGAGCATATGGCTTTGACCCGCGCCCGCATTGTCGCCGGCGACACGGGTTTGCGCGATGACCTCACATCCTTCATTGGTGAGGTTGTAAGTCGGTCACGCGATCTTCCAAAGCTGCAAGCGGATATTTCAGATATGCGTCAGCGCATCGCAACCCATCGTGATCAAGAAACCCCGTGGGATGTTAAACTGGGTCGTGGCGGCCTATTTGAATTAGAATTCCTGGTGCAAACTCTTGTGCTGCAACATGCCTTTGAGGTGCCAGAAATTATGACCCCGCATACGGATCGAGCCTTACGCGCGCTTCATGAGCGAGGTCTGATTAAAGTCGGGTCAGGGCAGACTTTATTACAAGCGTGGGACGTGTTCTCATCCATTCGCCAGGTGCTGAGCCTGTGTGTGGGACCCAAAAATACCGATCAATTGCCGCCGGCGACGGAAGAGCTTTTGCTGCGCGTGACCCATCAAGCCGATGTGTCGCAACTGCGCGCCTTTTTGGCTGAATTGCGGCATGAAACGGCAGTCTCGCTCGATCATGCGTTAACGCCGTAATTGATCCACTCAAAACAGCGTTTAGGCGAGCGGCACATTTTGCCGCATTGCGCAGGCCTCAGACGGATTGACGCTCTGGCATGGTTTCACTAACGTTGAACCTTCTATATGGATCCTAACCAGTTGGGGTCTATATCATGTGGGCGTGGCGACCGTGTCGCTGACCGCGTGAGATATCGAGTGATTTAAAACTGCTCTTTTAAATAGCGTGGCGCGTGCGTTGTGGAGGAACCTTATGAATTTTGATTTTTCAGACGATCAAAAAATGTTGAAAGACCAAGTGCGGCGTTTTCTCGAGGATAAATGTCCTGTCGAGGAAGTGCGGCGTGTGCTGGAGAACAAGGCCGATCATTCCGATGCTGTCTGGCAGGGTCTGTGCGAGCTCGGGGTCGCGGGCGCCGCTATCCCAGAGGAATATGGCGGGCTTGGATTGGGTGCGCTCGAATTATGCGTGGTCGCCGAAGAATTGGGTCGTTCTGTAGCCCCGGTTCCGTTTTCGTCATCCATTTATCTCGCCGCCGAGGCGCTTCGCCTGTTCGGCAATGAAGAGCAAAAGCGCGAATGGTTGCCCAAATTAGCCTCGGGTGAGGCCATCGGCACTTTGGCAGCGGCCGAAGGCCCGAAAGCGCCCTTGCCGAGCAATTTGACAACGCAATTCGCCAATGGGCGTGTGACAGGAAGCAAGCTTCCGGTGCCTGACGGAATGCGCGCCGATGTGTTGGTGTGCTTGGTCAGTGGCGCCGATGGCGTCAGTTTGGTTCTCGTTGATTTAGCGCAAGCCGATATTTCGCGGCACGCGGTTGAAACCATTGATCCGTCGCGTGGCCATGCGCAGATCGACCTCAAAAATGCGGCGGCCGAACTTCTCGGCAAGGCTGGTGCCGGCTGGGAACAATATCGACGTCTTGAGGCGGGCGCCGCGGTTTTATTGGCGTTTGAACAAGTGGGGGGTGCCGAGGCCGCCATGAATATGGCACGCGACTATGCCTTGGATCGATATGCGTTTGGCCGTCAAATTGGGTCATACCAAGCCATTAAACATAAAATTGCCGATATGTATGTGAAGCTCGAATTGGCGCGGAGTAATTGTTACTACGGAGCCATGGTGCTTGCCAATGAAGGACATGATCTTGAATTGGCAGCGTCCGCGGCGCGGGTTGCGGCCACCGAAGCCTATCGCTTTAATGCGCAAGAAAATATTCAAGTGCATGGCGGTATTGGCTTTACCTGGGAGGCTAATCCTCAATTCCATTATCGTCGCTCAAAATTACTAGCGCTCGCCTTGGGCAGTGCCAGCCGATGGAAAGATCGCCTTATCTCTGAATTAGAACGGATTAACGCGGCCTAAAGGTCGTTGTAACGGAGGAAGAATTATGGATTTTAACGATACCCCCGAAGAAGCAAAATTTCGCAGTGAAGTGCGCGCATGGTTAGAAGCCAATGCCAAGCCGCGTGAAGCCGGCAAAGCGCGCGCAGGTCGTGCGACCAAATCAGAAGCCGAGCGCCTCGAGCGTGCGCGCGAGTGGCAGGCCAAAAAAGCCGCTGCCGGATATGCCGCGATCACATGGCCGACCGAATTTGGCGGCCTTGGTGGCACATCCATTCAATCGGTGATTTATTCGCAAGAGGAAGCTCAGTTCGATGTCCCTGGCGGATTTTTTGAAATCGGCTTGGGAATGTGCATTCCCACCATGCTGGCCTGGGCAACGGATGAACAAAAGCAACGTTACGTCAAGCCAGCGCTGTATGGTGAGGAAATTTGGTGCCAATTATTCTCTGAACCTTCTGCAGGTTCGGATGTGGCGGGCTTGCGCACAAAGTGTGAGCGCGATGGCGATGACTGGATTATCAATGGTCAGAAAGTATGGACCTCCGGCGCGCATTATTGCGACTATGGGATCATCGTCACCAGGTCTGATCCAACAGTGCCGAAGCATAAGGGCTTGACCTTTTTCTTCTTGGATATGAAGTCGCCAGGCATCGAGATCCGCCCGATTAAGCAGATCACTGGTGATGCAAACTTCAATGAAGTATTTTTTACCGATGTGCGTGTGCCCGATAGTCAGCGACTGGGAGCCGTTGGTGAAGGCTGGAAAGTGGCTCTGACGACCTTGATGAATGAGCGTTTGGCGATTGGCCAAGGGTCGGGGGTCGACCATGCCGAATTGATGGAATTGGCGCGCAATATCGAGCTTGAGAGCGGGCCCGCGATCAAGGATGGCAATGTGCGCGAGCGGCTTGCTGATTGGTATGTGCAAAGCCAAGGCCTGAAATATACGAAATTCAGAACCCTCACAGCCTTATCGAAAGGGCAACAGCCGGGAGCCGAGAGCTCAATCGGTAAAGTGGTCTCTGGGCCTAAAATGCAAGATCTGGCTAGCTTTGGGATGGATCTGCAGGGCCAAGGCGGTATTTTGCATGATAGCGACTTATCACCCCTGAATGCGGCCTTCCAAAACCAATGGTTTGGTGGGGCAGGATATCGCATTGCCGGTGGAACGGACGAAATTCTGCGCAATATTGTAGCCGAGCAGGTATTGGGCTTGCCGCAAGATATTCGCGTCGATAAGTCAGTTCCCTACAATGAATTGCCCAAAGGCAAATAAAACGCTGGTTTCGCAACATCTAAAAGCGCCACGTGAGGGGCGCCTTTAGGCTTGTCTTTAAGCGGTTTCTGCGGCACATAAGGGCATGACCTCGCCATTTCGTTTTTGCGTGGCGCCGATGATGGATTGGACGGATCGGCATGAACGCTTTTTCCTGCGGCTGATCTCACGCCGCGCGCGGCTTTACACGGAAATGATTACAGCCGATGCGATCCGCTATGGCGATCGCGCGCGATTGCTCGACTATAATGTTGAAGAGCACCCTGTGGCCTTGCAACTTGGCGGCAGTGATCCCGAGGCTTTGGCCGAGGCGAGCCGGCTCGGCGCTGAATGGGGCTATGACGAGATTAACTTAAATGTCGGCTGTCCTTCGGATCGCGTTCAATCGGGCCGGTTTGGGGCGTGCCTGATGCGCGAGCCGGATCTGGTGGCGCGCTGCGTGTCGGCAATGCGATCAGCTATTGAGCACAGCCATCCAAATTGTGCGGTGTCGGTGAAATGCCGTTTGGGGGTTGACGAGCAAGACCCTGCCGAGGCCTTAGTGCAGCTGGTTGACCAATGCCAGGAGGCGGGTGTTACTGTTTTTATTATTCATGCGCGGAAAGCGTGGCTGTCGGGGCTCAGCCCCCGAGAAAACCGCGATGTTCCGCCTTTGGAATATGAGTGGGCATATCAAATTAAACGCTCAAACCCAAAGCTGACCGTGGTGGTGAATGGGGGGATTATTGATCTCGCCTCGTGCGCCCTACATCTCGATCATGTGGATGGGGTCATGCTGGGGCGCGCCGCCTATAAGGATCCTTATCTTTTATCGCAGGTCGATCAGCAACTTTTTGGCGAGCCGGATCATCCGATCTCCCGCGAGGAAATTCTCGAAGCCTATATTCCCTATGTCGAACGCATGCAGGCACTGGGCCTATCGGGCCAGGCGGTCACGCGGCATATTCTCGGGCTTTATGCAGGATGCGCCGGGGGGCGCATGTGGCGTCGTTTTCTGAGCGAGCGTATTCCGACGAGCCAGGATGCGGCCCAGACCCTCGCGGACTCACTGGCCTTGATCCGGTCATATCAACAACAGGCTGCTTAAAATGCATTCGACTAGGGCGCTTGGGCGTATCCGACGCATGCATGAAGCAGGACAAAAGGGGCAGAGGCATGGACTACGCTGAACTTGCGGTGCTGGTGGGCGCCTTGCTGGCGGGCGGCTTGCTGTCGGGCTTTATGGCGGGTCTATTAGGTGTTGGTGGCGGCATCACCATGGTTCCGATCTTGTTTCAAATCTTCATTATTCTGGGCGTGCCCGAGGCTCTGCAAATGCATATGGCTGTGGGAACGTCGCTGGCCGTGATCGCCTTTACATCCACCCAGTCGGCGCGAGCCCATGCGAAACGTGACGCGATTGATCTCGCGATTTTAAAGTTTTGGTCGCCCTTCATTATGGTCGGGGCGGTTGCGGGCGCGCTGATTATTCGGGGTATTCCGGCGGTGGGTCTCAAAGGCATGTTTGCGATTTTAGTGTTTGTTCTGGCCTTGCGGTTTATTTTCCTTCCTCAACAAGAACGCCCGCAGGGATCGGAACCCTTCGGACGCGCTCTTCAGGCCTTGGTTTCAACCGCAATTGGCTTCCTCTCCGCTTTGGTTGGAATTGGCGGGGGCACTTTTTCGGTACCCTTTCTCAGCGCCAATGGCTTGAACATTCATCGCGCGGTGGGCACATCGGCGGCGCTTGGCTTTTTTATTGCCTTGCCAGCGGCGGCCGGATTTATGTGGGCCGGCGCGGGCTTGCCGGACCGGCCGATCGGATCAATCGGTTATGTGAGTATTATTGCATTTTTAATTATGATCCCAGCAACTTCCCTGGGTGCACCCTGGGGCGCCGCCAGCGCGCATCGTTTGTCGCGTCGAACCCTCGAATTGATTTTTGGGGGCTTTTTACTCTTGGTGTCGATACGGATGATCTGGGCTTTGGCCGCGTCCCTTCACTGGATTGGCTGAGCCAATCGGCACGTCAGTCGTTTAAGTTAAAGCTTCTCGTTAAAGCTTCTGGTCATAGGCGCCCACTTCAGGATAAGAAGACAAAACGCTATCGATGACGTCGAACATGGTCCGCATTTGGGCGTCGCTGACGGGGCTTTCAACCACCACAACTAATCCTGGCTTATTTGATGAGGCCCGAACCAAGCCCCAGGTGCCATCCTCGAGCGTAATGCGCACACCATTCACGGTTACGAGATCGCGAATGGGCTGGCCTAAAAGCGAACCACCACTCTCATATAATTGGGTGAAATGGGCGATGGCCCGATCGACAACTTCATATTTTTCAGTGTCGGCGCAATAGGGCGACATGGTGGGCGAGCCATAGGTGATCGGCAGTGACTTGCGCAGGTCAGCCATCGAGGCATGGCGCGCGCGATCGAGCATGTCGCAAATCGCGATGGCCGTCACCAAGCCATCATCATAGCCCCGTCCAATTGGGGCATTGAAGAAATAATGGCCGCTTTTTTCAAAGCCAGCGAGGGCGCCCAAATCATGTGTCTGGCGCTTCATATAAGAGTGACCGGTTTTCCAGTAATGGGTCACCGCGCCAGCGGCTTGCAGCTCAGGGTCGGTCATAAATAAACCTGTCGACTTCACATCGACGACAAAAACCGGATTGTCGTGCAGTCGCGCCAGATCGCGGGCGACAAGGACCCCCATTTTGTCGGCGAAAATTTCTTCCCCCTCATTATCAATCACGCCACACCGATCGCCATCTCCGTCAAAAGCAAAGCCAATATCGGCCTGATGCGCCAAAACAGCGTCGCGTACCGCATGGAGCATTTCCATATCTTCGGGATTGGGGTTGTGATGCGGAAAACTATGGTCGAGATCACAATGCAGCGGCACCACCTCCACGCCAAGAGCCGCCATAATATCGGGAGCAAAGGCGCCCGCGGTTCCATTCCCGCAGGCAATAACCGCCTTTAAGGGGCGATGAAAGGGCGCGCGATCTGTGAGGTCTTTTTTATAGCGCTCGGCCATATCGTTTACGCGCGTGTAGCGTCCCCCGTCACGCGCGATGCCTTGATCATTTAAAACAATATCTTTGAGCCGGCTCATCTCGTCGGGCCCAAAGGTTAGAGGGCGAGAAACACCCATTTTAACGCCTGTCCATCCATTTTCATTATGGCTCGCCGTAACCATGGCGACCGCTGGAACGTCTAAATTAAACTGTGCAAAATAGGCGACGGGAGATAGCGCCAGACCAATATCGTGAACGTGAACGCCCGCCGTCATGAGGCCGGTAATGAGGGCCAGCTTGATCGACTGCGAATAGCCTCGGAAATCGTGGCCAACAGCAATCTCAGCCGGCGCATCAGGCCGCAATTCATGAATAAGCGTGCCTAACCCAAACCCCAAAGCCTGCATGCCCGTCAGATTAATTTCTGTCGGGAACAGCCATCGTGCATCATATTCGCGAAATCCGGTAGGAACCACAAGCGGCTGGGTTTCAAACTCGGCAGTATTTTCAACCAAATCGGCGCGGGGCTTATCGAACATGCGGTCATTCCTGTACAATTAAAAAGATGGTGTCGCGTCAGGTCGCAACGGGAGTATTTGCTGGCTTTGAGGTAGCAAAAAATCACAGGCTTGGCGAGTTTTTATCTGCCGGCAAAGGGCGCTCCTTTTCAATAGGGGGTGGATCGCTTATACCCAAATCATGAGCAATGATTTTTCATCACGCCAGCAAGAGACGATCCGTTTGCAAGCCACTGATCGCCCGTTGCCCGATATTCAATTGCGGGGTTTGCCGCTTTTTGAAAGCGGGTGGGTGTGGCTTGTGGGGGCCGGTCCCGGAGATCCTGGCCTGCTCACAATTCATGCTGTGAATGCCCTTCAGCAGGCAGATGCTGTGGTTTACGACGCGCTGGTGAGCGAGGATATTTTGAACCTCATGCGCGATGATGCCGAGCAAATTTATGCTGGAAAACGCGGGGGGCGTTCTTCTTGGAACCAGTCGGATATTATCGAACAACTGATTGTGCTGGCCAAAGCGGGCAAGCGCGTTCTGCGATTAAAAGGGGGCGATCCTTTTGTTTTTGGGCGTGGGGGTGAGGAAGCTGAGGCGCTGATGGCCCAGCATATCCCTATTCGCGTGATACCTGGGATTAGTGCGGGCGTGGGGGGATTGGCCTATGCGGGTATTCCCGTGACCCATCGCGACGTTAATCATGCTGTGACGTTTGTCACGGGGCACCTTGCTGGACGCGAGGGGGTTGAGAAAATGGATTGGAACGCCATTGCCGCGGGCTCTCCGGTGATTGTTATTTACATGGCGTTGAGCAAAATTTCTGAGATTGCTCGCCTGTTACTGGCTGCGGGGCGGCCGTCGACTGAACCTGTGGCCGTGGTCACCCATGCCACCATGCCGCATCAGCGTGTGCTCATTGGATCATTAGGCACAATCGCCGAGG
>CBFIIU010000001.1:14142-38062 GCA_965662735.1 Alphaproteobacteria bacterium
ACCTGTGGCCGTGGTCACCCATGCCACCATGCCGCATCAGCGTGTGCTCATTGGATCATTAGGCACAATCGCCGAGGCGGTGGCTCGGGCACAGCTCGAGCCCCCATCGATTATTGTCATTGGCCAAGTCGCACGTTTACACGATATAATCGGGTGGTTTCCGGCTGACCCTGTGGCGAGCGACTAACCCGATCCGCGGGCTTCGTTGGGCGGGGGCGTGCGGCATATTGCGCTTTATTTTGCGCTGACGCAGGATCGGAAAGTATGGTTATATGTGGCCCAGATCAGGTCGAGTGCCTGAAAAATGGAGGTTTCCAATGGATATTGAGTTTACGGCCGAAGATAACGCGTTCCGGGCTGAGGTGCGCCAGTTTATTGAAGAGAATTACCCCAAAGACCTGATCGGCAAAGATCGGGCCGAGCTGGATCGCGAAGACTATCTGGCCTGGCACAAAATTTTGTACAAAAAAGGTTGGGTTGCCCCTTCTTGGCCTGCGGAGTTTGGCGGAACCGGATGGACCGTCACCCAAAAATATATTTTTGGCGAAGAAAGTGCCCGATTTGGGACCATCCCGCCATTGGCGTTCGGCATGCAAATGCTGGGGCCCGTCATCTATACTTTCGGCTCGCAAGCGCAAAAAGATTGGGTGCTCCCGGGCATTTTATCGGGCGAGACATGGTGGTGTCAGGGGTATTCTGAACCTGGAGCCGGCTCTGACTTGGCGTCGTTAAAAACCCGCGCCGTGCGCGACGGCGATCATTATGTGGTCAATGGCCACAAAATTTGGACGACCCTGGCACAATATGCCGATTGGATGTTCTGTTTGGTGCGCACTAATAGCGATGGCAAACGCCAAGAGGGTATCTCGTTTTTGTTGATCGATATGAAAACCCCAGGTATGACCGTCCGTCCCATCATTACCATTGATGGCGGGCATGAGGTGAATGAGGTTTTCCTCGAGGATGTGCGCGTGCCGGTGGAAAATCTCGTCGGCGAGGAAAATAAAGGCTGGACGATTGCCAAATTTCTTTTGGGCAATGAACGCTCGGGCATTGCCGGTGTGGCGCGCTCGAAAAAAGCCATTAGCCGCTTGAAAGATATCGCGCGCAGCGAAACCTTGGATGGCCAACCTTTGCTGGATACCGCCGATTTCTCGCGCAAGCTCTCCGAGCTAGAAATCGATTTAACGGCGCTCGAATATACCGAATTGCGGACACTTGCCGCCGAGAGCAAAGGCAAGGGGCCGGGGCCTGAGAGCTCGATTCTCAAAATTAAAGGCACGGAAATTCAACAGCGCATTACCGAGCTGACGATGGAAGCCGTCGGAAACTACGCAGCTCCGTGGGTTCCGAAGCTTGATCTTGGGGATAATTATCTGGCAATCGGCCCTGAGGGTAGCCATGGCGTCTCACAAGATTATTTTAATATGCGAAAAACCTCCATATATGGAGGCTCGAACGAAATTCAGCGCAATATTATCGCCAAAATGGTTTTGGGTTTGTAGTCTGGTGCGCGAGTAAGGAGAACTAGGATGGATTTTGGATTTTCTGAAGAACAAACATTGCTGCGCAATATGGTGCAAAGCTTCGTACAGGATAATTACGATTTTGACAGCCGGATGAAGATTGTCCGCAGTGAAGATGGCTGGAGCCGCGATAATTGGAAACAATTCGCCGAGCTCGGTCTGCTCGCGGCGCCATTTGATGAGGATATGGGAGGGCTCGATGGTGGCCCGATCGAAACAATGATTATCATGGAAGAGTTTGGCCGCGGTCTCGTGGTCGAGCCCTATCTGCCAACTGTCGTTTTGTGCGGCGGAATTTTAAAACGCCATGCGTCAGATGCGCAAAAGCAAGCCTATTTGCCTTCTTTGATTGCCGGCGATAGCGTATGGGCGCTCGCTTATGCAGAACCTCAAAGTCGCTATAATTTGGCGGATGTTTTGGTATCGGCGAAAGCCGATGGCGATGGCTATGTGCTAAACGGTGCTAAGGCTGTTGTTTTGGGTGCCCCCTGGGCCGATAAATTAATTGTCTCGGCGCGGATCTCGGGGAACCAACGCGACCAAGCTGGCATTGGCCTTTTTGTCGTCGATAAATCGGCATCGGGCGTCAGCACGCAAGATTATCCTACCGTAGACGGCGCACGTGCCAGCGAGATTGTTTTCGAAAATGTGCGGGTGGATGGCGATGCGGTGATCAGCACAGATGGCTTTGCGATTTTAGAAGAAGCCATTGACTATGGCATTGGTGCCCTGTGTGGTGAGGCCATTGGTCAAATGAAATGCTTGAATGATGCAACCGTCGAATATTGCAAAACCCGCAAACAATTTGGTGTCCCCATTGGCAGCTTCCAAGTGTTGCAGCACCGCATGGTCGATATGTTTATGGAGTATGAGCAAGCTGTATCCATGACCTATATGATCAATATGAAGCTCGAAGAAAGCGCTGCCGAGCGCCGCAAAGCGGCTTCGGGTGCAAAAGTTCAGATTGGTAAATCCGGCCGCTTCATCGGTCAGCAATCTGTGCAATTGCATGGTGGTATGGGCATGACCGAAGAATTGAATGTTGGACATTATTTCAAGCGCTTAACGATGATCGACACACAATTTGGCAATGTTGACCATCATCTGCGTCGCTTCGCGGCGCAGTAGTCGACGCGATGTCATCTCTCTTGCTCATTGAGCGCGCGGGTGCGGTTGTTACGCTGACGATCAATCGGCCCGACATGCGCAACCCGTTGGGCGAAGAGGGTGATGGGCAGGTTTTTCAATCGGCGATTGCCGATATTAATGCCGATCGCTCCATTCGATGCGTCATCTTGACGGGTGCAGGCTCGGCCTTTTCGGCGGGCGGCAACATCAAAGCGATGCAGAACCGCGAGCGCAGCTTTGCCGGAACGCCCGCCCATGTCGCTGATCGTTACCGCCAAGGGATCCATCAGATCATTAAGGCCGTGTGGGGACTTGAAGTGCCCCTCATTGCCGCCGTCAACGGCCCTGCCATTGGCTTGGGAAATGATGTTGCCTGTCTTGCCGATATCCGGATTGCCAGCGACAAGGCGATTTTTGGCGCAACTTTCTTGAAAATCGGATTGATTCCAGGGGATGGCGGCGCGTGGTTATTGCCGCGTACGATCGGTCTCTCTCGTGCCAGCGAGTTGCTGTTCACCGGAAAAACCATTCCAGCAGAAGAGGCGGCGCGATGGGGTTTGGTGTCGCAAGTTGTCGCGCATGACAATTTGATGGCAGAGGCCATGTCAATGGCCCAGCAGATCACGGCACAATCAGCCGAGTCCTTGCGCGCGGCGAAACGTTTATTACGGCATGGTCAGTCCGTTTCCTTCGATACGCTCATGGAGATGTCGGCGAATGCGCAGGCTCTGATGCATGCCAGTGATGACCATATTGAGGCGGTGACAGCGTTCATCGAAAAACGTCCAGCAGAGTTTAAAGACCAATAGGGAGATAAGAGTATGGCTGTAGGTATTGTTGCTAAACTGACCATTCAATCAGGCAAAGGGGCTGAGTTTGAGGCGGCCTTCGCTAAATGCCAAGAGGCGGTGCGGGCAACCGAGCCGGGCTGTCAGCTCTATACGTTGGGGCGCGATAAAACCAACCCAGATGTGTATTTTGTAATGGAACAATATGCCGATCAAGCCGCGCGCGAGACGCATGCCTCCGCTGATGCTGTGCGTGAGGCGATGAAACCCTTGGGCGGGTTACTCGCGGCTGCGCCTGAATTAACAGAAATTGAAATTGTTCGGGAGATGTAAAAATGGATTTAGCTTTTTCTGCAGAGGATATTGCTTTTCAAAAAGAAGTTCGCGACTTTATTGAAAAAGCCTATACGCCTGATTTGCGCGCTGAAATGGAGCGGTCGAAAAACGGCTATATGAGCAAGCAGTCCCATATTACGTGGCAAAAACGTCTTTATGAAAAAGGTTGGATTGCCCCGAATTGGCCACAAGAACATGGTGGCGCTGGCTTTACGCCTGTCCAAAAATTTATTTTCACTCAAGAGCTTGAGCGCGCCGGTGCTCCCCATACGATACCCTTTGGGTTAACTATGGTGGCGCCTGTGATCATGGCCTTCGGCACGGAAGAGCAAAAGAAGAAATTTCTGCCCGATATTCTGCAGAGCAATGTGTGGTGGTGCCAGGGCTATTCCGAACCAGGATCGGGGTCGGATTTGGCGTCTTTGCAGATGAAGGCGGAAGATCAGGGCGACCATTATTTGTGTAATGGGTCGAAAATTTGGACATCCATGGCGCAACATGCCGATTGGATTTTCTGTCTGGTGCGGACGGCGAAAACCGATAAGCCGCAGAAGGGCATTTCCTTTTTGCTGATCGATATGAATACACCAGGGGTTCGGGTTGAGCCGCTCTATACGCTCGACGGGCCCGTCGAGGGCGGGCAAGAGATTAATCAGGTGTTCTTTGACGATGTCAAAGTACCCAAAGAAAATCTCGTAGGAAATGAGAATGAAGGCTGGACCTGCGCCAAATACTTGCTGGAATTTGAGCGTGGTAACCCCTATTCAGGTGAGCTTAAGCGCCGTTTGGATAAGACCCGCGATTTAGCGCGTCGTATTCCTCAAGATGCGGGGTCGGTATTGGATGATGTGGACATCTCGCAGCGGCTGGCGGATCTCGAGCGTCAGGTTTTGGCAATGGAATATACCGAACTGCGTATTTTTTCCGATATTAGCGCAGGGCAAAACCTTGGCCCAGAATCATCTTCTTTGCTGAAAACCCGCGGTACTGAATTGCAGCAGGCGGTAACAGAATTGGCATCTGAAGTGATCGGCACCTATGGCTTTCCTTTCGTGCGCGATACGCAAGGGCAAAGCAATGAAAGCGACATCGGTGTTGAAGGGGCAGCGATTATCGTTCCGAAATATTTCAACACCCGCAAAACAACGATTTATGCGGGGTCGAATGAAATTCAACGCAATATCATGACGAAGGCTGTGCTGGGCCTGTAAGCGTTAACGGCGCTGACCAAACAAGAACGCGGCCCCTTGGGGCCGCGTTTTTTATGGATGGTCTCACCTAAACCCTGTGGCTTTCGACCTCGTTAAAGGCCAAGATATTTACCTGCCAACATCAAAGCGAAAAGTGTCAGAAATACGCCAGCTGCTAGGCTGGTGCCGATGGCGCCGGATCCGAGCGCCGAGCGTTGCCACCCGACACTAATTTCACGAATGATGTCGAGAAGGAGGATGCGCAGGCCATGGACGATGCCACCATACAGAGCCCAGATAGGTCGCCAAATCGCTTTGATGAGTGTGGGGAGCAAACGGCGCAGAAACCAATCTGTGTTGAGCACAGTGCTGTCAATTTGAGGTGGGTATAGGCCACGCACCATTAAGAAAACAAAGGCCAATGTTGCAAAGAGCAGGAGCTGTAATTCGCCAAGCACATGGCTCGTATCCCAGACACTATAGTTTACCTCGAATGGCAAGATCGCGTAGAGCGGGGCTGGGAACACGCCAATGATGACGCACAAAGCCGCAGCAATGCCCATGGCGATTAACATGGGGCGGGGCGCTTCTTTGACCTTAATTTTCTGATCTCGGCCGAAAAAGGTAAAATAGGGCACTTTAATGCCACTATTCTCCAACACGCCGACGGATGCAAAGAACAGCGCCAGCCAGACCCAGAAATAGCCTTCTTTAATGGTGCTCCCGATTGTCAGCGATTTGGTGACAAAGCCGCTTAGTAGTGGGAAAGAGGAGATCGACAAAGCCCCGATGATGCAGAAAATCATGGTGAGCGGCATGGTGCGCCATAACCCGCCGAGATCACTGGCTTTTGTGGTTCCTGTACGTAACGACACGGCGCTCATGCTCATAAAGAGTAGCGACATATAAATTGTGCAAGCAAAGGCATGTGCCGTGGTGCCATTGAGGGCCAACTCCGTGCCGACCCCAATCCCTACCACCATAAAGCCGAGCTGGGTGTTGAGGGAAAATGCTAAAACCCGTCGAAGATCATTCTCAATCACAGCAAAGAATACGGGGAAAATGGTCATCGCAGCACCGATATAAATCAGCCATTCGAGGCCGGCAAAACATTGGGCCAGTACGAAAATAGCTAATTTAGTGGTAAAGGCACTTAAGATGACGGTTCCTGTCAGGCTGGCTTCAGGATAAGCATCTTGCAACCACCCATTTACGAAGGGGAACGCAGCTTTAATGCCAAAGGCCAGAAGAATGAGGCCGCCTGCCCAAGTGGTCGCGTCCAGCGGTTCGATCAAGAGGCCCTGCCCGCTTTGCCATAATAAAGCGGCTCCGCCGAGTAATAAAACACCAGAGGCTACTTGCATGAGCAAATAGCGCATGGCGGCGCCAAGGCGTCGAGCGCTTCCGCCCCGCAATATCAAAAGCACCGAAGTGATCGCTGTTAATTCCCAATAGACGAAAAGAGTTACAAAATCGCCGGCAAAAAGGGCTGCGATGGCGGCACCCGCATAAGCGAGGCCGGACGCGTCGGTCACCCGACAGGGCTTATACATGGCATAAATGACGTTCAAAGCCGCGGCAATATGGAAGATTAAGGCAAACGGCTTGGTGAACGCGTTAGCTCTCACCAGGGTTAGGTCGAGCCCCAGAAAAGACGCTGTCAGGTGAACGCCGGGTTCCAGCCCCCAAGCCTGCATAGCCGAGAGCAGGATTAAAGCCAACATCCAGAACTGACGTGCCGGATTAATCAACAGCGGCACCAGCAAGGCACCTAAAATCATAATGACGCCAGGGGGTAAACTAGTCAGCATCGTAATAATCCTCTGGTCGCATAATGACTTCGCGCAGCAAAATGCCGCCAATCACAACGACGATAAAAGCAATAAATCCAAAAAGGCCGTAAAAAAGCGGCATCGCTTCCGCGTCACTATAGGCATGACGATGAATGAACAACTCCGATATTGTGAGCAGCAGACAAATTCCCGCCACTATCTTGCTCGCTTTCCAACCAAATTCGCTGACATTGGATCCTTGCGTGCTTTCGGTCGGTTTCGATTTTTTGGTGGACGAGGTCATGGCGCAACTCCCTCAAAGGTCAAAAGGAAAAGATCGGCATAGAAAAACAAGAGCACCGAAGCCAGCGCAGTGAGCATAATCGGAATAAGCATTGTTAATGGGGCTTCGGCGAGGGTTTCTTCTTTGTCTGAACTGGGCGCGAAAAAGCCGCGAATGACCGGTTGTCCGAGATAGTATAAATTCATCAAAGACGAGATTGCTAAGACAAAAACAATAATGGTTTGCCCAGCATCAAGGGCGCCGATCATTAGCATGAATTTCGACCATGCCCCTCCGAGAGGTGGAATGCCCATGATAGATAGGGCGCCGAGGGCAAAACAGAAGAACGTCACGGGCATGCGTCGTCCCAGACCATCCATGTCGCGCAGATCACTATGATGGTGCGCGACATAAATGGCCCCCGCACAGAAGAATAAGGTGATCTTGCCTGCCGCATGCATGAGAATGTGAAGGGCAGCGCCTTGTACGGCAATTGACGTGGCGAGCGCTGCGCCGAGCACGACATAAGCGAGCTGGCTAATGGTCGAATAGGCCAACCTTGCTTTTAAGTTGGTTTTTTGGATGGCCACCACCGAGGCAGCAAGTAAGGTGAAACTCGCGACCCAGATCAACCACACAGATGCGCCCGTCGACAGCAAGTAATCTGTCCCGAAAATATAAATCACGACTTTGAGAACGGTGAAGACACCCGCCTTCACAACGGCGACCGCGTGCAGCAAGGCGCTGACCGGCGTGGGCGCCACCATGGCGGCCGGTAGCCACCGATGAAGCGGCATAAGGGCGGCCTTGCCAATTCCGAAGGCAAAAAGAGCCAAGAGAATAGGTGCGTAAGCAGGATCAAGGCGATCGGCCAGCACCCCACCCGGGACAAATGTCAGGTCTCCGGCAATGCTCCAAACGCCGATCATACCCAAAAGTAAAAAGGCGACAGAACTGGTGACTAAGATGCCCAAATAGACCCGCCCAGATTTGATTGCGTCGGCATTGCCTTTATGCGCGACCAACGGATAGGTCGAGAAGGTCAGAATTTCGTAGAAAATGAAAAGGGTGAGCAAATTACCCGACAGCGCAATCCCCATCGCCGCATGAATGGCAACGGCATAATAGAAGAAAAACCGCGTGTGGTTTTTCTCATGCGCGCCCCGCATATAGCCAACCGAATAGAGCGTCGCCACAGGCCACAGACATCCAGCAACCAGGGCAAACAAAGCCCCTAAAGGTTCCACCACAAAATCAATGGTAAAGCCGGGGGCAAAGGTGAACAGAGAGAGGCTGGCGTCACCGCCCGCACTGATGTGGCGGAACAAGCTTATGGCGAAGAATGCTGTGATGCCCCCTGTCGCAATCGACAGCGTATCGCGCAGATTGTCCCATTTTCCGGTCAACACAGTGGTGCTGGCCGCAATTAAGGGTAGCAAAAGAAGGCCAGCGATTAACAGATCGGGCGTTAGAGCGGGCAAGGTCATTGAGCGTCTCCCAACATCATTTCGGCAGCGCGGAAGGCGGCATCAATAAGGCTTTCAGCTTGCACGCCAAAATAAATTGTCGCGACCACAAGAATCCAAGCCCCAACCCACATTGCCGGCGTTTCACGAATGACGACAGCGCCTTTGGGGCGATCTTGCATGTAAGCGGCTTCAATAATTTTCCACACATAAACCAGGGCCAAAACCGAACTGATGACAGTGAGGAGAGCGATGACGTAAAGCTGTTGATCAAGTTGTGCCCGAATAAGATAGAGTTTCGAAATGAAACCCGCTGTTAAGGGAACACCGATCAAGGCAAGGCCGCCAAATAGCAACGCTGCAACAGTCATAGGCGCTTGGCGTCCCACCCCTGCAATACTGCTCATGGTCACGCGTCCAACATGCATCGCCAGACCACCGAGTGCGAGAAAGATGGCGCCTTTCATTAAAGCGTGATTGACAAGGTGAATGAAAGTCGCGGCGAGGCCTGCGCTGCTCATTAACCCCATGCCGATCGCCATATATCCAAGTTGCGCAATTGATGACTGGGCGAATAGGCGTTTTAAGTCGGTCTCCCAAATGGCGGCAAGTGTGCCGGCAAACGCGCCCGCCACGCCAAGCCAAAGCAGGAGCGTGCCCACCTCGTCCATGCCCGGAAAGTTCAGACCAAAAACGCCAAAGAGAAGCCGGATCAGCACATATACTGACACTTTAGTGGCCGTCGCCGCCATGAGCGCTGACACTGCCGATGGCGCGAAACTATAAGCAGGCGTCAGCCAAAAGTGGAGCGGAAAGAGGGCAATTTTTAAGAAGAGCCCGAGCGCGATAAAAGCGAGCGCTGCAAAGCCTGTATGGGTGTCGCCAATTTCCGGCAAGCGCGCTGCGAGATCGCCAATATTTAACGTGCCTGTCAGCATATAGAGGAGGCCAATGCCGATCACATAGAAGGTGGCGCCAATGGTGCCCAAAATCAGATAGTTGAAAGCGGCGGGCAAGGCGCGGGCATCGCGGCCAGCCCCCATCGCGACTAATGCGTAGGCAGAGAGCGACGAAATTTCTAAAAAGACAAAGATGTTAAAGGCGTCATTGGTGGCCACTTGGCCGAGCATACCGGCAATGGTGAGCATCCATGCACTGAAGAATAGGGTGTGATCGCGTGCATCAACCTCAGCCTCGATCATGCCACGTCCGACCAACGTCACGATAAAGGCAATGCCGGCGATGAGCGGCATCACGAGCGCATTGGCGGAGTCGATGACATAGATGATGCCGATAGGAGCGGGCCAGGCGCCAATTTCATAGACAATCGGCTCGCCGGTCGCCGCCACCTGCAAAAATAGACGCGCGGAGAATAAGAAGCTCAATGCCGTTGCTGCTACAGCGACGATCCAAGCGAGATCGCGCTGGCGCAACAGGACGATCAGGGGCGCCGCGAGCAGCGGGATAATGATTTGGAGAATGGGGGCGTGAGCGAGCATTATGAAGCGTCCTGATGTCCGTCTTGAGCATTAATGGCTGAGATGATCTCGTCTTCTTCGATCGTCCCGTAGGTTTCGCGGATCCGAATAATCAGGGCGTAGCCCACGGCCGTGGTTGCGACGCCCACCACGATGGCGGTGAGAATAAGCACATGCGGCAGAGGGTTTGAGTAGACCGTCGTGGCATCACCGGTCAAAATGGGAGCCGTGCCCCCTTTGATCTTGCCCATTGAGATGTACAGCATGAAGACCGAGGTCTGGAAAATATTCAGCCCCACCATTTTCTTGATCAAATTTCCGCGCGCGATGAGGGTATAAAAACCGATCATCATAAGGCCAATGACCAGCACATAATTCCACTGTGCAAGAAGCGGCGACAGGTTCATGCTTTGGTCCTCTCTGTGCGGCTCTCTTCACCATTATGGATTTTCATAAAACGTCGATGTGACAGACGGCTGGCAAAAGTGAAAAATAAGCCGACCATCACCGAGGCAACAGTTAGGCCGACCCCCAATTCAACCAGCAAAATGCCGAGATGCTGACCGGCCACTTGGGTTTTGCCGAGAACGCTATATTCGAGGAAAACCCCGCCCGTTAAAAGACTGACAAGGCCGGTTCCGCCATACAGCATAACGCCCAATGCGATGCATTGTAAAACCAAGCGAGGTGGCCACACATGGCGACCTTTATTCATGCCAAAGACAATCGCATTTAAGATGAAGGCCGCCGCAAAAATCACGCCTGCTTGAAAGCCGCCGCCAGGCCCATAATCGCCATGGAACTGCACATACAAGCCAAATAACATGACAAAGGGGATGAGAACTTTGGAAACAACTCGGATCACCGGATCATCATGCATCTGACTTCTCCTGTGAATGATTTGACCGTTTTTTATTTGTCGACGACGTCTCCTGATCCGATCGCGCAGCGCGGGTCCATCCGCCAACAATCAAGAAGACACCAATGGCCGCTGTGAAGACCACGACTGTTTCGCCAAATGTATCAAAGCCACGATAAGAGGCCAGAACCGAGGTCACCACATTAGGAACGCCGATTTCTCGCTCGCTTTCGAGGAGATAGTGGGGCCCCACATGGAGTTGCACAGGGGTTGTGGCTAGGCCATAGCTGGGCATATCCAAAACCGCTAAAAGCAATAATAAGCCCGTACCCAAAGCAATAACGAGCGCAAAAGGTTCGATGGGCCGCTTCTTTTCCTCGACGCCCACCAAGCTTAGGGTTCCAAGGGCCAGCACCGTCGATACCCCTGCGCCCACGGCGGCTTCGGTGAAGGCAACATCAACGGCATCGGCGACCACAAACCATGTTGCGGCAACCAAGGAGTAAGCGCCAGACAACATCACCACCCCGAACAGGCGGTTTTGACGAATAGCCATAATTGCGATGAAAGCGAGAAAGATCATCAAAATGGCGTTCAGAAAAAACTCACTCATTCTTGCCTCCCTTTTTTGTCGATCGAGCTGACCGCGGGGCAAGAATGGGTTTAATGCCCGCTAATTTCGCGGCCCGCGCAATTGCATGGGTTGCTGTTGGGCTGGTAAACAGGAGCAAAATGCCGATCAAAATCACGCGTATGGCGACTGTCCAGTCGGGAGACATTAATAAAAGCCCGAGCAAGATGAGGCCTGCGCCGCCCGTGTCGACGATGCCTGCGCCGTGCATGCGCTGGTAAAGGTCGCCGAGACGAATGAGCCCGAGGGCACCTAAGACAACGGCTAAGCATCCAAGGCTGAGAGACGTTGCTGCAATGATCGAGACCGCGAGGTCAAATAAATCCATTTACGCGCCCTCCTCATTATTCAACTTACCATCATCAGCGCGGCGCGATGTTTCTCCGGGGATGTGATCGCCCAGCGTGCCAAAACGGAAGAATTTTAATACCGCAATGGTACCGATGAAATTCAGCAAGGCGTATAGCAAGGCAATATCTAAAAATTCTGGTCGCCCCGCCCAAAACCCATGCACGGAGATGAGTAAAACCGCAATAGTGCCAATTGAGTTGACCGCCAGCACCCGGTCGAACGCGGTTGGCCCGCGTGTCGCGCGAATAACGGCGAGTAAGGTTGCGATCCCGAGGGCGATCAATGTTGCGGTTAAAAAACTGTGCATATGAGCCACTACCCTATGACGTTATGATGGCGACGTTATGATGGCGATGTTAGGACGGCGCATTTTCAATCCATGTGACCTTGGCATCCATACTGCCGTCGAGACAGCTCTCTGCCAATTCTCTCGTGAGGCCATGAACCGTGATCTTCTTTTGCCGCTCATTCACGGCAACAGACACGGTTCCAGGCGTGAGGGTGATAAAATTAGCATGGGTGACCAAGCCGGCTGCCGTTTTTTGGCTTGCATTTACGGTGACCTGTGAGGGGGTGGCCTGAGAGGGATCTAGAATGACCTGAATAACCGCGAGATTTGATTTTAAAATCTCGCTAATGAGCCAAAAACTTGCTGCGGGCAGGCGGATGAAGATGCGGACGGGCAGGGCTTCCTCATCGAGGATGTTCATGCGGTGTGCAATCAAGGTGACGCCAAAAGCACTGACAAGGCCAAGCGACATCAATAGGCCGGTATAATGACCCGACATAATCAGCCACAAGGCGAATAATAGGGCTGTCGATCCAATGATACGCTGAACCATAAACTCATTTCCCTCCATTGGCGCTGACGCGCCGCATCTGCGCGGTTTCGAGAACCCAGATCTTAGATCCTCTGACCCCAGATCCCAGACCTTGGGATCTAGGACTCCATGGCGAGCTTAAAGAAATGCGCGCTCTGGTCGCCGCCTTGGAACGGAATGCGGATGCGGTCATCCACTTTTGAAATTTCTTCCCAATTATCGGCCACTTGCTCGGCCGTTGGGTTGGCGCCCAAATGCATGCCATGGGTTTCAACAATGTGAGCCGCGGCAAAGGTTCCGGCGCCCGCGCAAATGATTTTTCCAGTTGGGGCTTGTTCCGAACACATGAAGATGGCAGCCGGGGTTACGCGTTCGGCGCTGAGCATGGCCTCGGCTTCGGGCGGCATCAGGTTTGATGTCATGCGCGTCCAGGCGATGGGTGCGAGGGCATTGACGTGAATATTGTCTTTCTGCCCTTCAAGCTTCAGCGTATTGATGAAGCCAACCACACCCATTTTGGCGGCGCCGTAATTGCTTTGTCCAAAATTACCATACAGGCCCGATGAGGATGAGGTGACGAGGATACGCCCATAGCCTTGATCTTTCATAATGCCCCAAACGGCTTTTGTGGGTTTCACAGAACCCATCAAGTGAACATCGACGACGAAAGAAAAATCTCCGATTTCCATTTTGGCAAAGCTTTTATCGCGCAACACGCCAGCATTATTAACCAGCACGTCAATCCGACCAAAAGCACTCATGGTTTGATCGATCATATGCGCAACGCCCTTATCATCGGTCACAGAGGAGCCATTGGAGATGGCGTCGCCACCTGCAGCTTTAATCTCTTCAACTACCGCATTGGCGGCGTCCGATGAACCACCCGATCCGTCGACGGATCCCCCGAGGTCATTCACCACAACTTTTGCGCCACGACGCGCAAATTCAAGCGCATGCGAGCGCCCAAGCCCCCCGCCAGCGCCCGTTACGATGACAACTTTTCCTGTGAAGTCGAGAGACATGTGATCACTCCTTATGCCTTGAAATGTGCCTGTTCTGCACGTGTTTTACATTAACTATCCTGCAAGTCACCCTTGGGCCGACTCGCACACTTTCTATGATTTGATTTTCTGCATAGCCTCACCGGAGGGTCAAGGCGGCTAGATATGCGAATCTGTTGGTAAATATTTAAATCCTCTATCTGAATGGCCAATGCCGCACCCTGAGATCAAACTTAAGCAGAGCGTGCGGCCTGTGCCCATGCTTCATTTGCGCGCATGATCAGGCTATAGGACTGAGCCCGAGCGGCGGCATCGGGCGTGATCGTGACAAGAAAAAATTCATCGACGAAAAAATGCATCGCAATATCGTGGCAAGCAGCGATCACGGTTTCGCCGGTTCCAATGATCATGCGATCGCGGGTCTGAGCCAGCATCTGGTTCTCTTGCTCCGAATACTGATGCGCTTCGGCCTCAGCAAAACTGGGAATGGGGCTGGTTTGGCCTGAACGTTGGCGCACCGACCATAATTTAATCGGGGCCGCAAGCCGATGCGCTTCTTCAACGCTGGGCGCCGCCAATGCGGTGGCGGCAAAGGCCACAACCGGTCGGGGTTCATGCGCGCTGGGGACAAAATGCTCGCGGTATAAAGCGATGGAGGCGCGCCCTTCAAGCCCACCGATAAAATCGGCATAGACATAAGGAAGGCCAAAATGCGCTGCGTAGAGGGCGCTATCACCGCCGGAGCCGAGCACCCATAGCCGGGCCATGGGTGCCTGCGTGGGTTGGGCCCGAATGCCTTGATAGGGGTGATCGAGCGGAAAACCCCCGCTGTCGCCTGAGCGCCCTTGGGCGTCGTCGAGGAATTGGCGGATCATGTCGAGTTGTTGCGGAAACGCCTCAGGTGGCCAGGCGCGTGGGCCGGCCTGTAGGGCAGCGGCGGTGCGGGGGTCGGCGCCCGCCGCGCGGCCAATGCCGAGGTCTAGACGATTTGGGGCGAGGGCGCTCAGAACCTGAAATTGTTCGGCAATTTTAAGAGGGCTATAATGGCTGATCATAATCCCGCCCGACCCAATATGAATGTGCTCTGTTTTTGCCGCCAAATGGGCGAGCAAGACCTCGGGAGCCGAGCCGGCAAAAGCGGCCGTATTGTGATGTTCGGCGACCCAAAATCGTTTCATGCCCAATCGCTCACAGTGTTGCGCCAGCGCAATGGTCTCGTGAATGGCCTCAGCGGGCTGCATGCCATTTGTAATGGGTGACTGGTCGAGAGCGTTTAAAATAAGCGGTTGCATAAGTATGAGTGTAAAGGGCCGGCGCGCGCTGTCAAATCATCAAATGCATTTGCGGTGCGCTTGTTTTAGCTATCGCTTTAATTTCTTGCAGCCGACTCTTACTTGGGGGTTTTTCTGGATTTTTAGTCCGCTTCAAAAACCCGCTTGCGTCCGCGAGTGGTTGATCTAGACTGTGGCTCTGATTTGTCACAGTCGAGGCAAAGTCTAGTCCGAATTTGAGATGTCTCGAAATCCTGAGTGAAAGGGAGTGGGTATATGTACGCCGAGTTAAAAGACGTTTGGAAAGAAATGACCGGACCCGAGAGCATGTTCGCGATCACTGATGTTGAGGTGCGGGGCCAAAAATTAAAAACCTTTGCTTTGGCGCCAAACAGTCTGCGGGATGTGTGGGCGCTCACTGCGGGTTATGCCGACCGTGAATATCTGATCTATGAAAAAGAAGTGTGGACCTATGCCGATGCGCATCGAGAAGTGAACGCGATCGCGAATTGGGTGCAAGCGAATAATGTCAAGCAGGGCGATCGCGTCGCCTTGGCGATGCGGAATTATCCGGAGTGGACATTGTGGTATTGGGCTTTGGTGTCCATTGGCGTCACTGTTGTGGGTGTGAATGCCTGGTGGGTCGCGGATGAGCTCGACTATGCACTCTCGGACTCGCAACCAAAAGTGATTGTCGTGGATGCTGAGCGCTTGGCTGTGTTGGAGCCGCTGCGGGCAAAATATTCTGAGATGAAAATTGTGGGCGTTCGATTGGATACGACCCCCGACGGCGTCGTGCCGCATGCGGATGTGAAGGCGTTTGGCGGTGATATGCCGGACGTCACGATTGATGGGGATGAGGATGCCTGCATATTCTATACCTCTGGCACCACGGGTCGGCCCAAAGGCGCGCAGCTGACGCAACGCGGTTGCGTGCTGAATATTATGAATATTGCGTTCATGAATTTGGTGGTCACTCGGGCGCTTGCCCGCCGGGATGGAACCGAAGACGAATTACCAGCGCCGGGCCAAGGCCCTGTGACCGTGACCTTGGTCACCACGCCTCTCTTTCATGTCACCGCGAATAATTGCGTGATGCAGCCGGCAACGCTGACGGGGGGCAAGATCATTCATATGTATAAGTGGGATGCAGGTGAGGCGCTGAAGCTGATCGAGAAATACAAAATTACCGGGATCAGTGGTGTGCCTGTCATGTCGCGTGAGATTATTGGCCATCCTGATTTTGACAAATACGACACCTCTTCGCTAACGGCGCTGGGCGGTGGCGGTGCACAGCTGCAACCCGATTTGGTTGAGAAAATTGATGGGTCGCTGAAAAATGCTCGTCCGGCAACAGGCTATGGGATGACCGAAACCTGCGGCATTATCTCGGCCGTGTCGCAAGATTATTTTATCGACCGACCATTTTCAACAGGACCAGCCGTCCCAACCCTCGAAGTTAAATGCATTGATGCCGATGGCAAGGTCGTAGCCCCAGGTGAGCTGGGTGAGCTGTGTGTCAAAGGCGGTAATGTTATTAAGGGCTATCTCAACCGTGAAGAAGCAACCCGCGAAACCATTCAAGATGGGTGGCTGCGCACGGGCGATATTGCGCGGATTGATGAAGAGGGCTTTATTTCTATTGTCGATCGGGCCAAAGATATGGTTCTGCGCGGTGGCGAGAATGTCTATTGTGCCGAGGTCGAGTCCGCCATTTTTAAACATCCGGCCGTCGCTGAATGTGCCGTTTTCGGCGTGTTAGATGACCGTCTGGGCGAGGAAGTGGGTGCTGCTGTGGTTGTGGCACCGGGGCAGTCGATCACGGTAGATGAGGTGCGGGCCCATTGTGCGCCCTTATTGGCGAAGTTTAAAATTCCCCGCTATATCTGGCTGCGCACGGAAAACCTTCCGCGCAATGCCAGCGGTAAGTTTTTGAAGCGCGAGCTTCGTGACACGCTCGACGTGGTCGATGCGGGCTAGGCCGATTGTAAGAAATCAAAAAGGCCCGGGCGAAGCGTACGCAATGCGCCGGGCAATTGATCGAAATGATCGATGATGGCGTCGGCGCCCAGCTCGTCGAGCTGGACACGCCGATAGCCAAAGCTCACGCAGATGCAGGCAATTCCTGCGGCGCGCGCACTGCCGGTATCGGCTTCGCTATCTCCCAACATGACCGCCGCATCGAGCGGGCTGCCCATGGCTTTTATGGCGTGCAAAATGGGTGCGGCATCGGGCTTGCGTTGCTCCAAAGTGTCGCCGCCCACCAATACAGAAAAATAATGATGAAGGTTGAGGCGAAATAATAATTTTGCCGCCAGGCTTTCACGCTTATTGGTGACCACGGCCAGGCCAATTCCCTGCGCATGGGCACGGTCCAAAATTGGGCGCACGCCGTCAAAAATTTGCGTGTGCCGATCGATGTTTTGATCATAGTGCAAGACGAATTCCTCGGTTGCCTGATCGAGTATATCGGGGGGGAGGCTGGCGCCATTTTCGGCCAAACCACGCTCCAGAATTTTACGCGCGCCACCGCCGATCATGTGACGCACGCGATCCATCGGTACGGGATCATAGCCATACCGCGCGAGAATGACATTCATCGTGGCGTGCAAGTCTGGGTTTGTATCGGCCAGAGTTCCATCAAGATCAAACAGTAAAGCGGGTTTAGACATTGCTCCTCCGAAGCTGCTGCGGTGTGGCCCGACTGTGGTTGACATGTCATCCATGCATGGGCAAACACTAGTATATGACGCCACGACATTTTTTGTTTCTGATTTTTATCTGTGTTATTTGGGGGTTCACCTTCGTCGCTGGCAAGGCGAGCGTCAATGAGCTTCCTCCTATTTTTTTCACGGCTCTGCGTTATCTATTGCTCACTGCTGTTCTGTTTCCGTTTTTAAAGCCTGTTCGTGGGCACATGAGAGAAATTTTTTGGATCTCTTTATTCATGGGGTCGGTTCATTTCTCTTTGTTTTACGGCGGGATGTCATTGGCGTCGAATGTTTCGGCCGTTGCTGTGGCCACCCAATTGGGGGTTCCGTTTAGCACAATATTGTCGATTATTTTTCTGGGCGAGGTGGTGGGCTGGCGTCGATGGGTTGGCATTTTGCTGGCCTTTATTGGGGTGATGATCATCAGCTTTGACCCAGCCATTATCGACGAGCGCTTGGGGCTTCTCCTGGTGGTGGCGGCGGTATTTTTTGGCGCCTGTGGAACAATTATTATGAAACGTATTTCTGAAACAGGTGTGTTTCAGATGCAGGCGTGGATCGCAATTTTCAGTTGGCCGCCTCTCTTGGTCGTTTCTTTTCTGTTTGAGAGCGGGCAAATCGGTGCTTTAATGAATGCGAGTTCTGCTGCTCTTGGTGGCATTTTCTATACGGCGCTTGGGTCAAGTCTGATTGGCCATGCCGGAATGTATTATTTGCTTCAGCGTTATGATGTGTCTTTGGTGTCTCCGCTCACGCTTCTTGCCCCCGTCTTTGGGATCAGCTTTGGCGTGATCATTTGGGGAGACCAAACCGATGTTCCCTTTTGGATGGGGTCATGTCTCACATTATTGGGTGTGCTTGTGATTGCCTTGCGCAAACGAGACCACCCCCAAGCAGGAGCTAATATATAAAAATGATTAAGTTAAACACAGACTGGTCTTCGCCAAATTTTGGGTCACGCCATGACACACCGGTCAGCATTCTCGTGCTCCATTATACGGCCATGGCGGATGCGCAAGCGACATTGGAATTGTTCAGCAAGACCGAGTCTCAGGTGTCAGCCCATTATTTTATAACCAAAGAAGGGATCATTCATCAGTTGGTCGACGAAAATGATCGGGCATGGCATGCCGGCGTCTCGCATTGGGCTGGTGTGGCGGATGTGAACAGCTCGTCGATCGGCATTGAGCTTGATAATGTTGGGCTGAACGAGGCGGGTGAATTTGTCGCCTATGATGAGCGGCTGCTTGCCTCCTTATTTCCTCTGGTTGCTGATATTTGTGGGCGCCATGCAATCAAACCGCAAAATGTGGTGGGGCATAGCGATGTTGCGCCCGAGCGCAAGCAAGACCCGGGGAACATGTTTCCGTGGCAAAGGCTTGCTGAGCAGGGCCATGCTCTGTGGCCGAACCATGTCGATAAGCATGCCACACAAAGCCTTGTGGTGGGCGATCAGGGCGATGGGGTTCGCGATGTGCAGACAAAGTTGGCGCATATTGGCTATGGCATTAACGCTGACGGTGCATATGCAGCCTTGACCGAGGACTGTGTGAAGGCGTTCCAGCGGCGCTTTCGCCAAAATCAAACCGACGGGAAGGCTGATCCGGAAACCATTGATCTGATATCGGCTGTGGCGGCCCTCACACCAGCGTAAAAACCGCGCAAAATAGGCCTCGGCCGTGATGAAGATATTGACCCCGACGCCGTCCTCCCATAACACGGGAGATGTCAGAGGGTCAGGCGACCGCATGAATATGGTTTGCATATTTGTGAGGAAAGTCCGGGCTCCACGGAAGCACGACGCCGGATAACGTCCGGCCGAGGTAACTCGAGGGAAAGTGCCACAGAAAGTAAACCGCCTTGCATGCAAGGTAAGGGTGAAAGGGTGCGGTAAGAGCGCACCGCGCGGCCGGTAACGGGCGTGGCAGGGTAAACCCCGTCGGGAGCAAAACCAAATAGGAATGGCATATAGTCCGCTTCCGGATTGTCATTCGGGTCGGTTGCTAGAGCGGCATGGTAACATGTCGCCCAGATGAATGGTCGCCCACGACAGAACCCGGCTTATCGACCCTCTGACATTATATCTGACATTTTATCTGACATTTTATCTAACTTTCGATCTGACATTCTTTCTGAGTTTTATCAGATCTCACTTCTGGCTTCCTTCCAGCCGCGGCCAGCCTATCTGTGTGGATCTGTGTGGCAGGCGGAGAACCTCTTTCGCATGGGGGGAGGGGGCTGCTCTCAAACCCAGTGAATTGGCGGGTTTTCCCATTTTGATCGGGTAATGTCCCGTTGACACCCATATATGCCCATGGTATCCCATAACATCCCATACATTTATGGGGTGTGAGTGATTCGCTCTTTGGCGAATCGATAATGGATCGGAACACCGATCAACCAATGGGGATCTTAGGGCGCTGACGTGAAAATGTTTATGTCCACAGTTACGGCGAAAATCGACGCAAAGGGGCGGGTTTCCGTACCGTCGGCGTTTCGTGCTGTGGTTTCTGCGCAAAGTGAAACTGTCAGTTCAGCCCAGGGCGTATTTCTCTACCCCTCCTTTACCGAGCAAGCGATCGAGGGGGGTGGTCCAAATTTAATGAATAATATCAATCAGATGATCGAGCGCCTCGACTTGTTCACCGAGGAAAGAGATGCGCTTGCGGCGAGCCTATTCGCCGATAGTCATCATCTGATTTTTGACGCAGATGGCCGGGTAACAATCCCCGAATTGCTGCGGGTTCATGCAGGTATTGAAACCCATATGTGTTTTGTGGGACTTGGTGAAAAATTCCAAATTTGGGCGCCCGAGCGCTACGAAGCCTATCGCACCCAGGCCCGCGCCAAGGCGATGAATAATCGTGCATTGCTGAGGTCGCTCCGCGCGTCACCTGAAACCGGGGGGCAGTAATGCCACATGCGGCGCCAGAACAGCATCAAACTGCGCCCCACCAACCGGTTCTTTTGGGCGCAGTCCTCGAAACACTCAATCCTCAAAATGGTGAAATTTACGTCGATGGCACATTTGGAGCTGGCGGCTACACAGAGGCTATTCTCGCTTCGGCCGACTGCACGGTAATCGCGCTCGATCGCGATCCTACGGTTCAAGAACATGTCGCCCGGCTGACAGAAAAATTTGGCGATCGGTTGCAATTTTGGGAAGGCCGCTTCGGCGACTTGGCGGATTTGCTCGAACAAAATGGCATTACGCAATTGGATGGGGTTGTGCTCGACCTGGGCGTATCATCGATGCAGATCGATACGGCGGAGCGTGGATTTAGCTTCATGCGCGACGGGCCGCTTGATATGCGCATGTCCGCGACCGGCCCAACAGCGGCAGATGTGGTGAATGCCTATGCCCTCGATGATTTGGCGCAAATTCTCTCCGTCTATGGCGAAGAAAAAAAATCACGCGCCATTGCCCGTGCCATTATTCGTAAGCGCGAGCTCGCCCCGATCACGCGCACCCAGGAGCTTGTTGAGTGTGTGGCCAGTGTCTTGGGCCCGCATCGGGGCAAGGGCGCACATCCGGCGACACGAACATTTCAAGCCCTGCGAATTTTTGTGAATGATGAGCTTGGTGAGCTGAACCGCGGCTTATTCGCGGCCGAGCGTGCTCTGTCTCCGCAAGGGCGCTTGGTGGTGGTAACCTTTCACTCGCTCGAGGACCGTGTTGTGAAGCATTTTCTTGCCGCACGCACGGGGCAGCTGGGGCGTCCTTCGCGTCATGTGCCCGAAACAGTGCGGGCTGAACCCAGCTTCGAGCTCGGTCATCGGCGCAGCGTCACAGCCGATGACGCAGAGCGAGAGCAAAATAGCCGCGCGCGCTCGGCACGCCTGCGCATGGCGATCCGCACGCAGGCACCCGCCCTGCCGGACAATGTAACGTTGCCTTCCGCGCGTTTGGCGCCGCATTTGGTGCATGGGGCAGTGTCATGATCCGGATTTTAAATGGCATTTGTATTCTCTTGGTTCTGGCAACGCTGACGGCGCTTTACCACATTCGATATGGTGCCGATGCCCAGCAGCAGGCCGTGCGCGATGTCGAGTCTAAAATTTATGCGTCGCTCAAAGAGCAGCAAATTTTGCGGGCCGAGTGGACCAGTTTAAATGATCCCATGCGGCTTCAATATTTGGCGCAAAGTAAGTTGGGTCTGACCTATTTGTCCGATCGGCAACTTCAGCTTGCTGTCAATTTACGCGAAGAAGGTGCGGACTATTCTCCCATCTTGCGGACAGCGGAGGCGCGCTGATGGCTGGCAAAGTGTCCATCGTCAGTTTGGGAGGGGATTGGGCCTTTGTTCGGCCCGAGCTGACGCGCCTTAACCGCGTCAATCTTGAAACCCATGCATTAATGCGGGCGCGCAATCGGATGGGAATTGGTATTGCGATCTTCAGTGCTCTGTTTTTAGTGATCGGTGTTCGCCTCGCCGACCTCACCTTATTGTCGCCCTTATCGCCGACGATTGCTGCATCGGCCGCGACACCGCAACAGGCGCGCCCTGATATTCTGGATCGCAATGGTCGCGTGCTTGCTACTCAAATCACCACAACGGCAATTGATTGGCGGATCCGTGATCTGGATCAGATTGATCCTGTCATCGCGCAATTGCAGCCCATTTTGCCAGATCTGAACTGGTCGATTATGCGCGAGCGGGCCGAGCGAACGAAGCTGGTTAAGCTGGCATCGGGTTTATCGCCTGAGCAAAAACAACAAATTCTAACCTTGGGCAATCCGGATTTAGAGTTGCACGATGTTGAAACGCGGGTTTACCCCAATGGGGTGACGGCGGCCCATGTGTTGGGCTTTGTCAGCAGCGACCAACGGGGCCTTGCAGGACTTGAATATTATATCGAGGAATTAGAGGATTGGTCGCGCCCCGTTGTCACGACGATTGATGTGCGCGTTCAAGCCCTCATGCGCGAGGCCTTGGTGGCATCGGTTCAAAAGTTCTCGGCCCAAAAAGGCGTCGCCATTATGATGAATATTCATACCGGCGAAATTTTGGGTCTGGTTTCGTTTCCTGATTTTAACCCTAATGTCCCCATGGCAGAGGGGGAGGCGAGCCATTTCAATGGAGCAACACTGGGGGCCTATGAATTGGGCTCCGTGTTTAAAATGTTTACCGTGGCTATGGCGTTGGATTATGAATTGGCCACGCCAACGGATCAGTTTGACACCTCGGAGCCGCTGCAGGTGGGCGCATATGCGATCACAGATTTACACGGTCAAAAGCGGCCCTTAACCCCGCAAGAAATTCTGGTTCATTCGTCAAATATTGGTGCGGGTAAAATGGCGCTCTTGGCCGATGCTGATACGCAAGCCGCATTTTGGACAGAGCTCGGTTTCTACGATCGTCTGAGCTTGCAAATTCCGGAGCGGGGTCAGCCGCATCCGCCCCAACGCTTGGGTCAAATCGAACGCGTGACCGCTTCTTATGGCCACGGAATTTCAATGCCTCCTTTGCAAGCCTTGGTGGCTGGCGCGGCGATGATCAATGGCGGCCTCTTGGTTCAGCCGAGCCTGTTGCCGGTTGAGACGCCCGTTGTGCGGCGCGTCATTCGCCCCGAAACCAGCAACACTTTGCGCGAAATGTTGCGCGCGGTGGTCGCCGAAGGGACGGCGCGTCGAGCTGATATTGAGGGGTACGGTATTCTTGGGAAAACCGGATCTGCGAATAAGCCCGAAAAAGGGGGCTATGCCGAGGATAAAAAAATTACGAGTTTTATTGGCGCCTTTCCTTATCGCGATCCACGTTATGGGGTGCTTGTGATGTTGGATGAGCCGCAAGCCACAGCTGAGACCCGAGGGTATAACTTGGCGGGCTGGAATGCGGTTCCGTTGGCGCATGAAATTATTTCACGAACAGCACCCGTTTTGGGCGTGCTGCCTGAGTTTGATGTGGCGGCTCCTATGGCTTCCGCCGGCTCGCCGGTCTCGACATCTTCTGTTTCGACATCTTCTGTTCCGACATCCTCTGTTTCGACTGCCACAGTCTCGACTGCCACAGTGTCATCTCTATCGGCCGACAGTGGATCACAAGGGGGCGCCCATGCAACCCCGTGAGCTTTTTTCAGGAACCGAAATTTCGACGCGCGGTGTTGAGGAGATCGTGATCACCGGTCTTGCAAGCGATAGTCGTGCTGTGGCGCCGGGATATTTGTTTGCAGCCCTTGATGGGGTGCAACATCACGGCTCATTATTTGTGGCCGACGCCATCGCCCGCGGCGCCGCCGCCATTTTATCCGCCCGCCCGGTTGATCAAAGCTCGGTGCCTGTTCTGGTGCATGATAATCCGCGTCGT
>CBFIIU010000001.1:38446-49389 GCA_965662735.1 Alphaproteobacteria bacterium
ACTGCGAAGGCGCGTTTATTCACGCATTTGCTCGATGGGCCGGCTGTGATTTTCGTCGATCATCCGATGGGTCAAAGATTGGCGCAAGATGTTCAAGATCGCGGCGGGCGCCTGATAAGCGTGGGAACACAAAATGCCGATTTTATTATTCGGCAGACAGCGCGCGCGCCATCGGGACAAAGCATTATGATGCAATATGCGGGCGAGACACGGCAGGTCGATGTGCCCTTGATCGGTGATTTTCAAGTTGAGAATATTGGGGTCGCCGCGGCCATGGCGGTTATTAGCGGGCTGAGCTTGGACGAGTTGGCGCTTGATGATTTGCCGCCGCCGCCGGGTCGCATGCAGCTGGCAGGGACAACTTCCTCTGGGGCGCATGTGTATATTGACTATGCCCATACGCCAGATGCATTGCTGCGTGTCTTACAAACGGCGCGCGCGCATTCCGCGGCTGACGTGCATGTGGTTTTTGGATGCGGCGGTAATCGCGATCAAGCAAAGCGGCCCGAGATGGGTGCGATTGCCGATCAGTGGGCCGACCATATTGTGATCACAGATGATAATCCGCGCCACGAAGACGCCGCTTCTATTCGGGCCATGATCAGGGCGGCCTGTCCGTCAGCTGTTGAAATACCCGACCGTCGGGACGCTATTCACTATGCGCTGGGTCGGGCGCAGGCCCATGACATGATCGTGATTGCCGGCAAAGGACATGAAACCGGCCAAATGATAGCGGACACGGTTTTGCCATTTAGTGATCTCGATGAAGTGCGGGCGGCGCTGGCAACGGGGGTGGCGCATGGTTGATGTTGTGTGGACGGCCCCTGAAATCAACGCAGTGTTCAATACGCATTTAGACGCGGCCTGTGTCATCACAGGGATTTCAATTGACACGCGCACGCTGGTCGCCGGCGATTTATTTGTTGCTCTGGCGGGGCCTCATCATAATGGACATGCCTATCTCGATCAGGCCTTTGCGGCGGGTGCGGTTGCTGCTTTAGTATCGCGCCATGACCCTGCGGTGGTGGCGCGCGGCGGGCACGACGATCATCGATTGATTATGGTGGAGGATAGCCTGGCCGGCCTGCGCGCGCTTGCTGCCGCGGCGCGGGCTCGTTTTGAGGGCTGGGTGATTGCTGTCACGGGCAGTTCCGGCAAGACAGGCGTTAAAGAAAATTTACGCACAGTATTGGCACCCTCTGGTTCAACCCATGCCTCGGTCAAGTCATTTAACAACCATATTGGCGTTCCCCTCACCCTCGCACGTCTGCCGAAGTCTGTTGATTTCGCGATCTTTGAAATGGGCATGAACCATGCGGGCGAATTGTCCGAGCTATCGCTTTTGGTGAAGCCGGACGTGGCGATTATCACGACTATCAATGAAGCCCATATTGAGAATCTGGGATCGATTGAGGCCATTGCGCGTGCCAAAGCTGAGATTTTTGATGGCATGCAAGGGGGGAGTGCCATTGTGCCGAGCGATAACCCGTATTGCGATATTTTGGTTGAGGCGGCACGGCGGCGACAATGTGAGATCATCGGATTTGGTGAGGCTGAACAGGCGCAAGCGCATCTGGAGAAAACGCGAACGCATCCGCATTGCAGCTGTGTGCAAGCCTCTATTCGTGGTCAAAAAATCACTTACAAAATCGCTCAACCTGGAGCTCATCATGTCTCCAATAGTTTGGCAGTGTTAGCGACTGTGGATGTTGTTGAGGCCGATCTGGCGCTCGCAGGTCTCGCTTTGGCCGAATCTGAGGCGCTCGAAGGGCGGGGGCAGCGCCATGTGCTGTCACTTGCGGGACGAAAAATAACCCTGATTGACGAGAGTTATAATGCCAACCCCGCATCGATGGCGGCCGCGTTGACGGTTCTCGGCGCCAGCGAGACGGGCGCGCGGCGGATTGCCGTTTTGGGAGATATGGCTGAACTCGGTGCCAGCGCCCCTCAGCTGCATGCGGCCTTAGCCGAGATTATCGCCCGCACAAATATTGATCGCTTGTATTGCTGCGGGCCCAATATGCGGCACTTGTTTGAGGCTGTGCCGGCCGAGGGGCGGGGCGCGTATCGATCGACGCCTAAAGAACTTTTGTCTGTTTTGATGGAAGACCTTGTCCATGGGGACACGGTCATGGTGAAGGGATCAAACGCCAGCCAAATGGGTCATGTTGTCGAAGCCTTGATCGGGGCAAACGCCTCTGAGGATCTCGACCCATCAAAAAACAACCTATCAACCGATCGTCGAGTGAGCGCGTAATGTTGTATCATTTATCCCAGACCTATTTTGCGAATATGCCCGGTGCGAATGTTTTGTCTTACATCACATTCCGGGCCGCCGGCGCCACGATGACGTCGCTTTTTATCAGCTTCTTGCTCGGGCCTTGGTTAATCGATCGCCTCAAGGCAATGCAGGGAAAAGGTCAACCTATTCGTGAAGACGGGCCGCAATCGCATATTATTTCCAAAGCGGGCACCCCGACCATGGGCGGTTTGCTGATTTTGATTTCTGTCGTTATTTCGACAGCGCTGTGGAGCCGCTTGGATAATCCATTCGTCATTTTGGTGATGGTCACCACTTTGGCCTTTGGTTCGCTGGGGTTTGCCGATGACTATTTCAAAATTCGATACGGAAATAGTAAGGGCGTTCCGGGGCGTGTTAAATTGCTGGTTCAAACCCTCGTTGCGGGCGCTGTTGCTTATCTGATGAGCCGCGCCATGCCAGAAACGCTGGCCGTATCGGTGGCTTTCCCCTTTTTCAAAGACACTTTGTTGTGGCTCGGCTTACCTCTTTTCTTGGTGTTTGCGGCCTTCGTTATGGTGGGCGCCTCTAACGCCGTGAACTTGACCGATGGTCTTGATGGTTTGGCGATTGTGCCCACGCTGATTGCCGCCGGGAGTTTTGGCTTTATTGCCTATTTGGTTGGGAATGTGGTGTTCGCAAATTATTTGCAAATTCACTATGTGCCGGGCGTGGGCGAGCTGGCGGTCTTATGCGCGGCCTTGATCGGCGCCGGATTGGGTTTTTTATGGTTCAACGCCCCGCCTGCCATGGTGTTTATGGGCGATACAGGCTCCTTGGCTTTGGGGGGCGCGCTTGGTGCGATTGCTGTGGCTACAAAACATGAAATCGTTCTCGGTATTATTGGAGGGCTGTTTGTGTTGGAGGCCCTGTCGGTCATTATCCAAGTTGCCTCGTTCAAGCTCACCGGTAAGCGCGTTTTTAGAATGGCGCCTATTCATCATCACTTCGAATTGCGCGGCTGGCCCGAGTCCACCGTGGTTATTCGCTTTTGGATTATCTCCGTCATTCTGGCGTTGATCGGTCTGGCCACATTGAAGCTGAGGTGATGATGCACAGTCGAGCCGCCACCCCATCACTCACAGCCGTTTTCGGATTAGGACGCTCTGGCCTATCGACGCTGCGCGCCTTAAAGGCGGCGGGCGAGGACGCGATCGGTTGGGACGATGCGGCGGCGGCGCGCGCTCAAGCCGAAGCCGATGGCTATCGGATTACGCATTTCGAGCCCTTATTGGACCAGATCACTCGCGTGATTGTGAGCCCGGGCGTTCCTGTTTATGGGCCCAAATGCCCCGACGTGATCCGCGACCTCAGCGCGCGTCAGGTTCCGATTGAGGGTGATATTGATGTGCTGGCTGACGCGCTGTCGCAAGGCGCGCATCATCCCATTATCGTGGGTGTCACGGGAACCAATGGAAAGTCGACGACGACGGCCCTGATTGCTCACTTATGTGCCCAGACCAGTCGCTCGGTGGTGTTGGCGGGCAATATTGGTGTGCCTGTTCTCGACTGCAACTATGCTGAGGCAAATATTTTGGTGATTGAGCTGTCCTCATACCAAATTGAAACCTTACATCGCTTGCCGCTTGATATTGCCGTGTTAACCAATATCACGCCCGATCATTTGGATCGTCATGGATCGATGGAAAATTATGTTGCTGCTAAACAAAAGATTTTCTCCCATGTGAAACCATCGGGATTGGCGGTTTTGGGAATAGACGGTCCGCATGAATATGCACTTGCCCAACATCTTACAGCGGAACACCGTCTAACGGTTGAAACGGTCAGCGTCACCGACCAACCCGCGACGCTCGCATTTGATGATCAGGCGCTTTGGGCCAATGGGGCAAAACGATATGATCTCTCGGCGCTCACAACCTTGCGCGGGCGGCATAATGCGCAAAATATTGGTCTTGCGGCTTTAGTGGGCGAGCGCTTGGGCCTATCGCCTGATGCGATTGCAAGTGCCCTCGCTCAATTTCCGGGTCTGGCGCATCGGTTGCAGCCGATTGCGCATCAGGGGCGCGTTACTTTCGTCAATGATAGTAAGGCAACCAATGCCGAGGCCGCCGTCCATGCCTTGCGCGCCTATTCGCATATTCATTGGATTGTTGGCGGGCAACCCAAAGCGTCTGGGCTGGCCGGCGTAGAAGACGCTTTGTCGAATGTCACGCGGGCCTATTTAATTGGCGAGGCCGCGACTGAGTTTTCCGTTTTTTTGACGGATCACGGTGTAAATAATCAAATTGATGAAACGCTGGACCGTGCGGTTCGTGCGGCGGCGGCAGGGGCGGAAGCTGAAAACACGGAGGCAACGGTGTTGCTTTCTCCGGCTTGTGCATCTTTCGATCAGTTTGGAAATTTTGAGCTTCGGGGCGAGGCCTTTTGTGCCCTTGTTCAAGAGGTGGTCAATGCCAGCGGGGCCGCCCAATGAATAGAGTGTCGCGCAGTGATCGAGGGCTCTGGTCAGATTGGTGGTGGTCTGTGGACCGGCCCTTGGTGACGGTGGGGGCTGCTCTGCTAACCCTCGGCTTGATTATGAGCTTGGCTGCAAGCCCGGCAGTGGCGCAAAAAATTAAACTGCCGCTATATTATTTCGCCAATAAGCAGGTGATATTTTTGGCGCTGGCGGCGGCATTAATGGTCGGGGTTTCTCTTCTGTCGCTCGATAATATGCGCCGGCTTGCGGTGAGTGTTTTTATGCTCTCGGCTGTGGGCATTGCTCTCACCTTGGTGCTTGGCCCCGATGTCAAAGGGGCATCGCGGTGGCTCTATATTTTCGGCGTTTCGGTTCAGCCTTCTGAGATCATCAAACCCGCCTTTGTGGTTGTCTGCGCGTGCCTCTTTGCGCGTCAAAATACGCGGCTCGATAGCAGCGGCGCCATTTACACATTCATTTTACTGGCGGGCTTATGCAGCCTGCTCGTCTTTCAGCCCGATATAGGACAAATGACCTTGCTCATCATGGTTTGGATCGGGGTCTATTTCCTGGCCGGCGCATCGCTCTTTTTATTGATGTTTTTATGTGCTGTGGGTTTGTTGGGAGCCTATGCCATTTATCTCTACTTGCCCCATGTGACGAGCCGCATAGATCGATTTCTTGATCCAAGCTCGGGCGACACCTATCAAGTCGATAAGGCCATGGAGGCCGTCCGTGCATCGGGGTTAACGGGGGCGGGGCCGGGCAATGGGCATGTGAAGTTCATATTGCCGGACGCCCACTCCGATTATGTGTTTGCAGTTGCCGCCGAAGAAGGGGGGCTGATTTTTGCAGGGATCATCGTCGCATTATTTGCTTTTGTAATTTATCGCTGTTTTAAGCATGTGCTGCGCGAACCGCGCCATTGGGTTCAGCTAAGCGTCGCGGGTTTAACCATTTTGTTCGGATTACAGGCCTGTATTAATCTCGCCGTTAATTTGAACCTCATGCCATCGAAAGGCATGACGCTTCCCTTTGTTTCCTATGGTGGCTCCTCGTCCATCGCTTCCGCTCTGACCTTTGGTCTTTTGCTTGGTCTGACGCGGCGTCGGGGCGTGGTCGCGGCGTCGGGTGAGGTGCGGCCGACCGATCTCCGGATCACGGCACTTCGGGAGGCGATTTCATGAGCAAGCCCGAAAAAATCATGATGGCAGCAGGTGGAACCGGCGGACATGTTTTCCCGGCATTGGCACTCGCCCAGGCATTAGCGGAAAAGCACATTCAAGTTCATTTTGTGACCGACCGCCGGGGCCATGCTTATATGAAAGAGTATGATTGCGGTCCTGTAACCATTTTGTCTGCCGGATCTATTTTTGGCGGCTCAGCGATTACGCTTCCGGTGCGGGCATTGTCGATCGTGATCGGCTTACTGCAAGCAAGCTGGGTGTTGATCACCCAGCGCCCCCATCTGGTGGTGGGCTTTGGCGGCTACCCCTCATTGGCGCCGTGCTTGGTTGCGCGCCTTCTGGCTATTCCGGTTTTGGTGCATGAACAAAATGCAGTGTGCGGTCGGGCCAATCGACTATTAGCACGCTGCGGAGCTTATGTGGCCACCAGCTTTGCCGATACACGCTTACTGCCGCGTTGGTCGGGCCGCCGGACGCGGCGCACCGGAAACCCTATTCGTGCAGAGGTTCAACAACAAGCCCGTTTAGGCTATCGCTTCTTATCAAATGCGCGACCGTTTGATCTTCTTATTTTCGGAGGCAGTCAAGGGGCGCAGGTTCTCAATCAAATTGTCCCTGCGGCTTTGGGGCGGCTGAGTAAAGCAGATCGACGCCGTCTACGGGTGACCCATCAAGTGCGGCGTGATCAAATGACCCAGGTGATGTCGGCCTATCACGATATTGGCGTTTATGCCGAAATTCGGGATTTCTTCGATGATATGCCCCGTAGAATTCGTCGCGCTCATTTGGTGATATCGCGCGCCGGTGCCTCGACCGTCAGCGAACTTGCGGCCATTGGCGCCCCTAGCATTTTAGTGCCGTTGGCTGTTTCGCTGGATGGGGATCAAACCTTTAATGCGCGGGCGCTGATGCAACGCGGCGGCGCCTGGATTATTCCGCAATCCAGTTTGGTGCCAGGACGATTGGCTGCACGACTGGAGCGTCTGATGAATAATCCCGACCTGTTACGCCAATCGTCTGAGGCGGCGAGCTCAGTAGGCGTATTGGACGCGACCGATAAATTAGTACGCTACTGCTTATGTCTGGCGCGTCGTGAGCCGGTGCAGATCGAGCTGCCTAGCCATTCGGGGGCCAAGCTATGAGCCGCAAGATCAGCCCTAATCAATCAGGTGGTGCGGTTCGGCAATTTGCGGGGCAGCTGCGCCCGATGGGCCCCATGCATATTGTGGGCATTGGCGGGATCGGGATGAGCGGCATTGCTGAGGTGATGCATGCGATGGGATACCAGGTGCGCGGGAGCGATATTTCTGAAAATGCCAATGTGCAACGCCTACGCGGCCTTGGATTAGAGGTGAGTATTGGGCATGCAGGAGAAAATGTGGTTGGCGCCGGCGCCGTTACCATTTCGTCAGCCGTCAAGAACGATAATCCTGAAGTTGTTGCAGCACGGGCTGCCGGCATTCCTGTTGTGCGCCGCGCCGATATGTTGGCTGAGCTGATGCGCTTAACACCCGCGATCACCATCGCGGGCACACATGGCAAAACCACAACCACCTCATTAATTGCAGCCGTGTTGGACGGCGGCGGGCTCGACCCAACGGTGATTAATGGGGGCATTATCAACGCCTATGGTACTAATGCGCGCATTGGTGCGGGGCGGTGGATGGTGGTTGAAGCAGATGAGAGCGATGGTACTTTTGTTCGCTTGCCGTCCACCATTGCTGTGGTCACAAATATTGACCCCGAGCATCTCGAATTTTATGGCGACTATGCAGGCATCAAAAAAGCCTTCACGCATTATGTTGAGAATATCCCTTTCTACGGGGCGGCCGTAGTGTGTCTCGATCACCCCGAAGTGCAAGCGCTGGTTGGGCGTGTGACGGATCGCCGGATCGTGACCTATGGGTTTAACGCTCAAGCCGATATTCGTCCCACCAATATTCGTCTCGAAGGGACCACGCAAATTTTCGACTGCGAGATACGTGACAAGCAGAAGAATGAGGCCTTTATCATCGAAGATATTCATATGCCGATGGCAGGGCGACATAATTTGCAAAATGCGTTGGCTGCGATTGCGGTTGGTTTGGAGCTGTCGATCGCGCCAAACCAAATCAAGAGTGGTCTGGCTTCTTTCGATGGCGTCAAGCGTCGTTTCTCAGTGGTCGGTACGTTTAACGCGGCGCAAGTCATCGATGATTATGCGCATCACCCGGTCGAAATTGCCGCCGCTCTGTCCACCGCAAAAATGATTTGCAAAGGGCGGGTGACGGCAGTGGTGCAGCCCCATCGCTATACGCGCTTGCGCGATTTATTCTCTGATTTTTGTTCAGCATTGAATGATGCGGATGAGGTGATCGTGCTTCCCGTTTATGCGGCGGGTGAGCAACCGATCGAGGGTTATCATGCGGAAAACTTGGTGGATGGCTTGCGCACGCATGGGCATCGTAATGCGCATTTTGCGGCCGACTTTAAGGCGCTCACCGATCAGCTTCGGACCTCTATTTCGTCATCCGATATGATTGTGTGCATGGGTGCGGGCAGCATCACTCAAATTGCGGCTGAGCTGGCGGCACTCGATCGTCGAGAGGAGGGTGCATGAGCGCGGCTGTATCACCTCTCTTGGCTCACTTGCCAAACTGCCGCGGACGCTATGTAAGCGGACAAGCGCTGGCTGAGATTACCTGGTTTCGGGTGGGCGGCCCGGCTGAAATTCTCTTTATGCCGGCCGATCCAGAGGACTTGCAATTTTTTCTGGCGCATCGCCCAACAGAGGTGCCCCTGACGATTTTAGGTGCGGGGTCCAATGTGCTGGTGCGTGATGGCGGCATTCCGGGCGTAACTGTGCGCTTGGGTAAAGGCTTTAACGATATCCGTGTTGCCGATGATGGCACGGTGACGGCAGGTGCCGCTGCCTTGGATGTAGCGGTCGCGCGCAAAGCCGCACAAATGGGGCGCGATGGGCTGAGTTTCTTAAGTGGCATTCCTGGAACTATTGGCGGTGCGCTAGCCATGAATGCGGGGGCTTATGGGGGTGAAACGCGCGATCGGCTGATCGCCGCCACCGCCTTCACTTTGGCTGGGGAAGAACGCATTTTAAGCGCCGCGGATATGGGCCTTTCCTATCGATCGAACCCCATGGCGCCGGAATTGGTTTTTGTAAGTGCAACCTTTGCAACGGATGCAGGAGATCCCGATACCATCCAAAAAGCAATGCAGGACATCGCCGAGCAACGCGGCGCCAGCCAGCCTATTCGCAGTCGAACGGGCGGTAGCACCTTTAAAAATCCGGCCGGCACCTGTCCGGATGGTCCCAAAGCGTGGAAACTCATCGATGCCGCGGGGTGTCGGGGGTTGGCTCAAGGCGAGGCCCAAGTGTCTCCGCAGCATTGTAATTTTTTAATCAATCACGGACAAGCGAGCGCCGCCGATCTTGAGAGCCTCGGGGAAACAGTTCGCGCCCGTGTTTTAGAAAATAGCGGCGTGGCGCTCGATTGGGAAATTAAACGATTAGGGGTGGCGCTATGAGCCGCGTTGCGCCGCATATTGCTGTTTTGATGGGCGGCTGGTCAGCTGAACGCGAGGTGAGTTTAGTCTCGGGTGCTCAATGCCAAGCCGCGCTGGAGCGTCTTGGCTATCGGGTGTCGCCCCTTGATGTCGGCCGCGATATTGCGTCCGTCTTATCGCGCCTTTCCCCGGATCTATGTTTCAACGCATTGCACGGCGTGGGGGGCGAGGATGGCGTGATCCAAGGTGTGTTGGAAACATTGCAAATTCCCTATACGCATTCAGGTGTCTTGGCGTCAGCTTTGGCCATGGATAAACAGCGCAGCAAAATCATGTTCGCGCAGGCCAATATTCCGGTTGCTGAAGATCGGGTCTTTCTGGCCAGTGCTTATCGCGAACACCCATTCGATCGCCCTTATGTGCTGAAGCCTGTGTGTGAGGGGTCGAGTGTTGGCATTTACATGGTGTCAGATCCCCAAGGACCGCTCGCGCCCATCGACCCCACAGATATTATGATGATGGCGGAAGTCTATGTGGCGGGCCGCGAGCTCACATGTGGCGTCATGGGGGATACGGTTTTTGATGTCCTGGAAATCACCACGCAGCGCCAATTTTACGATTATGCCGCCAAATATGAACCGCAAGGTTCCGAGCACCATGTCCCGGCTGCGATCTCCGGATCAGTGAAAGAACAAATTCAAGAATATGCCCGCGCCGCCCATGAGGTGATCGGCTGTCGCGGCGTGACGCGCACGGATTTTCGTTTTGATGAAGCTGGTGTGGGCCTTGTGGCGCTTGAAATTAACACTCAACCCGGAATGACGCCGGTGTCTTTGATCCCCGAAATGGCGGCGGCGCAGGGCATTGGCTTTCATGAAATTGTGCAATGGCTTGTGGAGGATGCATCATGCCAAAAATAGGCAAAACACAAATGGGACGCTGGGCGTCTTTCACACAACGTTTCAGGCCATCATTCAGACCCCGTCTGACAGCGCCGACGCTTTCCCTCGCTTTGTTGAAGAAAATTGGGTCAACAGCCATGATCGGGGGCATGGCCTTTGTTATTTTTGCGGCATTTTCGATGCACTCGCAAATTGCGCATAGCCTGTCAGAAGTTGGATTTCATGTGCGCGACGTCACCCTAGTCGGGCGCTATCGCACCCAACGGGAAACCATTTTAGCGACCTTGGATATCGCAGCGGGCAGCCCCATTTTGGCGCTCGATATTGAGGATAAAAAATACCGGTTAGAAACATTGCCGTGGATTAAAGAAGCGCGCTTGGTTCGGCGTCTTCCCGATCTTGTGCATGTCGATATCGTTGAATATGAGCCCTATGCCATTTTGGAGCGCGCCGATCATCGTTACTTGATCGACCGAGCCGGCCATAAAATTATCGATCAACACCTCGAGGCTTTTAACTATTTACCGCGGATACGCGGCCTCGGTGGCGAGTTTGAAGCCGCGCATTTGCTCGACTTGCTCGATCAATACCCTGTTGTGCGCAATCGCCTGGTGGCGGCGAGCTGGGTCAAG
>CBFIIU010000001.1:49407-51296 GCA_965662735.1 Alphaproteobacteria bacterium
CATTTGGACCATGGGGGTGACGTGCTTTTGCCGGAGGGCGACATGACGGCCGCTCTTGAGAAACTAATGGCGCTCGAAGAAAAACAGCGCGTGCTCGCTGTGGCACGGCAAACGATTGATCTGCGCTTGGCCGATCGAATTTTACTGCGCCGTGATAGCGATAAAGGGGCAAAAACGTGATCAAACCGAACGCTCCCTCTCAGGTTAAACGGACCTCCGCGCATCGTCGACGGCATGTTGCCGTCCTCGAATTGGGGACATGTAAGGTCGCCTGTATTATCGCCGAAACACCATTGGCGGGCGAAACCGAAGAGCGCGCGATCATCACCGGATTTGGTTACCATCGGGGGGAAGGGCTACGCGGGGGCCATGTGACGCATATGGTCGAGGCCGAGCGTGCGATCCGGGCAGCAGTAGACGGAGCCGAGCGCATGGCGGAGACGGACGTCTCGGACTTGATTGTCAGCATCTCACCGGATCGCCTGATGAGCCGTATTGCGACGGTCGAAATTAGTTTGAATCAGCAAATTGTAACCGATGAGCATGTGGTGATGGCCATGCGCCATGCAACCGAGCAACTCTATCATACCGATTACGATATTTTACATGCAATCCCGATTGACTATGCAGTGGATGAAAGTCGTCGCTTACACGATCCGCGCGGTCTCATTGGGCAAGTGTTGCGCGTAGATGTGCATGTGATCTCGGTTCCTATTGCACCCCTGCAAAATATTCGCGCCTGCCTCGAGCGGTGTCATCTCGATGTTCAAAAATTTATTCTGTCGCCCTATGCGAGCGCCTTGGCCACCTTGACCGCTGATGAGATGGATTTGGGTGTGCTGCATTTGGAGATGGGGGGATCGACCACAGGTTATAGTGTGTTTTTCGAGGGGCATCCCGTTTTATGTGGCGTCGTGCCTGCGGGCGCTCATCACATCACGCGGGATTTAGCGCATGGCTTAGGCGTGCCCCTGGCGACGGCCGAGCGGATTAAGAATTTGGTGGGGAGCGCCTTATCGACCACCCATGGCGCTGATGAAATTGATGTGGCGTCAGATGGGGATGAACCCGTGATGGTGCAATATGATGCCCTGACCAAAATTATTCGCCCCCGCCTCGAAGAGACATTTGAGCTGGTGAAACAAAATCTGTCGAAAAGCGACTTGGCACAGCTGGCGGGGCGGCGGATGGTGCTATCCGGTGGTGGGGCGTCGCTTAATGGGGCGCGCGAATTCGCACAGCATTATTTTGATCGCACAGTGCGTGTGGCAACGCCCATGCGCCTGAACGGCCTGCCCGATATGGCGGCACATACCGCATTTTCAGGCGCGGCAGGAGCTGTGGCCTATGCGCGTAAGGCCGATCAGACGGCTTTGCCGGCAATGCCGTTGCTGAGCCGGTGGTCGAATATCGGACAGTGGCTGAAATTAAATTTTTAAGAGGGCGGTACAATGACACAGATGAAGCCGAAAAAATCAAATTTTGCTCTCGGGCAAAGAGACCAGAACGAAGATCACGATCTTATGTGGGGGATTATTGATTTTCACATTTTAAACACGACCCACCAGACCCAACCCAATCATTGGATAAACTAGGGAGCAGATTATGAGCATTCAACTTACAATACCTTCAAAGCGCGAGCTTAAGCCCCGTATCATCGTTTTTGGTGTGGGTGGTGCTGGCGGCAATGCGGTCAATAATATGGTCGCCGCAGGCCTCGAAGGGGTCGATTTTGTGGTCGCTAATACCGATGCACAAGCACTCAGCCTCAGCCAGGCGGATCGTCGAATTCAAATTGGCGGAAAACTGACCGAAGGTCTCGGCGCAGGAGCCGATCCCTCGATCGGCGAAGCGGCGGCGGAAGAGAGCTTGTCGGAAGTTGTCGATAT
>CBFIIU010000001.1:52019-57815 GCA_965662735.1 Alphaproteobacteria bacterium
CGAATTACGGGGTCAGGTGATTACGCTTGACCGCGGTCAAGAGTCGTTTGTTGAAATGGCCTTTGACGACGAGCCCGAAGGGGCAAGTGAAGCCGAGCACGCGATGGCGACATCTTCAATGCCGGCATCTGATCCGGTAGGCGCTCAATCTTCTGCTGTCGCATCGGAGCCACCGAAAAGTGATCTTCCGGATTTTCTGGCAGAACGTCCGGTCATGCCGGCCAAGCGCGAAATTCCCAAGCGTTCGCGCAGCTTTTTAGAGCGTGTCTTTGGTCGCGGAGCGCCCAAAAATGAGGTTCACCAAGACCCCATCATTTCCGATGAACCAGTGTCTTTTGTGGACGAAACTGAGGTTAAGGGTGAGGCCAAGGTTGAGGCTAAGGGTGAGACCATGGACGCGCCTCAGATCACCAGGGAAAGGGTTGCTCAAGCTGCCGCTCCGGCCACTTCTGAGCCCGCATCTGAGGTCTCAGCTCCGCCGAGCCGTTCAGCCGAACCCTTGGTTGCCGCTCAGACGGTGCAAGAGCCGGCGCGTCCAGCGACCCGTCAACCTCATTTAGAGGATGAGACGGATATCGATGTGCCCGACCTGCCAACACGCGCAACAGCTTCGGTCGCTCCCGCCTCGACAGTCCCAGCGGCAACCCCGGCTGTCGCTATTACGCAGGTGCCGGCGGCAACAAAGGCGGCCGCGCCAGCTGAGAAAGCGGCAACGGCACCAATTATGCAAGCAAATGCGCAAGCAGACGCAGTGTCGGCCCCCTCTGTCTCGGCCCCCTCTGCTTCGGCCGTGAGCCCCTCTGCGGCGCCGACGGTCACCACCTCGCAAACCGTTATGAGCGCAGGTGGCGCCACAGCCTATGCGGGCGAGCAACTCGACATTCCAACCTTCTTGCGTCGATAAACATCTGATAAATAATATAAAAAATAGAACAGCCCGTCTTTAGTTTAGCCTAAAGACGGGCTGTTTGCCGTTTAAGCTAGCCTTTTCAGCCAGCCTTTTGAGTAGCCTTTTGGGAGGCGATCCAGGCCTCTGCGGTTTGTGACACAATTGTTACAAGATGTAATAAAGAGTTAATTGAGAACTGGCCAAGACTTCCCTAAAACCATTTCATGAGAAGAGCGCATGCGCTTTTGAGGGGTAAAAAAGTCAATCCAAACTTCGGTTGCCTGGCTTTCCCCATAAATGAAAAAAGGGTTTTGTAGTTAATGACACCGCCACCTACCACTGTCGCGCAAATTCAAGAGCGCTTTGACGTGCGGCCACTGCCTTTGGGTGTGGCCGAGGGTGTGGAGCGTCAGCAAACCACTTTGGCAGAAGCAGTGTCGCTGTCGGGTGTTGGTCTGCATTCAGGCGCAGAAGTCAATATGACCATTAAGCCTGCAATGGCTGATATTGGTATTTTGTTCATTCGAACAGATGCGCCAAGCATGGAAGAAGGGCTGATTTCAGCTCTGTTTAGCCGTGTGTGCGATGTGACCCTGTCGAGCCGTATTTCAAATGTTCATGGCTACTCGATTGGAACCGTTGAGCATTTAATGGCGGCTTTTGCCGGTCTTGGCATTGACAATGCTGTGGTTGAGATAGATGGCGCAGAAGTCCCCATTATGGATGGCAGCTCGAAAGTGTTTGTTGAGGCGCTGACGCGTGTTGGCGTGAGTGTGCTCGATGCTCCGCGTCGCTATTTACGCATTACCCAGCCTATTCGTGTTGAAAATGGCGATTCGTACTGCGAATTATTGCCCTATGATGGTCAGCGCTTTGAGGCTGTCATTGAATTCGACCATGAAACGATTGGCCACCAAGAATATGCGTTCGACTTGGCTGAAACCAACTTTGGTCGGGAAGTCGGCGATGCGCGGACATTTTGTTTGCTGAAACAAGTCGAGGAAATGCACCGCATGGGCTTGGCTCTCGGAGGTTCCCTTGAAAATGCAGTCGTGGTCGATGATCAAGGCGTCGTCAATGAAGAGGGGCTGCGCAGCACGGATGAGTTTGTGCGCCATAAGCTGCTCGATGCGGTTGGTGATCTGTATTTAGCGGGTCTCCCAATCATTGGGTGCTATCGTGGTTTCAAGGCAGGTCATGCTTTGCACAATAAGCTCCTTAATGCGTTGTTCATGGAGCCCGAGCATTTCGAATTGGTCAGCCCGAACGCCGTTATGATGGCGGCTGAATAGTCTTTTTTCTCGCCTCTCTTTTTCCCGTCTCACTTATTTCTCACTTATTTCTCACTTATTTCTCTGCTCAAATCTGTGAAAGCGTCAAAATCTCGCTTGTACTGAGCGCGGAGTCGGGTAAAGTTCGGACATGTTTAAAACTCGTCGCTTCTACCCCTTTGTGTTCCTGATTTCCCTACCGTTTTTGGCCTCTTGCGGCGCCAATAATGGTGAGGTGATCGAGTATGTCGAACGCCCCGTTGAAGAAATTTACAATGAGGCCATGGATGAATTGGACCGTGGCAATTTTATCATCGCTGCAGCGCAGTTTGATGAGGTTGAACGTCAGCATCCTTATTCGCAATGGGCGCGTCGGGCGATGGTCATGGCCGCCTACACCTATTACATTCAAAACCAGTATGAGCAGAGCATTTTAACCGCGCGTCGCTTTGTGTCGCTCTATCCAGGCAACACCCAAGCGCCTTATGCCTATTATTTAATTGCGATGAGCTATTACGAGCAGATTTCTGATGTGCGCCGTGATCAAAAAATCACGGAGCTGGCCCAGCAATCCCTCATCGAGGTCATCCGTCGTTTCCCTGAGAGTGACTATGCGCGCGATGCTGTGTTGAAGTTGGATCTGACCATGGATCACTTGGCGGGAAAAGAGATGGCGGTGGGGCGTTATTATTTGCGCGCCGGTGAATATGCTGCGGCTTTGCGCCGGTTTCGGCGGGTCGTTGAGATTTTCGATCGCACCACCCATGTGCCAGAGGCCTTGCATCGCCTGACCGAAATTTATCTGACACTGGGTGTCGAGTCTGAGGCGCAAGCCAGTGCCGCTATTTTGGGCTATAATTACCCCGACTCCGAGTGGTATGCAGACAGTTATCGGCTTTTGGTCGAGCGTGAGTTGGTGCCGGAAGGCGCCGAAAAATCATGGCTGTCTAAAACATGGCAAGCGATTTTCTAGGAGCAGGCCATGCTCTTGACCTTGTCCATTCGTGACATTGTCCTCATTGATCAGCTTGAGTTGAACTGGACGGCTGGCCTCTCGACCCTGACCGGTGAAACGGGGGCTGGTAAGTCTATTCTTCTCGATGCACTGGGCCTGGCCATCGGGGCACGGGGCGATGCGTCTATGGTGCGCCATGGGGTTGACCAAGGAAGCGTTACCGCCATTTTCAGCCTGCATGAGCGCGATGACATTGTGTCTCTGCTCGAGGAAAATGGCATTCCCGCCGGCGACGAATTAATCCTGCGCCGCATTCAGCACAAGGATGGTCGCAGTCGCGCCTTTATCAATGACACGCCCACCAGTGTTGGTTTGCTGGCTCAAATCGGGGGCGCCATGGTTGAAATCCATGGTCAAAGCGAGAACCAAGCGCTGATTGCTCCCGTAACACAATTATCTTTGCTCGACGCCTTTGGTGGCCTATCCCCGCAAGTGCAAAAAGTTACGCAGGCCTTTCAGCAATGGCGCACCGATGCCGATGCCTGGCAAGCCTATCAGGAGCGGCAACAGGCGGGAAATGAAGAGATCGCCTTCTTACAAGCATCCGTCTCGGAACTCACCGCCCTCGACCCGAAGCCGGGAGAGGTGGATGAGTTGGCGGCGGCGCGGGCTTTGCAGAAAAATATCGGTCGCCTGACGGTCGATATTACGGAGGCCCTGAATAGCCTCGCTGGTGACGGCGGGGCTGAGCTTGGTCTCAGTCGCGCGGTCGGCTTGATCGAAAAACTGGCTCCGATGGCCGAAGGGGCGTTAGATGAGAGCTTGGCGGGGCTGCAGCGCGCCGAGGTTGAGCTCAATGAAGCACGCCGGCTTTTAGACGATGTTGCAGCACATATGGATGCCGATCCACTTGCCTTAGAGCGTCTCGAGGACCGGCTCTTTGCGCTTAAAGATCTCGCGCGGAAACATCGTGTTGAGCCCGATGGATTGCCCAGCCTCTTAGCCGATATGCGCGAGCGCTTGAACGCGCTCGATGATGACCCCGCCATTGGCAAAAAATTGCACGCCGCGTGCGAGAAATCGCAGGCCCAATTAGACGATGCGGCCGCTCAGCTCAGTGCGGCTCGGCATACAGCCGCGCTCGGCTTGGCCGAGGCTGTGAATGGCGAACTTCTGTCGCTGAAACTGGATGGCGCGACGTTTCGCGTTGCGGTTGAAGCGGCCGAGCAGATTGGACCCCAAGGGCGCGATAAGATCCGGTTTGTTGCCCAAACCAACCCTGGAACACCGGAGGGGCCGATCTCTAAAATTGCCTCGGGTGGCGAATTGGCGCGGTTCATGCTGGCATTGAAAGTGGTGCTGGCGCCGAGCGATCATAGCCATACCCTTATTTTCGATGAGGTGGATGCAGGCGTTGGTGGTGCGGTCGCCGAAGCCGTTGGCGCGCGGCTCAATCGGGTTGCGCAAAAGCATCAGGTTTTGGTGGTCACCCATTCCCCTCAAGTGGCAGCACGGGGTGATCAGCAATGGCGGGTGTTTAAAGACCAGCAAAATTCAGGAGCAACCCGCACGCAAGTGGATGTGCTGGATCTAGGCGCCCGGCGCGAGGAGATCGCACGCATGCTGTCGGGTGCGGAAATCACCGATGAAGCACGCGCCGCCGCTGATCGGCTTCTTGCGATCTCGTAATGGAAAAGGCGGTCACAGAGTTAAGCCGCGCTGAGGCCGCCGCCTTATTGGCGGAACTGGCCCAACAGATTGCGCAATTGGATATTGCTTACCATCAAAACGATGCGCCCTTAGTGTCGGATGCCGACTATGACGCTTTGGTGCGGCGTAATGCGGAAATTGAAGCGCATTTTCCCGACCTCAAGCGTGCCGATAGTCCGAGTGCACGAGTGGGGGCGGCGCCGGCCCAGGGCTTTGCCAAAATCGCCCATCAGGTGCCCATGTTATCGCTGGGCAATGCGTTTTCGCCCGAGGATGTCGACGATTTTATCGAACGTGTCCGTAAGTTTTTGAGTTTGGCGGAGGGCGCATCGATTGAGCTGACCAGCGAGCCCAAAATTGATGGCCTTTCGGCGAGCATCCGTTACGAGCAGGGCACGCTTGTCTATGGCGCCACCCGCGGCGACGGCCAAACCGGCGAAGACATTACTGAGAATTTAAAAACGCTATCAGATATCCCCCGTCGCTTGCCGGCCTCGGCGCCGGATATTGTGGAGATCCGAGGCGAGGTCTATATGCGTCATGATGCGTTTCAGGCGCTCAACGACCAGCAAGAGCACGCCGGCCGAGCGACCTTTGCCAATCCCCGTAATGCGGCGGCGGGTAGTTTGCGTCAATTAGATGCATCGGTCACCGCCCAACGCCCCTTGAATTTTTTTGCTTATGCGTGGGGCGAGATGAGCGAGCTGCCAGCTGCCACCCAATCCGCCATGCTGGAACATTTGCGCGATTGGGGCTTTGTCACTAATCCGCATACGCGTCGCTGTGCGACAGCCGCTGAACTTGTCGGGCACTGGCGTGACATTGAAGCTCAGCGCGCTTCCTTGGGCTATGATATTGATGGGATGGTCTATAAAATCGACCGCCTTGACTGGCAAAACCGCTTGGGCAGTGTGGGACGATCCCCGCGCTGGGCTATCGCCCACAAATTTCCGGCGGAACAGGCGCAAACG
>CBFIIU010000001.1:57914-90561 GCA_965662735.1 Alphaproteobacteria bacterium
GGGCTCATTGCGGCGCCACAGGATATTTTTACGTTGGAAGCACGATATGCCAACCAGCCGCCGGAGGATTGGATTTATCAGTCGGGGCCGCAAAAGGGCCAGCTTAAAGAAAGCCGACGCAAATTGTTTGAGGCCATTAAGATTGCCGCCCAACCGCCCCTTGAGCGTTTGATTTTTGGTCTCGGTATTCGTTTCGTCGGCGATGTAAACGCGAAATTGCTGGCGCGCTATTATGGCTCCTTGAGCGCTCTGACCGAGGCCGTGGATGCCATGTGTGCGGGCAATGAGGCAAGCCGAAATGATTTAATGAACCAAGATGGGGTGGGGGAAACCCTTGTGGATGCCTTAATTGATTTCTTCGCGGAGCCGCATAATCGTGCCGTTTTGACGGCGCTGGTGGAGGCTGGCGTGCAACCGGTTTCGCCCGCCCGTGTGGCAAGCGATAGTCCCGTGGCGGGTAAAATCATTGTTTTCACAGGCACGTTAGAACAGCTCAGTCGAGCCGAGGCTAAGGCGCAAGCCGAAGCCTTGGGCGCCCGCGTCTCGGGAAGCGTTTCCGCGAAAACCGATTTAGTGATCGCTGGTACGAGCGCTGGATCTAAACTTAAAAAGGCTCAAGAGCTCGACATCACTGTTTTAGATGAAGCGGGCTGGATTGAGCTCGTCGCCGCGCACAAATAAACAGCATTAGGCGATCGGCGCACATTGAACCTTGAGCCAGTGCGCAACGGGTTCGTCCAAATAGGGGCTCACCATGTGATAGACTTCGTCGTGATATTGGTTGAGCCAATCGCGCTCATCGGGTGCAAGTAGGGTTGCGTCAATTAATCGACGATCAATTGGTGCGCGGGTGAGCGTTTGAAAGCCCAGCATGGGACGATCGCCCTTTGGCGAGGCGTCAACCACATATTGTAAATTTTCGATGCGGATGCCGTAGGCGCCGGCGCGATAATAGCCCGGTTCATTTGAAACGATCATGCCCGGCTGTAAGGGCACGTCACTTCCTTTGGAGATCCGGTGGGGGCCTTCGTGGACGGATAAATAACTGCCGACCCCGTGTCCTGTACCGTGATCAAAATCTAATCCCGCTTCCCACAGCGGGGCCCGCGCCAGCGCATCGAGTTGCGCACCTGTGGTTCCGATCGGGAATGTCACCTTGGCCAGCGCAATATGTCCGCGTAGAACGCGGGTGAAATGGCCAACCATATCGGGATGTGGTGTGGTGCCCATTAAAACGGTGCGTGTGACATCGGTTGTCCCACAATCATATTGTCCGCCCGAATCGACCAAATACAGAGTGCCGTCTTCCAAAGGCCGGTCAGTGGCTTGGTTGACCCGGTAATGCACAATGGCGCCGTTTGGGCCACTTCCCGAAATTGTGTCAAAACTTAAATCACGTAGGCGAGGTTGATCGCGGCGAAACGCTTCTAATTGGCAAGCGACGCTAATTTCGGTTTTCGGTTCGGGTGAGGTCTGGAGCCAATGGAGAAATCGGCACAACGCCACACCGTCCCAAAGATGGGCCTGTTCGGCCCCCGATATCTCGGTCGCATTTTTCCGCGCTTTGGGCAGGGCGATCGGATCGGCGGCTTCGTATATCTGGGCGCCTTTTAGATTTTGAATAAACCACATGGGCGTGGTTATCGGGTCGAGCCAAACCGCTTTGCCCGCTTGCGCAGCGAGCCCTTTGGCGAGGTCAGTCGGTGGGATGAGCCGCACCGAGGCGCCCAGGCGCGTGCGCAGCGTATCCGAGATGCGCTCGGGGGCGATATACCAGTCGACCGTTTGGTCGCTGTGTAAAATGGCCGTCGACAAGACAAAGGGCGTGTGGGGTACGTCGGTGCCGCGAATATTTAAAAGCCATGCAATATTCTCGGGTTGGGTGATCAATAAAGCATTTTGACCCGCATCGTCGAGAAGCGCGCCTATGCTCTCAATTTTATGCGATGCTGTTTCGCCGGCCACGTCGATCGGATGGTCCTGCACAGGAAAATCGGGCAGGGCCGGCCTGTCGTGCCACAGCGCGTCAATGGGGTTCGAGGTAAGCGGGCGTAGCCGTGCGCCAGCCTTGATGCACAGGCGCTCAAATTGGCGATACATAGTGGCACTGTGTAGACGGGGATCAATGCCGATCTCGGTATCCGCCTCAATGTGGTCGGCCAGCCACGCGCTCGGCTTTTGATCGGCGCTGTGAATGACTGAGATGAGGTTGGTGTCGGTTTGCTGGGCGGCTTGTAACGTATATCGCCCATCCACAAAAAGCGCCGCGTGATCGTGCAGAAGAATGGCCAGCCCGGCGGAGCCGTTAAAACCGGTTAGCCACTGCAAACGCTCATTGCCGGCCGGAACATACTCGCCTTGATACTCATCTTCGCGCGGCACAATAAAGCCGGCGAGGCCGGCCTCGGCAAGCGACGTCCGCAATGCATTGACGCGCGCCGCGATATCTCCCGTGCTGTCGGGGGCTGAAAAATCCTGATAGAGCGCCTGCATCGAAGCCATTTGTGTTTTACTTCCGCCTTACGTTATCGCGTGAGGGTGAGGCATGCCCAATCCCCCTGAAATTCGCTGGAGCTTACCACAAATCCGGCGCTCCGAAACCGGGCTTTGACGCGCTGGGCTTGCGATTGCAATAATCCAGATAGCACCACCACACTGCCGGCGCGTGTGTGCTCGGCAAACCCCGTCGCCAAGTCGCATAAAGGATGCGCTAGAATGTTGGCGACAATTAGCCCATAGGGCGCGTGCTGGCGGATGACAGGGTGTTGGAAGCCCGCCGCCTCGACCGCATGAATGTGCTGCGACACACCATTGCGCGCGGCATTATGGCGGGTCACGATGACGGCTTCGTCATCAATGTCGCTGGCAATGACATAGGTCGGTGTCGATTTTGCAAGGGCAATGGCTAAAATGCCAGAGCCGCACCCCATATCCAAACAGCTCTGTTGGGCTGGAATGCGTCCGCGCTTCACCAAAGTGCCAATGGCTTTGAGGCACAATTGGGTTGTTTCATGATGGCCGGTGCCAAACGCCGCTCCCGCTTCCAGCTCGATCGCCGTGCGGTAACTATGATGCGCGGGGCGCGCATGCGCACCGAAGACACAATAGGGCGGGGCATTGATCCTCGGAAGATTTTGTTGGCTTTGGCTCACCCAATCGATCTTTTCAACGTGCTCGATGTGGATGTCGGCCTGCGGGTCTAGCGCCTGCCAGGGCGCACGATCTGGCGGGTAATCAAACAGGGCTTCGATCTGGTCGCCGAAGCGGAAGTCGGATTGTCGTGGATCGGCAAGGGGCATTTCGTCGCTTGACGCGAGATAGACGCTCAAGGCTCCAGCGTCCTCCAAAGCCTGTTCGATGTGTTGGATGTGTCGTGATCTGACGATGACGCGAAATAGGTCGACTTCAGGCGGGTTCGACATAGTTTTCCATGACTTTTTTGACACCGGCTTTGTCGAAGCGAACGGTGAGTTTACTTCCCTCTATCCCTTCAATTCGCCCATAGCCAAATTTTTGATGGAAAATACGTTGTCCATAATTAACTTGGCCCGCAGCGCGGCGCTGCGACGCGCCCGTCATGCGGGGTGAGGTTGCGTCGATATTTTTATGCGCATTATGTTGCGCGCGCTGCCACCCCGGGCTTGCATAGCTCGATCCCTCAAAGTCGCGGGCAAATCGACTGCTGGGCAAGGACATGGTGGCCGCTTCTTCATTGCCCACGATCTCCACATGATCGGACGGAATTTCATCAATAAAGCGCGAGGGGAGCGCGGCCGACCATTGACCATGGGTGCGACGGTTGCCGGCAAATGAAATGGTTAAATTGCGCTTGGCTCGGGTGATGCCGACATAGGCGAGGCGCCGTTCTTCCTCTAGCCCGCGCGTGCCCGTTTCATCGAGGCTCCGTTGGTGAGGAAAAAGACCCTCTTCCCACCCAGGCAGAAAAACCGTTTCAAACTCCAGCCCTTTAGCGGCATGCAGGGTCATTAACGACACACGGTCTTCGGTATCGCTATTTTGCGCGTCGAGCACCAGAGAAATATGTTCCAGATAGTCACGCAAATTGGCAAATTCATCCATCGAACGCACAAGTTCTTTGAGGTTCTCGAGCTTGCCAGGAGCTTCGGGCGATCGGTCGGCTTGCCACATCGCCGTGTAGCCGCTTTCATCGAGAATGATCTCGGCAATGTTTCCGGGCGCGTCCGACTCCGTCAATAAGCGCCAGCGGTCGACGGCTTGCAAAAACCCGCTCAAGGCCCGCCGCGCGGCCGGCTTGAGATCGTCCGTTGCGATAATTTGGCTTGCCGCCCGATACAGAGAAATGTTTTGGGCACGGGCCATTTGGCGCAAGGTCGACAAGGCAACTTCGCCCAAGCCGCGACGGGGCCGGTTGCAAATTCTCTCAAAGGCGAGATCGTCATCCGGTTGAAGCACTAAGCGCAAATACGCATTGGCATCCCGAATTTCCGCGCGCTCATAAAAGCGCGGCCCGCCGATTACACGATAGGGGATGGCCAGCGAAATAAACCGATCTTCGAACTCGCGCATTTGAAAGCTGGCGCGCACCAAAATCGCAATGTCATCAAGCGGGTGCCCTTTGCGTTGATAGTCTTCAATGTCGTCGGCGGTCAGCCTTGCTTCTTCTTCACTGTCCCAGGTGCCGCGAATGCGCACGGGCTCCCCTTCATTGGCTTCCGTCCACAAGGTCTTGCCTAGTCGGCTCTTATTTGCGGAAATGAGCCCCGACGCCGCCGCTAATACATGGGCTGTCGAACGATAATTGCACTCGAGACGAATAACATGCGCCCCCGGGAAGTCGCGTTCAAAGCGCAAAATATTATCCACCTCAGCGCCGCGCCAACCATAGATTGACTGATCATCGTCGCCAACGCAGCAAATATTATTATGATGTTGGGCGAGCAATCGGAGCCACAAATACTGCACGACATTGGTATCTTGATACTCGTCCACCAAAATTGCTTTAAACTTTTCCTGATAGCCGGCCAAAATTTCAGGATTTTCTTGGAGCAAGCGCACCGTCTCGAGCAGCAGGTCGCCAAAGTCCGCGGCATTCAAAATTTTGAGGCGGGCTTGATACTGGGCATATAATTTCTGCGCTGCCCCATCGGCAAAATAGGCCGTTTCTTGCTCGGGCACATGATCGGGATGCCAGCCTCGGTTTTTCCAGCGGTCAATTAAACCGGCCAATTGTCGAGCCGGCCAACGCTTTTCATCAATATTTTCAGCGATAATTATTTGTTTCATGAGACGAATTTGGTCATCCGTATCGAGAATCGTAAAGTCAGATCGCAACCCCACAAGCTCGGCATGTTTGCGTAGCATTCGAACCGACAGCGAGTGAAACGTGCCCAACCACGGAACCGCTTCTGGGCCTTCCCCGATCAAATGCCCGATCCGCTCTTTCATTTCGCGCGCGGCCTTATTGGTAAAGGTCACGGCAAGAATTTGGCTCGGCCAACAGCGCCCCTCAGCCAGCAGAAGGGCGATGCGCGTGGTGAGAACACGGGTCTTACCTGTGCCTGCCCCCGCCAACACCAAAAGCGGGCCATCGGGAGCTGTGACGGCCTCACATTGGGCATCGTTTAAGGGGTCGATCAGGCGCGCACGCAAAGGCTGACTGCGCGCTTGCATAGCGCGCGCGGCATTTCCGGCTGGCGCGGGCGAGGTCATCGGGTTTCCGATTTCTTCCCCGTCATTGCCAAGATCAAATGGGTCTGACATCATACGCATCCTGATTCTTGTGGCATTATAACATTATGCCTCGGCTTGTCTTGTCATCCTCTCGTAATCTCTTGAGGGCATGCTTAAGGCCTTGGCCGATAACAAAAAGAAAGGACGTCGGGCGATGCGCTCTCCGGTTACGGTGGTTGCGAGTTTCTTAATTGTCCTCATTGGCGGCTTATTATTGGCGCCGCGTTTTATCGATTTTGGGCGATATTTTTCGGACCCTCTCAATCAGCTGGCCGATCAGCTGGGCGTCGAGATTAGGCATTCGGGCTATTATCATGTGACATTCTTACCGGCCCCAGAGGTGCGGCTGTCCCAAGTGCGTCTCACGAAGCGCCCGCGCGATGAGAAAATGTCGGCACCCTCGGAGCTCACTCAATATCATGCGCAATCGATTACTTTGGGGCTGAGCATTTCCGACTTGCTGATGGGTAAAATGACAATACGCGCGATTGAAATTGCCGGTACCCGCCTCACTTTGAGTGCCCAGCAGTTGCAAAATGCCTTTGATCGGGAGCAAGAAACGGCTGTGCCGATTATTTTTTCGCTTCGCGACAGCTCAATTAAAATTGCCTTTGCCGATCATGCGATCGATTTGCAGAATGTGTCCGCCTCGGCACGGTTGACCGATCATTTTAAGCCGCTCGCCATTGACGGTCGGTTTGACTATGAAAACCAAGCGATGGAAATATCATATGAGGCATCGCAGCGTCAGGGTAAACGGTTGCCGATTTCCCTGCGCCTCGATGGTGGAAGTCAGCTCGTATTCGAGTTTTCAGGCTTCATGACGGAAAGCCCAGCGCGCGAAGTGACTGGCGAGTTTGCGCTGTCCAGTCGTCAGGCTTTGGGGCCTCTCATGCGCTCCGTGGGCCTGGATATTCCTTTATCTACGGCCCGCTATCTCTCCATTAATGGGCTGATCTATGCGAATGAGGCAGGCGTTCAAACCGATCGCTTGCGGGTTTTGGGTCTGGGACAAGCCCTCACCTTGCAAGCGGCCCTCACGCGCGGGGTCGATCAACAGCCGGATCAGCTGTTTTTGAATATTTCAGCGGAACGTCTGGATGTTTCTGGCCTCACCCTGAGTGATCGAATTCATCCGGTTTCAGATATCGAAATGATGCGATTGCTGACCTTAATCGCACCACTGCCTGAGCAAATTGATGCCGTCATTAATATTGATCGAATTTTGCTCAAGGATGAAGAGATTCAAAATGTCTCGCTTGCTGTTGGTTTTGGCGAGGGGCGCTTGCGGCTTAATCGGGTCAGCGCTCAATTGCCCTATGAGAGCTCGTTCCTGGCTGCCGGCGAATTGGAAATGACAGATCAAGGACCGCATTTGATCGGGAATATGGCTCTTAACATTCGTGAGTTTACACAATTTGGTATGTGGCTGACGCCCAAAACCGGCGAGCCTTATGCGTTCATCCGAAAGATCATTGAGCGAACGGAGTTTCAGCGCGCACATTTCTCGGCCGATATTAATCTGGCTCCGCAGCGTTATGCTTTTACCGATGTTCTGGCGCAAATGGGCGATTATGAGCAAGCCTTTGATGTGGTCTATTCGCTTGGCTCCAAGCCGCATCTTGAGCTGTCCATCGAGACCCCCATGCTTGACTTGGTCGAGTGGGGCTTGGTCGATGCAGCCGATGTGCCCTCAGGCGAAAAACTGGTTACCAAATTGCCCTGGGATCAATGGTTGGGTGATTTTATTGAGGCCATTCCGCCCGCGCTAGAGATGCCGATCCGGATCAATTTGGGGGCGTTGACAGCCGGCGCTGTTCGCCTTGAAAAACTTGCTTTTAACGGCGCCGTTCGTGATGCCCAGCTGCATATCGATCAGCTTCGGATTGGTAATTATGAAGGGGGCGCATTTGATGTGTCTGGTATTCTCGCGCATGACCAGCGAAGCGCCTTTGGTCAATTGCGGGTGACCTCGGAACTGGCGGCGGCTTCACCTTTGGCCGAGCGGTGGCGTCAAATGTTCCGTCCCGTTAAATTTAATGCGACATCGCAAATCCGTTTTGATGGTCAGTTGGTTCTCACGGCTCCCGACGATGCCGCCTGGCCGGCCGTGCAGGCCCAAGGCGCTCTTCGTGTCGAGGAGATGTCCGGCGATGCCTCTGTGTTTTGGCCCAGTCGCGATTTGGGACGGCTGATTAAGGATACGCGCCTGCGTGCGCGGTTGACGGGATCAGCAGGGCAGGCGGCCTCTTTGATCGGGTTAAAAAGCGACTATCCATCCGATCAAACTGGGCTGGTGCTCCTAAATGTCTCCATGACAAATAATAACGTGGGTAACATAACCGCCGAGACGCGTTTTGGAGAGGACCGGATCACTTTTAAAGGCAGTTTGCGCGAGGTGGGAGCAGATCGCGAATTAAGCGGCACTATGGCGCTGCGCTTGAATGCGTCAGCGGTCAACGACGCGCTTCCAAAAACAGAGATGATCGATGCCTCAGCGCAAATTGTTGCAGGCCCCGCGAAGACCAGTTTCTCGGCCTTGGCGCTTGCGATTGGTGGGGGGCAAGTGTCTGGTGAGGGGGTGATCAGCTACGCAACCAAGCGGCCCGACCTGACCGCCTCCTTAAGATTTCAGGAGGTGAATTTGGAGTCCTATTTACCCGATTATCAGGGCGCTTGGTCGGGCCAACCCGTCAGCTGGTCTATTCTGGGCGATATTGATGCGAACCTCGAACTGGTGGCGCAAAATTTATCATTTGGGCGTTTACGGTTTGACGAAGCCAAAGGGCGCGTGCGGCTCGTCGATGGTGTGCTGGAGGGGCGCGAGATCACGGTATCGGCCTTGGGCGGCACGGTTATGGTCAATGTTCTGGCCGAAGGCGGGGCGCTGTTGCCGTCGGTGCGCTTTGACGGAAAATTTGCCGAGCTGAGTGCCGGCGCGATTGGATTTTTATTATCCGGGCAAAATCTCGCCGAGAGCAGTTTATCAGGTGGATTTTCGATGCGAATGCGCGGAGGGTCGGCGGATGAATTTATGCAGCAGCTGTCTGGCGACATGTCGATCGATGGCGGTTTGGGCAAGTTGCTGTTTATTAATCGGTTAAACTTGACCCCCGAGAGCACCAATGATGAGCTGGAGATACAGGACCAAGCCAGCTACACCCCCTTCGCCAGCGCCCTGATTTTATTGCGTGCAGAAGAGGGAAAAATCGATATTTCTGGGGGCGAGCTGGTGACCTCGCCAGGCCCCTCTTTGACACTCCATGGCGGCATTGATCTCTACGCCCAGAAATATGATCTCGCCTTGGCACTGCCGCGAGAATTTGGCGGCCAATGGACAGTTCATGTGGGGGGCGCCATCAATGCGCCGCGTGCTGAGCTGCGATATCAGGCACCCTCATTATCCGGTGCGCCCGCTGTCAATGCGCTGTCAGTGCGCTGAAAACGCCTCAATGACAGGCCAATATGACAGCCCTCAATGATAGGCTCCTAATGATAGGCCTCAATGATAATCGCGCGGGATAGATCAGCTGGCAGGGGCTTTTTGTTCGGCCAGTTGGCGTTGGTAATGGGCAAGAATATACAGGCGAATGCGGCTCGATAGTCCTGAGCCGTCGGCATGAGCATCAATATCGCCCACTAGTTCAGCGATGGATTGATTTCTCTGTCGGGCGATATCTGTGAGCGCCTCCCAGAAGGGGTCTTCTAGAGATACGCTGGTTTGATGTCCGGCAACCGTCAAAGATCGTTTCTTCATCCCAAACACCCGTTAATGTGGAGAAATCATATCCTCTGGCCGAACGATTGCATCAAATTCTTCTTCTGTCACAAAGCCCAGACCCACTGCTTCTTCGCGCAAAGTGGTGCCATTTTTATGAGCCGTCTTGGCCACTTTGGTGGCATTGTCATAGCCGATTTTTGGCGCCAATGCCGTGACCAGCATCAATGAGCGCTGCATCAATGTGGTGATATTGCTGCGATTGGGTTCAATGCCGACAACACAATTATCGGTAAAGCTGACACTGGCTTCGGCGATTAGCTTAATCGACTGGAGTAAATTATAGGCCAGAACAGGCTTAAACACATTTAGTTCCATATGCCCTTGGGCGCCTGCAAAAGTGATGGCGGTGTGGTTGCCCATCACCTGCGCACATACCATGGTCATGGCCTCGCATTGGGTGGGGTTCACCTTACCTGGCATGATCGATGAGCCCGGTTCATTTTCCGGAAGGCTAAGCTCTCCAAGGCCTGAGCGCGGGCCGGAGCCCAGCAGGCGAATATCGCTGGCAATTTTGAACAGGCTGGCAGCGATTACATTGAGCATCCCCGACATTTCGACATAGGCATCATGGGCGGCAAGGGCCTCAAATTTATTTTCTGCCGTAACAAAAGGCAGTTTGGTGAACGCGGCCACTTCAGCGGCAAATTTTTCAGCAAAGCCCGGCTTGGCGTTCAGGCCCGTTCCAACCGCAGTGCCGCCTTGTGCCAGGGCATAAAGGCGCGGCAAGGACTGTTCAACGCGCTCAATGCCATAGCGTATTTGGGTCGCATATCCCGAAAATTCTTGTCCGAGAGTGAGCGGGGTTGCGTCTTGAAGATGCGTGCGGCCAATTTTGACGATGTCTTGCCATGCCGCCACTTTGGCCTCAAGAGCCTCGAGCAGGTGGCGCAAGGATGGGACCAGAACATGCGCAACTTGTTCCGCCGCGGCGATATGCATGGCGGTTGGAAATGTATCATTCGATGATTGACTGCGATTGCAGTGATCATTGGGGTGCACGGGGTCTTTAGAGCCCATGGTTCCGCCCAATAATTCGATGGCGCGGTTTGAAATAACCTCATTGGCGTTCATATTGCTTTGTGTGCCAGAGCCGGTCTGCCAAACGACGAGCGGAAAATGGTCATCGAGCGTGCCATCAGCCACTTCTGCGGCGGCTTTCTCAATGGCATTGGCGAGCTCGGGCTCTAGATTATCGAGCTGAACATTAGCGCGGGCGGCGGCCAACTTCACAATGCCCAAAGCGCGGATCAACGGCTTTGGCATGGTCTCGCCCCCGATTTTGAAATTGCCGAGCGAACGCTGTGTTTGTGCGCCCCAATATTTATCGGCGGCGACTTCAAGGGGTCCGAAACTATCGGTCTCAGTGCGCGTATTACTCATCATGTCCTCATTTTTGCCAAGAAATTAAAAACTGGTTTCGTTCGACTTTATTTATTGCGGAAACTATCAATGCTCACAATATTATCGCCATTGGTTGGTTCGTTTTCGAGCGGGTCACCCGCGTCGCTATTTGTTTTCGGCCCCTTATCCATCGATGCGTTGCTGTCGATATGCGCCAAGTCCTCTTCCTCAAAAAGCTCGGCATCCTCGGCGTCGAGCGCGTCTGCAGCTGGACTGGAGAAGCGCAAGCCAAACTCAACCTGCGGGTCGAAGAAGCTGATAATCGAGTCAAAGGGAATAGCCAGTCGCTCGGGAATTTGGTTGAAACTCAGTTCCACGGAAAATCCGGTCTCGGTTACGACGAGGTCACGAAATTGGTGCTGCAAGACAATGGTCATTGCGGTCGGGTGAGCGGCGCGCAATCGATCGGCCATGCCCACGCCGTCGAAATTTGTATCAAAGGTAATGAAAAAATGATGCGCCCCAGGAAGGCCCTCCCGAGCCACACGCCGCAACGCGTCGCGGATCACCGAGCGCATCGCGGTCTCGGTGAGCGTGTCGTAATGCATTAAATCATCAACCATAATATTTCCGATATCTCCTGATTCATTGCGCGCCGCGAGGGCACCAAACGGTGTCGGTTGAATGCTTGCCACCGGGTTTTATCATATTCCAACCTGAACAGAATAGGATTGTGACATGATTCACATGCGCTTTCCTAGATCAGCCCGCAATCAGCATGCAGATCCGCCCGCGATCCGCCCGCGATCCGCCCGCGCTGCAGCCAGTCAACCGCTGGCGCCATTTTGCCCCAATTAGCCCCATCTAGCCCCATCTAGCGTGTGGGCTTACAAGTTGCACCCGCGTTTCTTGTGTGTCGCGCAGGGTATGGGCGTTTTGGGCTGCGTAAAGCTGTGTTGGGCATCGTTCAAAATCAGGCGGTAAGTCAATAGGTGGCTTCTGTTGCCAGGTGCCACCCAAACCCCGCCCAAACCTGCGACGGTTTGGGGCTTAAAGTGAAGTCACGCGCTGACTAGGCAGCGAGCGATACTTCCGCGTAGTTGTCATTTGCAACTATCAAAATGGCCCGATAACGATGGTACCATGCCGAGCGACGGTTCCTACCTTTACGCCCTCGTCGATCCTATTTCGCCCCCATAAATGGTGGAGGCGCCGGGTACCGCCCCCGGGTCCGAATGGTTTATTGCGCAGGCCGTTTATCGCCATAGCCGGACAAGCCGGCACGTGCAGTGTAGCACAGCTCAAGGGCCCGATGATAGGGGATAAAGCTGTGAGTTGTGCGCGGCGCGTGTTGCTTTGTATCTGGAGGCCGGGCGGCGAATCTGGATAATAGGGCTATGCAAACCTATCTCGATTTACTCGCCCATGTTTTGGAAAACGGTGTCGACCGAAATGATCGCACGGGGACAGGCACCCGCAGCGTGTTCGGCTATCAAATGCGCTTCGATCTGGCGTCTGGCTTTCCGCTTCTGACAACTAAAAAACTGCATTTGAAGTCGATTATTCATGAATTGCTGTGGTTCCTGACCGGCGACACGAATATTGCTTATCTCAAAGATCATGGTGTGTCGATTTGGGATGAATGGGCGGATGCCGATGGCAATTTGGGCCCGGTCTATGGCCATCAGTGGCGGAGTTGGCCCAATGGGTCTGGCGGGACTGTCGATCAAATTGTTGAGCTGGTGAACAGCTTAAAGCAAAACCCAGATTCGCGGCGCCATATTGTCACGGCGTGGAATCCGGCTGACATTCCTTCCATGGCCTTGCCCCCCTGTCACTGCTTGTTCCAATTTTATGTGGCGCCTTCCTTGGAGGGTCGGCCCCGCTTGTCGTGCCAGCTCTATCAGCGCTCAGCCGATATTTTTCTTGGCGTGCCTTTTAATATCGCCTCTTACGCGCTATTGACCCAAATGATGGCGCAAGTGTGCGGGTATGTGGCTGGCGAATTTATTCACACATTGGGTGATGCGCATCTCTATCATAATCATTTTGATCAAGCGCGGCTGCAATTGACCCGTCAACCGGGGCCACCGCCGGTGATGCAAATTAATCCCGAGGTGAGCGATCTCTTTGCGTTTCGGTTCGAGGATTTCTCGCTTCACGATTATCAAGCGCAAGCGCATATCCCGGCTCCGGTGGCCGTCTAGCCGTGCTGAAACTTCAAATGGTCGTCGCCGTTGCTGAAAATGGCGTGATCGGTGCCAAGGGCGATATGCCATGGCGTTTATCGAGCGATTTGCAACATTTCAAGAAACTGACGCTGGGGCATACGGTGCTGATGGGGCGAAAAACGTTTCAGTCGATCGGCCGCGCCTTGCCGGGGCGACGCAATATTGTTCTCACCCGCGATCGAGACTTTGTGGTACCCGATGTCGATGTGTTTGAGGACCCGCAGACTGCATTGGCATCGTGCAAGGAGGAGGGGGTGATGGTGATCGGGGGCGGTGAAATTTATCGTATGTTTGAACCGTTTGCGGATACCATCCACCTCACCCGCGTTCACGCGCAGCCTGACGGCGATACATTTTTTGAATTATCGGAGCCGGACGCATGGGTTGAGCTTAGCGCGGAGCGTTATCCGGCTGGCCCGCGAGATAGCGTCGAATTTAGTTTCGTTACGCTGAAGCGCCGGGATGATGTGGCCTAGATCGGGCTAAAATTGCCCGTCCGGCAACACCAAGGCCTGTCCAACCCAAACCGACCCATCGGGTTTAACCTGCATTAAGGGCGGCCCGTAAAGTTGATAGCCTTCTTGGATGGCGTCCGACACGCGTTGGCAAAACGCCGCATCATCGGGACCGGTCAGAAGGCGATAGGCTTTGCGAGAAGGTGTGTCTGACATGTCTTTCCTCTTTGTTGTCCGCTTTTTTAAAAGTGTGACGTGCCGAGATTTAGGCGGACCGATCGGCAAGCGCTTTTTGGGTGGCCTCACTTAAGGATTGGAAAGCCTGCGACAGGGCGCCATTGGCGTTTTGCGCTCTGTCCCTATCAAAAATTGTGCCTCCGGTGGCAATGGCCTGTTGTAAATGCGGGTCTAACGGCAGGCGCGCGAGCGAGACGAGCTGGGCTAATTGCGGATCATTGGCGAGGTCAAGTGTGCCAAAGGGGGCAATCTCTTGGCCGTTTTCCAATTGCATATAGGCCATATTTTCAACAAGTCCGAGAACCGGCGTGTTGACGCGTTGAAACATGGCCATGGCGCGTCGCACGTCAGCCAAAGCGAGCGCATGCGGGGTGGTGACAATGATCGCACCATCGACCGGAAAGCGTTGCGCCATAGTCAGTTGAATATCACCCGTGCCCGGCGGCATATCGATCACCAATATGTCAAGTTCCGGCCAGTCGACGTCATTCACCAATTGCAAAAGCGCCGCTTGAACCATCGGCCCCCGCCAGATCATGGCCTGATCGGGCGGGATCATATAGCCGATCGACATGGTGGCGATCCCGGCGCATTCGATAGGGAGCAATTTTTTAGTATCCGTCACCTCTGGTTTTTCGGTCACATTAAAAAGCGAAGGGAGGGACGGGCCATATATATCGGCGTCGAGCAATCCCACAGACACGCCCGTGCGCGACAGCGCTAGGGCCAAATTCGCCGCGACGGTTGATTTGCCGACCCCCCCTTTGCCGCTCGCCACAGCAATAACCGATTTAATCCGTGAGAAAATGGCGGGGGTTTCAAAAGCAGCAACTTCTTTTTGCGAGCCGGAATTTGGCGCCTCGGGCGCGGCCGTACTCGAGGGCGCATTGGCGCTCTGGGGGGCGGATCCCGACTTCTCAGCCGTCATGACGACAGTCACCGACAAAACGCCGGGCACGCTGCGCACAGCCTCTTCCACCGCGCTCTGGAGGGGTTTCATCGCCTCGGGGGCTATGCCAGCTATGTCGAGGGTGACGCCAATATTGCCGTCCCGCATGACAATGCCTTGCAGACGCCCTTTGGCGACAATATCGCCATCAAAACGTGCATCGGGGTCTTGAACGCGTGCCAGTGCAAGGCGGATGTCAGCTTCGGTCAAGGGTGTTGATGGCATTTGGGAAAATCCTCTCATTTGGACAGGGACAGTGGTTTAACCGACAGGTGATCCACGTCAAGGCTTGAAAAACAGGCGCCCAGTGCCCACATCATATACACAGACTAAACATAGCTTCGCAAGGGCCGCTCGGCTTGTGCCAAAAGGACACGCTTGGCGATTACGCAAAGCTCAGCCATAGTACACCCCAAGTGGGGACGTGACCCGCTCCCAGACGGGCGAAAGACAACCAAGCGAGTTTCCGAATAATTGGAAATGCGAACAGGACGAGGAGAACAGAGCGATGCCATGGGATAATAATGATGGAGGTAATCGTGGGCCATGGGGAAGCGGTCCGCGGCGTCCATCCGGGCCACAAGAGCCTGATATTGATGAAGTCATCCGTAAAGCCCAGCAACGCATGAAAGATGCCTTCCCATCGGGGTTTGGCGGCGGTTCCGGCCTGTTTGTGGTTCTTGCGATCTTGCTGACGATTTGGGGGTTGAGCGGCTTTTATCGTGTGCAGGCCGACGAGCAAGGGGTTGTTTTACGCTTTGGTAAATTCGTATCGCAAACCTCGCCAGGTCTGAATTATCACCTGCCTTGGCCGATCGAAACGGTTTACACGCCGAAAGTAACAACGGTGAACCGTGCCGATATTGGAATGCGGGGATCAATTGATGATCGTCGTCGCGGGCCGGCTGTGGTGCGCGATGTTCCCGAAGAGAGCCTGATGTTGACGGGCGATGAAAATATCGTCGATGTCGATTTCTCAGTGTTTTGGGTGATCACCGACGCCTCAAAATTTTTGTTCAACATTGAAGATGCCGAGGGCACGGTGAAAGCTGTGGCCGAAAGCACCATGCGGGAAATTATTGGCCAAAATAATATTCAGCCCATTTTGACAGAGCAGCGTCAACGTAACGAGGATATGGTCAAGGATCTGATGCAGGCGACGCTTGATAGCTATGGCGCGGGCATCGGGATTACACAGGTGAAAATGCAAAAGGTCGATCCGCCAGCAGCGGTGATCGATGCGTTCCGTGATGTGCAAGCGGCCCGTGCGGACCAAGAGCGCGCCCGGAACGAAGCAAACAGCTACTCAAACCGGGTCGTCCCTGAGGCGCAGGGTGAAGCGTTTCGGATCCGTCGCGAGGCAGAAGCCTATCGGGAGCAAACCGTCGCCGAAGCCGATGGTGAAGCGTCTCGATTTGCAGCTATTTTGAACGAATATCAAAACGCCGAAGGCGTAACGCGCCAACGCATGTTTCTCGAGACCATTGAGCGGGTTTTGGGGAACTCAAGTACAATCGTGATAGATCAACAAGGTGGCTCGGGTGTTGTGCCCTATTTGCCGCTTGATCAGTTGAACCGTCAGAAGAAGGAGGCTCAATAATGCGTAGCGCTGGATTAATTGGGCTGATTGTCGCGGTTGTTATCGGGGTGCTGGGGTCGGCCTCCGTGTTTACCGTTCAGCAAACACAGCAGGCACTCGTTTTGCAATTTGGTGACCCGCGTGCGGTCGTCACCGAACCTGGCCTGCATTTCAAAACACCTTTTGTGCAAAATGTGATTTATCTCGATAAACGCATTTTGGCGCTCGATAGCGCCGCCGAAGAATTGATTGCATCGGATCAAAAGCGATTAGTGGTGGATGCCTTCACGCGGTATCGCATTGTGGATCCGCTTCAATTCTATAAATCGCTGCAAAACCAGAACAGAGCCCAGTCGCGTTTGGCGGCCGTGGTGTCGTCGTCCATGCGGGCGGTTTTGGGGGCCGAAGAGTTTGAGGCGGTGGTGCGCGATAAGAGGGCCGAGCTGATGACCCGAATTCGCGCCCGCGTCAATGAACAGGCAAAAGATTTTGGTATCGAAATTGTGGATGTCCGCATTCGGCGCGCCGATTTGCCCGAGGCAAACTCGCAGGCGATTTACCGACGGATGCAGACAGAGCGTGAGCAAGAAGCAGCCGAGTTCCGGGCGCGGGGGCAAGAGGTGTCGCGCTCTATCCGTGCCGAAGCTGATAAGCGCGTGACGGTTCTCTTGGCTGAAGCCACCCGGGATAGTGAAGTGATCCGTGGTCAAGGCGATGCCTGCCGAAACCGTGTTTTTGCAACCGTCTATGGTCAGGACCCCGATTTCTTTGCCTTCTATCGGTCCATGCAAGCCTATGAAAAAGCGCTCGAGGATAATGAGACCACAATGGTGCTGTCTCCGGATAGCGCGTTCTTTCAATTCCTGAAGGATCCGAATAGTGGTTTGTCGGCCCGTAAAAAAGGCGCGGTTGCGCCGAGCCGCAATGTCAATGTGACTAAAATTTTGAAAAGCGGAAAAAGCATTAGTAGCGCCTTATGCCCTGAAATAAAGCTTGAGGTGGCCAATGATGCGGATGCCGCGGACGCTGCAAAAGCGGCTAAGGCCGCGCAGTAAATTTTAGCGCTGAATGGCCGAGGGGCGAACAGGATGGACAAGGTGCTGCTCGCGGTCGGATTGGTTTTGGCGGTTGAGGGCACACTCTATGCCCTATTTCCGTCTTTTTTTAGATATATGGTGAAGGCGATTGAGACATTATCAGATTGGGAAATGCGTCGTTGGGGTGTGATTTCTCTGTCTTTGGGTGTCTTGCTTGTTTGGCTCGCAACGTAAGGTCATAAAATGCGCTATCTTTCTACATGCTTCTTTCTTGCTCTGAGTTTGACAACTCTCACATTATCATCGGCCATTGCGCGGGGTGCACCGGAGAGCTTTGCCGATTTGGCGGAACGCTTGGCGCCGGCGGTGGTGAATATTTCAACGACGCAGACTGTCGACCGTTCCTCATCGCGCGACCGAGTGCCAGAACAATTTCGCGAATTTTTCGAGGAGTTTATGGATCGGATGCCCCAAGAGGCGCCCCCCGAGCACCAGAAAGTCTCGTCGCTCGGATCAGGATTTGTGATCGACCCCAAAGGGATTGTTGTCACCAATAATCATGTGATTGAGGATGCTGATGAAATTGTCGTTAATTTCACCAATGGCGATAAATATGATGCCAAGGTCATTGGGCGCGATCCGAAAACCGATTTAGCGGTTTTGAAAATTGAGATCGATGGGAAAAAGAAATTTCCGTTTGTTAAGTTCGGGAAATCGGGGGCGGCGCGTGTCGGGGATTGGGTGATTGCCATTGGGAACCCCTTTGGTCTCGGCGGTTCGCTGAGCGCTGGCGTGATTTCAGCAATTAATCGCGACATTAATGCAGGCCCCTATGATAGCTTTATCCAAACCGATGCGGCAATTAACCGAGGCAATTCGGGCGGTCCTTTGTTTAATCTCGATGGCGAGGTGATCGGCGTGAATTCGGCCATTATTTCACCCTCCGGCGGATCGGTTGGGATTGGTTTTTCGATCCCCTCTGATCTGGTGCAGACGGTGATTGCGCAACTGCAAGAATATGGTGAAACCCGACGTGGGTGGTTGGGGGTTCGCATCCAGCAGGTCACCGATGAACTTGCCGAGACATTGGGTCTCAAAAAAGCCCAAGGCGCGCTGGTGTCCGAGGTCTCGAAGGGCGGCCCTGCTGAAAAAGGCGGCGTTGAAGTGGGCGATGTGATCATTCGTTTCGATGGCAAAAAAGTGGACGAAATGCGCGATCTCCCGCGGATCGTTGCGGAGACCGACATTGATAAGCGGGTTGCCGTCGACATTATGCGCGGGGGCAAAGAGAAAAAATTATTCATTGTAACGGGTCGCTTGGACGAGACGCCCGTGCTCGCGAAGGATGATGAAAAGCCATCCAGTGGCGCGCAAAAAGGGCCCGAAGTGATGGGCATGGCTTTGCGAGATTTAGATGATGCGTCGCGCAGTCGGTACAATATACCTGGTGATGTTACAGGGGCTTTAATTGTGTCGATCACCCCCAGTTCAAATGCCGCCGAAGCCGGCGTGCGCCCGGGGGATGTGGTCACGAAGGTCGGGCAAACCACGGTCACCTCGGTATCTGAGGGAACGAAGGTGCTCGAGGCTGCTCAGAAATCTGGTCAGAGCTCAGTTCTTCTTTTGCTGCGCAACAGTTCTGGCCTGCGCTTCATCGCACTGAAACTGGGTGCGGATAAAGAGTAAGGGGCAGAAAATCTGGGGGATCGGCCGCCATCAAGCGGTTATGAACTCGGCCTTTTGGATACCTTGAACATACAGCAAGGCCGTCAGATCTCCGTGGTCAATTCGGATACTGGCGGCCTCTGCCACTGCGGGCTTGGCGCGGAAGGCGACCCCCATTCCTGCGAGCGCCAGCATCGCCAAATCATTTGAGCCGTCGCCCACAGCCATGGTTGCGGACAAAGGAATGGCTTTTTCTTGGCTGAGCTGTTGCAAAATATCGGCCTTGGCGGATCGGCCCAAAATGGGTTCTTCGACCGTGCCCGCGAGTTTGCCATCGACCAGAACAAGCCGGTTGCTTTGGGTAACATCAAAGCCAAGGCGCGCCGCCACACGCTCCGCAAAATAGGTAAACCCGCCGGAAACGAGGGCGCATAGGGCGCCGTGTGCTTTCAGGGTTGCGATTAATGTTGTGGCGCCGGGCATTAAGGTTACGCGCTCGCGGTAAATGGTCTCAAGGGCCTCCTCGGACAGCCCCGCGAGAAGCGATACGCGTTCTTTCAATGCAGGCTCAAAATCCAGCTCGCCGCGCATCGCCCGTCGGGTTATGTCTTCAATTTGGGGTCGAATACCGATCAGCTCTGCCAGCTCATCGAGGCATTCTTGTTCGATAATGGTCGATTCCATATCGGCAACCAGGAGGGCGGCCCGTTGCGGTGCGCCGGAAACGACAATGATATCTGCCGCTAAATCGGGGAGGGCTCGACGAATATCGTCACGCAGCTTTGCCGCCGAAGAAATGGGGCGGGACACGATTAATTGAACCGCCTCGCCCTCGGCTAATATGCGCCAGTCAGGAGCATCGCCGATCATTGCCGCAATGCGGGTCATATGGCTTTCGTGAATAGACGGTTTTTCTGGATTGCTAATAAGTGTAAGAGTGTGAGGCATGACAAGCTCGCGCGACAATATAATGGCTCCCATCCTTATTGCAGGCCCAACGGCGAGTGGCAAGTCGGCACTGGCAATGGCGCTGGCTGAGAAATTTTCCGGTGAGATCGTCAACGCCGATTCGATGCAGGTCTATCACGGGCTTCCTCTTTTGAGCGCCATTCCGTCGCCTGATATGCAGGCCGCCATCGCGCATCATCTTTACGCCCATGTGAAGCCCAATGAGAGCTATAGCGTCGGGCGCTGGCTGGCCGATTTGGAGACGACCCTGCAGGATTTGCAGGCACGCGGGCGTCGCCCCATCATTATTGGTGGGACGGGGCTTTATTTTCGGGCGGCCGAGGCTGGTTTGGTCGATTTGCCGGATATTCCTTCCGAGATTAGGGCTGAGCTTGACCATGAGCTGGCGGGATCGGGTTTGAGCGAATTATATGCGCGCTTGCAAGAGCTCGACCCAGATTTGGCGGCGCGGCTTCACCCCCATGATCGTCAGCGCATTATGCGGGGGCTCGAAGTGGTGCGTGCGACGGGCAAGCCTTTGAGCGCTTGGCAAACATCGGCCACCGCGCCAGCGCTCATTGGCGAGGCCATCCGATTATGCTTAATGCCGGATCGGGCCTGGCTCTATGCGCGGTGCGATGAGCGTTTTGATATGATGGTAAGCATGGGGGCCCTTGAGGAAGTCGCGGCTTTTGAGACGGCTTATCCGAACGGGATGGGCCCCCGCAGAACCCTCGGTTATGAGGCGTTGAGCGCCGTTTTGGCGGGGCATATGTCGCTCGAGGACGCTATTGATCAAGCCAAAATGCAGACGCGCCGCTATGCGAAGCGGCAAATGACCTGGATTCGCAATCAGATGATTACGTGGAATAGGCTTTCAGAGAAAGATTATTACAATAACATGCCAAAAATATTATCAGAAATTTCAAAAAAAGGCTTGACCTGAGGCCTGCGGGTGTTAAGTTGCCGGCGTTTTGGCACGCTTTTTGTGAGGCTTGAGAACGGTTTTTTGAGGTTTTGGCCTCGTCGAAGCGAAAAGATGAGGTCAAAACGAATAGATTAAATGCATGAGATAAAGAGATTTGAGATGTCCAAGGAAATGACGGGTGCGGAAATTATTGTTGAGGCTCTGAAAGATCAGGGGGTCGAGCATATTTTTGGCTATCCCGGCGGCGCAGTTTTGCCGATCTATGATGCCCTGTTCTCGCAAGAGGTCATTGAGCATATTCTCGTCCGCCATGAGCAAGGGGCAACCCATGCCGCAGAGGGATATGCGCGCTCCTCCGGTCGTCCAGGGGTTGTTTTGGTGACCTCAGGTCCAGGCGCGACCAATGCGGTCACAGGTCTGACCGATGCGTTGATGGACTCCATTCCAATGGTCTGTATCACGGGGCAGGTGCCAACGCATTTGATCGGGAGCGATGCCTTCCAAGAGGCCGATACGGTTGGCATTACGCGTCCATGCACCAAGCATAATTATTTAGTTCAGTCGGTTGACGATTTGGCGCGGATTATTCACGAGGCTTTTCATGTGGCGACGACAGGCCGCCCGGGCCCGGTTGTGATTGATATTCCGAAGGACATTCAATTTGGCACGGCAAGCTACACGCCTAAATCTGCGATCCGTCACAAAACCTATCACCCGCGGGTCAAGGGGGATGTCGACAAAATCCAGGCCGCCATCGATCTGATCGCCTCCGCGAAAAAGCCGATTTTCTATACCGGTGGCGGGGTGATTAATTCTGGCCCTCAAGCGAGCCAGCTTTTGCGCGAGTTTGTTCGGTTGACCGGATTTCCCATCACCTCAACCTTAATGGGTCTTGGGGCCTATCCTGCGAGCGACCCGCAATGGCTCGGCATGCTGGGCATGCACGGAACCTATGAAGCCAATTTAGCCATGCATGATTGCGACGTCATGATTAATATTGGTGCGCGTTTTGATGACCGGATCACGGGGCGCTTGGATGCGTTTTCGCCCAACTCGAAAAAGATTCATGTCGATATTGATCCTTCATCGATCAACAAAACAGTGATGGTGGATGTCGATATTATTGGCGATTGCGCCCATGTGTTGGAGGACATGATCCGGATCTATAAATCGCGGACGGTGACGCCAGATAAAAAAGCGCTGGAAGCATGGTGGCAGCAGATTGATATGTGGCGGGGCAAGCAATGCCTGAGCTATGCGCATGATCAAAAGATTATTAAGCCTCAATATGCCGTTGAACGTCTTTTTGAATTGACCAAAGGGCCCAACACTTACATCACCACTGAAGTTGGTCAGCATCAAATGTGGGCCGCACAGTTTTACGGTTTCGAAGAGCCTAATCGGTGGATGACCTCGGGTGGCTTGGGAACAATGGGATATGGCTTGCCCGCCGCTGTTGGCGTTCAGGTGGCGCATCGTGACGCGCTGGTCATTGATGTGGCGGGTGAGGCATCGGTTTTGATGACCATGCAAGAAATATCAACCGCTGTTCAATATCGATTGCCGATCAAAATTTTCATTTTGAACAATGAGTATATGGGGATGGTGCGTCAGTGGCAGGAATTGTTACACGGGGGCCGTTACTCGCACTCTTACTCAGAGGCATTGCCGGATTTTGTTAAGCTGGCGGAGGCCTATGGGGCGACCGGCCTGCGCGCCGAGACGCCGGATGAGCTGGATGCGCAGATCAAGAAAATGATCGCAACGCCGGGGCCGGTTATTTTCGATTGTGTGGTGAGCAAGGAAGAAAATTGCTTCCCCATGATTCCCTCGGGAGCGGCGCATAATGAGATGATGTTAGGTGGAGACTCAGCGCGTATTGATGTTTCTGATGAAGGGCGAATGCTGGTTTAGGAAGAGCTGGTAAAGCGATCGGCTTTTGATTATAGAAGTCGAAATTATTGGAGATCAAAATGAGTGGGTCGGAAATATATAGTCACACGATTGCTATCCTCGTCGATAATGAGGCGGGGGTTCTGGCGCGCGTGATTGGCCTTTTTTCAGGTCGCGGCTACAATATTGATAGCCTCGCTGTTGCTGAAGTCGATGGGCATTCGCATTTATCGCGGATTACCGTGGTTGCCTGTGGCACGCAAATGGTGCTTGAGCAGATTAAGGCGCAATTGGGGCGTTTGGTTCCGGTGCATCGTGTGGTCGATTTAACCCTTGAGGTTGAGAGCGTCGAACGCGAATTGGCCTTGATCAAAGTCTCAGGCTCTGGCGACAATCGGGTTGAAGCGTTGCGTTTGGCCGAGGCTTTTCGGGCCCGGGTGATCGATGCCACCCCTAAATCATTCGTATTTGAGCTGACGGGGCGTAAAGAAAAACTGGACGCCTTTATTGATTTAATGCGCCCGATTGGGCTACAGGAAGTGTCACGGACAGGGGTTGTCGCGATTTCGCGAGGACCCGACCCCCTTTAACGCGGTTTTCCGCCGCGCATAGCAACTCTACGACCGGAAGGAGAACAGGTCACATGAAGGTGTATTACGATAAAGACGCCGATCTTGAGCTTATCAAATCTAAAAAAGTAGCGATTGTCGGTTATGGCAGTCAGGGGCACGCGCATGCGCTGAACCTGCGGGACTCGGGTGTCACAGAGCTTTGTGTTGCATTGCGCGAAGGGTCGCCCTCTGCAGCCAAGGCGCAAGGCCAAGGCTTAGAGGTCAAAACCGTTGCTGAGGCGGCAAAGTGGGCCGATATCATGATGATTTTGACGCCTGACGAATTGCAACGCGATATTTACAACGCGGATTTGCGGGACAATATGCAACAAGGCTCGGCGCTGATGTTTGCGCATGGCCTCTCCATTCATTTTGGCCTGATCGAACCACGCCCTGATATGGATGTGTTCATGGTGGCGCCGAAAGGGCCCGGTCATACCGTGCGGAGTGAATATGTCCGTGGGGGTGGGGTGCCTTGTTTGATGGCGGTTCACCAAGATGCTTCGGGCCAAGCGCATGCCTTGGCCATGTCCTATGCGGCTGCTGTCGGCGGTGGTCGCTCGGGCATTATTGAGACCAATTTCCGCGAAGAATGCGAGACGGATTTGTTCGGCGAACAGGCTGTTTTGTGTGGCGGTCTGGTGAGCCTCATTCAGGCAGGTTTTGAAACCTTGGTTGAAGCCGGTTATGCGCCCGAAATGGCTTATTTCGAGTGCTTGCATGAGGTGAAGCTGATTGTTGACCTGATTTACGAAGGTGGCATCGCGAATATGAATTACTCGATTTCCAATACGGCCGAGTTTGGTGAATATGTGACCGGGCCGCGCGTTGTAACGGCTGAGACGAAAGCCGAGATGAAGCGGGTTTTAGAGGATATTCAATCGGGCCGTTTTGTTGATCGCTGGATGCAAGGCGGACAGAGCGAAATCAAGGATATGCGCGTTAAATGTGCCAGCCACCCCATTGAAAAAGTGGGTAAGGAATTGCGCGAAATGATGCCGTGGATCACGGCCAATCGGTTGGTTGACCAGTCAAAAAACTAGGCCGGTTAGCGATCCCATTTTGTGATCGACTGAAAGCGCGCACGAAAGTGCGCGTTTTTTTTGTAATTTTCTTTACCTCTAGCTTTAGCAAATCTATTGTGCATTTTTGCAGTATTTTAAATGAATAGAGAGATCGAGAGCAGAAATGGCTGAGGATCGCACCCATCACACAGGTCTGGCGGATCGTCTGGATTGGGATGATTACCGTTTCTTTATGGCGGTGGCGACAGCGGGGAGCCTGTCTTCGGCGGCCCGCCAGCTTCATGTTAATACGACAACCGTTTTACGGCGGATTGCCAATTTGGAAGCGGGATTAGGTCTACGCCTATTCGAACGCCGCCGCAGTGGCTACAGCCTTACAGCGGATGGGGCTCAGTTAATGCAAGCGCTTGGGCCTGTTGAGCAGCGCCTGTCTTCGCTCAGTCGGGATCTGCGCGCCGGGCGCGACGACGCACGGCAAATTGTGAAACTCGCCGCCGGCTCCACGCTCGCAAATGAAATCTTAGCGCCGGCCTGGCCTCGCTTTGTGGCGGGCTTTCCATCGATACGCCTGGATATTGTGCCTGAACCGCCGGGTCTTACCGGCTCAGCTGGCCCAGCCGGCCCAGCCATCCGCTCTCCGCATTTGCATGACGTCGATCTGGCCCTGCAATTGGTTCGCCCCACCCAGGGAGATATGTTGGTTCGCAAATTGGGGGATTTGAGTTATGGGCTTTATGCGCATCATCGCTATCTTGAAGAATATGGGGATCTGCGGTCAGATCTTGCGGGGCATCGTCTCATCGGCTTTCTCGAGACGGATGCGCCCTTGGGGCCAGTTTGGTGGATGTCGCGCATGGAGCGGGCGGGCGATGTGATTGCCCGCAGCGCGATTGCAGATGTCCGCGCCCGCGCCGTCGCCGCTGGCCTGGGTCTTGCCGCCTTGCCCGACTTAGTGGCACGGCATTATCAGGGTCTCACTCGGCTAACCCCCCAGACCCCCCTTGCAGGCTTCGAAATCTGGCTTTTGGCGCGCAATGACATGGCGAAAATGCCGCATATCCGACGCGTGATGGATTTTGTGATCGATGAAGTGAAAGCCGCTGGCAATGTGGCGTTGGATTGAAAGAACCGCGAAAACGCGCTTGATTTAACCGCGAAGCTTCATTATCTATAGATCACCAAGTGAAAGTTTCGTGGATTATGCCAGAGTATAATAAACATCGCCAAAATGCGCACGCTATTGTGCGACGGGCTGCTGTTGTTCAGACACAGTGGCGCTTGACGGCGGCTTCACTTTTTCTTCTTGGTCTTACGTTGCTCCTTATTAGCCCCTGAGGCTGATTGCTTATGGTTTGTAGGCATCTTCTCAGGGGATTTCTTCATAACCAAGGAAAGCAGTTAATCTGGTGCCCAAGCACCGACATAGGATCAAGAATATGACACATGACATTATAAAAACCGGAAGTGAGGCGGATCGGGTCTTCATTTTCGATACGACATTGCGTGATGGTGAGCAGTCCCCTGGCGCCTCCATGACATTGGAAGAAAAAATTCATATTGCTGAAGTACTCGACCATATGGGCGTGGATGTCATTGAAGCGGGCTTCCCCATTGCGTCAAATGGCGACTTTGAAGCGGTGAGTGAAGTCGCAAAAAATGTGAAATCAGCGCAAGTCTGTGGGTTAGCGCGCGCTGGCGCTAAGGATATTGATCGGGCGGGCGAAGCTTTGAAACATGCCGCCCAGCCGCGTATTCATACCTTCATCTCGACGAGCCCCGTGCATATGAAGCACAAATTGCAGATGCAGCCAGAAGACGTGCTGGCCGCCGTCAGCGCATCAGTTGAGCACGCCCGCAAATACACAGATAATGTGGAATGGTCGCCCGAGGATGCGACGCGGACAGATCGCGATTTCTTGTGCGCCACCGTCGAGGCGGCTATTCGCGCAGGCGCCACGACCATCAATATCCCCGACACGGTTGGCTATACCATTCCTCAAGAATATTTTGATTTGATCACAATGTTGCGCGAGCGCGTGCCCAACATTGATCGGGTTATTTTGTCGACCCATTGTCACGATGATTTGGGTTTGGCGGTTGCCAATTCTCTGGCCGGTGTTCAGGCCGGTGCGCGTCAGATCGAATGCACAATTAATGGTTTGGGTGAGCGCGCGGGCAATGCGGCGCTTGAAGAAATTGTCATGGCGCTGAATGTGCGTGGCGATTTAATGCCACAATGGACAAAAGTTCGGACCACTGAATTGGCCCGGGCGTCGCGCATTGTGTCATCGGCAACGTCCTTTCCGGTGCAATATAACAAAGCCATTATCGGGCAAAACGCCTTCGCGCATGAGAGCGGTATTCACCAAGATGGTATGCTGAAAAATAATCAAACCTACGAAATTATGACCCCTGAGAGTGTTGGAATTTCAAAAAGCGCTCTGGTCATGGGCAAGCATTCGGGACGCCATGCGTTTCGCGAGAAAATTAAGTCTTTGGGATATGAATTGTCAGACAATCAAATGCAGGTCGCCTTTGGCCGCTTTAAAGATCTGGCAGACAAGAAAAAGCATATTTTTGATGACGATATTTTGGCTTTAATTGATGACGAAGTTGCCAAAGGAACAGATAGCGTAAAATTGATATCATTGCGCGTGATTGCGGGCACGGAAGGGCCGCAAATTGCGCATCTGGTACTTGAAGTTGATGGCGAAACAGCGGAAATTGAAACAACGGGTGATGGACCTGTGGATGCTGTGTTTAATGCGGTGAAAGCATTGGTGCCGCACTCTGCCGTTTTGCAAATATACCAGGTGCATGCGGTGACTGAGGGAACCGATGCTCAAGCCGAAGTGAGCGTGCGCTTATCGGAAAATGGTCGTTCGGTCACGGGCCGCGGCGCTGACACTGATACGCTGGTGGCATCGGTGCGTGCTTATGTGAGTGCGTTGAACCGATTAATGGTCAAACGTGAGAAAACGGCCCCGGCCGCCATCTCGCATGAGGCAGGGATATAAGACGCGCAGATGATGCGCGCAGATAAAGAGGGTTAGAATGCTAAATAGTCTGCTCGCAATGTTTTCTGCTGATATGGCGATCGATTTGGGGACGGCCAACACATTGGTTTATGTGAAGGGGCGGGGGATTGTCCTCAACGAGCCTTCGGTCGTCGCTATTCATGAACAAAATGGCCGCAATAAGGTCTTGGCAGTAGGAGATGATGCTAAAATGATGCTGGGTCGGACACCTGGCAGCATCCGTGCGATCCGTCCTATGCGTGAAGGCGTGATTGCAGATTTTGATGTCACCGAAGAAATGATCAAGCATTTTATTCGTAAAGTGCATAATCGTCGTGCCTTCGCAAATCCTCAGATTATTGTTTGTGTCCCATCGGGCGCCACAGCTGTGGAGCGTCGGGCGATCCAGGAGAGTGCGCTCTCGGCGGGGGCCCGACGGGTGTTCTTGATTGAAGAACCCATGGCGGCGGCTATTGGGGCGGGCTTACCCGTGACCGAGCCAACGGGGTCGATGGTCGTGGATATTGGCGGTGGAACCACGGAAGTGGCAGTTCTGTCGCTTGGCGGGATTGTCTATTCGCGATCGGTGCGCGTGGGGGGCGATAAAATGGATGAGGCGATTATCGCGCATATTCGTCGCCAACATAACCTGCTTCTCGGCGAGTCGTCTTCTGAACGGATTAAAAAAGAGGTTGGTGCCGCAAAAATTACGCCGGGCGCAAAACCTGTCGATATCAACATTAAAGGCCGTGATTTGATGAACGGTGTTCCGCGTGAGATCACCATATCACAACAAGAAATTGTTGAGGCCCTGTCGGAACCGATCGCGTCGATTGTCGAGGGCGTGCGACTTGCTCTAGAATCGACGCCACCTGAATTGGCTGCTGATATTGTCGAGAAGGGTATTATGTTGACCGGTGGCGGTGCCTTGCTGTCGAATTTAGATTTGGTTTTACGCGAGGCCACCGGCTTGCCCGTTAGCATTGCCGAAGAGCCGCTCTCCTGTGTGGCTCTGGGTACAGGGCGTGCGCTCGAGCATATCAAAACGATGAAGAACGTCTTGTCGACGGCGTACTAAGGGGCGTTATGGCGCGATCCTCGCAATTTGGTGGTGGTCAGCGCACGGTCATAAGTGCTGCAGGGGTCGCAGGGATCTGTGCTGGCATTGCTTTGATACTCTTGCTCATTTTACCAGGCGATGCGCCGGTGGTGAGAAATGTGCAACGGGCGATTGCGGTTATTTTTACGCCGATTATTGAGCTTGCTTCTTTGCCAGGTCGGGCCATTGATGGCGCCAGTGACTATTTTGCAACTCGGGCTGCTTTGCAGATTGAGAATGCGGCGCTCAAACAAGAAAATGAAAGATTGCGGTTAGCCACACAATTTATCTCGCAACAAAAATTCGAGAATGAACAATTGCGTTCCTTATTGGAAATGGAGCTAGCCAGAGAGCTGGCTTTTCAAGGCGCAGAGGTGTTGGCCGATCTGTCTAGCCCGTTTTCGAAAACAGTTCTCGTGGGTGCGGGGCTTCAAGACGGCGTTGAAATGGGGCAAGCGGTGCTGGCCTCTGAGGGGTTTTATGGGCGCATTATTGCTGTTGGCTCTCAATCCAGCCGTGTTTTGCTGGCCTCGGATTTGAATAGTCACATTCCCGTAGTTGTGGGGAATACGCATATTCGCGCGATTTTGACAGGGGCGAGTGATGATGACCCGATCTTGCATTATGTGATGCAGGATGCCGAAATTGCTGTCGGGGACGTTGTTTACACGTCGGGAGATGGGGGGCAAATTCCCTCGGGTCTTCTCGTGGGTTATGTGTCGGCCGCAGAGGCCGATAATTTTCGGGTGAGCCTCGCACAACGTGATAATGCCGCCGATTTTGTCCGTATCCTTCGAAAATCTGTTCCGCTCGCTCCAGAGCGTGACGTGGGTTCAGTAGCGGATGAAAACGGGCCGAGTTCGGATGGTCGTAGTGTGAGCGGCGACCAGAGCGGGCCTTAGCCATGGTGCGCTATTTCGATCTCACCCACGTCATGATGTCGGTTTTATTCTTAGCCGCGCTGAGCCTTGGCAAAACACCGGATAGTTGGCTCGGATCTCTGGACTTAAGTATCCCCTTTATTTTGTTGTTTTTCTGGGCGCTGTTTGAAGAGGATATCGGCCTGCCCTATGTGCCTTTTGTGCTGGGCTTTGCTCAAGATGCGTTGACGGGTACCCCGTTTGGTCTATGGCCTGCCGTTTTTATGATCTTTTATAATCTGTGCTTAGGCCAAGTCACGGTCTTGCGAACGGTGGGGACAGGCACTTTATGGCTCTCCTTTATTTTACTCTCCAGCGTCACCTATCTCGGGCTCATGGGTTTGGTCGCCGTGATGGATGATGTTGACGTGAACCTTTCGGGAATGATTTGGATGGTTCTCACCTCATGGGCGGCCTTTCCGATTTTGGCTATTCCGCTTCGACACTATCTGAGTGAAGAAGAGTTGGGACGGTTCTAGTTATGCTCCGAAATCGCCAGACTTATACGGATATTTTCAATCGTCGTTCGCTTATTTTGGGATTGGGTCAAGTTGGGTTGTTAGGCCTATTGGCGGGGCGGCTGCAATATTTACAAATTGCGCAAGGCGATAAATATGTCACGTTGGCGGAAGATAACCGCGTGAACATTGAGCCGCTGGCCAGTCCTCGGGGGCGGCTACTCGACCGGGCGGGCCGCGTTTTGGCGCGCGATGATCAGAGTTTTCAAATTATTCTCATCCCTGAGCAAGTTGAAAGCATCGACCACGCGCTCGACCAAATTTCGGAAATTGTTCCCGTGAGCGCTGCTTTGCGGCGGGATGTCTTACGACGCGTCAAGCGGGCGCGACGCTTTCAGCCAATCACTGTGGTTGATAATGTGGATTGGAATAGTTTTGCGCGGGCCTCGCTCAATGAGCCGCTTCTCGACGGGATTGTTGCCACTGTGGGCGATAAGCGGATCTATCCGGAGGGGCCTGCCGTCGCGCATTATATTGGTTATGTCGGTCGGGAAGGAAAGCGCGATGAACGGGCGCGCGCCTATCCCTTTTCGGGCCGGTCGGGGCTTGAAAAGCTCTATGAGGAGGAGTTAAAGGGGCGCCCCGGAGATCGTCGTGTCGAGGTGAATGTTATGGGGCGCACGATCCGGGAGCTTGAGCGCAATAAGGGGACGCCGGGCGAGAACGTGGTCTTAGCACTGGATCGCGATGTTCAGCAGGTCGCCTATGATGCTCTAAATGGCCGCAGCGGCAGCGTTGTGATGGTCGATTGTGTGACGGGAGAAATTTATTGTCTCGTCTCGGCACCCTCTTTTGACCCCAATACCATGGCTGTTGGGATCGACAATCAAACCTGGCAAACCCTCACAGAAGATGAAAAAAAGCCGCTTATGAATAAGGCTCTAGCTGGCCTCTATGCGCCAGGCTCAACGTTTAAAATGATCGTCGCCTTGGCCGCGCTACAGGCCGGCGTCGCAACTCCGGCCACACGTCGTCAATGCACGGGGCATTATGAGTTCGGCGACCGTCGGTTCCATTGCTGGGAGAAAGACGGACATGGCTGGCTCGATATGGAGCAGGCGATTTCCCATTCGTGCGACGTGTATTTTTATGATTTGGCTTTGCAAACGGGCATTGATGCCATTCACGATATGGCCAAGAAATTTGGATTTGGTGAGGCGTTGAGCCTAGGGCTCGAAGGTGAAAAAAAAGGCGTCATGCCTAATCGCGATTGGAAGCGGGCCAATTTCGATACGCGCTGGGAGCCCGGTGAAACATTGATTACGGGTATCGGGCAGGGCTATATTCTAACCTCGCCCACACAATTGGCACTAATGGTGGCGCGCATCGCCTCGGGTCACAAAGTCACCCCTCAGCTCAAGCGAGCTTCACAAGACGTTACGTTTGAGCCGCTGGATATTCCTGAGGAGCATTTAGCCGTTGTCCGCCGTGGGATGAACGCAGTGATGAATGTTGCAGGCGGAACAGCTTTTGGCTCTCGGATAAATGTGAAGGGTCGAAAAATGGCCGGTAAGACAGGCACTGTTCAAGTGCGCCGCATCTCTGAGGCGGAGCGCTTGGCGGGGGTCGTTGATAATGCGGATCTGCCATGGCGCTTGCGCGATCATGCGCTATTTGTCGGCTATGCGCCTATCGAGGCTCCCCGTTATGCCATCTCGGTGGTGGTCGAACATGGGGGCAGTGGCTCGCGGGCCGCCGCACCAGTTGCGAAAACAGTGATGGCTTTCGCGATGGATCAAATGGACCAGTGGCTGGGCGCGCAAGGGGATAATGCCTAATGGCTGTTGGTCGCATATCGGGTCGCGATGAGGTTTTGGCAGGCCTCAATCGAACGCTGATTTTTTTGATTATTGGCCTAGGACTAATCGGGGTCGCCGCTCAATATTCTGTGGCGGGGGAGTCATTCGCGCCATGGGCCTGGAAGCATCTGGTTCGCTTGGCCGTAGGCGTGGTGTTGATGATCGGTATTGCGACGATTTCACCTCGGACATTTTACGCTGCCGCCTATCCTTTTTATGGCATTTGTTTGGTGGGATTAATCGGGGTCGAATTATTCGGCGAACTTAATATGGGCGCTCAACGATGGTTAAATTTGGGGTTTATTCGGGTGCAACCCTCAGAGCTCATGCGGATCGGGTTGATCCTTGCTTTGGCACGTTATTATCAGTCACTGCATGAAGAACATGTCTCCAAGCCCGTTTTCTTGATCGTACCGCTGCTCTTGATTGCGGTTCCCGCTTATTTGATCTATCGCCAACCCGACCTTGGAACGGCGCTATTATTAGCGATGATCGGCTTTACCATGCTGTTTCTAACCGGCGTGTCGGTTCGCTATTTTCTTGCAGCCTTTATTGGTTTGGCTGTGGGTTTTCCTTTCGTTTGGCAGGCGCTTCAGCCCTATCAGCAAGATCGTATTTTGGTGTTTTTTGATCCTGAGCGCGACCCCCTTGGGGCAGGATACCATATCATCCAGTCGATTATTGGCATTGGGTCCGGTGGGTTCACCGGCAAAGGCTTTGGCGAAGGGACACAAAATCGGCTTAATTTCCTGCCGGAAAAACATACGGATTTCATTTTCACTATGTTTGCGGAAGAGCTCGGCTTTATGGGAAGCCTTTTGATTTTATCATTATTCAGCGCCATTTTGTTTATTGTCTTCATGATGGCCCGCGAGATGAAAAGTCAGTTTGGGCGATTGAGT
>CBFIIU010000001.1:90927-160241 GCA_965662735.1 Alphaproteobacteria bacterium
GAGGCTGTACGCATTCCGACAATATCTTTTGGTCGCGATAAGCCCACTTCCGGGGCGGCCTTGCTCGCCTTTCAACAGTTCTTACGCGACACTTTCCCTCGCGTCTTTGAGACCTTAACTGTTGAAGTTGTAGGTGATTATAGCTTGTTGCTGCATTGGAAGGGGTCTGACGCGGCGGCAGGCAAGCCAGTTTTGATCTTGGGGCATATTGACGTTGTTCCGGTGATACCGGGGACCGAGGATGAATGGGAGCATCCGCCATTTTCGGGCTATAATGACGGAACCTTCATTTGGGGGCGGGGCACGCTGGATGACAAGCTGAATGTGATCGCAAGTTTACATGCGCTCGACATGTTGCTCGCCGAGGGGCGTCGCCCGAAACGCGATATCTATTTTGCATTTGGCCATGATGAAGAGCAAGGCGGGATCGATGGCGCCGGCGCTATTGGAGATTTATTGCAATCTCGCGGGATCGAAGCTGAGTTTTTGATCGATGAGGGCGGGGCCGTTGTGGAGGGCATGGTTCCTGGCCTATCCAAACCCGTCGCCATTATTGCGCCCGCGGAAAAAGGGATTGTCACCCTCGAACTGGTGGCGCGCGGCGAGGGCGGTCATTCGTCTATGCCCCCGAAACAATCCTCGATCGGGATTTTATCGCAAGCGATTACGCGGCTGGAGCAGAAACCTTTCCCCGATAATTTCACACAAACCCGTGCTTTTCTGGAGGCGCTGGCCCCGGAGCTGCCCTATGCGCAACGCTTGATTATGAATAATCTGTGGTTGTTTGGCCCGCTCGTGAAATGGCAAATGGCGCAAGACCCACAAGGAAATGCGGGCTTACGCACGACAACCGCCGTGACTGTGATCAATGGTGGGGTGAAGGCTAATGTGCTGCCCATCTCAGCAACCGCTTTGGTGAATTTTCGAATTTTTCCGGGAGAGACCCCCGATAGCGTGCGGGCGCGCGTGATTGAAATCGTCAATGATGATCGCATTTCCGTCAGCTTTTCCGAGTCCGGCCAAACCGGCATGGCGCCCTCGCCAACGGCCCCTTTATCGGGTTTCGGTTGGCAACATCTCACCCAAGTGATTCGCGATGTGGCGGCACCTGGCGATATTGTGATCGCCCCACGGCTGCTGGTCGCGGCGACAGATACACGCCACTATCGCGAAATCACACCCAACCAATATCGCTTTACCTGGCTGCGCGCACAGCCCGGGGATTTAAAGCGCATTCATGGCACTAATGAACGCATTGGGGTGGCCGATCTGGCGGATGCCGTGCGGTTTTATCACCGATTTTTAAATGACTTGTAAGCTGATCGGCTTTTCATCAGAGCTGAAGTAAGGCGTCTAATTTATCCTGACGATCCAGCGCATATAGATCGTCACATCCGCCTATGTGCATGTTATTGATGAATATTTGCGGAACGGTGCGTTGTCCATTGGCGCGCGCGGTCATGGCGTCGCGCACGCTCGGATCCGCTGAAACATCTATTTCGGTAAAGGAAACAGATTTTTGTTGCAACAAGGCTTTTGCCGCGTGGCAATAAGGGCATATGGGGGTGGTGTAAACCGTGACATCAGACATGCACTATATGTGCTGGTTTTCAGTCGCTTTGACAAGAGGCGTTTGGCCGCAACCGCGCATTGATGGGGATGGAGCTGCCTCCGGTCCAGCGCAATGAACGAGCATATCATCGAATAGCTGTGCGCAATGCGCCCAGCTGTGGGTTTGTGCAAATTCATAGGCCAGAGGGGCAAAATCAGTTTCTGGCATTTTCTTGAACAGGGTGTGAACGGCGGTTTCTAAACTGTGATCCAGTATCGCTGCGGGGCAGTTGGCCAACACATCGATGGGCCCAGTGACCGGATAGGCCGCGACCGGGAGGCCGCTCGCCAAGGCTTCGAGGAGCACTAACCCGTAGGTATCCGTTTGACTTGGGAAGACAAAAATATCACCGCTTCGATAATAGGCGGCCAATTGCTTTCCGTGTTGGGCGCCGGCAAAATGAACCTGTGGATAGCGTCGTTTAAACTCGGATAAGGCGGGGCCGTCGCCGACAACAAGCTTGTCGCCGTCCCATGGCATCTCCAGAAACGCAGGCAGATTTTTTTCAACGGAGACCCGTCCGACATACAGAAGCGTTGGGCCCGGCAGATCAATTGCCTTATCCCCGATCGGAGAAAACTGATCGAGATCGACGCCGCGTGTCCAGAGCTGAAGATTCCGAAAATTATGGCTTTCCAAGTGGCGTTTGAGGCTGGGGGTCGCCGTCATCACAGCTGCGGACGGCGCGTGGAAATGGCGCATGATCCGATAGCCAAGCGCTTCTGGAATACGAAAATGGGCCTTTAAGTATTCCGGAAATTGGGTGTGATAGGCCGTTGTAAAAGCGAGGCCACGCTCCAGGCAAATCGCCCGCATGGCCCAGCCGATCGGGCCTTCGGTAACAATATGAATATGGGTCGGCTGAAATTCGTCGATCACGCGCCGCATTTTACGCTTGGGAAATAGGCTGAGTGATATCTCTGCATAGCCGGGCGCCGGAAGGGTTTTAAAATCAGTCGGGCTTAAGACGCAAACTTGATGACCGCTTTTTCGGATTTCGCTGATCACATGGTGCATGGTGCGAACGACGCCATTGACTTGTGGCGTCCAGGCATCGGTCGCGATTAAAATCCGCTTCATGCGCGTCCGTCAACTGCGTCTAAAGCGGGTTCGGCTTCAACCTCTTCGTCGCCTTCAGGAACTAAGAATTGATCGGCAATATCGAGCCAGTGAAGGATCTCCCATCGGCCATCATGGTGCTCAACCAGGGCCGTGCAGCTTTCCACCCAGTCCCCATCATTCATATAGCTTATGTCTTCAAATGTTTGGATCGTGGCGTGGTGGATATGACCACAAATGACACCATCGACACCGCGTTGCCGGGCCTGAGCGGTGACTGTTTTTTCGAACTCACCAATAAATTGGACAGCGTTTTTGACCTTATGCTTCAAAAAGGCCGATAAGGACCAGTATCTCAAACCAAGCAGCGAACGAACTTGATTGAACCGTCGATTAAACCAAATCAGGAAATTGTAGGCATTGTCTCCGAGATATACGATCCAGCGCGCGTGATGGAATATGTTGTCAAAGGCGTCGCCATGTAAAATCCAGAACCGTTTGCCCCGCGCATCGGTGTAGATGTCGGTCTCGCGTACCTCAATGCCCCCAAAATGAGTGCCATAATATTTGCGCAGCATTTCATCATGATTGCCGGGCACATAGATGACCTTGGTTCCTTTACGGGCCTTTCGCAGAATTTTCTGGATGACGTCGTTATGGGCTTGCGGCCAATACCAGCTCTTTCTAAGTCGCCATCCATCAACAATGTCGCCGACGAGGTATAAAACATCGCTCTCTGTTTTCTTTAAGAAATCGAGCAGTCTTTCGGCTTGGCAACCGCGCGTACCCAGATGAATGTCAGAGATAAAAATACTGCGATAGTGTCGCGCAGATGATTTAAAGGCATTTGGCTTGACAGTGTGTTGCATACGCCCTCCAATGTTTCTGTTTTGTACCGTTGGAAGGTTAAAAATCTATTAAGCAAGGTTACTGTTTTGTGAAATTCCGATTTTATTGAAAAGGTGCACGGAGTTTCATGGCGACATAGCCATAGCGTGTCTCGATCAACAATTTAAGGGGAACGCGCAACGGCCCCGCCGTGGTGAAGCTGATGTCTAAGGGGGTCATGTTTTGGGCAAATTCTATGGTGCGTTCCGTGTGCCCAGAGATCGGGTGCCAGGAAAAGCGACAGCTAATGGGCACGGAGAGTGCGGATGACAGATCAGACGACACGCTCGACTGTTTTGAAAATGCACGGGCTTCGTCTGCACTAGCGGGGACAGGTTCTAAGGTAGAGAGCCGCTGACCATCAAATAAGTGAAGGGTTTGCCCACAGGCCGCACGGGCCCGCGGCTGAAATAGAGCCATAAGTGGGCTAATTGTTTGGGCGGATAGATCGGTAAAGGCGGGTAAAGGAGTGACGACGGCCCGTGTATCCGGGTCGGTGGATATGAAAGAGACCGGAATATTATGCGCGTCATAGGCGAGGACGGCGTGATGCGGGGTGTCTTTATTGCTCCATCTCACATTCAGTTCACGGGTGCGCAAGATATCGGGACCGATGGTTCCTTGAAAAACAGCTTCTGCTTGAAAATCGGTTAACGTGGCAGCTAATCCTTGTGCGTGCATCGCCATTGAGATGGTGATGTTTTGATGGGGCTGTAGCGATAAATCGACGATTAAGTCGGCGAGGCGGATGCCGCCAAAATAAATATCATAGGTGCCGGAAAGCGTTTGGATCGAGGGGGCGTTTGCAGACTGGGGCGTGCTGGTCGTCTCTTGGCCTGTTTTTACGCTCGTCTCTGCTTCGAGCGAATGCGACAAGGATACGAAGAGCCCAAGACAGAAGACGAAACGACCTGCGAAGCTCAAGATCATTTCCGGCTGAAAATGGTCTGTGAACCACCGCGGCGGATAAACATCCCTAATATCGTCATAGCAATCAGTGCCATGATATAGACCGATAGAACCGCCCCCAAACTCGTGGCGAGAACCATTTGCAAAATCCAGTCGATTGAAAATTGAACATCACCCCTTACAATCGGCACAAAACTGCGTGAAATCAGGGCTAGCAGTGTGACGCCAATCGAGAGATTGGCGGTTCGGATACTACGCAGAGAAAAAAAAGCGATCACACTCCAGCTCACCACAATCGCAATTGTGATCAGGGACGGCGGAAAATCAAAAATTTGGTGCCAATCCATATCTCGCTTCCTTCTCACCACCCTGCCTGAGTGCTGCGGCAGGGTCAAGGGTGGATTACGCCCAGCTGCCCAGTGTTTCAGTTAAAATAGCCGATATGGAAGCAATGCCCGCGGGGCTATCATTGAGGCAAGGCAAACATGAAAAATGTTCTCCGCCTGCCGCCGTAAAGTCTTTCCTGAGCATAATATCGATTTCCTCAAGCGTTTCGACGCAATCAGAGAGAAAACCAGGCGTGACCACAACAATGTTTTTAACGCCATCCTGCGCCAATTTCTCGACGGTCTTGTCGGTATAAGGCTCGAGCCATTTGGCCGGACCAAAACGCGATTGAAAGGTCGAGAGCATATCCGTTTCCGCATAGCCCATAGCTTCACGCAGAAGCCGCGAGGTTTTGAGGCAATGACAATGATAGGGGTCGCCCTTATCAAAATATTTTTGCGGCAAGCCGTGATAGGAGAGGATGATTTTATCAGCTGTCCAATCGAGCTGCGCAAGATGGCTTTTGATATGGCCCGCCAATTGATCGATATAGGCTGGATGATCGTGCCAGGCGCCCACAGTGCGCAGGGCGGGTTGCCATCGCATTTTCATGAGGCACCGAAACACCTCATCATAAACACTGGCAACGGTGGAGGCGCTATATTGGGGGTAAAGGGCGCAAACAACGATCCGGTCGCATCCATCGTCCCGCATGGTTTGCAGAGTGTCGGCGATGGAGGGATTGCCATAGCGCATCGCCCAGTAAACGGGAAGCGGGGCAAATTGGCTCGACAGTTTTTCAGCCTGTTGGCGCGTGTAATAGCGCAAGGGGCTCTCATTGGTATCTTGGCGCCAAATCTTGGCATAAGCGCGGGCAGATTTGCGCGGGCGGGTATTTAAAATAATGCCCCGCAAAATGGGTTGCCAAAGCAAGGGGGATGTTTCAATGACCCGGCGATCACTCAGAAATTGCTTGAGATAAGGACGGAGGGCGGCGGCCGTTGGCGCATCGGGTGTCCCGAGATTAACAATTAAAATACCGGTTTTTCCAAAGGCGACGTGAGGGTGGTTGGCAGGAAGGCTCACGAGGCAACCGTAGCGTTCCGCTGTTCTTGCACTTTGCCAATTCCGAGATGTTCCCACGTCTCGAGAATGGCCTGTACCAACTCATCCATCATTGCGTCCGTGTGCAACGGCGTTGGGGTAATCCGCAAGCGCTCGGCGCCGCGCGGAACGGTCGGGTAATTAATCGGCTGAATGTAGATCCCGTGCTCATGCAGAAGCCGATCGGATGCTTGCTTGCATAATTTAGGATCGTAAACCATCAAGGGCACGATATGGGTTTCTGTCGGCAAAACGGGGAGCCCCGCCTCGATGAGCTTGCTTTTAAGGGTTGCCGCACGCTCTTGGTGGCGCTCACGAATATCATTATGGCCGCGCACATATCGAACGCTTTCGATCGCGCCCGCGGCAATGGTGGGGGGAAGCGCCGTTGTGAAAATAAAGCCAGGCGCATAAGACCGAATAGCATCTACAAGGCCTTGCGTCCCCGTAATATATCCCCCCATGATGCCGAATGCTTTCGCCAGTGTCCCTTCAATAATATCAAGACGATCCATCACCCCGTCTCGCTCGGCAATGCCGCCGCCTGTATGGCCATACATGCCCACCGCATGCACCTCATCTAAATAGGTGATGGCGTTATACTTCTCTGCCAAATCACAAATTTTTGCGATCGGGGCAATATCGCCATCCATTGAATAGACGGACTCGAATGCGATGATTTTGGGTCGGCCATAATCCACATCGCGCAAGAGGCTCTCTAAATGATCGGTATCATTATGGCGCCAAATCCGCTTGGTGGCCGAGCCATGGCGAATGCCCTCAATCATTGAGGCATGGTTTAATTCATCGGAGAAAATGATGCAGTCGGGCAAAAGTTTGCTGAGGGTCGAGAGTGTCGCCTCATTCGAAATATAGCCCGATGTAAAGACCAAAGCGGCTGCTTTATTGTGAAGCGCCGCCAGCTCACTCTCAAGTTCGACAATGAGGTGGTGGGTGCCCGAAATGTTGCGCGTCCCGCCGGCGCCAGCACCGAGACGATCAATGGCCGATTTCATGGCTTCGGTGACAACCTTATGTTGTCCCATCCCCAAATAATCATTGGAGCACCACACCACGACATTATTATGCTCATCTCCCGTGTGGTCGGTCGCAATCGGGAATTTGCCAGCTTGCCGTGCCAAATGCGTGAAGACACGATAACGGCCTTCCTTATGAAGGGCATTTAATGCAGAAGCAATGTGTTCTTCATAGGGCTGCTTCATCGATCCACCTGCTCAGTTTATCCCGTCTGTCTGACGCGCTAACCGTTGATATAATAATCATTTTCATATCACCATCGGTCGAGAAAGCCCAGAGCGGCGTCGGGTCGCACGGGTGACTATTCGTCTGCTTCTCGGCGTACAAAAGTGACGCAGTAAAATTCGGCACCATCGAACAGGTCTTGGGGTTCTTCAACCCCTTCGATCATCATAAAGCGTCGTGCTGTGATCTGGCCTTCCATGCGATATCCGCGGGCGCTCATATTGCGACGATGAAATTCCATGGCAGCGGGCGTAAAATCCCGAGCAAGAACGGTGATGCGTTCAGGTTGTTCTGTATTATCAGTCATTTCATACCTCAATTGCGAAATGCAGATCTATCGGATACGCGTTTTTCGCCCATAGTGTCAACTGAAAGCCACGGGTGGTTCCCTCATTAAATGAGCTTAGCACGAGAGCTTGGCAGCCGATAGGGGGAGGTTAATAGGATCCTAAAGACGCATAACGATCAGTGTGATAGGTGCTGTCGCCAAATATTTGGGCTTGAACACGGGCCCGTTTCAAATAGAGCCCGACATCAACCGCGTCGGTCATGCCGATACCACCATGCATTTGCACACCTTCATTCGTGATAAGGCGGCTTGCGTCGCATAACCGCGCCTTCGCCAAACTGGCCGAGCGGGCAATGTCGTTCCGGTTTTCTTCAAGCGCCGATAAGGCATCCAGGACAACCGACTGCGCAATCTCAACCTCGCAGAACATTTCGGCGGCACGGTGTTGGAGGGCTTGAAAACTCCCAATAATTTGTCCGAACTGCTTCCGCTCTTTCAAATACTCAATCGTGGTTTCAAAAACGCTCTCGGCTCCGCCCAGCATTTCTGCTGAAATCATAATGCGCGCCATGTCTAAAACTTTTTCGAGGCCCGCAAACGCATGTCCGACAGCTCCCAAAGTCGCCTCGACAGGGGTGTTGTCGAATTTAATTTGTGCGGCATTTCGGCTATCGACCATCAGTGTTCGGGTGATCGTGACGCCAGAGGCGTTTGGATCGACAACAAAAACAGATAGTCCAGAGGTGTCACCGTCTTGGCCACTTGTGCGCGCAACCACCAGAAGCTTGTTGGCAATATGGCCGTCTAATACGAAATTCTTCTCGCCGGAAAGCACAAATGCGCCATTTTCCTCGGAAGCGCGGGTCTGCATGCCCAGCGGACGGTGATGGTTGCCTTCATCAATGGCCAATGCCATGAGCAGTTCTCCGCTTGCAATTTGCGGCAAAAAGTCCTGTTTCTGCGCGTCATCGCCTAATTCCATAATCAGTCCGGCGCTCAAAATAGATGACGCGAAAAGCGGCGTCGCGGCGAGGGTGCGTCCGGCTTGCTCCATCACCAAACCCATCCCGACGGGGCCGAAGCCGGTTCCGCCATAGGCTTCCGGGATCAATATGCCCGCAAAGCCCAACTCAACCGCCTGTTTCCAGACGGAGGGGTCATAGCCACGATCATCTTCCTTGTCGCGCAGGGCTCGTAAATTTGCCACGGGAACTTGTTCGTTAAAAAATTGTGCCGCCATATCGCGCAGCATCACCTGTTCTTCAGTCAGGACAAAAGCCATTCTACTTCTCCGAGGTCACGATGAAAATTCGTGGTTATGATTTGGCGGCGTCTGGCAGGCCTAAAACGCGTTTTGAAATCACATTCAATTGCACTTCAGAGGTTCCGCCTTCGATCGAGTTGCCTTTCGAACGCAACCATGACCTCGTGACGGCGAGCTCGCGACTATCAAAGCCATCGCCCTCCCAACCGAGCGCCTGCGTCCCCATCACGTCCAGCAACAGCTCGAAACGACGTTTGTTCAGCTCTGTGCCATAATATTTGAACATGGACGCGCCCGCACCTGGCCCTTGCCCCGCTTTGGATTGCTCGGCACTGCGCTTCAAGCTGAGGCCGAAGGCTTGTTGGTCCATTTTGTGCTGAGCCACGGCTTGGCGCAGCGATGGGTTTGCAATCCGGCCATTATCTTCACCAAAAATTTCCTTAGCCATGACTTCCATGCCGCCCATCGAGGCCGCGCCGGCGCCCATGTTCATGCTTGAGATCATGGTGCGCTCGTGTTCGAGCAAGCGTTTGGCAATTGTCCAGCCTTTGTTCAATTCGCCCACCAAATTCTCTTTGGGCACTTTGACGTCGGTGAGGAAGGTTTCACAAAAAGGCGAGGAGCCCGAAATCAATTTAATCGGTCGTGCCTCGACACCTGGATCATCCATGTCGATCAGCAAGAATGAAATGCCTTCATGTTTCACCGAGGTGTCGGTGCGCACGAGGCAGAAAATCCAGTCGCATTTATCGGCGTAAGAAGTCCAAACTTTTTGTCCATTGACGAGGTAATGATCTCCCTTGTCTTCCGCACGGGTTTGGAGGCTTGCCAGATCAGACCCAGCACCTGGCTCGGAATAGCCTTGGCACCAGCGAATTTCCCCGCGCACAATTTCCGGAATATATTTCTTTTTCTGCTCCTCGCTAGCGAATTCAAGCAGAGCTGGGCCAAGCATCCATAGGCCAAAACTGGTGAGCGCAGGACGCGCGCTAATGCGCGATAATTCTTCTTGAAGAATTTTGTTCTGAGCCTTATCCAGCCCACCGCCGCCATATTCCGCAGGCCAAGTGGGGGCCGTCCAACCGCGCGCTGCCATGCGGTCCATCCAAAGCTTGGTGTCTGGGTTAGGAAAAGAGGCATTGCGCCCGCCCCAGGGCATTTCGCGCTCCGGCATCGGCGTTCTCATGGATTGGGGGCAGTTTTCTTCCAACCAGGCGCGAGTCTCCGCGCGGAATTCTTCTAACGCACTCATGAAAATCTCCTCGTCCAAATAATTATTGCAGATCTATTAAAGTGTAGTTTACCGCGTTGGGCGAAGAGAGCAAGTCGGTAGGGCAGGCCTGACATATCCCGCCAAGCGGCATCTGGTCGCATTTCGAACGCGATTTCGGCGACGCTGACCGTTATTCTGCCCGCGATTTCGTGGGTTAGCTTATCTTAAGCAAGCTTTTTTCCAGTGCCCGTGAGAACATGGCGGGCAATCGGCTCACCTGCCGCATAGGCGGCGAGTGTGTGACCTATGGATATATAACGCCCGCGGTCGGCTCCATAAGTATGGGCAGACGCATGGGGTGTGACGATCACATTAGGGAGCGCCATAAAATCAAAGGACGACCCTTGAAATGGCCCGCCGCGATCGGGGTCTGGCTCTGGGTTCATGGGGTCAGCTGGATAGCGGTACCACGTGTCGATGGTGGCGCCTGCAATTTGGCCGGTCTTGAGGGCCTCGTAAAAGGCTTTTTCAGCAATGACTTCCCCTCGGGCCACATTGATCACGTAAGCGGAAGGCTTCATGGCAGCAAATTGTTCCGCGTCCAAAATGTGCCGCGTTTCGTCATTCAGATCGCAGGTGCAGACGATGTAATCGCTTTCCTCACATAGGCGTGTGACGTCTGATTTGGTGCCAATCCAATCAAGCGGGGCGGGCGTCTTCTCCCGCTTAGACCGTGCAACCGCAATCGAGCGCACGCCAAACACCTCGGCCCGCGCCGCCGTCGCTTGACCGATTTCGCCAAAGCCGATCAGACCGAGCGTTTTGCCGCTGAGGTCGCCATGCTGTCCTTCGCGTCGGACATTATATCCCCCGCGCGTCCAATCACCGCGACGTAGGTCGCGGTCTAAGCCCATCAGATCAGTTTCATTGAGCAACATGCACGCCAGAATAAATTCGGCAATGGGTGCGGCATGCCCACTCGCCGTCGCCACTAATAGGCCGTCGGGAAGCTGGTCGGGATCAATCCAGTCTGTGCCAACCCAAGGCTGGACAATGATGCGCAATTTTTGGCCCAGCATTAAGGCGCCAAAATTACCCGGGGTTAGCACAAAGTCGGGGCTGATCACGGCAGCTTCGCTGCGCGCGATGAGGGCATCGCGCGCCTCGGCTGTTTCTGCATTGGTCCACCCCTCCACGCACCAATCCGGCAGCAGCTCGGAGAGAAGCGGAATATACTGTGCTCCGGTCGACCCGAAGACAGCAACAATGCGCGGATCACTCATGCGCTTGCGGCGACTTGTTGGCGCGCAAACTCAGCCACTGATTTGTAATCGGCTTTCCCATTCGGCGCTCGGAAAGGAGGCCCGTCGGTGAAAATATGCTTCGGGGTTTTATAGCCCGCCAAATGGCCGCGCACAAAAACGCGCAACGCCTCGGCATCAAAGCTGTGCCCGTCACCCAGTTTCACGACGCCCACGACCGCTTGCCCCCATTTCTCATCGGGAACGCCAACGACCAGCGCATCTTCAACGCTGTCATGCAGTTTTAGAATCTCTTCCACTTCTTCGGGGTAGATTTTTTCACCCGCTGAGTTGATGCAGACGGAGCCCCGCCCGAGCAGGGTCAATGTGCCATCCTCGGACACCAGACAATAGTCGCCAGGAATGGAATACATATGCCCATTAATTTCCTTGAAGGTTTTTGCGGTCTTCTCGGCATCGCCATAATAGCCGCGTGGAATAGGGCCTCCAAAAGCAATGAACCCTGGCTTGTCGCTTCCCCACGGAATTTCATTGTCATTTTCGTCAAAGACTTTGCAATATTCATTGGTTTTGAATTCAGCGGTTTTGACTGGCATGTCTTTAGCCGTCAGCGAGGCGCCAAATCCAATGGCTTCCGAGGAGCCAAAGCTATCCGCAAGAACAGCATTTGGAATGTGATTTAAGAGGCCTTGTTTGACCTCCATGCTCCACATGACCCCCGATGAGATCATTCCCGTTACGCTGCTCAGATTATATTTGCCTGGGTTTTTGTCGAGTTCGGCCAGCATGGGCTTCGCAAAGGCATCGCCGACAATGGCCATATTATTAATGCCATGTCGTTCGACCGCCGACCACAATTCATGAGTATCGAGCGATGGGCTTTCCAGCGTGACGATGGTGCCGCCCATTGAGAAGGCATTCATGGCGGTAAACAGGCCTGTGCCATGCATGAGCGGACAAGCGGGCAAAAAGACTTCGCCTGGCCCTTGGGCCGTCAAAAAGTCGCGCAATTCATCCAAGGTTTCCGGCACATCACCCAAAACCCGCAAGCTCAAGGTTTGGGCTTCCCGCAAATTATGGTGGTCCCACATAACGCCCTTGGGCATGCCCGTCGTTCCGCCTGTATAGAGAAACAACATGTCGTCATTATTGCGTTCAATATCGAGGTTGCTGCCATCTCCTTCAGAGGTCAGCTCTTCATAGGCGATGGTTCCGGCAAGCGGTTGGTCATCGCCATCTATTTCCACCCAAAGTTTGACTTTGGGCAGCCGCCCCATGAGTTCGCGAATATTGTCGCGGAACTCTGATCCGAAAACCACGACGGTTGCATCAGAGTTGTCAAAAATATAGTGCACTTCCTCGGCGGTGTAGCGATAGTTGACATTCACATGCGTCAAGCGACCCCGGAAGCAAGCCGTCAGAAGCTCCATATATTCCGGCCGATTGCGCATATAAAAGCCAACCTTGTCGCCCGTGCTTGCGCCGCGTGCGCGCAGGTTCCGAGCCAAATTATTGGTCCGTCGGTCAACCTCACCCCAAGTGATCACCCGATCGCCATGAATAAGCGCGGGGCGATCGCCCGACGCCACTGACATTGTCAGATCCATAATGTCGCCAAAATTCCAATGCATACTGTCCTCCTCTTTGATCCATATCTGGGCAAATTGTGACGAAAATTGCAATGGCTTATGTGATGATTGCAGGCCTGAACTCAAAAATTTTTATGAATAATGTTGAGGATTGCTTGTTGGGCTGCGCAATCCAGCGTATGACCGAGGGATAAAGTGTAGGAAATAATGGTGCACCCATGCTGATGTCGGCTTTATATGTTATCGGCGGTCTGATTCTGTTGGCGGGGGCGGGCGAATATTTCGTCCGAAGTGCCGTATCCATCGCCGCGCGTCTGTCGATCTCCCCTCTGATTATTGGTCTCACCATTGTCGCCTTTGGAACGTCTCTACCGGAATTGACTGTTTCTTTGGGATCGGCCTTGTCGGGTCAGCCTGATATTGCCGTGGGCAATGTGGTCGGAAGCAATATTGCAAATATGCTTTTGGTGTTGGGTTTGGCCGCCGCTATTTCGCCCTTCGCCGTCGGCGTTGCGAGTGTTCGCCGCGATAGTTTGGTAATGCTGGTGGCGACGCTCGGCGTGGTCGGCCTCTCTTTTTACGGAGAAATTCCGCGATTTGCTGGTTTAGCCATGATTGCGGTTCTGGTTGGCTATGTGATGTATGCCATCCGCGATGATCGTTCTTCATCGCAAGAGGGGCATGAAGATGTTGACGATCAGATGATGTCGGGTGGATTACCTGTTTATCTCTTGGTCGGCAGTGTCTCGCTCGCGGGGGTGGTGTTAGGCGCAGACTTACTGATCCAAGGCGCCACTTTTTTTGCCCGTCAATTGGGTGTCAGCGAAGCAGTCATTGGCTTAACCCTGGTGGCGGTTGGCACCTCATTGCCCGAAGTTGTGGTGTCGGTGATTGCGGCTTTTCGCGGACATGCAGCGGTGGCGGTTGGCAATGTGTTGGGCAGCAATATTTTTAATATCCTTCTGATCCTTGGGGCAACGGCGGCGATTGCACCTCTTCCCATTGCGCCAGAGATCGCGCATCGCGATGTATGGGTTATGTTATTCACCACCTTAATGTTGGTGTTCTTTCTGCGTTCAGATGCGCGGCTTACCCGTTTGGAAGGTATGATTGCTTTGCTGGTTTACGCCCTCTACATCGGGGTATTGTATTATCGGATGGGCTGAGAAGGCCATTTGGCATGCATGGGTGAGCTTGGAAGGATATAATTGAGGAAATGGTTAAGATTATTCCCTACGCGCCCGAATGGGATGCTGCCATTGATGCATTAATCGACGAGGTGATGGGGCCGGGCCGATATGCTCGGACGGCCGAACGCCTGCGCGAGGGCAATCGCGCGATTGCAGATTATGGATTTGTGGTTATCGATGACCAAAAGAATATTCAGGGAACCATTAGTTTTTGGCCCATACAGATCGGGGCGACGCCATCGCTATTGCTTGGACCTTTGGCCATTCAGCCGGCCTTTCGTGGACAGGGAGCGGGCTTGACTCTGATCACACATGCGCGTGACCATATTTTCTCGCGAGATCCATCTCAAAATTTTCTGAAAAATCCACTGCCGATCCTTTTGGTGGGGGATGAACCCTATTATGGGCGGGTCGGCTTTTCTGTCGCGCCGAGAGCGGTTCAATTGCCTGGGCCGGTTAATCCTGACCGCGTGCTCATTTGGTTGCCAGAAGGTGCGGCAATGCCAATAGGTGAGGTGCGGGCGCAGCCGCGCGCGGCCCTCTAGCCAGTCTAAACCCTGTTTTTTCTGCGTTTTGGCCCGTTTCGTATGAGGCTCCCAATGCGGAGCTTGTATTCGTGTCCTGGCATCGTACATTAAAGAAGAGGAGTTTTTTATGAAAGATGCCGGGTCGAGTTTTTCATCTGCTTTGCGTGCGGCCGAGGAAGCCGCTCAGGGCGACCGCTTGCCTCCCGTGCATTTATGGGAACCAGACTATTGCGGCGATATTGGAATGCGCATTGCCCGCGATGGCCAATGGTTTTATGCCGGCTCGCCAATCGGGCGAAAGCGCTTGGTCCGCCTGTTTTCAACGATCTTGCGGCGCGATCCTGACGATGCCTATTATTTGGTGACACCGGCTGAAAAGATTTCTATTGCCGTTGAAGATGTTCCCTTTATTGCGATCGCTGTAGACCGAGAAGGCGAGGGCGCCGCGCAAATTTTGACCTTCACAACGAATGTCGGTGATCGTGTTGTGGCTTGTGCCGATCATCCTATTCGGTTCGTCATTGACCCCGACACTCACCAGCCCGCGCCTTATGTTCATGTGCGTGATCGTTTGGAAGCGCGCATTAATCGGGCGGTGTTTTATGATCTGGTCAATTTGGCTGTCGAACATGAGGGCGCCCTTGGAATTTGGAGTGGGGGGCAGTTTTTCTCTATGGCTGATCTCGCTGAGCTTGATGATGAATGACATCCGCCAACGGTTAAAACAAATTGTTGATCATCATGCGCCCGCCCCGGAAGAGTTGCTGGCGGCGAAAGACGTGAACGGAGATCATCACTTAAACGGCACGCCTCCTGACAGCGCCCGCCTGCGGCTCGCGGCTGTTTTGGTGCCGATCATTGCGCGCCCCGCAGGCCCCACTGTTCTATTGACGGTGCGCGCGTCGCATCTGCCTAAGCATGCAGGGCAGATCGCTTTTCCAGGCGGCAAGGTCGAGGCGCATGATGCGTCCCCCTTTGCGGCGGCTTTGCGCGAGACCCGCGAAGAAGTCGGCATCGCGGAGCACTATGTTGATATATTGGGCAGTATTGATGTGTATCAAACAGTAACCGATTTTCGCGTGCTGCCCGTGGTCGGGTGGCTTGATGATGCGGTGACAATGTGCGCAGATGATAATGAAGTTGCTGAGATGTTTGAGGTTCCGCTGGCCTATGTTTTGGACCGTGAAAACCACCGTGTCGAGCATGCACAGTATAAAGGGCAAACCCGCCGATATTATGTTATTGAATATGAAGGACGCGCAATTTGGGGAGCCACGGCGGGCATGATCCGAAATTTAACCGATCGATTGGGGGGCGATGTTCTGGGGGCAACACCCCATTCGGACGGTCGGGGCGAATGGGCCTCACATAAAAATATAGCCTCGCCAATGAGGGCCAAGGGAGAACGCCGATGATCCGCATTATCTTATGGAATGCGTTTTTATTCATTCTACCATTTATCATGACGGCTTTATGGGCGCGCTGGTTGGATCGCAACCATCCCCCCGCTAGTCGTATCCGCTATATCGCGATGAGTTCGGCAATCGGCACGGTGCTGGTTCTGGCCAGCCTTCTTGCGTGGCGTGTCATGTCTGGCGATGAACCCGATAAAAATTACGTTCCGCCAACAGTTGAAGATGGGGCGATTGTTCCCGGGCATTTCGAATAGGGACGGTTATGGGTGGGCCTTCTTCCCGATCTCCGTCACCCCCAGTAACCGACACCCCATCGCGTGATGCGGTTTCGTCTGACGCCGCAGATCATCTCTCGCCATCTCGTCTTACCGATCAACAAGCGCCCTGGCTTGCCGATGCCGGCGTACAGGGCATTTTTAATCTTATTGCGAAAACCGGACATGCGGCGCGCGCAGTTGGCGGCTGCGTGCGCGACAGCCTATTGGGCCGACCAGCCGGCGATGTCGACTTTGCAACCTCATTGCCGGCGCCCGAGGTGATGCGCGTGTTTGAACAAAACGACATCAAGGTTGTCCCCACTGGACTATCCCATGGCACCGTCACCGTGCTGTGGGGCGAGAAGCCCTATCGGGCGTATGAGGTCACCACCTTGCGGCGCGATGTTGAAACCGATGGTCGCCATGCGACCGTCGCCTATACGGATGACTGGCTCGTGGATGCGTGCCGCCGCGATTTTACCATTAACGCGCTTTATGCCGATGCCGACGGGCGCATATACGATCCTCTAGCCCATCAACACCAAAGTGGTTTAGCGGATTTGAAATCGCGGCGTTTGCGATTTATCGGAGACGCTGACAAGCGCATCACCGAGGATGTCTTGCGCAGTCTGCGGTTTTTTCGATTTCACTTTGATCTATTTGCCGACCAGCCCATAGATCCAGCGGCCATTGCGGCCATTACCCAACAGCGCAATCGGCTTGACGATTTGTCGGGCGAACGGGTGAGCCAGGAAATTTCGAGGATTATGTGCCTCCCGACAATCGGGGGCGCGGTGTCTGCTCTGGTGCAAGCCGGCATTTGGCAAGCTTTGTTCGACGCCATGCCCGATGCTGAGATCGTGAGGGCTTTGGCTCAAATGACGCCAGAGGAGGTGACGCGCGTGCACGACATATGCGGTGCAGAGCCGGCGGACGAGGCCGCGATTGGTCTGCTCGCAATTTTGTGCGCGGGAACAGGGTCGAGCACAGCGGTCGCACACCGTCTGCGCCTGTCGAAAAAACACAGCGAGCGGATGCTGGCCTTGGATCATCAAGAGCTCAGCCAAGCCGTCGCTCAGATGTGGGCCGAAAATAATGACGTGCAGATGCGCGCGCTTTTATATCGCTACGGACACCAGAAATTTGCCGATCATTTGCGCCGCTTATTTTTTCAACAAATCTCAGATGCAAAGGATAGGGAAGCTCTCCATCGACGACACGTCGCTTGGCAGGAGCAGGCAATGATGTGGCAAAGGCCTAAATTGCCAGTCACGGCCTCTGACCTGATGGCACAAGGTGTCGATGCTGGACCCGGGCTCGGAGAGGCGCTGGCGCTGTGCGAGGCCCGATGGGTGGCTTCTGATTTTCGCTTGGATCGAGAGACGCTGCTGAGGGGGGTCTAACATTCCCCAGGTCATCCCGATGATCGATGGCCGCTTATGGCCAAGAAACCATCGGCGGCATGGATGACAAGATACTTTCGACATTGCCGCCGGTCTTTAAGCCAAACATGGTGCCGCGATCATAGAGCAAATTAAATTCGACATAACGCCCGCGCTGGATCATTTGCGCCTGACGCTCGCTCTCTCCATAGGGGGTGTTCATCCGTTTTTGGATAATTGAGGGATAAACGGATAAAAATGCTTTTCCGACATCTTGCGTGAACGCAAAATCGGCGTCCCAATTGCCCGAGTTGAAATGATCGTAAAATATACCACCCGTGCCACGCGGTTCGTCGCGGTGCGGTAGGTAAAAATATGTGTCGCAGGCGTCCTTAAAGCGCGAATAGTAATCCGCGTGATGCGCGTCGCAGGCCTGTCGATAGGCGGCATGAAAGGCGAGGGTATCCTCATGGTCATGGCGACGGGCATCGGGCAAGAGGGGCGTGAGGTCGCCCCCTCCGCCAAACCAGTGTTTTGTTGTCATCACCATGCGCGTGTTCATGTGGGCGGTGGGCGCGTGCGGGTTACGCGGATGTGCAATCACGGAAATGCCTGCTGCCCAAAACCGCGGGTCCTCTTTTGCGCCATCGATTTGAGATCGAAACTCGGGCGAGAATTCACCATAGACAGTGGATACATGCACACCAGCTTTTTCGAATGTGTCCCCCCGCAACATCGCCATGGTTCCACCACCTTGATCAGTTTCGGTGTCACCGCGTTGCCAGGGCGTTTTTTCAAAGCATGCACCATTCGGTTCTAAAGCCTCTAATGCGGCACAGAGCTGGTCCTGCAGCGAAGCGAACCAATCCGTCGCTTTTTGCTTTTGCTCATTGGTTAACATGTTCATCTCCCACCGAATGACTGGATCGTGACTGACATTAAGTCTACCCGACACGTGCTATTCGAGGTGATAAAAAAAACACAGCCCTGTAATCAAGTGGCATCCCGTCGCATCATTGTCTCGCGCCCAAGCGTGCGGTCGGGCCTGTCGGGGATAAGACAATTTTTGCACGAAAATGAGGGGTGAATGCCGAGGTTTAAGGATCGAATCGATTCTTCAAGGCCGAGCCGAGCGGGCGGCATAAGTGGACTGTTTTGCATAATTTCTGACCGATTTTGACCTTTTTTTGCCCAGAACTTAAGAGCCCAGAACTTAAGAAATAAAACAAGAATTGCGCAATTTATGCGGCACGGTGCCACACAAGCCCGCGAATTCTATGTCACGCATTTGCCTGAGGTTCGTTATCTTGTATAAGAGGCCGCATGAGGGTCTTATACGGAGATTATTATGAGTGACGTTCAGACGCCTGAGCAGGAAACCACGCGCCGCGACTTTCTGTATATTGCGACGGGTGCCTTTGCTGCCGTGGGTGCGGCCAATATTGTGTGGCCTCTTATTGATCAAATGAACCCAGACGCATCAGTCAAGGCTTTGGCGTCGATCGAGGTTGATATTAGTGGTGTTGAAGTGGGCCAAAGTTTGACCGTCACTTGGCGCGGCAAGCCTGTGTTTGTGCGCCACCGGTCGCCAGCCGAAATCACTGAGGCAACCGAAACGCCGCTGGATGACTTGATCGATCCTCAATCGGATGCTGACCGTGTGCAAAATCCGGAGTGGTTGATCATGGTGGGGATTTGCACCCATCTGGGATGCGTGCCGCTTGGAGAAGCGGGCGATTTTGATGGCTGGTTCTGCCCATGCCACGGATCGCATTACGATACGTCAGGCCGGATCCGCAAAGGTCCTGCGCCTAAAAATCTCGAAATTCCGCCCTATGAATTCGTGGGCGATACGCGCATTAAAATTGGTTAAGGGGAGAGATTGATGAGTGGTGAAAGCACGTATAACCCGCAATCGGGTTTTGCAAAATGGCTGGATACGCGATTGCCGATTTTGCGTCTCGCCCATGACAGTTTCGTCGACTATCCGACGCCTAAAAACCTGAATTATTGGTGGACCTTTGGCGGTATTTTGGCGTTCTGCCTCGTGACGCAAATCATCACGGGCATTATTTTGGCCATGCATTATACCCCTCATGTCGATTTTGCCTTCAATTCCGTCGAGCATATTATGCGCGATGTGAACTATGGTTGGCTGATCCGGTATATTCACGCCAATGGGGCGTCGATGTTCTTCCTTGCGGTCTATATTCATATCTTCCGCGGCCTTTATTACGGATCGTATAAGGCACCACGCGAGGTGTTGTGGATTTTGGGCGTCATCATTTACATTCTCATGATGGCTGCGGCGTTCATGGGGTATGTATTGCCATGGGGTCAAATGAGCCTGTGGGGCGCAACCGTGATCACCAATTTGTTCGGTGCCATTCCTGTGGTAGGTGAGAGCATCGCCATTTGGCTGTGGGGTGGTTTCTCGGTCGACAACCCAACGCTGAACCGCTTCTTCTCATTGCACTATCTCATTCCCTTTATCATTCTGGGCATTGTGATTTTGCACATTTGGGCGTTGCATGTTCCTGGGAACAATAACCCAACAGGGTTGGATGTTCAGAGCAAGAAAGACACTATTCCTTTCCACCCCTATTACACGGTGAAGGATGCGTTTGCTTTGGTCGTGTTCATGATCCTGTTCGCCTATTTCATCTTTTTCGCGCCGAATGTTCTTGGGCATGCGGATAATTACATTCCGGCCAATCCGCTGGTCACGCCAGCGCATATTGTGCCTGAATGGTATTTGTTGCCTTTCTACGCCATTTTGCGGGCAATCCCCGACAAGCTGGGCGGCGTGATTATGATGTTCAGCGCAATTTTTGTGATGTTCTTGCTGCCTTGGCTGGACACATCAAAAGTGCGTTCCGGACGTTACCGGCCCTTGTTCCGCCAATTTTTCATCTTATTTGTGATTAACTGCCTGTTTTTGGGCTATTTGGGCGCGCAACCGGCTGAGGGCATTTATGTCATCTTGGCCCGAATTGCGACAGCCTATTACTTCGCGCACTTCTTAATCATTCTGCCCGTGCTCGGTATCGTGGAGAAGCCATCTGACGTACCTGAAAGTATTTCAGACTCTGTTCTCGGAAATGCGACGCCTCAGGCGGCTGAGTAGATAAGCGGAGGGATAAAAATGATGTGGAATAGCCTTACAAAAATAGCCTGCGCGACGGCGCTGATGGTGTCGCTTGGGTCGACAGTCTGGGCGGCCGGCGATGCACGGCATCCAGAGCCTCAAAATTGGAGCTTCGATGGCCCTCTTGGGACTTTTGACCGCGACGCTCTGCGGCGTGGGTTTAAGGTTTACAAAGAACTGTGCTCTGCGTGTCACGCGCTGGGTCAAATGTCTTTTCGCAACCTATCACAACCCGGCGGGCCTGAATTTAGCGAGGCGGAAGTCAAAGCAATTGCCGCTGAATATACCGTCACAGATGGTCCCGATTCCTATGGCGATATGTTTGATCGACCCGGTTTGCCGCGTGATCGCTTCGTTTCACCTTTTCCAAATGAAAATGCAGCGCGTGCGGCCAATGGGGGCGCCTATCCGCCAGATCTTTCTTTGATCACAAAAGCTCGCTCAGGCGGAGCCAACTATCTCTATGCCCTGTTGACCGGATATGAAGACCCCCCTGAAGGCGTAACTTTGCGCCCAGGCCTCTATTATAATCCCTATATGGCGGGCGGCGCCATCGCAATGCCAGCGCCTTTGATGGATGACATGGTCGAATATACGGATGGCACATCTGCCACGGTCGCGCAAATGGCGTCGGATGTGACGTATTTCTTGAGCTGGACGGCTGAGCCCGAGCTTGAGGCGCGGAAAGAGACGGGCGTGATGGTTCTCATCTATTTGACTATTTTCGCGGGGCTGCTGTTTTTTGCCATGCGGCGCGTATGGTCGGATCAGCACTAAGATTAAATAGCTGTTCAATGATTAAAAAGCCGCTCCTCAGAGCGGCTTTTTTATGATCAACTCTTTAGAAATTTGACGGCGGTGTTAACAGGGCCGTCAGAGGCGTAAAAGGGGGAAATATGTTGCGTCGTTTATGTGCTGTGGGTGTTGTGATCGGGCTGAGCTTAGGAGGGCTGATCGGCTGTGAGCAGGCGCCGGAGCATCGGTTTACGATCGCTGTTATTCCTGACACGCAGAACTACCTCGACTATTTGCATCAAAAGAATGAGGGTTTCCCCATTGACGCCGTGGCGCAATTTTATGCGCAAATGAACTATATCGCTCAAAATGCGCGCAGCCGCGGCGGCGACATTGCCTTTGTCACATCGGTCGGCGATGTCTGGCAGCATGCCACCATGGGCATTGATGCGGCACATCAGGCGGCTGGCCACACAGCCATCAGCGACGATCATATTCCAGCGGCGTTACGCCCAGATGACAGAGCCCGCACCGTCGAGATGCCTGCTGCAATCGACGGCTATAATCTGTTGAAGGGCGTGGTGCCGTTTTCGGTTGCGCCGGGCAATCATGATTATGACGGCTTTTGGCTGAGTGCCCAGCATCCGCCTGAGCCGCCTAAAAACCCATATGGTCAGGTTCACTATAATGGACTGTCCAATTTTGTATCTGTGTTCGGCGCCGAGAGTGCCTTTTTCCGAGACGAAGAATATTATGTGGGCAGCTTTAATGGGGGAGCCGACAGTGCCACTGTTTTCACCGCGGGTGGCTATTCCTTCTTGCACATCGCGCTTGAAATGCAGCCCGCTGATGATGTCTTGGCATGGGCACAATCGATGATGGACGCCTATCCCGGGCGCCCCACCATCATTTCAATGCATGAGTTTTTAAACACGAAAGCCGAGCGTAAGCCCTCGGTCTATCTGAACTTCAAAACCATTCACTCCGAGCACAATGACCCTGAAGATATCTGGCAGAAACTTATTCGTCCAAATGATCAGGTTTTCTTGGTCCTCTCAGGGCATTTTCATGGGCAGGCGCGACGTATGGATGTCAACGAGGCGGGTCATGCCGTGCATCAATTACTCTCCGATTATCAGGATCGTCGGCAAAGCTATCTAGATGCGGGGGGTGACCCCAAGGCGCCTTTCTCCGCCGTTGGAGACGGATGGATGCGGTTAATGCAGTTTGATTTTTCAGGGACAACCCCTCGTGTAACGGTGCGCACCTATTCGACCCATTACGAACAATTTGCCCGCGATTATGAGGCCTATGTGGCGCATTATCGCGATCATGAGCAACCTGGCATGAGCGATGCCGACTTTATCGCCGAGGACGAATTCACGCTCGATCTCGATGATTTCACCCAGCGCTTTGGCGCGCCCCGCGATGATCTGTTTTAAACGTTAAATTTGAAGTGGAGTACATCACCGTCTTGCACGATGTACTCTTTGCCTTCCTGACGTAAACGCCCGGCTTCGCGCGCGCCGGCTTCCCCATTGAGCGAGACATAATCGCTAAAGGCAATGGTCTCAGCGCGAATAAAGCCGCGTTCGAAATCAGTATGGATGGCCGCGGCGGCCCGCGGGGCCGCGGTGTGGCGACGAATAGTCCAGGCGCGCGTCTCTTTAGGGCCGGCGGTGAAATAGGTGATGAGATCGAGAAGCTGATAACCTTGTTGGATCAGCCGGTCGAGGCCGGGGCGGTCGAGGCCTAAGGTTTGCAAAAACTCGACACGCTCGGCGTCATCAAGCTGGGATAATTCTTCTTCAATTTGCGCAGAAATAACAACCGCCTCAGCACCTTCGCGCGCGGCCATGTCCGCAACAGCGGCTGACAGCGAATTACCATTCGCGGCGCTTTCCTCATCGACATTACAGACATAGAGAACAGGTTTGGAGGTGAGCAATTGCAGCGCTTGAAAGTCGCGCTCTCGCCCTTTGGGAATGTCGGTTTGCCGAGCGGGTTTGCCCTCGGTGAGGGTGACCAGCGCCAGTTCAACCAATTCAAGCTCATCCATCGCCAGCCGGTCTTTTCCGGACGCTTTTTTGCGCAAATTAACAACACGCTTTTCAAGGCTTTCAAGGTCGGCGAGCATCAGCTCTGTGTTAACCGTTTCCGCATCGGCGACGGGGTCAATGACCCCCTCAACATGGGTAATGTCATCACTTTCAAAGCACCGAAGTACATGAGCGATGGCATCAACTTCGCGAATATTCGCCAAGAATTGATTGCCCAAGCCTTCGCCTTTGGCGGCGCCGCGAACCAGGCCTGCAATATCGACAAAGCTCATTCGAGCGGGAATGATTTGCGCCGAGCCGGCAATATGGGCCAACTGGTCCAGACGATTATCGGGCACCGCGACGTCACCAATATTAGGTTCAATTGTGCAAAAAGGAAAATTAGCCGCTTGGGCAGCAGCCGTGCGGGTGAGGGCATTAAAAAGGGTCGATTTGCCAACATTCGGCAACCCAACAATTCCACAACGAAATCCCATAAATTACCTCGTCTTGTGCCAGATTAGGCTGAGCCCGATGGGGGTTCAGCACAGCTCTTCTTCCATGCTTGCATCGCCAGTGCAACTTTATTTTGAAAACTTGCGTCTTGCTGGGACAGCAGGAGCTCGGCGTTTTTGGCCATTGCTTCCAAGAGCGGCTCAACCCACTCATCAAGGGGCGAAAAATTGCCGAGAACATGACCCAAAACTTGGTCTTTCGACCCCGGATGGCCGATGCCCAAACGCACACGCTTAAACCCTTCTCCCATGTGCTCTTTGATGGATCTCAGCCCATTATGACCCGCGAGGCCTCCTCCAATGCGGATCCGACACAGGCCGGGCGCAAGGTCTAGCTCATCGTGAAAAACGAAAACATTCTCAAGCGGAAGTTTAAAAAAATCGCGCAGACTGCCGACGCTTATTCCACTTCGGTTCATATACGTATCGGGTTTGAGCAAGAATATTTTTTGCGTACCCCGTTGAAGGCTGGAAAATTGTCCGTGATATTTGACGTGGAAAGCGGGAGCCTGCCATTCACGGGCAATGTGATCAATGGCCATAAACCCGATATTGTGTCGTTGGCGGGCATGCTCGGCCCCGGGGTTTCCGAGGCCGACCAAAGCAATTGGCAGTGAGTCTGCCAAGGATAATTATCCTTCGTTTTCTTCCGCGGCGTCGTCGCCTTCGCCGTCGCCCTCATCGTCCCCGCTCTCACTTTTCAGGCCAGCAGGTGCGGCGATTGTGGCGATGGTGAAGTCACGATCAGAAATCGCGGGTACCACGCCATTGGGTAAGTTGATCGCGGAGATATGAATGCTATCGCCGATATCGGCTTCAGCGAGATCCACCTCGATCGCCTCAGGAATTGAGTCGGCCGGGCAGATCAGGTCGACGGTATAGCGCACCACATTCAAAACACCACCGCGGCGAATACCCGGACATGTTTCTTCATTAGAGAAGTGAACCTGAACTTCGACCGAAATCGTTGACCCTTTGCCAAGGCGCAAGAAGTCCGCGTGTAAAACCGTGTCGCGAACAGGGTCGAATTGTAAATCGCGGGTAATGGCGCGATGCTTGGTCCCGTCAATGTCGAGATCAATCAATGTGCTCATGGCCCGACCTGTGTTGTACAGTTTCGTCACTTCTCCAGACAAAACAGAGAGTGTGATCGGTTCTTGTTTGTCTCCGTACAACACGGCGGGGATTTTACCCTCGCGACGCAATGCACGGGCGACCCCCTTACCGGCCCGTTCCCGCACTTCTGCGGATAATTTGTAACTATCAGCCATTTTCGTCTCCTTATAAGCTGTTCAACCCCAAGTGTTCCCAAGTGTTCTCGAGTGTTCCCGAGTATTTCAAAGTGTTCCCAAGGGGTGGCCATGGTTTCCTCCAAGGGTGTAAACCATGTGCCTGCGGGTTATAGCGGTGCTGTGCTGAAAACTCAATGCTCCACGCGCCATAAAAACGGTCAATTTTGCCAGTTTTTGGCGCGACAGCCGATTATGTGGTGGTGCGGGCTCGGGGCGGTTTAGTCGAACAGGCTCGAAACCGAGTTTTCATCGGCTGTTCGGCGAATAGCTTCGCCTAAAAGCTCGGCAATCGAGATAATTTTGAACTTTTCAGAGGCCAGAATTTCGGGGCGCGGTTGGATGCTATCGGTAATTAATAAATGCTCGAGCGCGGATTTATTGACGCGCTCAAGCGCCTGACCCGACAAAACGCCATGGGTCACATATGCCGATACGGATTGAGCGCCAGCCTCGATCAATGCGCCAGCCGCGTTACACAGCGTGCCCGCACTGTCGACAATGTCGTCGACCAATAGGCAGTCCCGTCCTGAGACATCCCCAATAATATTCATCACTTCACTGACGCCGGCTTCGGGACGTCGTTTATCGACAATGGCCAGATCGGCGCCAATGCGATTACCTAAAGCGCGCGTCCGCACCACGCCCCCGACGTCAGGGGAGACCACCATTAAATCGCGGCCTTTAAGGCGCTGATCAATATCATTGACAAACACTGGTGCCGCATAAAGATTATCCGTCGGAATATCGAAAAAGCCTTGGATTTGGCCTGCGTGAAGGTCAATCGTTAACACCCGGTCGGCCCCCGCAGCTTCGATCAGATTGGCGACCAATTTGGCGGAAATCGGGGTTCTGGGCCCGGGCTTTCGATCTTGGCGCGCATATCCAAAATACGGAATGACAGCGGTGATACGGCGTGCGGAGGCTCGCCGAAGTGCGTCGATCAGGATCAATAACTCCATCAGGTGGTCATTGGCAGGATATGAGGTTGACTGGATGATGAACACATCTTCTCCCCGCATATTTTCCTGAATTTCGACAAAAACTTCCATATCGGCAAAGCGTTTAACAATGCACTGAGACAGAGGAATGCCAATATAATCGGCAATGGCTTGAGAAAGAGGCAAATTACTATTGCCAGAAATCACTTTCATCGCTTGTCTCCTTTACATCCTGTCGTTTAACAAAGGCCAGAGATTCGCGCAAATATAAGCAAATTTTATCCCCATTTATGTCGATGAATTCAGTTAAGAAGAGCCCCGCAAAGCGGCATGTGGGGCAAGGCTATGGCGCGTCTCTCGCCTATTTCTAACCTGTCTTAGGCGGGTTTGGGGATCATGATAAAACTGCCTTGGCGTCCGTAATCGGTAAGTCCGAGATGGGTATTATAGCGATATGAAAAAAACTCTGCCGGATGACCATAGGTGCAAATCGGCAGCCTGTGATGGGCAATCTGTGCGCGCGCGAGCCGAAATTCGCAATATCGACCCAGATCGAAATGCCAGCTTTGGGTCGGCCCCAGTCGCTGACAGAAATCCAGGCCGTCAGGGTGATTGTGCTGCAGCGCCTCGTAAAAACTGTCCCCCACCTCGTAATTGGGAAGGCTGATAGATGGGCCGATCGATGCGCAAATCGTCTCGCGCCGCGCCCCTAGGGCCAGCAGGGCATCAATAGTGGCTTCAATGATGCCGCCCACAGCGCCGCGCCAGCCGGCATGGGCGGCACCGATAATATTATGGGTCGGATCGGCAAATAAGATGGGCGCGCAATCGGCCGTCAGAACACCGACAGCGATCCCCGGTAATTGGGTGACCAGGGCGTCGGCTTGCGGCACAGGCTTTGCGGGGTCGCTTATGGCTTCAACATTAGAGGCATCGATGGTCAAGCATTGGGCGCTATGCACTTGATAGGCGGTCAAAAGCATGTCGGCGCCGAGATGCGCTCGGACACGGTTGCGATTATGCTCGACCCGTGCCGGTTCATCTTGCGAGCCACGCCCAAGGTTAAGCGTCTCGTATATGCCGATTTCACCATTGGGAACGTCGGCGGCACGTGTGAAAAAACCATGCGGAAAAGGATTTAAACGCTGATCCGTGTAAGGGGCGAGGATCATTGTGGCTCCACCCTTGCGCCGACCTCGACAAAGGGGGCTGGCACGGGAAAGTTGGCGCTGGTGGCGCATAACACTTTGAACAATTGCCCCATTTCCGTGGGCGATGTGAGGCGGGTGCTGGCCTCGCGAATGGGCGTGGCCTGATGCGGGTGACGGGCCACGAGCTGTTCGGCTCGTAGTTCAATTCCGAGGGCCTTCAGAAAGGTGCCTTGTGTGAGCAGGGGCAGGGTCATACAGCCCGCTTGTCGAAGGCGCGATCTTAATGTGTCGAAATTGACATGCGCGGTTAAATCAGCTTCGCCAATATGGCTGAGCGGCGACACAAAGCGATGCTGGCGCATGGCCTGAAGGCTGTCGCCGGTAAACGCGCTCGCGATAGCTTGACCGTCGCTCGTGGGGTCAGCTCGATCGACATTTGACCCATAGCCATAATCGATGGCCAAAACAGCGCCGCCATGTTTGTGAAGGCGTGACCCGATATGGTCGATATAGTCGATCGCAGCCGGGCAGATCTCGATCACCTGATGGCACGGGGTCTGAGGCGCAGCATGAGCGAGTAGCTGAGCAATATCGGTCTCGGCATCGGGCGCATAGGCGTGCTCGATAAACTCGAAGCCAGTATGCCGGCGGGTGACGTAGCGTTCAGCCCACCCCGTATCCGTTTTCAGAAATTGGCGGATGGGTAAGGCATCGAAAAATTCATTGGCGATCACGATCGATGGGGCATCGTGTGGAACCGTTTCGAGATGGTTATGCCACTGGGCCTGGGGCACACGCTGTGCTTGCTCCGAGCGCAGACTTGGACTGGTTTCAACCAGATGCATTTGAATATGCGCTTCCTGTCCGCTTTGGCAGATGGTGCGCCATATATCGCCGGCGAGTGTGCCGCGTCCGGGGCCGATCTCAATAAGATGGAGCCGCTCAGCGGCTGCATGTCGCTGCCATAAATCCAAGCACCATGCGCCGATCAATTCACCAAATATCTGACTGATTTCGGGCGATGTGACGAAGTCACCGCCTCGGGCTTGGGGCGCGCCAATGGGGTGTCGGCTCGCATAATAGCCATGGGTGGGCTCAAACAGGCACAGATCCATAAAATGATCGAGCCGAAGATCACCGTGTGAGGCGATGCGATCAATGATCTGGGCTTCGAGAGGCGTTTGGGTCATGCTATTGCGTTGCGCCGGTATTTTGTCGGCTGATCCAAAAAATGACAATGCCGAGCAGAATAAGGGGGAGGCTCAGCACCTGGCCCATTGTCAGCGTGCCCATAATAAATCCGAGTTGTTCATCGGGTTCGCGCACCCATTCGACCATAAAACGCGCGATCCCATATCCCATCAAAAACAGGCTGGCCACTCGGCCGGGTGTTTTGAGAAGGTGAAGACGGTAAATTCCAAAGGCAATTACGGCAAATAACACCAGCCCTTCCAATCCAGCTTCATAAAGTTGCGAGGGGTGGCGCGGCTCCGGCCCACCATTGGGAAAGATGATCCCCCATGGCAGGCTCGTCGGACGCCCCCAAAGCTCGGCATTGATGAAATTACTAATGCGCCCGAAAAACAGTCCAATTGGCGCGGCGGCGGCCACCACATCCGCCCATGATAAGAGCGGGAGAGTGTGCCGTCGGGTAAACAACACGCTGGCAACTAAAACGCCCGCAAGGCCGCCATGAAAGGACATGCCGCCCTCCCAGACCGCCGGAATGGCCGCTGGGTGGGCGAGGTAGTAACTCGGATTATAAAAGAGCACATACCCAAGACGTCCCCCGATAATGATGCTTACAGTGGCCCATAAAACAAAATCATCAACGTGAATTTCTGAATAGGGTGCGGTGTCCTGCCACAGATCGTCCCGCCGGCCGAGGCGCACAATATACTGCCAGCCCAATAAAATGCCGGCCATATAGGCCAAGGCATACCACCGCAGAACCAATGGCCCCCAGGAAAAAGCGATAGGGTCTAGATCGGGAAAAGGCATGGCGTTTCTCTGAACTGTTTAAAAAGTGATTGATCTATAGCATAGTCTGACGCACTCTGGGGCCATGAACGATATGAAAAATAAAATCATTGATGACGTGACGCGCGTGCTCTCCGGTGTGGGCGGCGCGGCAAGTGCGATGCGCGACGAGATCGAGAATCTGGTCGGGGCCAAGGTTGATCAGCTGATCGCCGAGCGGGGGTTGGTAACGCGAGACGAGTTCGAGCTGTTGCGCGCGCAAGTCGAGCTTCTGCAAGAACAGCTCGCCAAGAACGACTAGCGCCTCGCGAATCGTCTTGTGAGGGGGCGGCTCTCGATTCGCCGCTGATTCGTTGGGGTTTTACCCAGTTTAAAATCATGAGACCGATAAATTTCTTTTTTCACTCTGATGAATCAGTCACAGTTTTTCTGTCGGCGAGCTCCTTTCATGCGTGAGCAAGCGCCGGACAGAAAGGTTGGACGATGCAGCTCGCCCATATCGATCACGGTTTAGTCGATCACCCCATTGATCTGTTTGAAACGCTGGCGGCTCATCATGAGTGGCCATGCGAGCGCGGAACGGAAGATGATCTGAATCTCTGCATTGCGGGCACGCATTGCGATTTTCATATCGCGGTCAGCTGGCGGCCCGACCTTGGGGGGCTGCATTTGGCATGCGTATTTGATCATCGCGTGCCTTTGGCAAAGCGTAATGACATGTTTGAATTGCTGGCCTTGATCAATGAACAATTATGGTTGGGTCATTTTGATATTTGGTCTTCAGATGGTGCCTTGCTGTTTCGGACGACCCTTCTGGTCAGCCAAGGCGTGGTGTCGGAGCAGCAATGCCTCGAATTGGTGAGCCACGCCCTAGAGACATGTGAGCGCTTCTTTCCGGCTTTCCAATTTTTAGTGTGGGCAGGCTATTCCCCCAAGGAAGCCATTGAGGGCAGCATGTTTGAGACGCGAGGCGATGCCTAATTTTGGATCCATGATCGGTCCAGACGACACGGTATATCTGGTCGGAGGTGGGCGCATGGGAAGCGCCTTGCTCAATGGCTGGCTGGCGGGTGGGTTAGCTGCGCAAGCGGTCTATGTGCAAGAGCCCCAGCCGAGCGAAGCCCTTCAAAAAACAGGCGTACATCTGGTCGCGGACGATCGCCCCATGGGGCCCGTCTCGGTTTTGGTGCTGGCCGTTAAACCGCAAATAGCGCCCAATATATTACCGTCCCTCTCCGGATTGATCGGCCCGGACACATTGGTTTTGTCCTTAATGGCGGGGCGATCGCTCGCCTCTCTGCGCAGCTTATGCGGAGGCGAGGGGTTTTATGTGCGCTCCATGCCCAATACTCCGGCAATGCTTGGAAAAGGCATTACAGCATTGGTCTGCGACCAAGAGATTTCATCTACGGCGCGCGATCGCGCGCAAGCCCTGATGGCGGCTGTTGGGAAAACGGTTTGGGTTGAGAATGAGGCTGAAATCGATGCCGTCACAGCGTTAAGCGGGTCGGGGCCAGCCTATGTATTTCTTCTCGTTGAAGCCATGGCATCGGCGGGCGAGAAATTGGGGCTATCGCCGGAGGTTGCGATGGCTTTAGCGCGGGCCACCCTAATTGGCGGGGGCGCAATGTTGGAAGCGGGCTCTGAGCCTGCGGCGCAATTGCGCGAAAACGTCACCTCGCCAGGGGGGACGACGGCAGCGGCTCTATCGGTCTTGATGGGAACACATGGCCTCGAACAGCTGATGACCAAGGCCATGACGGCGGCGCGCGATCGCGCGCAAGAGCTGGCATAGACGGAGCATCGCTCGAGCACAGACTGAGCAGAGCTCGAGCGCAGGCCGAGAAGAAGCGGGAAAAGGTAGAGAAGAGACCGCCCTTCATTGAGCAGATGATCGCGCTTAAATTAGGCGGGAATGCGAATGCTGGCGTGAAGTCCCCCGAGCGTGCTGCGCCCGAGTGTAATGTCGCCGCCATGACTGCGGGCAATATCGAGCGCGATGGCCATGCCAAGCCCCGTACCACCCGATTGGGTGTTGCGCGAGTCATCGAGGCGATAGAAGGGCCGGAAAACATCTTCGAGCTTGTTTTCTGGGATGCCGGGGCCATCATCATCAATCGTGAACTCGACCAGCTTCCCCGATTTGTCTAACTTGGCCGCGAGATGAACGGAGCCCGCATGGGCGCAGGCATTATTGACGATATTGGCAACGCAACGCTTAAAGGCATTTGGCTTGAGGGTCAGGCGATGGTCGATCGCATCGGTGAGTTTGACTTGAACATGGGGCCATCGGCGTAATGCGTCTGAGTGGATGTTGACCATAAAAGCACTGAGCACAATAGGGCGGGGATGCTCGCCGGCGTCCCCCTTGGCAAAGGCAAGATAATCCTCCAGCATATCTTCCATCTCATCGATATCGCTTTGTAAGGCGTCGGCATCTTGCCCCGCTGGCAACATGGCGGTTTGTAATTTGAGGCGGGTGAGCGGTGTCCGCAAATCGTGGCTGACCCCTGCGAGCATGGTGGTGCGTTGTTCAATTTGACGCTGGATCCGGTCGCGCATTTCCATAAAGGCGGCGGAGGCGCGGCGCACCTCTGAGGCCCCACTCGGTCGGAAATGCGGCATGTCCATTCCCTTCCCAAAACGCTCGGCGGCCTCAGCGAGACGCTGAATAGGGCGAATTTGATTACGTAAGAAAATGCCAGAAATCAGCAATAAAAGCGCCGAGGTGCCGGTCATCCAAATCAAGAAAATATATGAGTTTGTGGCGTAAACGCGCTCGCGTTGCATCAATACGCGCATCACCTCGCCAGGTAATAAGACACGAACATCAATGTAATGATCATAGGTTGCTGTATCGATCCAGAAGGGGCGGTTAATTTGCGACTGAATTTCTTTGGCAAGGGAGGTGTCGAGCAAGGCAATCACGGGTTTAGGGGCCGGATCGGGAAGGCTGTCGCCAGGTAAAAAAGCCACGCTCATGTCAAAGGTGTCATTGGCAAGCTGGCTGAGTTGGGTGCCGTCCCCGCCAAGCTCTTGCATGCGCAAGCGGGTCAATAGGGCAATATCGCTGACGGCCACACTGGAGAGGCGCTGGGTCACCGTCGACCAATGGCGTTCGAGGAAAACAAAGGCCACAACAATTTGTGTGACAACCACGGGCATCACGATAATGAGCAATGATCGCGGAAACAGGCCCGTCGGCATATATTGTTTCAGAAAAGATCCGAGCGACTGAGCCATCTAAGTGTCCTTTACTTAATGCGCAACAAATAGCCCGAACCGCGAACCGTTTGGAGGTGAATGGGGTCGCGCGGATCATCTTCTATTTTGCGTCGCAAGCGATTGATTTGCACGTCAATCGCCCGTTCGGAAATGGCATATTCCTCGGCCAACTCGTCCCGCGAGACAATTTGCCCGGGTGATTGTGACAGCTTGCGCATCAGCTCAATCTCGCGCGTGGTCAGGGTCACACGGCTGTCATTGTGAAAGAGATCGCCATGGGTACGGTGAAATCGGAAATCGCCAAAGCAGATTTCTTCAGCGGGTGCGCCAGCACGTCCCGCCTCCATTTGACTGCGACGCAAAATGCTATGAATGCGCAGCAATAATTCCTTGGGGTCAAAAGGTTTGGTGAGATAGTCGTCTGCCCCAATGGACAGGCCCTCAATACGATCCTCTGTTTCAGCGCGCGCGGTCAGAAGCAAAATGGGAATAGGGTTGCGTCGCGCCCGCAGGCGCTCGGTGAATTCAAGGCCTGTAAGGCCTGGCATCATGACATCCAGCACCATCAAATCGAAGGTCAAATTATCTAATTGCGCTTGCGCGTCTCGCGCATCCTCCGCCACAGTTGCCCGAAAGCCATTTTCGCTGAGGTATTTTTTAAGCAAGCCTCGAATTCGCGTGTCGTCATCAACAATCAAGATATGAGGCGTGGTTTCGTCGATCATGTGTTGGGGTCCGTGGGAGCGGTTTCGTCGCGAAACAAGCGGATTTTTCTATTCTCACTGTTTTGGGTACGACATAACTGCCGGTTCACTGTCTCACGGTTTTCCGGTGAGACAATACCGGCCATAACCCGCGCCCATATTTGAAACTCTTCCTCGCTGATGGTTTCGCGCATCTGGGAAAAACGTGCCATTTGTGGCGCGATTAAATTTTCATGTAAACAATGACCCGATGCGGTGAGGTAGAGTAATCGCTTGCGCCGATCATTGGCGCCGATTTCCTGGCGGACATGACCCGAGGCAATGAGATCGCGCAAGACCCGCGCTAGGCTTTGCTTGGTCACCTGAAGAATATCGAGCAATTCGGCGATGCTCAGACCCGGATTTCCCCCAACAAAGTGAACGACACGGTGATGCGCTCGACCAAAATTATGGTCGGCTAAAATCCGGTCGGGATCTGCCACAAAATCGCGATAGGCGAAAAACATGAGCTCAATTGCATCTTCTAGGTCATGGACCACGGGGGTGGTCGATGCCTGCTGAGCGGGGGGAGTGGTTTTAGCTCTTGATGTCATTTGATGAATATAGCGTCCAATCTAAAATATGTCAGCCTTGTTGACTTAAATTTATAGCGCTGATACTAAATTCTACATTAATTCGATATCATAACAAAAGGATGTCGGCATGAGCGTGCCATTTGATCAACGCGACGGTTTTATTTGGATGGATGGGGCCTTGCAGCCATGGGCGTCGTGCCAAGTGCATGTTTTGACCCACGGATTGCATTACGCATCGAGTGTTTTTGAAGGGGTTCGAGCCTATTCCGGCAATATTTTTAAACTCGAGGAACATACCGACCGCTTGCTCTATTCGGCTGAGATATTGGGCTTCGAGATTCCCTATTCTGCTGACGAAATTAATGCGGCCTGCCGGGAAACATTGCAGGCCAATGGGCTAACCAATGGCTATTTGCGTCCGATCGCTTGGCGGGGAAGCGAAATGATGGGCGTGTCGGCGCAAAATAATTCGATCCATCTTGCAGTTGCGGCGTGGGAATGGCCATCTTATTTTGATCCTGAGCAACGTAAAAAAGGCATTCGCTTGGATATGGCACAATATCGTCGGCCCGATCCGGCGACGGCGCCGTGTCACGCCAAGGCCGCAGGTCTGTATATGATTTGCACCTTGTCGAAGCATGCCGCCGAGCGCAAAGGATATGCCGATGCCATGATGCTTGACTGGCGGGGACATGTTGCTGAAACAACGGGCGCCAATATGTTTTTCATCGAACAAGGCACCATTCATACCCCCACACCTGATTGTTTCCTCGATGGGATTACGCGCCGGACGGTCATTGAGTTGGCACGAGCCCGCGGACATGAAGTGATCGAGCGCACCATCTTGCCAGAAGAGCTGGCTCATTTTAGCGAGTGCTTCATCACCGGCACTGCGGCGGAAGTAACCGCGGTGGGGGAAATTGGTCCGTATCAGTTTACACCGACGCAGATCACCCATCAGCTTGCGGATGATTATTTGCGCTTGGTCGGCGCCGCGTAAGGCTCTTCCCTCCGCTCTCTTCTCTCCCCGCGCTCCGCGCATCTGTAAGCTGTCCTTTAAATCCTTGTCGGCGCTGTGATTATCGTTGCGCCGTTATTTGGGTGCGCTATGATGGGGCAAACGGGGAGGGGCTTATGGGATTGTATGATAAATTTGTGTTGCCGCGTTTGCTGAATTCAGCATGTGGAACCAAACCTATTTTGAAACAACGCGAGAAGGTTGTGCCGCAATGCACCGGTCGCGTTTTGGAAGTCGGGATGGGATCGGGGCTCAATTTGCCGTTTTACGATGCCTCTAAAATTGACATCGTTTATGGGTTAGAGCCGGCTGCTGAGATGGTAGCGCAAGCGCGCCCCAAAGCGGCGCAGGCCCCGTTTCCTGTTGAATTCATCGATTTGCCGGGTGAACAAATTCCCTTGCCCGATGAGAGCATCGACACGGTTTTATTGACCTATACCCTATGCACCATTCCAGGCGTGGCGGAGGCCCTTGCGGGCATGCGGCGTGTGCTGAAACCGGGTGGGAAATTAATTTTCTGTGAACATGGAAAGGCGCCGGATCTGTCGGTGCATAAATGGCAAAATCGCCTCAATGGTGTTTGGGGGGCAATTGCCGGCGGCTGTAACATCAACCGCGATATCCCAAATCTGTTGGCGGAAGGCGGGTTTAAAATTACCGAAGTGCAGTCCATGTATTTGCCATCAACGCCAAAAATCTTAGGCTTTAATTATTGGGGCAATGCTGTCCGCGACTAAACCTTAAGCACATTTTGCGTTCCCACTTGACGGCACATTTGGCTTTGCTAAACTAGAACAAAACGTGAACAAAAAAAGAGGTCTAAACGGGCCGCTTCTGACAAGAGCCTTGGTGCCTATGGTTTTGTTCGGGTTCATTTGCATGACGGAGTTTGGGAGCTGAATGATGCAGTCGGCGGGTTCATCCATGAAGCGATTTAAAATCGCGCAGTTAAAAGAAAAATTAAGACAGCTTGAAAAGCCAATATTGGAAGGGGTCGATACAGGGTTTCCCGAAATTGATCACCGCTTAACCGCGGCGGATGGCCGGCACTCCTCGGCGGCGCGGCGGCCTGTTTTAAGCCGCGGTGCGGTGCATCATGTGGTGCCGCAGACAATGTGTGATTTACCCGCCGCCCTTGGTTTTGCGATCCATCTGACGCTTCAAATCGCGCAACACCATATGATTTTATGGACCCAAACCCCCAAGGCGCGTCATGAATGGGGCGAGCCTTATCTTCCGGGGCTGTTGCGCCATGGTGTTGGTGTTGATCAATTTTTATATGTTGCGGATCCCTCGGCGCGGGATTGGTTGTGGGTGCTTGAGGAAGCAGGTGCGTGTGCCGATGTGGGCTGTGTGCTCGGCCTCTGTGCGCAAAAGGAATTGAGCTTTACAGCAACCCGACGGTTAAGCCTTTGCGTGCAGAAAGCCATTACAACCATGGTCTTGGTTAGTCCCGCGCAACACCAAGCCTTAGCCACAGCGACCCAGTGGGAGGTTAGTGCCGCAGCGGATGAACATTGGCGCGTTTTGTTAAAGCGTCGTGCCGGCGCCGCTTTGCCGCCGCCCCATCCTTGGCTATTGAAGCCGGCTTATGCGCCTGCCGCTTATGAGTGGCCGTCTTCTGGTTCGCCGTCTTCTGGTTTGGTGTCTTCGACATCACACGCTTCCACGTCACAGCAAGAGGTGCACGCCCCTCGGCAATTTATTCAGTAGGGTGCCGATGGAAGCGTCGCGCCGATTTGTCGTGATTTGGTTTTCGGATTGGCTTGCCGATATCAGCTGCCCATCTGAAATGCGGCCAGCTTGTGTGATCGAAGAGCGATCCATGGGGGCGTATCTTGTGGCGGCCAATGCGACGGCACAAAAGTTAAATATTCATGCTGGGCAACGCCTCAGCGAAGCACGCGTTTTGGCCCCTGAGCTTGTCACCTATCCCGTCGATTGGGCAAAAAGCACACGGCATTTACAGCGTGTGGCCCGATGGGCCAATCGTTTCACCCCATGGGTGGGGTATGATCCGGCGGCGGATGGATTGATTTTAGATATTACGGGATGCGCACATTTGTTTGGTGGCGAACGCGCCTTGCTTGATCACATTGTAGCACAGCTTGCGCGGCACGCGATTTCGGCCCGCGCGGCCTGCGCGGGAACGATTGGGGCGGCATGGGCGTTGGCGCATCATGCGCCGACCACGCCAGTGATTTTACCACAGGGGCAAGAAGCCGAAGCGTTAATGCCCTTATCGGTGAAGGCATTGCGACTATCTGACGAGCAATATCGCCTGTGCCGACAGTTTGGGCTTGATCGGATTTCCCACATCATGCGTCAGCCACGGGCCTCTTTGGTGCAGCGCTTGGGGGCGGGTGTGATCGAGCGCCTCGATCAAGCGTTTGGGCAGGTGGCGGAAACAGTGGATCCGCTGCGCCCGCCCACGCGGTTTCATGTCACGCATGTGCCACTTATGCCAATCCAGTCACGTGAAGAGGTGATGTTTGTTTTATCGAATTTGGTTGATGATTTAGTAGCGGAGCTGCATCGCGCCGGGCGCGGGGCCCGACGGATTGATGTCCGTCTGATCCGCACAGATCGCGCTGTTTTATCGGTTTCATTGGCACTGTCACACCCTATTCAGCTGGCAACACATATTGTGCGCCTTCTAACGGAACGGCTTGAACATGTTCAAATTCGGCTCGATCAAGATTTAGCGATTGAGCAATTGGAGATGTTGGCCTCGCAAACTGATATTATGTCCGCACATCAAGACGCTTTATTTGCCTCCCTGCGGCAAGGGCAAAAGCAAGCCTTGGCGCATTTATGTGATCGTATTTTGGCACGATTAGGGCAGGCGCCCACCCGTCCATTGCTGCGTGGCCGATATATGCCCGAAAAAGTTGTTCGCTTTATTCCCATCACTGAACCGCTTTTGGAGACACCATTGAAGACGCCATTGGAGCCATGGTCGTCACCTCAAAAAAGTGAGGGGGCGCTCACGCCGGAAGCCCATATTCGTAAAGGGTGGCTGGCGGCACGACCAATTATTCTCCTCCCTCATGCTGAGCAGATTGATGTGATCGCAGAAATTCCCGAGGGAGCGCCTCGGCGGTTTCGGTGGCGGCGCCGGCTCTATGAGGTGGTTATGGCTGCGGGGCCCGAGCGCATTAGCCCTGAATGGTGGTGCGAGGAATTACCACACTCGCCCGATGCGATGGGGCAAACAAAAGCATCGCTGACGCGCGATTATTTTCGCTTAGAGGATAGCAATGGGTATCGCTTTTGGTTGTATCGCGATGGTTTGTTTACGCGCGAAACGGTATTGCCGCGGTGGTATATGCATGGGTTTTTTGCATGACGCAAAATTATGCGTTTGCGGAACTGACGGCGATCAGTAATTTTAGTTTTCTTCACGGCGCTTCACATCCCCATGAAATGGTCGCCCGTGCGGCAGCGCTCGGCTATCAGGCCATTGGTCTTGCCGATATCAATACAATGGCCGGTCAAGTGCGCGCCCATAAAGCGGCCCAGCAATATGGTATTCGGTTTTTGCCGGGTGCGCGGTTGCGTAGTCAATGTGGCTGCGAAATGATCGCTTATCCCCGTAACCGCAATGCCTATGGCGCCTTATGTGAAATGTTAAGCGCTGGCAATTTGAAAGCGCGCAAAGGCCGGTGCGTGTTAACCAGGGAAGATTTTTTAGACTTAGCAGCGCGCGCTGAATTGATATGGGTTTGGGTGCCGCCTGTGGTTCTAGAACAGCCGGCAGACTGGCAAGCCTTTCTGCAGGCTTTGCAGCAGCGTGCCGGAGGTCATGTCTATGCTCTGTTGGCGCCATATTACGGGGGGGATGATCCGCGGCGTTGGCGCGAGATCATGGCTGTGGCGGCAGGTGCACGCCCCCTCGCGGGGCTCGACCCGCTCTACCATGTGCCGGAACGTCGGCCCCTCCAAGATGTGGTGACCTGCATTCGGCTCGGATTGAAAATTGATCGGGCCGGCTATCACGTGCAGGCTAATGCTGAGCGTCATTTAAAGCCCTTGGATGTGTTGGCCGATCTCTATGCGGCGTGGCCCGAGGCGATTGCAAATACGCATCAGATTGTATCGGCCTGCAACTTTTCACTCGATCTCTTAGCCTATCAATATCCCGATGACAGCTTTGATCCCCAGCTCACCCCTCAAGAAGTCTTGCGCCAGCGGACCTATGAAGGCGCCCAAAAGCGGTTTCCTGAAGGTCTGCCCGATAAGCTCGCAACATTGCTTGAGCATGAATTAAGCTTGGTTGCGTCCTTAAATTATGCGCCTTACTTCCTCACGGTTGATGACATTGTGCAATTTGCGCGTCGCCGTCATATTTTATGCCAAGGCCGTGGTTCAGCCGCTAATTCAGCGATTTGCTATTGTTTAGGGATCACCTCGGTAGACCCCAGCCGGCTCGACTTATTGTTTGAGCGGTTTGTGTCGGCAGAACGAAATGAACCTCCAGATATTGATATTGATTTTGAGCATGAGCGCCGCGAGGAGGTGATCCAATATATTTATGCGCGATATGGGCGGGATCGTGCGGCGATTGCGGCAACGGTCATCAGCTATCGCCGACGATCGGCTATTCGTGATGTTGCCAAAGTTATGGGGCTATCGGCAGATCTGGCCAATGCCATGTTGAGCTTGAGTTGGGGTGGGGGGAACCAGCCGCCCCCCGACGACCATATTCGTGCGGCGGGCATTGATCCCAACCAACCCTTGGTGCGCATGGTTTTGGTTGTGGCGGCACAATTAATCGGCTTTCCTCGGCATCTTTCCCAACATGTGGGAGGCTTCGTGATTACGCGGGACGCGCTCGATAGTTTAGTGCCGCGGTTAAATGCGGCGATGCCGGAGCGCACCTTTATCGAATGGGACAAGGATGATCTCGATGCTTTGGGAATTTTGAAGGTCGATATTCTGGCCTTGGGCATGTTGAGCGCTATTCGTCGGAGCTTTGATTTATTGGCCGCACATTATGGCCGCTCGCTCGATTTGGCCTCGGTGCCGGCCGAAGATGAAGCGGTCTACGATATGTTATGCCGCGCCGAATCGACGGGAGTGTTCCAGGTCGAAAGCCGAGCCCAGATGAATATGCTGCCTCGCCTCAAGCCGCGCGATTTCTACGATTTAGTAATCCAAGTGGCCATTGTACGACCGGGGCCGATCCAAGGCGATATGGTGCATCCCTATTTGCGTCGGCGGGCGGGGGAAGAGCGTGTTGACTACCCATCGCCCGAATTGCGCGCGGTCTTAGAGAAAACCTTGGGTGTTCCTTTGTTTCAAGAACAGGCGATGCGGATTGCCGTGGTGGGGGCGGGCTTCACGCCTGCTGAGGCCGATCAATTGCGTCGCGCAATGGCGAGTTTCCGAAAAACTGGGGTCATTGACCAGTTTTCTGAACGGTTTATGAGCGGCATGGCGGCGCGTGGCTATACGCCTGAATTTGCGGAAAACTGTTTTCGACAAATTGAAGGCTTTGGCGAATACGGGTTTCCCGAGAGCCACGCAGCGAGTTTTGCCTTATTGGTTTATGTCTCGGCATGGTTGAAATGCCATTATCCGGCTGTGTTTACAGCGGCGTTGTTAAATAGCCAGCCCATGGGTTTTTATGCCCCCGCCCAACTGGTACGCGAGGCGCAACGCCAAGGGGTCACGGTTTTGCCGGTTTGTGTGAATGCGTCATGTTTGGAAGCCGATATTGAAATGAGCGATCATCATTATGCTTTGCGGCTTGGCTTTAATCAAATTAGTGGCCTGTCAATGGCGGGGTGCGAGGCGCTGATGCAGGCCCGTGATCAGGCCCCCTTTGATAGTGTTCGCGATTGTGCGCGGCGAAGTGCCGTTCCCTTGGGCGTGTTGGAAAAACTCGCGCGAGCCGACGGGTTCTCCGGCTTAGGGCTCAATCGGCGGCAGGCTTTATGGGCTGTTCGGGCCTTGCGCAGCGAATATCATCAAGACGTCTTGCCATTATTTGCCGCCGCCGATCAGGACCCGTGTCCTGAGGATGATGACGAGGCGGATTTGCCGCCTTTGTCATTGGGGCAAGAAGTGCTCGAGGACTATGCGACCTTGCGCTTATCGTTGAAAGCGCATCCGATGTCGTTTGTGAAAAAGCATCCGCTGTTTCAGCGATATCGATCGCTCAGCTCCTTATCGAGGTTGCCTAATGGGCGCAAGGTTGAGATCGCCGGTTTGGTGATTTGCCGGCAGCGCCCCGGCAGTGCCCGCGGCGTTGTGTTTTTAACGCTCGAGGATGCCGACAGTCAGGCGAATATTATTGTCTGGCCTGATCGGTTCGAACAGTATCGACCAGCGGTCATTGCGGGGCGGCTCTTGGTTATCTCTGGTCATGTTCAACGCGCGGGCATGGTGACGCATATTATTGCCGACGCTATCAAAGACGATACCGCTTTATTATCGAGCATTTTGACAAGATCAGGGGTGGATGAGGCGATGGTAGAGGGGGCGGTTGTTCGACATCATCGGGTGCTGGGTCAGCATCAACCGGGACGGCGCACACCGCGAGAAATGCCCTGGCGCGGCACTTAGTTGTCGCAGTGCTTGATTGGCGCAGTGCTTAGTTGGCGCGGCACTTAGTCATTATCTTTTCTGCTCTCTTCCTTAAGGCTCATTCGCAGGTCCTATTATTAGGCCTTACTTTTAGTCCTCATTTTTTGTCTTGAGCAGCTGGTCCTGAGCAGCTAGTCCTGAGCGGCCAAGAACCGCTCCGCCTCCAACGCCGCCATACACCCCATGCCTGCGGCGGTGACCGCTTGGCGATACACATCATCGGTAACATCGCCCGCAGCAAAAACACCAGGGACGGATGTCTCTGTGCTATCGGGTGCGGTTTGGATATAGCCGCCGGCTTTCATGTTCAATTGATCGGTAAATAATTCGGTTGCTGGGGCATGGCCAATGGCAATAAATACACCATCCGCTTGGACGGGACGCTCTGACCCATTTTGCGTATCACGCAACACCGCCCCCGTGACACCCAGCGGATCTTCAGTGCCAGTGATTTCAGCAATTTCGGAATTCCACGCAACCTCAATTTTAGGGTGATTAAGCAGGCGCTGTTCAAGAATTTTTTCACACCGTAAACTGTCGCGGCGGTGAACCAATGTGACCTTGGTTGCAAAATTAGTTAAAAACAGGGCTTCCTCGACCGCCGTATTGCCGCCACCAACCACCAGAACCTCTTTATTGCGATAGAAAAACCCGTCGCAAGTGGCGCAGGCAGATACACCAAAGCCTTGGAATTTTTCCTCGCTCGGCAGACCCAGCCATTTCGCTTGCGCGCCCGTGGCGATGACAATCGTCTCGGCATGATACACCGTGCCGCCATCGCCTTGACAGGTGAAGGGGCGCTTGGAGAGATCAACATGGGTGATAATGTCGGAGATAATCTCGGTGCCCACATGAGCGGCTTGCGCCTCCATTTGTTCCATTAACCAGGGGCCTTGAATGACATCCGCAAAACCAGGGTAATTTTCCACATCAGTGGTGATGGTCAATTGGCCGCCGGGTTGAAGCCCGCGCACCACCACAGGATTGAGCATAGCGCGCGCCGCATATATGGCCGCCGTCCAGCCTGCAGGGCCAGAGCCAATAATTAACAGTTTCATATGTTTTTGATCGGACATGGGGCTTCCTTAACCAATACGCAAAAATACAGGGAACGCCAGTGGCGAGGGGTTTTCAATAATATAAGCAGCGTTGATGTGATTCTTAAGAGCGTATGGCCACTCGTTCACAGTTTTCCACGCGTTCACAGTTTTCCACGCGTTCACTGTTTTCCACTGGCTCACTGTTTTATTGTGCTGATTAGGGGCGCTTATTCCTAGGGATGGGTCGAGGCGGTCTTGGCGCAGAAAGCGGTTTCTATGGCGCGGGCAATCTCGGCAGTGTCATCGCGGGGCGGGCGAGGGTTTGTGTCAATCGTGCCGGTTAATGGCAAAACGAGACCTTCCGCCGTAATTTGGCTGTGAAACCGGTCAAATTTGGATGCGCGCTTTGGCGTAAAATTAACCCGATAAACCGGCCGGCCCGCCGCACAGGCCTCGCCCGTCATGTTAACACTATCGGGGGTCACGATGATCGCGTCGACCAGCCCCAATAGGCCCGGATAAGGGTTGTCTTGGGCCGGTGCAATATGCGTGGCCTGGGTCAGCTGATCAATGAGAGCCTGAGCTAATCGGGTTGGGGTCCGGCGCGATGTGGAAATGATGAGATGATAGCCTTGATCGCATAGTGATCGCAGCTGGCTGATGAGGGCGTCACACTCGGCAGAACCATATCCATAGACGGGATTAGGGCCGCCGATTAAGACGCCAATACAGGGCTTGTTCTCGGGGCGGAGGTGCCGCCATTTATCGGCTTCGGCTCGGATGCGCTCTGGGGTGATGCCATGTGGGCTGAGCAGGGTAGAGATGACGTTTGGTCCCGATAAACCATCATGAAAGGGTGCCCAAACCAGGTCAAATCGATCCGGCGACATCACCGGGTCTTGCAAAGCGACGCAAAAGCTAAAGCCACCGGATGCCGCTCGAATGTGACAGGCAGGGGCATAGGCAAGGCGGGAACTGGCGAGAACCAGATCGGGCCAAGGCGGCTGCCAGCGTGCATCCCATCGCGCCGTCAGCCGTGCCGGCCAATAGGGCGCGGTGAAGTTCGTCCATAGGTTCCGCTCGATCGTGAAGGATTGAACAGCACCTCCCAAATGCGCAGCGACGCCCTCGCAGATGACTTCATTCCCGCGATTGCCATTGGTTAAAATCCAAATTGTTTCTATCTTGCGTGTCACTGGAAAAATCTTACAATTTCGTGTAATAAAGTTTCATTGCTTACTTATAAAACAACCGAGACTATCGTCGTTCGGCATTGAGGTGAAGACCCGTGGCCCTAAAATCCCTTGACCAAATTGACCTCAAAATCCTCACTATTTTGCAAGATGAAGGTCGGATTACCAATGTCGACCTCGCGGAGCGGGTTGGGATTTCGGCTCCGCCATGCTTGCGTCGGGTGCGGGCGCTCGAGGAAAAAGGATATATTTCCGGGTATCACGCCGATATCGATGCTGCAAAAATGGGCTTCGGGGTGACGGTGTTTGCCATGGTGGGCCTGCATAGCCAGGCGGAAGCTGACTTATTGGCATTTGAGCAACGGGTTGCCAACCTGCCTGAGGTGCGCGAGTGCCATATGCTGAATGGTGAAATTGACTTTATTTTAAAATGTGTGGCGCCCGATTTGGCGGCGTTTCAAAGATTTCTAACGCGTGAGCTGACAGCGGCGCCAAATGTGGCTCATGTTCGGACATCTTTGACCATTCGCCAGTCAAAACACGCCTTTGGCGTGCCCATCGAAAAACGCAACGCGTCGACTTAAACCCTCGGGAATGAAACATCGATGCACTTGTCGTGCATGGGCCCGTCCTTTGCATGCGGGTCGCAGTCTTGCGCGTGCCCGCAGGCGTCTTGTGGATGCCTGCAGGCGTGTTGCGGAGGAGAGGGCAGAGGTGGTGAGTGGGCGCTTAAGTTGGGGTCTCGCTAGCGGCTAAACATATTTCACGGCAAGTACTTCATAAGCCTTGCCGCCACCCGGTGTGTTCACTTCCACACTGTCGCCCACTTCCTTGCCGATCAGGGCCCGGGCAATGGGCGAGGCAATTGAAATTTTGCCCTGTTCCACACTGGCCTCAAACTCGCCGACAATTTGATAGGTCACCTCAACATCGGTGTCCTCATCAACGAGTTTCACCGTGGCGCCAAATTTTATAGAGTTACCCGATAGACTTGTGACATCGATCACTTCGGCCCGCGAGAGCATGTCTTCAAGATCTGCAATGCGGCCTTCATTATGGCTTTGTAACTCCTTGGCCGCGTGATATTCCGCATTTTCGGATAGATCTCCATGCGCACGGGCTTCAGAAATTGCCTGAATGATACGTTGACGCTCGGGCCCTTTGAGGCGTTGAACCTCATTGGAGAGCGCTTCATGCCCTTGCGACGTCATCGGTACTTTTTCCATAGATTCCTCTTAATGTTTTTGGAAAACGCGCTTGGAACTATGTTTCTTGAATTTTTGCCCGCTGACAAGCACGATTTTTAGGCGTCGAGGATTTGTCCATAGCGTTGCAGGGACGTGACACCGATTTTCTCTTGCGTAAGCGCCTGAATGGCTCCTGCAGCGGCCTCGGCGCCTGCAAGTGTCGTGTAATAGGGAATTTTCATCATCAATGTGGTTCGCCGGATCGACTTGCTGTCCGCCAAAGACTGATCGCCTTCGGTGGTATTGATCACAAGTTGCACATCGCCATTTTTGATGCGATCGACAATATGGGGTTGCCCCTCAAGGACCTTGTTCACTTGCTCGACCTCAATGCCAGCGGATTTTAAACACTCCGCCGTGCCGCGCGTGGCGATCAGGCTAAAACCAGCATCGGCAAGCGCCCGCGCTGCCCGAATAACCCGGGTTTTGTCGGCCTCACGAACGGAAATAAAGGCCCGCCCCGAAGCGGGCAGAGCATTGCCGGCGCCCAATTGGCTTTTCGCAAAAGCCAGATCAAAGCGTCGATCAATACCCATAACCTCGCCCGTCGACCGCATTTCAGGTCCAAGCACAGTGTCAACGCCAGGGAAGCGCGAGAACGGAAAAACCGCTTCCTTCACGGCGAAATAGGGCAGGTCAACAGGTTTTAGGTTGAATTGCGAGAGCGGCACACCCGCCATTAAGCGGGCTGCAATATTGGCGATGGGTCGCCCGATAACTTTGGCGACAAAGGGAACGGTTCGGCTGGCGCGCGGATTAACTTCAATGACAAATATTTGTCCTTCTTGCACAGCAAACTGAACATTCATCAATCCAACCACGTTTAATTCGCGGGCCAACCGGCAGGCCTGATCGCTCAGCGCGCTAATGATGTCGGCCGGCAGCGAATGCGGCGGCATCGAGCAAGCGCTGTCTCCCGAGTGAACCCCGGCTTCCTCGATATGTTCTAAAATGCCAGCGACAAAAACATCCGTTCCATCGCACAGCACATCAACATCGAGCTCCGTTGCATCCCGCAAATAGCCATCAATAAGAACCGGGCTATCGCCAGACACAATTACAGCTTCGCGCATATAGCGCTCAAGCTGGGCATCGGAATGCACAATTTCCATGGCCCGCCCACCCAAAACATAGGATGGACGAATGACCACGGGATAACCAATTTTCTGCGCAATCACGCGGGCTTGCTCCGCACTTCGGGCAATTCCATTCGGCGGTTGGCGCAGCTCGCATCGCTCGAGAAGGGCCTTAAAGCGATCGCGGTCTTCTGCTAAATCAATGGCATCCGGTGACGTGCCTAAAATCGGAATATTGTAGTGTTGAAGCGCTTCAGCGAGTTTGAGGGGCGTTTGCCCGCCAAATTGCACGATGACGCCAGCCACTTCCCCCGCGCCTTGCTCGAGCTGGATAATTTCCGTGACATCTTCCTCAGTCAGCGGCTCAAAATATAAGCGATCTGAAGTGTCGTAATCGGTCGACACGGTCTCTGGGTTGCAGTTGACCATGATGCTTTCAATATTGATATCCGCGAGGGCAAAAGCCGCATGACAGCAGCAATAATCGAACTCAATGCCTTGCCCAATCCGGTTTGGTCCTCCGCCTAAAATAACCGCTTTCTTGCGGTCTGAGGGCGCCGCCTCTTGCTGTTGCGCGAGCGGCGAGAGCGGGTCGTAACTTGAGTAGAGATAGGGGGTTTGCGCTGCAAATTCTGCGGCGCAGGTATCAATATGGCGGAAGAACGGGCGCACGCCCTGCTGGTGTCGAATGGCGCGAACCTCGCGCTCGCTCACTCCGGTTAATTCGCCGAGGCGCGCATCAGAAAAGCCCATTTTCTTGACCTGGCGCATGGCGTCCGCATGATCGGGAAGGCCGCGCGCGCTGATTGTCTTTTCCATCTCAATGAGCTGCGCAATTTGGTCAATGAACCAAGGGTCAAAATGGGTGAGCTGGCAAACCTCATCTTGGCTCATGCCTTGGCGGATCGCCTCTGCCGCCATCAAAAGCCGCATAGGCGTGGCTTTGGTTAAGGCGGCCTGCATCGCCGTGCGCCCCTCTGGGGTGGATATATCTGGCGCATCTACGGGGCTGTTGAGACCCGTTAGACCGGTTTCGAGCGAGCGCAATGCTTTTTGTAACGACTCTTGGAAATTGCGCCCAATCGCCATGGCTTCGCCAACCGATTTCATTGCTGTGTTTAACAGCGGCTCGGCGCCTGGAAATTTTTCAAACGCAAAGCGCGGAATTTTCGTGACGACATAATCAATGGTGGGCTCAAAGCTGGCCGGAGTCACCTCTGTAATGTCATTTTGCAGCTCATCAAGCGTATAGCCGACGGCCAGCTTCGCGGCGATTTTCGCAATCGGAAAACCGGTTGCCTTAGAAGCCAAGGCAGACGAGCGCGATACGCGCGGGTTCATCTCGATGACAATCAAGCGGCCCGATGCGGGGTCGACAGCAAATTGAACATTTGACCCACCCGTTTCAACACCGATTTCGCGCAGAACAGCGATCGAGGCATTGCGCATAATTTGATATTCGCGATCGGTGAGAGTGAGGGCAGGGGCGACCGTGATGCTATCGCCCGTATGTACGCCCATGGGGTCAATGTTTTCGATGGAGCACACAATAATGCAATTGTCGTTGCGGTCACGCACGACCTCCATCTCATATTCTTTCCATCCCAAGACGCTCTCTTCAATCAGAACCTCGGTCACGGGTGAGGCATCGAGGCCTTGTTGCACGATGTCGATAAATTCTTCACGATTATAGGCAATGCCACCGCCGGTTCCGCCCAAAGTGAATGACGGCCGGATGATTGCCGGCAATCCTACAAAGTCGAGCCCATCAAGCGCTTCTTCGAGGGTATTACTGATCCGCGAGCGGGGGCTTTCGAGGCCAATGCGGTCCATGGCCTCTCGGAATAAAGCGCGGTCCTCAGCCTTTTTAATGGCGTTCAGATCGGCGCCAATTAATTGCACATTGTTTTCATCCAAGACGCCGCTCTCAGCTAAAGCAATAGCTGTGTTGAGGGCTGTCTGGCCGCCCATGGTTGGCAGCAGCGCGTCAGGTTTTTCTTCGCGGATGATGCGAGCAACAACCTCGGGTGTAATTGGCTCAATATAGGTCGCATCGGCCAGTTCAGGATCGGTCATGATTGTTGCTGGGTTGGAATTGACCAAGATGACGCGATAGCCCTCTTCCCGAAGCGCCTTACACGCTTGGGTGCCGGAATAATCAAATTCGCAGGCTTGGCCAATAATAATCGGCCCCGCGCCAATGAGCAAAATGCTAGAAATATCGGAACGTTTTGGCATGATCAGCGCTCCATCTCGGCAACAAATCGGTCGAATAAATAATGACTATCTTGCGGGCCCGGCGAGGCTTCTGGGTGATGCTGAACCGAGAAAATAGGCCGCTCTGTGTGACGAATGCCACAATTTGTGCCGTCAAACAGGCTGACATGCGTTTCAACAATGTGCTCGGGTAAACTGCTGCGATCAATAGCAAAGCCGTGATTCATGGAGGTGATTTCCACCTTGCCCGTCGCGATTTCTTGCACAGGGTGATTGGCGCCATGGTGGCCTTGGGCCATTTTGACTGTTTTTGCGCCGAGCGCGAGGCCGAGCAATTGATGGCCTAAACAAATGCCGAAGACGGGCTTGCCGGAGTTTAAGATGGCCTCAATCAAGGGCATCACATTTTGCGCAGTGGCGGCGGGATCGCCTGGTCCGTTGGAGAGAAAATAACCATCGGCGTCGAGTTTCATGGCCGCAGCGACATCGGTGTTGGCCGGAAGAAGGGTGACTTTACATCCCGCTTCCACAAGGCACCGCAGGATATTTTGCTTGGCTCCAAAATCAATGGCCACAACATGTTTCTTCCCTGCGCCTTCGGAAAACCCATGTTCCCAGTGCCAGCGGCCTGTGTTCCAATCCAGCGGATCGGCGCGGCTCACTTGTGCCGCGAGATCAGCGCCTTCGAGGCCGGCAAAATCGCGGACGCTCTGGCTAAGGGCGTCAAGGTCAAAATTGCCATTTGGGTCATGCGCGATGGCGGCATTGAACATGCCTTCGGTGCGAATGCGGTTGGTGATGGCGCGCGTGTCGACCTCGCTCAAGCCGATAATGCCCTGCTCGACGAGCCAGCGATCGAGATGTTGATCGGAACGATAATTGGCAGGTGCGGTGATCGGTTCTCGGATAATGACGCCACATGCGGCCCCCGATGCGGGATTGCTGGTTTCGTCATCTTCGCCATTGGTGCCGACATTGCCGATATGCGGGAAAGTGAAGGTGACGATTTGATTGGCGTAGGAGGGATCGGTCAAAATTTCCTGATAGCCGGTGATCGCTGTATTAAAGCAAACCTCACCAATGGTCTGCCCTATGGCACCCAAGCCACGTCCATAAAGGGCGGTGCCATCCGCGAGCACCATAACGCCCGTCGGCTGCTGTGAGGGCCAACGCGCGCTCATCGGATGATCTCCTGCGATGTAAGGAAAACTGTTTGGACGGGGGAGCAAAGAAATCTTAAAAAGGGTCGGAATTGGTCAAAAAAAAACGCCCCATCGATTGAGGGGCGGGACATTTCGAACAATAAGGCCATTGATGGTCTCTTTTCTAGATTCGCTACACGATGCGTAAAATTTGTCGGAAATTAGACAATCGAACTACGGGGGTCAAGCCTGATACCTCAATTTATCGTGGGTATTTTTAGTCATTGCCCCGCACAGTTCAATCGGTTAGGTTGCCGCGCGTCTAAAGCAGGAGTTGACCATGCGCACGCGCATTAACGATGCCCTCAAAGAGGCTATTAAGAGCCAGAATAAAATTCGCTCGGCGACCTTGAGGCTGGTAATGGCGGCTGTCAAAGATCGCGATATTGCGGCCCGTTCCGATGATAATCGCGAAGGCGTTAGCGATGCGGAAATTCTTGATATTTTGTCAAAAATGATCCGCCAACGCACCGAGTCTGCGGTGACTTATGAAGAAGCGGGGCGTGTCGACCTGGCGGAGCGCGAGCGCGCAGAAATCGAGATCATTGAAGAATTTATGCCTACTCAGCTTGATGCAGATGCGGTGGCGGCGGCGGTCGACACTATTCTCGCTCAAACCGAAGCCCAATCGCTCAAAGATATGGGGCGGGTAATGGCGGCGCTCAAGGAAGCCTATGCGGGGCAGATGGATTTTGGTCAAGCCAGCGCATTGGTGAAACAAAAGCTGAGCTAACATTATTCAAGGTCCATGACGGTACAGGGGGTCTAGGCCTCGTGTCCGCACCCCATCCGGCATACCATTTTAGCGTTAAATTAGAGCCTTAAACCCCACGCTTTTATAAAAGCCAGTGATAAAGGTGTTGATGGTGTCGTTGCGCCGATTGGCGCGACGGAAAATTTTGCTATCATAGGTCCATGGCCTTCCCCGCGCATTTTTTAGATGAAATTAAGAACCGTATCTCAGTGTCCTCTGTTGTGGGGCGACGCGTTAAATTGCAGCGTCGCGGGCGCGAATATGTCGGGCTGTCTCCCTTTAAGGCGGAAAAGACGCCGTCCTTCACCGTGAATGACGATAAGCAATTTTATCATTGCTTCGCCACAGGCAAGCATGGCTCCATTTTTGATTTTGTGATGGAAACTGAGGGATTGAGTTTTCCAGAGGCTGTGGAGCGTCTTGCGGGTGAGGCAGGGTTAGCGATGCCCGAACGCGATCGCCAGTCGGAGGAACGCCAAACGCGACAAAAAGGCCTGGTAGACTGGCTGGATCGTGCCGCCGTCTGGTTTGCAGGGCAATTGAGCCAGCATCGGCCGGCGGCCAATTATTTGCGCGAGCGGGGTCTCGATGACGCCATTATTAAACAATTTGGCCTTGGCTATGCGCCAAGCGATCGGCACGGACTGACACAGTATTTAATCCAGCAGGGCGCCAATATTGAGGTGTTGGTTGAGGCGGGTCTGTCGATACGCCCCGACGATGGTCGCGCAGCTTATGATCGTTTCCGCGATCGGGTCATGTTTCCGATCCATGATGCGCGCGGGCGGGTGATCGGCTTTGGCGGGCGGGCCTTATCGGCTGATGTGCCTGCAAAATATCTGAATTCGCCGGAAACGCCCGTGTTCCACAAAGGCTCGGTTTTATATAATTTTCACCGTGCCCGTCAGCCCGCCTATGACACCAAGCAAGTATTGGTCACGGAGGGGTATATGGATGTGATCGGCCTCGCGCAGGCCGGTTTTGACGCAACGGTGGCGCCCCTTGGAACGGCCATCACGGAGCAGCAGCTCGAGCTCTTGTGGCGCCTGACCCCAGAGCCGATTATGTGCCTCGACGGGGATGCAGCAGGTCTTCGCGCCGCCTATCGGGTGATCGATCGGGCCTTGCCAATCCTCAAGCCGGGCGTGTCGCTTCGGTTCGTGTTATTGCCCGATGGGCAAGACCCCGATGACATGGTGCGCAATGGGGGGCGTCAGGCCATGCTGGATTTGATCGAGCAAGCGCGCCCCTTAAGCGATATGTTATGGACCCGAGAGCTTGAGCGCGCACCCCTGAACACGCCCGAGCGCCGTGCCGACTTCAAGGGTCGTTTGCGCCAAGCCGTGGGGTTGATCACTGACCGCGATGTGCGCACCTTCTACGGACAAGATATCAAGCAACGCCTCGATCGTTTTTTCGAATATGATCCCGCCTCCGATCGGTCGCAGGCTGGTCGCTCGAGCTATTCATCTGGGGATCGACAGCAAAATTGGCGGCGACGGGGTACCGTCCCGCGGCAAGAAACCCGTTCCTCCGCGATTGCGCAGGCGCATGTGGCCTCGCAGACGCGGCCTTTATTGTTGATTGCCGGTGTTTTGTGTCATCCGGATGTAATATTGAGCAAATGGGACGCCACCTTTGAACGGCTCGAGATAAATGACCCCGATTTAGCCCGCATGCGCGACGTGATCCTGTCGCGCTGGAGCGAGGGTTTGCCTCTTGACATGGACGGTTTAAAGGGGCATTTGAAAGGCTTGGCTCCGGACACACTTTTGGCGCGCATTGACAAACATGCTCGCGCGCATGGCTTATGTTTTACCGATCCACGAGCCGAGGGGACAGAAGTTGAAGCTTCGTGGCTTGAAGTTGCGGAACTTCATCATACATTAACTACGTTGGAGCGAGAAAAATCTGAAGCGGAAGCTGATTTTGCTTCGGACGGGCAGGCCGAAAGTTTTGACCGGTTGCGGGCGATTGTTCAAGAAATTGCCGCGATTGAAAACCAAATGCGCTCATGAGCCGATGCAGTACGTTCAGGCCAGGCAGGGCCTAAAATGTGCTGGCTTTTGACGTTTACAAGGTGAGGGTCCGTTCGAGCGTGTCAGTTTGAGACCGAATTCAGATCGCATCGCGCGCCCTATGGGATGTAAAATGGCAGAAAAGAAAACCGCTGAAAGTCCGGCAGAAGAACAAACGGACAGCCCACTGATTGACCTCAATAATCGCGAGGTCAAGCGCATGATCAAGGCCGCCAAAAAAGTGGGCTATGTGACGGTCGACGACCTTAATAAAGTATTGCCGCCAGAAGAATTTTCGTCGGAGCAAATCGAAGACATTATGTCGATGCTCTCCGAGATCGGTATTTCGGTTGTCGAGAATGACGAAGCCGATAATGAGGAAGAAGCTGACGACGGCCCGGATGATGACGCACCCGAAACCGCCCTCGTTGCCAAGCCCTCGAAAACAACCGGCGCGGGTGATCGAACAGATGATCCGGTGCGGATGTATTTGCGTGAAATGGGCTCGGTTGAGCTGTTGTCGCGCGAGGGCGAAATTGCCATTGCCAAGCGCATAGAAGCCGGTCGCGAGACCATGATTGCGGGCCTGTGTGAAAGCCCGCTCACGTTTCAGGCCATTATTATTTGGCGCGACGAATTGAATGAAGGCAAAGTTTTGCTGCGCGATATTATCGATCTCGATGCGACCTTTGCCGGGCCTGACGCAAAAAAGATCGACCGCAGCGCCGAGGGCGCCGCGCCGCCTCCTTCGGGAGCGCCATCGGGTGAGGCTGAGGGCGAACCCGATGAGGAGGATGATGACGAGAGCAATATGTCGCTTTCGGCCATGGAAATGGAGTTGAAGCCTGCGGTTTTACAGAGCTTTGATTTAATCGCCTCGACCTATAAGAAATTGCGTCGCTTGCAAGATAAATCAGTGGAGCTGCAGTCCGATAATAAGGCCCTGCCCAAAGCCCAGCAGGGCAAGCTTGAGAAGCTTCGTGACGAGGTGATCGACGAGGTGAAAAGCCTGTCTTTGAATGCCAGCCGGATCGAGGCATTGGTCGAGCAGCTTTACGCAATTAATAAGCGATTGGTCACGCTCGAGACGAGCTTACTGCGCATGGCCGAGAAGGCGGGCGTATCGCGCGAGGATTTCCTCAAGCAGTATCAGGGCAATGAATATGAGGCCAACTGGCTGCGCCGCGTGGCCCGGCTGACGGGTAAGGGGTGGAAGGATTTTGCGCAAAATAATCGTGTCGAGATTAAGGATGTGCGCGATGAAATCCTCGAGCTCGCGACAGAGACCGGTCTGAATATTACCGAGTTTCGTCGGATTGTCCGCATGGTTCAAAAAGGCGAGCGCGAAGCGCGGATTGCCAAGAAAGAAATGGTCGAAGCCAATTTGCGCCTCGTAATTTCGATTGCGAAAAAATATACAAATCGCGGATTACAGTTTCTCGACCTTATTCAAGAGGGCAATATTGGCTTGATGAAAGCGGTCGATAAATTTGAGTATCGCCGAGGCTATAAATTCTCGACCTATGCGACCTGGTGGATCCGCCAAGCCATCACCCGCTCAATCGCCGACCAAGCCCGCACCATTCGGATTCCTGTTCACATGATCGAAACCATCAACAAATTGGTTCGAACATCGCGGCAAATGCTCCACGAGTTCGGTCGTGAACCAACACCGGAGGAGCTGGCTGAGAAATTATCAATGCCGCTCGAAAAAGTGCGTAAAGTGCTCAAAATTGCCAAGGAGCCGATCAGCCTAGAAACGCCCATCGGCGATGAGGAAGATAGTCAGCTCGGTGATTTTATTGAGGACAAAAATGCGATTTTGCCGATTGACGCTGCCATCCAGTCAAATCTACGTGACACGACGACGCGGGTTCTGGCGTCGCTGACCCCGCGCGAAGAACGTGTCTTGCGTATGCGCTTCGGTATCGGTATGAATACCGACCATACACTGGAAGAGGTGGGGCAACAATTTTCGGTGACGCGCGAGCGGATCCGGCAGATTGAGGCGAAAGCGCTTCGGAAGTTGAAGCATCCGAGTCGTTCGCGCAAGCTTCGCAGCTTTCTCGATAATTAGTTTAGAGTTCAAGCGGGGCGAATATGTTGCTCACTATGATGAAGGCCAAGATCCACCGAGCGACGGTGACGCAATGCGATATGCATTATGAAGGCTCGATTTCTGTTGACAAAGACTGGCTCGATCGGGCTGGCATTTTGCCCCATGAGCAAGTTGATGTGTTGAATATTAATACCGGTGCGCGCTTCACCACTTATGCCATTCCCGCCCCGCGCGGATCGCGGACCATTGGCATTAATGGGGCAGCCGCGCGCTTGGCGCAACCGCAAGACTTGGTCATTATTATCGCCTATGTTCAAATGTCGGCAGAAGAGGCGGCGGACCACACGCCTGCCGTTTTTCTTCCGGAAACAGAGTAGGGGCCTGTAGCTCAGTTGGTTAGAGCGAACCGCTCATAACGGTTTGGTCGCAGGTTCGAGTCCTGCCGGGCCCACCACTTTTTGGTCTGCTTTGTAGCCCACAAAGGACGGTAAGGAGTTTTCATATGGTTGTTGTGCGCATTTTGGGAGTTGTCATCGTGCTCGGTGGGATTGCTTCAGCGATTTGGTATGGTATGCCGGGGTTTCAAGATGGTCTTAAAGATCCCGAGTTGATTTCTGTTCGCATTAAATTAAGAAATCTATGCGGCGTTGGAGATGACACCTTTATCGTGCGCGAGCCGAGCACCGGCATTTCCGCAAAATTTAGCGAGGGCGTTGCCTATATGCGGTTATATTCAAACCGGAAAATTCAATTGGCGGTGAGCCCGCGTTACCCGGATTTTCAGTATTCCGGTGAAATGGTGAGTGTCGCCGATGAGGTGACCATGGTTGCCGATTGTTCGAGTTCTCCGCGCCAGCGCCAATTTTTCGGTACAATGCGCGACCAATTTAAACAGAAAAATTAAACATTATCTGGCGCGCATAATCTTGTGCATGTGCTGAAATCGGGTCAGACTCTGTGTGCAAGGAGGAAACACCTATGGAACCAACATCAATATTACAACCTGTTATTGTTCTCGGCCTGTGGACGACCGTGATGTGCATTTGGATGTATGTCACGCGCATTCCAGCAATGAACAAAGCGGGCGTGGACCCGCAAGCCGCCAAGCATGTGAAAGACGTCACGCTGCCATCGAATGTGGCGCAGATCGCCGATAATTATAATCATCTATTTGAGCAACCGACTTTGTTCTATGCAATGGCACTGACCATTGCCGTGCTGGGGCATGGCGATGCGACCCATGTGCAATTGGCATGGGCTTTTGTTCTCTTGCGGGTTCTCCACTCGTTAATCCAGTCGACCATTAATATCGTGTTAATCCGCTTTGCGGTTTTTGCCTTGTCATGGGTTGTCTTGGCCGCCATGATTATTCGTGAAGCGATGATGATTTTATAATCAAGGGTTCAGGTATCATGTGTGAAAGGGTGCTCTCGGGCACCCTTTTTTATTGTCTTATGAGGAGGATTATCGGCCAAATAGGTGATAGAGGCCGGCTGCAATCTCTCCCTCAAGAGGAAAAGACAGCATGCCCATGACCGAATAGCCTAACAGCCAAGGCAGAAGATAAAATCGCAACATGTAGAAGAACCACGCGACATAGATGGGAACCAAGATCGGGATTAAGAAGCGCGGCGTGATCGGCGCGACAAATTTGATGAACGGATTGGTTGTCGCCACAAAGACGCGCATGAAGAAAAACGAACTGGTTTCTGGCAAGAACATCCCCATAGCCGAACGACCAATGAGGGTCCACATGATGGCGCCACAGACATAATCCAGCACCAACACCCATAGGGGAAAGGCGTCCATCGCTGTCCTCTTGCGTTACATCCGGTTACAGCTGTGCGGCCATCTAATGGCCCACAATTGTTTTACCCGACGGGATGCGAATTTCATCGACCATGGCTTGGGTCTCGGCATCGGGTTCGGCGGTGAGCAATGATCCAAACACCATCGCAATTAAGCTGACGGCCATGCCCACAATGCCAAAGCGTAAATCATCAAGCCCTAAAAGAGGCGCCATGCCGGCAAATTTGACCAAATATAGATAGGTGGTGCCGGCGCCGAAGCCGAGCGCCATGCCTGCAATGGCGCCCACCCGATTGGCACGCTTCCACCATACGCCCAAAACCAGCGGGAAAAACAGGCCCGAGCAGGCAAAGCTGAAAGCCCAGGCAACGGCTCCCAAAATATTGGTCAGCTTCAGGCTCGCAATAAATGCGCCGGCCGCCCCGATGAGTAACAGCAGAACTCGCGCCACAATGAGGCGATGGCGGGTATCAGCCTTAGGGTCGATGATTTTATAATACAGGTCATGCGATAAAGCATTAGCGATCGCCAGCAGTAATCCATCTGCTGTTGACATAGCCGCGGCCATGCCGCCCGCGGCAACAAGGCCGGATATGACATAGGGAAGTCCTGCAATTTCCGGTGTCGCCAGCACAACAATATCGCCGCGCATAGCGAACTCATTGATCTGTAACAGCCCATCGCCATTAGTGTCGGCAATCGCTAAAAATCCGACATTGCTCCATTTCTGGATCCAGTCAAGCGCCGCCACCTCGGCAAAGGATTTGCCGATAATGCCGGTTGCGAGTTCGGGATCGAGAATTTGCAGCTTAGTTAATGTCGCCAAAGTGGGGGCTGTGAAATAGAGGAGGAAAATGAAAAAGAGCGACCATGCCACCGAGCGCCGCGCATCCCGCACCGATGGGGTGGTGAAATAGCGCATCAGAATATGCGGCAGTGAGGCGGTTCCCGCCATCAATACGAGAACAAGTGTAACAAACTTCCAGCTCGCCATCATGTCTCCCGATGTGGCAGCATGCGGTGTCATGAGCACGGGCAGAGGGCCCAAAACCTCGCGATCGGGCATTAAGGTGCCGACGCCTAAAAGCGGCTCTAACTCGGTGATGCGGGCAATGGCGGGGCCGTAAGAAAATTGCGGGATGAGCCCAAAGCCTTGCGCGTTAGACATCCAAATGACCGGCACGAGATATGCCACGATCAATACAATATATTGAGCCACTTGTGTCCATGTGACAGCGCGCATCCCACCGAGCATGGAGCATAGTAGAATGCCCAATAAGCCGAACCAAACGCCCAACTCAAATGGAATTTGCAAGGCGCGAGCGGCAATCGTACCGGTCGCATTAATTTGCGCTGTGACATAGGTGAACGAAGCCACCACCAAAATAATAACGGCGAGCAGACGAGACAAATGGCCACCATATCGCGTACCGATGAAGTCGGGCACGGTATAACAGCCAAATTTCCGCAAATAGGGAGCCAATAAGGAATTAACGAGGACATATCCGCCGGTCCAGCCGACGATGAACGCCAAATAACTATAGCCACCGAAATACACCCCGCCCGCCATAGCGACGAATGAAGCGCCTGACATCCAATCAGCCGCGGTGGCCATGCCATTAAAGGTTGGTGGTACTTCGCGACCGGCCACATAATAGGCGTCGACCTGCATGGTGCGCGACAGCCAACCAATGCCCGCATAAATAGCGATGGTAAAGGCAACGAATAAAATGCCGATGGTGTCGGCGGCAACACCAAGCTGTTCGAGAACAGCCATCAGCCCAATAAAGATGAGGAAGCCGCCGGTATAGAGACCATAAATTTTAGGAAGATTGGCAATAAAGGACGATTTTTGGGTCATGCGCGGGTCCCTCTATTCAGCGACGTCGCAGTCGGTGTCGATTTTTTCTTGTTGGCGAACCGACCAAATGATGAGGAGAACAAATATGATGGGTGCGCCTTGTGCCGCTAAATAATAGCCCAAAGGGAAGCCCATGAATTGAAATGCGTTTAAGCTGTCGGCAAACCAATGGACGACAAACGAAAAGAAAAACCAAATAGCAAGGGTTTGAAAGGTCAGGCGGCGGGTGCGCTGCCAATAAGGGGTCGTTTCTTGCGACATGTTTCCTCCTCAAACAATGTCTGTGCGCTCCGGTCGGTGCGCTCCGTTCTGAGAGCTTCGATTTGTGAGCTCCGATTTGTGGGGAAGATATTATCCAGCCCCCATGTGATAACTATGATAGTAAAGTGATTATAATGTGACACAAGGGCAATTTGGCTTGAAATGACGCTGGGGTGGTTTGATTATATTCGGGCGATGGTGGGCGGCTTGCGGTTTTGGCGCCGTTCGTCTCCGCTCGATCAATGGCAGGATTGTCAGCTTTTTGTGGAGGAGCAAGCGGCGCATATTGCGCAAACCACGCTTTTTGGATATTTGCGCACGCGCGCTGGGCTTAACCATTTTGCCTTGTTCAATGATCCCGCTTTTTTAGAGCTCTTCCGGCCCGCGCGCGGGCAAATTTATTTATTCTGTGTCGCCGATTTGTTAATTTACATGGCTTCGCGGCTCGCTCCGCATGTATCTGACAGTGCGATCAACGCGACCCTTTTAAACGCCTATGACGCCGCTTCGGCGCATGTTATGCAAGACGGTATCGCGCTTGATCGGCTGAGTGAAATCCGCGAGCGGTTTATGGATCGTTGCCAGCAAGCGCAATGGCGGTTGGCGGATGAGGACAGAAATCAGGTGGCGGAAAGTCCGCGCGCCCTGATCGATTTGGCGCCCGTTATTGACAGTTTGAAAGAATTTGACGAAGAGATCGTTATGAATTCAATGCGATTTAAATGGCGGTCGATCCGTGCGCAATTTGTGGCACGCGCCCAAATCGATCAGATCGTGGCCGAGCTTCGGGCGCGCTAATAGTGGAGTAAAACTCATGGCATCCTATCAATATGTTTATGTAATGGATCGGCTTTCGAAAACCTATGCGGGTGGAAAGCAGGTTTTGAAGGATGTGCGTTTGTCCTTTTTCCCCGGCGTTAAAATCGGCGTTGTCGGGGTAAACGGCTCGGGTAAATCTACTTTGTTGAAAATAATGGCGGGGCTGGATACTGAATATCAGGGCGAAGCCTGGGCAGCCGAAGGCGCCAAGGTGGGCTATCTCCCGCAAGAGCCGCATCTCAATCCGGATAAGGACGTCCGGGGCAATGTGATGGAAGGGGTGGCTGCGCAGTTGGCCCTCGTCGAGCGCTATAATGAATTGGCGATGAATTATTCCGACGAAACGGCGGATGAAATGGCTTCGCTCCAAGATCAAATTGATGCGCAAAACTTGTGGGATCTAGATAGTCAAGTCGAGCAGGCGATGGACGCCTTGCGGTGCCCTCCCGGCGACGCGGATGTTGGGCCATTATCCGGGGGTGAGAAGCGCCGCGTCGCGCTGTGTCGGCTTTTGCTTGAGAAGCCCGATCTGCTCTTGCTCGACGAGCCGACCAACCATTTAGATGCGGAGACAATTGCCTGGCTGCAACATCACCTTATGGAGTATGCGGGGACAGTTGTTTTAGTAACGCATGATCGCTACTTCCTCGATCAGATTACCGGATGGATTTTGGAGCTGGATCGCGGCAATGGCTATCCCTATGAAGGAAATTACTCGAGCTGGCTTGAGCAAAAACAAAAACGCCTCATACAAGAGGCGCGCGAAGATGCCTCGCGTCAGCGCACATTGGCCCGCGAGTTAGACTGGATTCGCTCATCGCCAAAGGCGCGGCAGGCCAAGAGCCAAGCGCGGATTAACGCCTATGATGATTTGCTTAACCAGTCGGAGCGCGACCAGGAAACCCATGCTCAAATTTCGATCCCTGCCGGCCCGCGTCTTGGCGGCGTGGTCATTGAAGCGGAGGGGCTGTCGAAGGGCTATGGCGATAAACTGCTCATCGAGGGGCTTAATTTTAAACTTCCCCCAGGGGGCATTGTGGGGGTGATCGGCCCCAATGGCGCGGGTAAGACGACCTTGTTCCGAATGTTAACGGGACAGGATACGCCGGATGCAGGGCAGTTGCGTGTCGGCGAAACAGTGGTGATGGGCTATGTCGATCAGTCGCGCGATAATTTGGACGATGGTAAAACAGTCTGGGAAGAAATTTCAGGTGGGCTAGATATCATCCCCTTGGGCAAACGCGAGATGAATTCGAGGGCGTATGTCGGGGCCTTTAATTTTCGCGGCGGCGACCAGCAGAAAAAAGTGGGCCTCTTGTCTGGCGGTGAACGCAATCGTGTCCACCTCGCCAAAATGCTCAAATCAGGGTCCAATGTGCTGCTGCTTGACGAGCCCACCAATGATCTCGACGTGGAAACCTTGCGAGCTCTAGAAGAAGGGCTTGAGGATTTCGCGGGCTGTGCCGTAATCATCAGTCACGATCGTTGGTTCCTCGATCGGATTGCAACCCATATTCTGGCTTTCGAAGGTGAGAGCCATGTGGAATGGTTTGAAGGAAATTACGCGGACTATGAAGCGGACCGGCACCGCCGACTGGGCGCCGCCGCGGAAGTGCCTACGCGGATTAAATATAAGCAGTTCAGTCGATAGGGTGCTGTCTCAGTCTGCTGGTTCTGTCTGCAGCCTCAGTCTGCGGCCTTAGTCTGCTGAAGTGGGTTGTTTCTCCAAATGCGCAATCAGCGCATCGATTGATTGATTGTTGGATTTTAAAATGCCGGTGAAAATGTCGCGTTGTTCTTGCGCCATCCACACACCCAGAATTTGAATATCGAACAATGTAAAGCTTCCGTCTTTCTCCTCGATAATCCACCAGGTCATATCAAGGGGAGGGCGCTCGCTGGCAAAAATGATTTTGCTCGCCACTAAATGATTGCGTCCCTTCTTCTGCTCACCTTGCGTTTCAACACGTTCATTGGTGTAGCTGGCGAGACGATTGGCGTAAATTTTAACCAAATTATTGCGCAGAGCTTTTTCAAATCGCGCCAGCTCTTCATCACTAACCGAGCGAGCCACAGGGCCAAGCGTGAAGCGGGCAATCCGCCGCATATTGGTCGTGCGATCGATGAGGTCGCCAAATGCTTCCTCTCGTCCGGCAGCAGTCTGATGTGTACGCAAGATGGTTAGGGCGTCTTGCGTAATTTTTGTGACATAATTCTCAGCGGAGGGGGCATCGTCCGCCGCGCTTGGGAGGATAGTGGCCCAGGCGATGCCGATCGTGAGCAGAATAGCTGAAAAGCCTTTGAAGAGGGAAGGGGAGACGGATGATGTCATGATCATGGTTTTGCTTCCGTTAGTCGCCGAGGTCAATAACATCGGGGAGTGTATCAATAGATGTTTCGCCATCTAAAATTTCAAATTCTCGATTTTGCCAGTAGAAACTGCGCATGCTGGCGTAAAGATCGGTTGAGCTGGCTGTAAGATCGTCGAGCGGCTCGACTAAATCGGCCCTGATCTGCAGGAGGTTTAGCCCGATGACAGGGTTGCGATCGCGGGGCTCTTGCAGATGGCTGACGGGCGACATGAACTGATCGGCAGCCCGCCCCAAAAGGTGACGCGGCGAGCTCGGGCCGAGCAAGGGAATAAACAAATAGGGCCCGCTCGGCATGCCGGCGCGCGCGAAAGTCTGTGCCGTATCTTCATAAATGGGCGTTAGTCCAAAACGTTCGGCGACATCAAACATCCCCGCGATCCCGAGCGTGGTGTTGATCAAAAAGCGGGCCGTAATGGTGAGGGTCTGTTGCGCCTTACCTTGAAGCGCCGCATTAATGCCCGATGCTGGAAGGCTGAGATTTGCGAAAATATTTCGGATACGCGTCTCCATAAAATCGGGCGTGACGGTGCGATAGGCAATCGCCGCTGGACGCATTGCAAAACGATCAAGGGTTTGATGAATAGCAAATGAGACGCGATTGATCCGCTCAAAGGGATCCGCAATGGGATCAGCCGAGACGGTTTTGGAAATGCACATAACAGCCAGGAAGCAGGCACAAAAGCGAAGTGGGCTCATACGGTGTTCTCTATAAGCGATAGGAAGCAAAATCTGTAAGGTCGTCTTTAACATAATTATCATATCTAGAGCGATTTGGTGCGGCAACAAATCAAGGATTAAGAGCATAAAGTCGCACGGATGCGTTTTAGGCCTTGATCTATTTTAGATATAAAGATATCTTTATATCTATAGATGAGGGACCTATGACAAATTTGCTACCATCTTTACGCGCTGCCGGAGAGCCAACACGGCTCAGAATTTTGGCTATTTTGGCGCATGGCGCGTTAACGGTGACGGAATTGACCCATGTTTTGCGTCAGTCTCAGCCCCGCATATCGCGGCATCTGAAATTGCTTGCGGATACTGGGCTCGTGGAGCGATTCCCGGAAGCGAGCTGGATTTTCTACCGGTTAAATCGCTCGGGCATGCAAGGCGATTTGGTGAACCTTATTCTCTCTCATATTTCGTCGGATGAACACAGTGTCGAGGGCGATCTCAGCCGACTGGATTTGGTGCGGTCTGAGCGACGCAAACGCGCTGACCACTATTTCAGCGCCAATGCCGCACATTGGGACCAGGTGCAGGCGCTCTATATCCCCGAAACCGAAGTCGAAGCGCATATGTCAACCTTCCTGCCGTCCCGCGTCGATCGATTGGTTGATCTTGGAACGGGCATTGGTCGGATGCTCGAGGTGTTTGGGCCGACGGCACGCGAAGCCATTGGCTTCGATCTCAACCCTGAAATGTTGACCTTAGCGCGCACCAAACTCGCGCGCGATGGTCTTACGCATTGCGATGTGCGGCAAAGCGATATTACCAACCTCCCGCTGGATAGTGAGTGTGCGGATTTGTGTATTTTGCACCAAGTGCTGCATTTTCTGGATGATCCCGAGATGGCGATCGGGGAAGCGGCGCGGGTTTTGCGGGTTTCTGGCAGATTATTAATTGCCGATTTTGCGCCGCATGAGCTTGAAAATCTGCGCCACGAGCATGCGCATCGTCGGCTGGGGTTCTCTGAGGGTGAAGTATCAGATTGGTTAAAGCGATCAGGTCTGACCCTGACCGAGGTCGCTCACCTATCGGCGAGCGGTGAGCATTTGCCTTCTCTCACTGTGACCTTATGGGTTGCCGATAAAACAGATGTGACGAGCTGAGACGATGACGGGTTTTTCATTTGAGTTTTTTCCGCCGAAAACGGAAGTGGCCGAACAGGCCTTGTGGCAGGTCATTACCGATCTAAGCGATCTGCGCCCCGAATTTGTGTCGGTCACCTATGGAGCCGGGGGGTCGACGCGCGCCCGTACGCACGCAAGTGTAAAGCGACTGGTCAATGAGACACCCTTGGAGCCGGCCGCGCATCTCACTTGTGTGGGGGCGAGCCGCGAGGAGATTGATCAAATTATCGACGAATATGCAGCGGCAGGTGTTCGTCATGTTGTGGCCTTGCGGGGTGATATGCCGGATATGGGCGCCTATTCACCGCACCCAAAGGGCTATCTTAAAACTGCTGATTTGGTGGCGAGATTATGCGCCCGCGGTTTTGAGGTTTCGGTGAGCGCTTATCCTGAAACCCATCCAGAGTCTGTTTCGTTTGATCACGATCTCAATCTCTTGCGCGAGAAATGGGAGGCGGGCGCCAAGCAAGCCATTACCCAATTTGCATTTGATACGCAGGCCTATCAGCGCTTGCGCGATGCCGCCGTGGCCGCCGGCATTATGATCGATATCCTTCCGGGGATCATGCCCACCACAAATTTCAAAGGGGCGCGTCAGATGGCTGAAAAATGTGGCGCGCATGTGCCCGCAGATCTGATTGCTCGGTTTGAGGGGCTTGAGGACGATCTTGCGGCACGTCGCGAAGTGGCGATTGAGTTTGCGATTGCCCAATGCGAACAACTGAGAGCGAACGGCTTTGCGCGCTTGCATTTTTATACATTGAACCAATCGGCCTTCACCCGTGCCGTCTGTTCAGAGCTGACCCTGGATGCCGCGTGATGTGGACACGACAAAGCCGAATTGACCATCTGCCCCAAATTGCTCAACAGCGTATTTTGCTATTGGACGGGGCAATGGGCACCATGATCCAAAAATATAAGTTTGAGGAATCGGCGTTCAGGGGAGAGCGATTTGCCGACCATGGCTCAGATTTGCTCGGTAATAATGACATTCTAACGCTGACGCAGCCGCAGATTATTTCTGATATCCATGATGCTTTTTTCGCAGCCGGTAGCGACATAATTGAAACCAATACATTTTCCTCAACCTCGATCGCGCAGGCTGATTATGCACTGGAGTCGGTCGCCTATGAGCTGAATGTCGAAGCGGCGCGGCTGGCGCGTGCGGTGGCGGATCGGTGGGAACAGCAAGACCCCGAGCGACCCCGTTTTGTGGCTGGGGCCATGGGGCCGACCAATCGAACAGCCTCGATCTCGCCCGACGTGAATGACCCCGGAATGCGCAACGTCAATTATGATGAACTCTATGCTGCTTATGCCGAGGCCGCGCGCGGGCTGATTGCGGGCGGTGTCGATCTTATTCTCATCGAGACCATTTTTGATACGTTGAATGCGAAGGCCGCCATTCATGCGGTTAAAGATGTGTTCGATGCCGATGGTATGACCCTACCCTTGATGATTTCGGGCACGATCACTGATCGCTCGGGCCGCACATTGAGTGGCCAGACGACAGAAGCGTTTTGGAACAGTATCCGCCACGCCGAACCCTTTGCGGTTGGCTTAAATTGTGCGCTCGGCGCCTCGGATATGCGCCCCTATGTCGCCGAAATGGCGCGGATTGCCGACACCCATATCTGCATCTACCCGAATGCGGGTTTGCCCAATGAATTTGGCGAATATGATGAGACGGCGGAAAAAATGGCCGCCATCATTGATGAATTTGTCGAAGCTGGATTTTTGAATATTCTCGGTGGGTGCTGCGGCACCACGCCCGATCATATTGCCCGGTTGCACGATATTTCGGTTGGGAAAAAGCCTCGCGCCATTCCTGATATCACGCGCCATTTGCGCCTTTCTGGCCTAGAGCCGTTTACGCTGACGAAAGACATTCCTTTCGTGAATATTGGCGAACGCACCAATGTGACCGGATCCGCCAAATTCCGGCGCCTCATCACAGAGGGGGACTATGACGCGGCTCTCGATATTGCTCGGCAGCAAGTCGAGAATGGCGCGCAGATTGTTGATGTGAATATGGATGAAGGCATGCTCGACAGCGCCGCAGCCATTCAGCGATTTTTGAATCTCGTGGCCACTGAGCCCGACATAGCGCGTGTGCCCATTATGGTCGATAGCTCGAAGTGGAGTGTGATTGAGACTGGGCTAAAATGTATTCAAGGGAAAGCGATCGTTAATTCGATTTCGTTGAAAGAAGGCGAAGAGAGTTTTTTACACCAGGCCCGATTATGTCGCCGGTTTGGGGCGGCAGTCATTGTCATGGCCTTTGATGAACAGGGCCAGGCTGATACCGCCCAGCGTAAAATGGAGATCTGTGATCGGTCTTATCGTTTGCTCACCGAAAAAATTGGCTTTCCACCTGAAGATATTATTTTTGATCCGAATATTTTCGCGGTCGCGACAGGGATTGAAGAACACAATAATTATGCGGTGGATTTCATCACCGCGGTGCAACATATCCGAACGGCCCTTCCGCATGCGCATGTCTCGGGCGGTGTGTCGAATATTTCCTTTTCCTTCCGCGGCAATGACCCGGTTCGCGAGGCGATGCATGCTGTGTTTTTATATCATGCCATCGGTGCCGGCATGGATATGGGCATTGTCAATGCCGGCCAATTAGCGATTTACGAAGATATCGAAACTGATTTACGCGAGGCGGTTGAGGATGTGTTGCTGAACCGGCACGCCGATGCAACCGAGCGTTTGCTGGAAATTGCCGATCAGTTTCGCGGTCAAGAACGCCAAAGCGGCGCGCAAAGTCAGGCCTGGCGAGATTTGCCGGTCGCCGAGCGCTTGCGTCATGCATTGGTTAATGGCGTTGCTGATTATATTGAAGAAGATGCCGAGGAAGCGCGCCAAGAATTGGGTCGTCCGCTATTTGTGATTGAGGGGCCGCTCATGGACGGGATGAACCATGTGGGCGATTTATTTGGGGCGGGCAAAATGTTTTTGCCACAGGTTGTCAAATCGGCGCGGGTGATGAAGCGGGCTGTCGCCTATCTGGAACCCTTTATGGACTCGGAGCGAGAAGCGGGCGAGAAAGCCCGCTCTGCGGGCAAGGTGCTGATGGCGACGGTTAAGGGCGATGTTCACGATATTGGCAAAAATATTGTCGGTGTTGTGTTGCAGTGTAACGGGTATGAGGTCATTGATCTGGGCGTCATGGTGCCGGCCGCGACGATTATCGAACGGGCCCAAGCGGAGAAGGTCGATATGATCGGTCTGTCGGGGCTGATTACGCCCAGTCTTGATGAAATGTGCCATGTTGCCTCTGAGATGCAGCGTGTCGGGATGGATATTCCGCTTCTCATTGGCGGGGCAACGACATCCAAAGTGCATACGGCGGTTAAGATCAACCCGTGTTATCAGCGGGGGCAGGCAGTGTATGTGACAGATGCCAGTCGTGCCGTTGGTGTTGCCAGTAATTTGCTCTCCGATGAAATCGGGCCTCGCTACCGCGAAGAAATTCGGCAGGATTATGAGGCCATGGCGGCCGAGCATGCCATCAGCCAAGATGAACGAAAACGATTATCTCTCGACCAAGCGCGAGCCAATGCGGTGCAGCTCGACTTTGATACGCATCCTCCTTTGAAGCCGAGCTTTCTCGGCCTTAAAACAATTGAGACAGTCGATCTCGCCATCTTGCGCGACTATATTGACTGGACACCTTTTTTCCAAAGCTGGGATTTGCATGGAACTTATCCCGCCATTTTGACAGATAATGTTGTGGGGGAGGCCGCGCGAACCCTGTTTGAAGATGCGCAGGCCATGCTTGACCAAATGATCAGTGAAAAATGGATATCGGCCCGCGCGGTCATCGGCTTCTGGCCTGCCAATGCGGATGGTGATGATATCATTATTTACACAGACGATACGCGGGCATGTGAAAAAACGCGCCTCCACAGTCTGCGTCAACAAATGGACCGCAAAGGGCGCGCCCGCGCTAATTATGCTCTGGCCGACTTTATCGCTCCGGTGGGCAGCGGGGTTGCGGACTATATTGGCGGCTTCGCCGTGACGGCGGGGCATGGCGAAGATCAAGTCGCTCAAAAATTTGAGGCTGCAGGCGATGATTACAGCGCCATTATGTCGAAAGCCTTGGCGGATCGCTTGGCGGAGGCTTTGGCGGAATATATGCATGCTCAGGTTCGCCGAGTTTACTGGGGCTATGCGGCCGATGAGACCTTGGATAATGATGCCCTGATCGCAGAGGCCTATGACGGCATTCGGCCCGCTCCCGGTTATCCCGCTCAACCCGACCATACTGAAAAACAAATATTGTTTGATCTGCTCGAAGCCGAAGAACGGGCCGGGATTTCCCTCACCGAAAGCTATGCAATGTGGCCTGGGGCCGCGATCTCTGGGTTATATTTCAGTCATCCTGAGGCCGTTTATTTTGGCGTTGGCAAAATTGATCGTGATCAGGTGGAGGATTATGCGCGGCGCAAAGGAATGTCTGTGGCCGAGACCGAGCGATGGTTGGCGCCTATTTTGAACTACCGCCCCTAAGGCACGGTTCTGCTCGGATAGGCGGCTCTGGTCGAATAGGGTGAGATCTACTATAAGCCTAGCGAGGGCCGATTTTTCTCGTAAGTCGGTAATCCTCACAGATTTTTTAGTCATCTAGGACGCACCATGTCGATTTGGGGTAAGATCACAGGAATAGCCACAGGCTATGCGCTGGGGGGCGTCCCAGGGGCATTGGTGGGGGGCTTGGTCGGTCATTTTTTTATGGATCGATCAAATGGTGCGGATGTCACATTTACGATTGCCTTAATTGCCTTGGCGGCAAAAATGACCCGTGCCGATGGTGTGGTGTCGCCCATTGAAGTGGAAGCCGTTAATTCGGTCTTGCGTGTGCCGGATCATGAGCGCGCCAATATGGAGCGGGTGTTTCGCCTCGCGCAAAGCGATGTTGCTGGCTTTGACAGCTATGCCCGCCAGATTGCCGATTTATATGCACAAAGCCCTCAGACTTTGGAGGATGTGCTCGATATCCTGTTCTACATTGCTTATGCGGATGATGTTTTACATCCAGCAGAAGAACAATTTCTTGAGATTGTGGCCGAGATTTTTAACATTGATCCAGCGCGTGTGGCGCAAATTCGCGCGCGGCATACACCGGATGGGGTGGGCGATCCTTATGCGATCCTTGGTGTCACGGAAGAGGCGAGTGCTGATGCGGTGCGCGCGGCCTATCATCGGGCTGTCCGCGATAACCATCCCGACCAGATGCAGGCGCGCGGAGTGCCACCAGAAATGCTACATGTGGCAACGGATCGTATGGCGGCCATTAATGCGGCTTGGAAACTTATTCAGGAGGCTCGAAAAATATGACTGGGATACCACAAAATGCCAAACAGCAAGCGGCGGAAGCCGCATTAAAATTGGTTGAAGATGGTATGAAAATTGGTCTGGGAACGGGATCAACAGCCTATTATTTTGTTGAAGGCCTCGCCCGACGCGTCGCTGAGGGGTTAAGCGTTCAGTGCGTGCCAACATCAGAAGCAACCCGTCAACAAGCCGAACAGGCGCAGATTCCGTTATGTGACTTAGACAGTTTGGGGCGATTGGATCTCACTGTCGACGGAGCAGATGAAATTGATCCCCAACTCCGGCTCATCAAAGGTGGTGGCGCGGCTTTGTTGCGCGAAAAAATTGTTGCGGCGGCGTCGGACCGGATGATTGTTATTGCCGATCAAAGCAAGCTCGTCGATCGTTTGGGAGCGTTTGCGCTGCCGGTCGAAGTGAATATGTTTTCCCATGGTGTCACAGCGCGGATGATTTCTGATGTGATCCATCAAACAGGCCATCAAGGCGCTGTGACCTTGCGTGAAAAAAATGGACAGACCATTGTGACGGATGGGGGGCACTATATTTATGATTGTGCGCTGTCCGCGATCGCCCATCCTGAAGAGTTGGCTGCGGGGTTGAATATGATCCCGGGGGTCGTTGAACATGGTTTGTTTATTAACCTGTGCGCGCAGGCGTTTATCGCCGATGGCGTTCAGCTGCACGAGCTGACGCGCCAAAAAATCTGAAGGAGATCCTTGTGAA
>CBFIIU010000001.1:160340-209413 GCA_965662735.1 Alphaproteobacteria bacterium
GTCATCTTGATTGCCGTGGGGGCGACCCCTTTTATCCCAGACTTCCCAGGCCGCGAATTTGCTTTTACGTCCAATGAGGCTTTTGATCTCGAGGCCTTGCCAAACCGTGTGCTGGTGGTCGGCGGTGGATATATTGCGGTAGAGTTTGCCGGCATTTTTCATGGGCTCGGCGTTAAAACTCATCTGGTGTATCGCGGGGAGAAAATCTTGCGCGGCTTTGATGATGATGTGCGCGATCATCTAACAAAAGCCTATACCCAGAAAGGCTTGGGCATTGATTGTGGGCGCAACATCACTGAAATCCAAAAACACGCCGATGGCTTGCATGTTCAGTTTGACGATGGGGCATCAATGATCACAGACGCGGTCATGTATGCAACAGGTCGAGTTCCTTACACGCGAGGCTTGGGGTTGGAAACGGCAGGCGTGAAATTGGGGGCGCGCGGCGAAGTTTGTGTCGATGCGTTTTCGAAGACGAGTTGTGACAGTATTTATGCCGTCGGCGATGTCACAGACCGCGCGGCATTGACACCCATTGCCATTCGCGAAGGGGCGGCTTTTGCGCAAACCGTGTTTAACGATAATCCGCAAGCGGTCGATCACAGCATTATTCCGACCGCGGTCTTCTCGCAACCGGAGATCGGCGTTGTGGGTTTAACCGAGGACGCCGCGCGTGACCAAGGCGCGGTGGATATTTATCTCACGGCCTTTCGCCCGCTCGCGCATACGGTGTCGGGCAATCCCGAGCAAATGCTGATGAAGATGATTGTTGATCCCACATCAGATCGCATTTTAGGGCTGCATATTGTGGGTCCGTCGGCGGGAGAGATGATCCAGGCGTTTGGCGTCGCGGTGACCATGGGAGCCACAAAGGCGCAATTTGACGCGACCGTGGCCGTTCATCCAACAGCCGCGGAAGAAATGGTAACCTTTAAAGAGCCCATTCGTCGATGATTTGGCCGGGGGTGATGCGGTCGGGGGAGCGGGGGTCATCTAGCTTTTGCCCTCAATTTCGCTTGGCCTATTCCTTAAACTTGACTTTTTAACGGGGAAATCGCCTCGATCTGGGATTGGCAGTCGCCGCAAGGCACGGTAAAAACAAGAGAAATGGAGTTCCACATGCCAAGCGGTGTTGCTGACATTCGTCAGTCTTTTTTGTCTTATTTTCAATCGCAGGAACATGAGATTGTTCCGTCGAGCCCGCTTGTGCCGATGAATGATCCGACATTGCTGTTCACCAATGCCGGCATGGTGCCGTTTAAGAATTATTTCACCGGGCAGGAAAAGGCGCCTTATGCACGCGCCACGAGCTCGCAAAAATGTGTCCGCGCAGGCGGCAAACATAATGATCTGGATAATGTCGGCTACACGGCACGGCACCACACTTTTTTCGAAATGCTCGGAAATTTTTCGTTTGGCGATTATTTTAAAGAACAGGCGATATTGCTCGCTTGGACCTATCTCACCCGAGACCTTCAGATCCCTAAAGAAAAAATGTTGGTCACCGTCTATGCAGAAGATGACGAGGCGGCATCATTATGGCGGAAGATTGCAGGGTTTTCCGATGACCGTATTATCCGCATAGCGTCGAGCGATAATTTCTGGTCAATGGGCGACACGGGTCCTTGTGGCCCATGCTCGGAAATTTTTTATGATCATGGCGAAGAAATTGCCGGTGGCCCGCCCGGCAGTCCTGATGAAGACGGTGATCGTTTCGTCGAGATTTGGAATTTAGTGTTCATGCAGTTTGATCAAAGCGCTGATGGCGGGCGTGAGCCCTTGCCGAGCCCGTGTATTGATACGGGCATGGGGCTTGAGCGCATTGCCGCTGTGATGCAAGGTCAGCATGATAATTACGACACGGATTTATTGCGGGCGCTAATCATGGCCTCGGCTCAATTGACGGGCCAAGAGGCCGATGGTGCGCACCGCGTGAGCCACCGTGTGATTGCCGACCATATTCGTTCTTCGGCGTTTTTGATGGCCGATGGTGTGATGCCCAGCAATGAAGGACGCGGCTATGTTTTGCGGCGTATTATGCGTCGGGCCATGCGCCATGCCCATATTTTGGGGGCGAATGAACCATTAATGTGGCGGCTCCTGCCAGCTCTGACCGAGCAAATGGCATCGGCCTATCCGGAATTGACCCGCGCCGAGGCGCTTATTCGAGAGACCCTCAAGGCAGAGGAAGAACGGTTTCGCGAGACCTTGGCCCGGGGGCTGCGTTTGCTGGATGAGGCGTTGGGTGACCTCTCGGGGAAAAGCTTTCCCGGCGACATTGCGTTTAAACTTTACGACACCTATGGGTTTCCGCTCGATCTCACGCAAGATGCTTTGCGCGAGCGGGGCTATTCGGTTGATGTTGCTGGCTTTGATGCGGCGATGGAAAAACAAAAAGCCGAAGCCCGGGCGAGTTGGAGCGGTTCTGGCGCCGCTGCCACAGAGCATGTGTGGTATGATGTGCGCGAGCGCCTGGGCGCCACTGAATTTGTTGGTTACCAAGTTGAACAGGCTGACGGCGATATTGTGGCGATGTTGGTGGATGGCGCTGAAGTTGAGCAGGCGGAATGCGGACAACAGGTTGCGCTTATTCTGAACCAAACCCCTTTCTACGGTGAAAGCGGCGGTCAGGCGGGCGATCGTGGAACGTTGGTTGCAGACGGCCTCGCCGTCATAATTACCGATACCCAAAAGCAACTGGGCGACTTGCATGTATTGCTGGGCGAGGTGCAACAAGGACATCTCAAGCTTGGCCAAAGGGTTACTCAGATTGTTGATCATGAGCGGCGAAATGCCGTGCGCGCCAATCATTCGGCAACGCATTTATTGCATGCAGCGCTGCGCGAGGTGTTGGGCGATCACGTCACGCAAAAAGGCTCGCTGGTTCAAGACGACTATTTGCGATTTGACTTCAGCCATGGTCATCCTGTATCGCCCGAACAAATTGTTCAGATTGAAAACCTCGTGAACCGAGAAATTCGTCATAATGGTGACGTATCGACACGCCTTATGACGCCCGATGAGGCCATTGCCGCTGGCGCTTTGGCCTTATTCGGTGAGAAATATGGTGATGAGGTTCGCGTATTGTCGATGGGGAGCCCTCAAAACAAGGGCAAAACGCATTATTCGATTGAACTGTGCGGCGGAACTCATGTGTCGCGGCTCGGTGACATCGGGCTGTTCTCAATCATTCAAGAAACCTCAGTGGCATCCGGCATTCGCCGCATCGAAGCGCAAACCGGCGCGGCAGCTGTGCAGCGTCTGCAAAATTTGACCCAGCTCGTGCGCGAGGCAGGGGATGCGTTGAAAGCGGGGCCGGATGACGTTATTCAGCGCTTAAACCGTTTGATCGAGGATCGCAAGAAACTCGAGCGGGACCTGGCCGAGGCCAAACGTCAAGTAGCCATGGGGGGCAAATCGGGCGAGGATGAAGCCAAAGAAATTAATGGCATTGCCTATTTAGCCCGACAGTTTGATGGATTGCCGGCCCGCGAATTAAGAGGGCTTGTTGATCGTGGCAAGCAGCAAATTGGATCCGGAATTGTTGCGTTTGCGACCACCGAAGGGGGCAAGGCGGGTTTGGCGATCGGTGTGACCGATGACTTGCTGGAACGTTATAATGCGGTTGAGTTAGTAAAGCTCGGCGCACAAGTTCTGGGCGGCTCGGGTGGCGGCGGGCGTCCAGATATGGCGCAAGCAGGTGGGCCCAATATTGAGCAGATAGCGGCGGCGCTCGACGCCATCGAAACAGCTATTTAAAGCCGGCGCACTGATCCGCCTTAGGCTTGATCTTTAATCTTTGGATCCGCCTTAGGCTTGATCTTTAATCCTTGGATCCGCCTTAGGCTTGATCCATGGCCTTTTTCAAATTCTCATCAATTTTTTCAATGAAGCCCTGCGTGCTGAGCCATTTTTGTTGAGATCCGACGAGCAAAGCAAGGTCCTTAGTCATAAACCCGCTTTCAACGGTTTTGATACACACCGTCTCGATGGTTTGGGCAAATTGTCCAAGCGCGTCATTGCCGTCAATCACCGCGCGCTTGCTCAACCCGCGTGTCCACGCAAAGATCGACGCGATCGAGTTCGTCGAGGTTTCTTGACCTTTTTGGTGCGCGCGATAATGACGCGTCACCGTTCCATGCGCCGCCTCGGCTTCAATGGTCTGACCATCGGGGGTCATTAAAACGGAGGTCATTAAGCCAAGCGAGCCAAAGCCCTGAGCAACGGTGTCGGATTGCACATCGCCATCGTAATTTTTACAGGCCCAGACAAATTTGCCTTGCCACTTCATGGCGGATGCGACCATGTCATCGATCAAACGGTGCTCGTAGCTGATGCCCATGGCTTTAAATTTATCTTCGAATTCGCTTTCATAAACCTCGGCAAAAATATCTTTAAAGCGGCCATCATAAGCTTTGAGAATCGTATTCTTCGTCGACAAATAAAGTGGCCATTTGCGATCGATCGCATACATCATGCAGGCACGGGCAAAGTCTTTGATCGAGTCATCAAGATTATACATGCTCATCGCGACGCCGCTGCTTGGGAAATCGAAGACTTCATGTTCGATTGTCTCGGAGCCATCCTCCGACTCCCATTTAATCGTCAGCTTTCCTTTTCCAGGAACGACGAAGTCTGTGGCGCGATATTGATCGCCAAATGCGTGACGGCCAATGACGATGGGGTCGGTCCAGCCAGGGACAAGACGCGGCACATTGCGACAAATAATGGGTTCACGAAAGACTGTGCCGCCCAGAATATTTCGAATGGTGCCATTGGGAGAACGCCACATTTTTTTTAGGCCAAATTCTTCAACCCGCGCTTCATCGGGCGTGATGGTGGCACATTTCACCCCAACGCCATATTTCTTAATGGCTTCCGCGGCATCAACGGTAATTTGATCTTCCGTTTCGTCGCGCTTTTCAATGCCGAGATCATAATATTTGAGGTCAATATCGAGATAGGGATAGATCAATTTATCTTTGATCAATTGCCAAATAATCCGTGTCATCTCATCGCCATCGAGCTCGACGACGGGATTCTCTACCTTAATTTTCGACATTTTTTGTTATCTCCTGAGATCTGTTGGTCCAAGCTATAGCAAATTGTTTTTATTGATTAAAGCGTGAGAGTGAATTATTGCACTCAGATGGCAAAAAAATTAGGAATTGAGGGCGCGCGCGATGATGCGCCGGTGATTATTTTAGTCGGCGCTCAGTTGGGTGAAAATATTGGTGCAGTGGCCCGCGCGATGTTGAATTTTGGCCTATCCGATCTGCGTTTAGTGGCGCCGAGAGAGGGGTGGCAGCTCGAGCGGGCGTTGAAAGCATCGGCGGGCGCTGAAGAACTTATTGAAAATAGATCCGAATTCGCGACGCTCGATGCCGCGGTTGCCGATCTGGGCTTCATTATTGCCACCTCGGCCCGTCCTCGGGACATGGTCAAGGAAGTGTGCACCCCAAAGCTGGTGGCGCAGGAAATCCACCAGAGGTGGGCGCAAAACCCCGATTTTGGAGGGGCGGGCATTGTGTTTGGCTGCGAGCGCACGGGGCTTGATAATGAAGATATTTCAAGGGCCGATATTTTGTGCCGTGTGCCGCTGAACCCGCATTTTTCTTCGTTGAATCTGGCACAGGCGGTGCTCATTCTCGCTTATGAATGGGCCCAATTCGACACGACCGCCTTGCCGCGAAACACACCCTTGCCCGACACCTATCCCGCCGATAAAGCCATGATCACGGGCATGTTTGAGCATTTAGAAGCGGCTCTGGAAGCCGCCGGGTTTTTAGCGCCCCCTGAAAAAAAGCCGGCTATGATGCGAAATATTCGCAATATGTTTCATCGCTCGGGACTGACCGAGCAAGATGTGCGCACCTTGCGGGGCATGATTAACGCGCTGCTGAGATGGCCGCGTGATCTAGACCATCACGCCACAAAACATCGGGTTGCCGCCATTTCCCGCGGCTTGTCGGATCCGGGAGAGAGCAATCCTGATCCGACACGTGATCATGAAATGGGGTGGTCTGAGGACACAAAAAACAACTGAATGGGGTGGTGCCCACGCCCCAAAATAAAAAAGCCAAGGGCGAACGTCATTATGCGCAAAATGGGAGGATTTTTGTGGTGTTTTTTGCGGTTGCGGCGATTGACAAGACGGGGCGCACGCGTATACTCCGGCCAACTTGCGCAGGGGTCCTGCGCGGGCCAGATTTCTGTTAGAGACGGGGCCTCTGTGTTGAGGCGTTTCTTCATAAAGGTTTGGAAGCTTGGGCAAATGCTTGGTTTCCCGATAGCAGAACGAGGCTCTTAAAGAAACGCAGGTTCCAAGAGTGACGAACCATTTGTTAAAGGGAAGAGAAACCGCATGAGCAAGCGGATCAGTGCCAAGTATAAAATTGATCGCCGGATGGGCGAAAATATTTGGGGTCGTCCCAAAAGCCCTGTTAATCGTCGTGATTACGGTCCAGGCCAGCATGGTCAGCGACGCAAGGGTAAATTGTCAGACTTTGGTCTGCAATTGCGGGCCAAGCAGAAGCTGAAAGGCTATTACGGTAACATTACCGAGAAGCAATTCCGCCGTATCTATGCAGAAGCCGGTCGGCAACGCGGTGACACGTCTGAGCTGTTGGTTGGGTTGTTGGAATGTCGGCTAGATACCATCGTCTATCGGGCGAAGTTTGTATCGACCGTATTTGCGGCGCGCCAATTTGTTAATCACGGTCATGTGCTAGTGAACGGAAAACGATGCAATATTGGTAGCCGTCGCTTAAAGTCGGGCGATGTTGTTTCCATTCGTGATCGGTCGCGGACACTGAGCATTGTTCTGGAATCAATCCAAAGCAGTGAGCGCGATGTCCCAGATTATCTCGACGTTGATCATACGAAATTAACCGCGAGCCTGACACGGGTGCCTAAATTGTCGGATATTCCATATCCTGTGCAAATGGAACCCAATTTGGTCGTCGAGTTTTACTCGCGGAACTAGAAAAAAAACCCGCCTTATGGCGGGTTTTTTTATGACTTATCGGTCTTTTGAAAAGTCGAGTTTCAAGAAGAGGCGATCTTCGCTCTCAAGTCTAATCGAGAAGTGCGATGCCCTTGCCGAGCAAGTAATCGCGCAGCTCTCCTTCTTCGAACATTTCGCTGACAATATCGCAGCCGCCGACAAATTCGCCTTTGACGTAAAGCTGAGGAATGGTCGGCCAATTTGAGAAGCTCTTAATGCCGTCGCGTAACTCGTCATCTTCGAGCACATTGATCCCATCAAAGGGGACGCCGATATGAGACAGGATTTGGACAACACGGCCCGAGAAGCCGCATTGGGGAAAGACCGGGGTTCCCTTCATAAAGAGAACCACATCATGGCTATCGATTGTGGATTGAATCTGGCTTTGAATGTCGCTCATCGCATTTACTTTCTGAGTGAGGGTTAATCGGGGGTTGCCGTTTGTAAGGCCAGCGCATGCAAGGCATCGCCCATGCCGCCCTGTATGGCATCATAAACCATTTTGTGCTGCTGAACGCGGGTTTTTCCTGCGAAAGACGCCGAGACGACGCGCGCCGCATAATGATCGCCATCGCCGCGTAAATCAGAGATTTCGATTTCGGCGTCCGGAAGGGCCACACGAATTAAACGTTCTAATTCTCCAGCCGACATGGGCATGAGCTCATCTCCAATCAATTATAGGGCGTTTCAGCCTCGAGCCGCGCCCATATAGTCGGGCAACCAATTCTCGTGGCGCGCCCCTAATTCTTCTATAGATATGGAAACGCCATCTGCAAAAGTCAATTGGTCGCCGCCCGAATGCCCACATTTTGTGAGGGGCACGCCAGCGTTAGAGGCCGATTGAACAAATTGCTCGCTTTTATCGGGCGTGGTGGCGACGATGTAACGCGCCTGATCCTCGCCAAACCAAAAAGCGTGATCGCCCGTTAGGGTGAGCGATAGGCCTGTCTGCCCGGCCAAACACATTTCGGCTAAGGCTACGAGCAGGCCGCCATCGGAGACGTCATGGACAATCGATGTGAGCCCGTCGTGAATGGCCTGACGCACAAAATCGCCATGCTTGCGCTCGGCTGCTAAATCCACAGGTGGCGGTGGGCCCAATTCCTCTTGCTGTAAAATGTCACGCAAGAAAATCGAACAGCCCAAATGCCCTTTTGTGTCGCCAATGACAAATACCTCTAACCCCGCTTCAAGCGCCAGGTGAGCGGCTTTTGCATAATCATCGATCAAGCCGACGCCGCCAATGGCCGGGGTGGGGTGAATGCCCGTCCCATTTGTTTCATTATATAGCGACACATTGCCCGAAATCACGGGATAGTCGAGGGCGATGCATGCCGCATTCATGCCCTGAAGGCATCCGACAAATTGACCCATAATGCGCGGCCGCTCGGGATTGCCAAAATTGAGGCAATTGGTGATGGCTAAAGGGGTGGCGCCTGTTGCAGTAATGTTTCGCCATGTTTCGCTGACCGCCTGTTGACCCCCTTGAACGGGATCGGCGTAGCAGTAGCGTGGGGTTACATCGGTCGTAATCGCCAGCGCTTTTCGGGTTCCGTGAACCCGCACGAATGCCGCGTCTCCACCCGGGCGCACAATTGTATCGCCCATGACCATATGGTCATATTGCTCCCAAATCCAACGTCGGCTGGCAAGGCTTGGCAGGCCCATCAGGGTCATCAGGCATGTGTTCAGGGCCGGCGCCGGCGGCAAGGCCGAGCTATCGACCGGTGTCGCAGCGGGGGTGGGTTGGTGCGGGCGGTCATATACGGGCGCCCCATCGGCCAGGGCATCGAGCGGCATATCCGCGACAACCTCTCCGTGATGTTTCACAACCATGCGCTGGGTATCCGTCAGCTCGCCGATCACTGCAAAGTCTAATCCCCACCGGTCGAAAATGGCTTTCGCTTCGGCTTCCCGCCCTGGCTTTAGCACCATCAACATGCGCTCTTGGCTCTCTGATAGGAGCATTTCATAGGCCGTCATTTCGTTTTCGCGGCACGGCACATGGTCGAGATCGAGCACAATGCCGACCGCGCCCTTAGATGCCATTTCCACAGAAGACGATGTCAGGCCCGCCGCCCCCATATCTTGAATGGCGATAATCGCATCTGAGGCCATTAGCTCGAGGCAGGCTTCGAGCAGCAGTTTTTCTGTAAAGGGATCGCCGACTTGGACAGTCGGACGCTTTTCCTCGGAGGCGTCATCAAATTCGGCCGACGCCATAGTGGCGCCGTGAATGCCGTCTCTGCCGGTTTTTGACCCCACATACACAACGGGCGAGCCAACACCTGACGCCTTGGCATAGAAAATTTTATCGGCATTAGCGAGGCCCACGCACATCGCATTTACCAAAATATTGCCATTGTAACACGGGTCGAAATTGGTCTCGCCGCCAACGGTCGGAACGCCCATGCAATTGCCATAGCCGCCAATCCCCGCGACGACGCCCGAGACAAGATGACGGGTTTTGGGGTGCTCGGGCGCGCCAAAGCGTAAGGCATTCATATTGGCTACCGGACGGGCGCCCATGGTGAACACATCGCGCATAATGCCGCCCACGCCGGTCGCCGCTCCCTGATAGGGCTCAATATAAGAGGGGTGATTATGGCTCTCCATTTTGAATATAGCCGCTTGACCATCACCAATATCGATGACCCCGGCATTCTCGCCCGGGCCTTGAATGACATGAGGCCCATCCGTCTTTAACGTGCCCAACCATTTGCGCGACGATTTGTAGGAACAATGCTCAGACCACATGACGGAAAACACGCCAAGCTCGGTGAGGTTGGGCCTACGCCCCATATGGGTGACGATGCGGTCATATTCATCCGAAGTCAGACCATGTTCAGCGACGATGTCGGGTGTAATGGTGAGGGTCATGCGGAGCGTCCCAGAAAACGAGCGAGGCTATCAAACACGGCTTTTCCATCGTCGCCACCAAGGGCGAGTTCGGCAAGCCGCTCGGGGTGGGGCATCATGCCAACCACATTACCTGCACGGTTGCAAATTCCAGCGATATTATTTTGCGATCCATTCGGATTATCGTCCGCATAACGCAAAACAATTTGATCATGCTGCTCTAAGCTGTCGAGAATATCGGCCGACGCAAAATAATTTCCTTCATTATGCGCAATCGGGATCGTGATGCGTTGATCGCGTTGATATTGGCTCATAAAGGGAGACTGGGTGTTGCCGACCGTGAGTGCAACATCGCGACAGATAAATTTTAACCCCCGATTGCGCATGAGCACGCCCGGCAAGAGGCCACATTCGGTGAGAATTTGGAAGCCATTGCAAATGCCTAAAACGGGCGTGCCCGCTTCCGCAGCGGCAATGACATCGCGCATAATGCTGCTATGGGCCGCAATGGCACCGCCACGCAAATAATCTCCATAGGAAAAACCGCCGGGCAGCACCACCGCATCGCAGGCGGGAAGACGGTCGCCATGCCACGCCATAATGGGTTTCTCACCCAGCGCGGCCTCTAAGCAGACCGCCACATCCCGATCGCAGTTCGAGCCGGGAAACACCACCACTGCTACGGTCATTTATTGCTCCGCCGAAATGTCGATATCGTAATTTTCAATAACCGTATTCGCGAGGAGCTTCTCGCACATGTCGCTGAGTTGGGCGCGAGCCTTATCCGCGTCGGTTTCATCGAGATGCACTTCAATCAGCTTGCCTTGGCGCAGATCGCGCAAGCCGCCAAAGCCTAATTGTCCGAGTGCGGTTTCAACGGCTTTTCCTTGAGGATCAAGCACGCCATTTTTGAGGGTAATGCGGATTGTCGCTTTCATATTTTAACTCACTAAAACAGGGCCGGTTTTTCCACTTGCTGTGTCACCTGAAAATAGACCGAGTCGCTGAGCGACCTCGCGATAAGCATCGACCAAACCGCCGAGATCTTGGCGGAAGCGATCTTTGTCCATTTTCTCATTAGAGACGACGTCCCACAGACGACAATTATCGGGGCTGATTTCATCGGCCAGAACCACCCGCATGGTTTCATCTTCCCATAGACGGCCAAATTCGAGTTTGAAATCAATCAATCGAATGCCAATGGCGGCAAACAAGCCACACAGATAATCATTAATGCGGAATGAATAGGCCATCACCTCATCCATTTCATGTGGGCTGGCCCAGCCAAACGCATTAATATGTTCCTCGGTGATCATCGGGTCGCCAAGCGCATCATTTTTATAAAAGAACTCAATGATCGGGCGCGGGAGTTGCGTGCCCTCATCGAGGCCAAGCCGCTTGCATAAGGATCCGGCCGCAACATTACGAATAACCACTTCAATTGGAATAATCTCAACTTGTCGCACCAATTGCTCGCGCATATTCAGCGCTTTGATGAAATGCGTTGGGATAGCGATATCGGCCAGTCGCGTGAACAAATATTCGGAGATCCGGTTGTTCAACACCCCCTTGCCCTCGATCACATCATGCTTCTCATTATTAAAGGCGGTGGCATCGTCTTTAAAAAACTGTACCAAGGTTCCGGGCTCGGGGCCTTCATAAAGAATTTTCGCTTTGCCTTCATAAATACGACGACGTTTGGACATTGGGTGTCTCCTGAGCGGCTAATGTGAGCCGAACACACGATTAAAAATATAATCGACATGCTTAAAATGGTAGCCGAGATCGAATAGAGCCTCGAGCTCGGCATCGGATAAGATGACGTCTGGGTCGGCCTTTAACAGATCAAGAAATTGTCCTTCTCCGCGCCAAACCGGCATGGCGTTACGCTGCACTAAACGGTAGGCATCCTCGCGGCTAACGCCTGCTTGTGTGAGCGCGAGTAAGATGCGCTGCGAATGCACGAGGCCGCCGAGCTTATCGAGGTTGGCTTGCATACGTTCCGGATAAATCACCAGCTGAGCGACAACATTGGTCATCCGCGCAAGCGCAAAATCGAGGGTAATTGTGGCATCGGGGCCGATCATCCGTTCAACAGAGGAATGCGAAATGTCACGTTCATGCCATAGGGCGACATTTTCGAGCGCCGGCATCGCCATCCCACGGACGAGGCGGGCGAGGCCTGTGAGGTTTTCGGTTAAGACGGGATTGCGCTTGTGGGGCATCGCCGAGGACCCTTTTTGGCCCTCTGAAAAATACTCTTCCGCTTCCAAAACTTCGGTTCGTTGAAGATGACGGATCTCGGTGGCAAGGCGCTCGATCGAGGAGGCGATCACCGCCAAAGTAGAGAAGAACATCGCATGGCGATCGCGGGGAATGACTTGTGTGGAGACGGGTTCAACGGCAAGTCCCATGGCCTGCGCGACATGTTCTTCGACCCGGGGGTCGATATTGGCGAAGGTGCCCACAGCGCCCGAAATCGCGCAGGTCGCAATTTCGGCGCGGGCGGCTTTGAGGCGATCTCGGTTGCGATCAAACTCGGCATAGGCTTGCGCTAACTTTAAACCAAAGGTGGTAGGCTCGGCATGGATCCCGTGACTGCGGCCAATGGTTGCTGTCATTTTGTGCTCGAACGCGCGCGTGCGTAATGCCTCGAGCAAGGCATCGAGATCGGCCAAGAGGAGATCAGCGGCTCGTACCAGCTGAACATTGAAGCAGGTGTCTAAAACATCGGACGAGGTCATGCCCTGATGCACAAAACGCGCCTCGGGCCCAACATATTCGGCGAGGCTGGTGAGAAAGGCGATGACATCATGTTTGACCTCGCGCTCGATTTCATCGATGCGCTCAATGTCAAAATTGCCTTTTTCGCGGACAATTTTAGCGGCCTCTGTGGGGACGGTGCCTAACTTGGCCATGGCGTCGAGCGCATGCGTCTCAATTTCAAGCCAAATTGAGAAGCGGCTATGTGGTTCCCACAGGGCGGTCATTTCTGGCCGAGCGTAACGCGGAATCATCTGTCTCTCCTTATCCTCATGCGTTTACCCGATTTCAACCAGTGATGAAAGCAAGCATCGTGAGAATCAGGGGATTAACCCCAAATTTTTAAAGCTAACATCGCCCGATCGCCCAATGATCAAATGATCATGAAGGCGAATGGAGAGGCCTTGGGCCAGTTCCATGATTTTTCGGGTCATTTCAATGTCGGCGCGGCTGGGGGCTGGGTCGCCGCTGGGGTGATTATGGAATAAAACCAGCGCGGATGCCTCGAGCTCCAGCGCTCGTTTAATGATTTCGCGGGGATAGACGGGCGTATGGTCAACTGTTCCTTGGGTCATACGTTCGTCGGCGATGATTTTATTCTTTTTATCGAGGAATATGACGTGAAATTCCTCGCGCGATTTCTCGGCGACTTTCGTCCGGCAATAGGAAACCACCTCCTGCCAGGAGGCAAGAATGGGCTGGCCCAAGATTTTTGATTGTCCGACGCTCAGCGCTGCAGCCTCAACGATTTTGAGCTCGCAAATAATGCGATCTGATACGCCTGACACTTGGGATAATCGATCTTTTGATGCCCCGAGTACTGCCGATAGGGAACCAAAATGGCCGATCAGTGCCTTGGCGAGGGGCTTGACGTCCCGTCGGGGAATGGCGCGGCATAAAATCAGCTCTAAAAGCTCGTAATCTAAAAGCGCGTCTTTGCCCCCTCGCATAAATCGCTGACGGAGGCGATCGCGATGTCCGGTATAGCCCGTCATCGTTTTGGAAGGCGTTGATGCCATGCGCGACAGTCTCTCTTTAAAGCGGTGTACGGACCGCTTGCGCCTAGAGCAGTTTATACTTTGAACCGGTAAAGTGAGCGGCTGAGTTAGAGCGACTGAGAGAGCGATTAAGAGAGCGGTATTAACGCCGAAACGGTATTAACGCCGCAACACAACGCGTTTTAAATTGCTAAGCGTCACCGTGAGCGGAAACATCAAAATCAATTGATGATCGGTGGGGTGTGTCCAGCCCACATTGAGACTGGGTAAAAATCTCAACCCCAGTTTCTGTGACGCCGACCGAGTGCTCATACTGCGCCGAGAGCGTGCGGTCGCGGGTGACGGCGGTCCAGCCATCCGCCAATATTTTTACGGCCGGTTTGCCAATATTGAGCATGGGTTCAATGGTAAAAAACATCCCTGGACGCAATTCAACCCCTTCGCCGGGTCGGCCATAATGCAAGACGTTAGGCGTGTCATGAAAAACCCGGCCTAAACCGTGACCGCAAAAATCGCGGACAATGGAGAAGCGCGCCGCTTCTGCCGTTTGCTGAATGGCCGCGCCAATGTCGCCCAGTCGGGTGCCAGGCTTAACCAGCGCAATGCCCGCCATCATGCTGTCATAGGTGACATCCATCAGGCGCTTGGCTTTGATCGACACATCGCCAATGCCAAACATGCGGCTGGTGTCGCCATGCCAGCCCTCATAAATTAACGTCACATCGACATTCACAATATCGCCCTCGCGCAAAATCCGATCTCCGGGAATGCCATGACAGACGACATGGTTGATCGATGTGCATATGCTGGCGGTAAAGCCTCGATAGTTCAGGGGGGCGGGGGTTGCCCCTAAATCCATGGTGATTTCAAGCGCCTTCGCGTCCAGCTCTGCGGTGGAGACGCCGGCGACAACATAAGGGGCGAGCAGATCGAGGGTTTGGGCGGCTTTGTTGCCCACGGCCCGCATGCCTGCAAAACCCTCTGGCCCGTGCAGTTTGATGGCGCCCGTATTGCGCAGGGGTGCGTCATGCGCGTTAATGTAATTCACGTCAAATCCTCGATGACCCATCAAATAGCACGATGCGACGCGATTGGCCAGATCATCCAAACTGGTGTTTTCATCAACAATCTGCCAAAAGATGGTGGGATCGGAAATGATCACCGGTAATCATCCACCAGATCATTCACCAGATCATTCGCGTGATCATAAAAAGGAGCAGAGCGTTTATGTCCAGTCCAGAGTTGAAGTCAGCCGCAATGTTACTCATTGGCGATGAGATTTTGTCGGGCCGAACACGCGACGCCAATTTATCGCATATTGCGCAAGAGCTGGGGCAAATTGGCATCGCCATGCGCGAAGCCCGGATTGTGCCGGATATTGATGTTGAGATTATCAATGCGGTCAACGCATTACGGGCGCGCTATGATTATGTGTTCACAACGGGGGGCATTGGGCCGACGCATGACGACATCACGGCAGATTGCATTGCTCGCGCTTTTGGCGTGGGTATTGGGCCTCACCCCGAGGCGGTGCGTCGTTTGGAGGCCCATTATGAGGCTGCCCAGATTGAATTTAATGCCGCCCGCCAACGCATGACGCGGATCCCGGACGGGGCCGAATTGATCGACAATCCGGTGAGCGCCGCTCCCGGGTTTCGGATGGAAAATGTGTTTGTCATGGCGGGCATTCCCAAAATCATGCAGGCCATGTTGGCCGGCGTCTTGCCGCAACTGGCCGGCGGGCCGCCGATAACCAGCGTGTCTGTGACGGGGAATGTGCCCGAAGGCACCATCGCCGACGCAATGGAAGCCCTGCAAGCGCAGAACCCCGAGATCTCAATTGGCTTATATCCCTATTATGCAGCGGGGCAGGCGGGTGTGAGCGTGGTGTTGCGCGGCACCGATCCTGACCAGCTGGCGCGCCTTGCCGATACGGTCGCAGACCATATTACCTCGATTGGTGGATCTATTGTCGAGCGGCCGAGTCGGGATGAATAGGGCGCGATCAACGCCGCCAAGCAGGTTGAGCCCCTCGTCTTTTTCTTGGGCTAATCCAAACCTTGGTCTAAAAAACATAATAAAACCAATAGGATAATCGTCCATCGTTTTATTAAGAAAATTTAATTATTAAATTCTGAGTGAGGATGTCATGGTACATCATCACTTAGGGAGGAAACTATGACGAAATTTTCAACATTTGCCATCGCCGCTGCTTTTGTATCAGGCTTGGGCTTTGCGAGCCCCGCTTCCGCAATGGATTCGAGCTTTGAAGCAATGTCACAGTCGGGCAACCACACATTCTATGTTTGGTGCACAGGTAAAGACGATTACACAGAAACCGCATCAGGGGCCAATGCAAAAGAAGCGCAAGCTGCTTTGGCTGCAAAAGCAGGCAAAAACTGCTGGCCGGTATGGCAAGGCCTTGAAGGCTAAATAATTCTCCAATTTTGGGGGGAGGGCGGCGGTCATTGACCGCCGTTTTCTTTTGGTGGGGGCGTGAGCCAAGCCGATCGGGTTGACGCGCCAGCCGCACGCCCTAGTTTTAAAAACATCATCACCTTGTGTTGACGTGTCAGCCTGTCGCGCTTCCGTGAGGCCGTCATACCGAAGAGCAAACAATGTGAAGCGATCTGAGTGTGTGAGAAACAGAGTTTAAAGTGGTCCCTAAAAATGCAATCAAATCTGTCGTCGCGTCTTGCGATTGGTGTCAGCCTGATTTTGTCCCTCTGGGTCGGGGCATGTACACAGCATTCATCTCGCATCATGGCTGATCGTCCGTATCATCATCTGGAAAACGGGTTTCGTAATCCACCCAACTCGCCCAAGCGCGGGGCGGATTTCTCGGTTCGTTTTCCGTTTTTCCTCTCCATGATGTGGCGCAGCATCACCGGGGCTCGACCCATTGTGCCCGATGATCATGCCTTATCGCCTGAGCAGGTGCGCGCCGGGCAACAGCAAGCGGGCGATCAATATGTGACATGGATCGGGCATGCGACATTTCTCGTGCAGCTCAACGGCATCCGCATACTCACTGATCCGATTTTTTCCAAACGGGCCTCGCCGGTTCGCTTTGCAGGCCCCGCGCGGCATGTTCCGCCGGCCCTCGATTTGAGTGAGATGACCGATATTGATGTGGTGGTGGTCTCGCACTCCCATTACGATCATCTGGATCTCGACACACTTGACCAGATGCCGAACCCTCAGCGCGTCACCCTTGTGGTGCCGCTGGGCATTGGTCAATATGTAAAAGATTTCGGGTTTAAAAAAGTCGTTGAGCTGGATTGGTACGAGCAGACCGAGATTGCCGGCGTCATTGTGAAAGCCTATCCGGCTGTCCATTGGTCCAATCGCGGGCTTTTCGATATTAATGAGACGCTGTGGATGTCCTATGCCATGAGTGGCGGTGGCCACACCGTATATCATACGGGCGACACCGAAACCCATCCGACGCTTTTCGCCGAGATTGGTGCCGACATGCAAAGCCAATTTGGCGGCTGCGATCTGGGGTTGATGAGTGTGGGCGCCTATGACCCGCGCCCGATGATGACCGGGGCGCATATGGACCCAGAGGGCGGCGTGGCGATGGGGCGCGATCTTGGGTGCCGGCGCATGATCCCCATGCATTGGGGAACCTTTACCTTGTCTTTGGAGCCGTTCTTAGAGCCAGCCGAACGTTTTGCACAGGCGGCAGGCGCAAGCAGTAATCGTTTGCGCATTGGCGAGACTTTATCCTTGGTATCATCGGAAAACCCGTGATATAAGCCCCAGAAGTGGCCCCGTGGCGGAAGTGGTAGACGCAGCAGACTTAAAATCTGCGGCCGTTAGCGGCGTGCCGGTTCAAGTCCGGCTGGGGCCACCATCCCTATCGCAAGTCGGTTCGAAGTCGCGTTTTGCGGACTAAGGGCTATTGAACGGCGCCTGTGGGTTTGCTGGCCGTGGCGTCGAGCGTCGCGTCATAAATATAGCGGGTCGAGCAATAGGGGCAGATGATCTCATGGTCATTCCCCATATCCAGATAAATATGCGGATGATCATAGGGAATGGGGGCGCCAATACATTCAAATTCATGCACGCCAATCCGGATCTCGTCGGCGCCCATATCATTAGCAAGTTTCGGAATAGATGAATTATCCATAATGACCTCGATGATTTGCTTCTTCTTACCTAAGCCGCAGGGGAGAGGCAAATGTTTTTGACGCTAGCAACATCCACATCCGCCCAAGCTGGCATCGCCATGGCTGCTATAGGCGAGTTCTAGGGCGCGGGCCGAGCGTTCTGCTGTTTCGTTAAATTGCGCATGCGCGGTTGCCCGCAATGTGTGATCACATAAAACGTCAATGGCGGTCATGGCCAAGGCTTTGGCACCATCGAGGGCCGCCCGATCGCCGGTTTCCGACCCGGCATAACGGGCAAATTCGGGGTTATGGATCACAATATTGGGCGGGGCGCAGGAAATCATGGGGTGAATGGAGGGAACACGATGGCTGACATTGCCCATATCGGTTGACCCCGCCGCGCCGCCGCGAATGGCCCGCTCGAGATCGACAAATGTTCGGCCGAGATCCTCTGCATTGGCTTTATACCGCTCGGCGATGGCCCAGCTATTCTTAATTTCAAGATAATCGGCGGGGGCCCAGTCGATGTGAACCTCGCATCCAGTGGCCAGAGCGCCCGCCTCAAAGCAATTGCGCACACGGTGCTTGAGGGCGGCCAGCTCCTCGCCGTCGCCGGCACGGACATAAAATGTGCCGACAGCTCGGTCGGGCACGATATTCGGGGCCAAACCGGATTCGTTGAAAATGCCATGGATCCGTTCATTGGGGCGGATATGCTGGCGCAATTGCGCGATCGATTGATAGGCGGTGACCAAAGCATCCAGCGCATTAACACCGGCAAATGGCATGGCCGCCGCATGCGCCGCCTTACCTGTATAGGTGACCCGCACTTCATTTACAGCGAGGCTCGGCATTGTGATGAGGTCGATCCCCGCCGGGTGCACCATCATGGCGGCATCTAATCCGTCAAATGCACCTTGCTGCGCCATTAATTCTTTTCCATTTCCGGTTTCTTCAGCCGGTGTTCCCAAATAACGAACTCTTCCCGGGAGCCGCGCGCCGAGGGATGCCAATGACAGCGCCGCGCCCAGCCCCGCTGTTGCGATGATATTATGGCCGCAGGCATGGCCAATGCTCGGCAGCGCGTCATATTCAGACAATATCCCAACACAGGCATCGCCGGCTCCGAAGGAGCTGATAAAGGCGGTCTCGAGGCCACAGGCATGGCGGGTGACATCGAGGCCTGCTGCGGCCACGCAATCCGTTAAGGCGGCATGGGCATGGTGCTCTTGAAACGCAATTTCGGGATGCGCGTGAATATCATGGCTCATATCGATGAGCATGGCGGCCTGAGCATCAATATAAGCGCAGGCTTGTTTTTTGAGATCATCAATCTGTGTCATTGTTTCATACCCTTGTGCATTTGGGCTTTTCGTTTGGGTTTTATCATTTGGGCTCTAGTATCAGGCTTCGATTTCCTGGCGTCTTAAGCCAGCTTTTGCCGCGCGGGATCTATGCTTGCGAAATTTTAAACGGCATTCCTAACAGCATTCCACCATCAACCACCAAATGTTGTCCAGTGATATGATGGCTCATGGGATGTGCAAAAAACAAAATAGGCCCGGAAATATCCTCGGCATTCGCCACATGGCCTGACGGCGTGCGAGCTCTTTGAGCGCCCGCAATTTTTTCAAACCCTTCATCGCCAAACGCATTGCGAAACCAGTCTGTGCCCACAAAACCGGGGCACACAGCGTTCACCCGGATTCCATCCGTGGCAAGCGCCCGGGCAAGCCCCATGGTCATGCTGTTCAAACCGCCTTTAGACGCAACATAAGCGAGCGACGAACCGACAGCGCCAACGCCGGCAACAGAAGAAATATTAACAATCGACCCGCCTTGCTTGGCCAGGTGCGGGCGCGCCCGTTTGATCATTTCATAGGGCGCAACAAGGTTCATATCGTAAATATGGTGGAAATCATCCGGGTCTAGTCCGTCGAGATCGCTATGGTCGACGAATTTTGTTGTTCCGGCATTATTCACCAACACATCGATTTGACCCCATTCAGACAGAGCCGCATTAATCAGCGCGTCGCGTCCCTCCGCGGTGGAGACATCGGCCTGAACCAGGCAGGCGTGCCCTCCGGCGGCTCGGCATTGCTCGGCCACAGCCTCGCCGGCTTCTTGATTATGGGCGTAGTTAATGACCACACGCCCACCGCCGGCGGCAAAGGCTTTGGCTGCCGCTGCTCCAATTCCGGCTGATGACCCTGTGACGATAATGACGTGTTTAGAAAAGTCGAGTTGCATTGTTTATCCTTATCCCCCTGATGAGATTATTGTTCACTTGCGGGCCTTTTGACTGGCGGTCCTTTGATTTGTGGTCCTTATGGCGTCGCCGTTTCTGTGCTGCCCCGTATGTTTGTGCTGTTAAGCATTGTCCCCTTACATCTCATTACCGACCAGAGAAATGAGGCGCGCGCTTATCCCGAAAGGCTTGTCGACCCTCAGCATAATCCTCGCTATTGAGACATCGCTTCGCCCAGATCTCATGATCACCTGTCGCATGGGGCTGATCAAGCGTGAATTTTGCCGCCTGAATGCTGAGCGGGGCATTATTGATGATTTGACCGCAATAGGCCTGAAGCGCACCATCAAAATCTGCGTGAGAAACTAAATGCTGAACCAAACCGGCGGCATGCGCTTCGGGCGCTTTTAAGCGCCGGGCAGAAAATAACAGATCGGCGGCCATGGCGCGCCCTACAATATGCTGAAGATGGTGGACGGCGCTGGCGGGATAGGCCAGCCCAAGCCGCGCGGCCGGAATGCTGAAAATAGCGTCATCACGGGCAAATCGAAGATCGCATGCAAGCGCTAGCCCTAGGCCGCCGCCCATGCAGAACCCTTTAATGGCCGCGAGCGTGGGCAGGGGGCAGTTGCGCAGAGCGTCAAAAGCCGCGACGGTTGCCGCGTCATAGGCAAGGCCACCGTCGCCGGCAAATTGATCGTCAAACTCTGAAATATCTGCGCCCGCCACAAAAGCCTCGTCACCCGCACCTTGGATTACGATCAGACGGACATCGTCAATCTCAGCGAGGCGCAGCATCAGTTCAGGCAGGGCCCGCCAGGCAGAAAGGTTCATAATGTTATGCTTGCTGGGATTATTAATGGTGATCACAGCCATGTGGTTATGATATTCCGCTGCGACCAGCTCGCTCGACGACGTTATGGTTTTCTGATCTGAAATTTGCGATGTCATCACCCGATCCTTTTCATCCATGAATTATGCATCTGTTTCGCGGTGATGGAAGCGCGGGTCATCTGTGAGAAATTGGCGCAGATCGCGAACAGCCTGTGGCGCGGTATTCCAGAATAAATGGCCACCGTCATAGAACCGCAAATGGGCGTTTGGAATTTTCTGGGCCAGTCGGGTGACGGCATCGGGGGCCGCAATTCTGTCATGTGTGCCACCGGCAATAAATGTAGGACACGAAATGAGGGGCAAGCGCTCCCAACAATCATGGCCCGCGCGGGCCTCTAATTGGGCCGCCGCCCCGTTGGGCGCACCACTGAGCTCGGCGGCTTTTTGCATTCGGTCGCGTTGATCGTCCAAGACTTTGGGATGGTTTTGAAGCCAAGCAGAATCGTGGCGCGTATCGTTTAGCATAATGAGCCGCGTCGCCCGCTCTGTGACGGACAGATCGGCCAGGCTGTGCAGCGGAAAGGATGAACCGCCCGCGCCGCCGCTGGTTGTGCAGAAGAGCGCCATGCGCGATACCCGCGCGGGGTGACGAAGCGCGAGCTCTTGAGCCACCATGCCGCCAAATGAAACGCCAAAGATCACCGCATGATCGATTTCTAAGCTGTCCATCACAGCGGCAGCATCATCCGCATAGTCCGCCATGTGATAGGGGGGTGGGGGGCTGATGGTTTGCCCCAAGCCGCGTTGGTCATAAGCCGTGACGGTAAAGAGGTCGTGGAGAGGAAAATCCATGACATTGGGTTTAAGGCGCAGATCGCTTCCCGTGCCACTGATGATAAGGCAAGGCGGGCCCTGGCCGGCCTGTTCATAGAAAACGGTGAGATTGGGAGTTTGTACAAATGCCATCTGATCACTTTTCTTCAAAGACAATAGTTTATAGACTTGGTGAAACAGGGCAACTATGGTTGCGCCAATAGAAGGGGCTGCTTCCCGAATAAAGGAAATCCGTATGTCCGAACTAAAGGAAATTCGTATGTCCGAGCCGGACGAGACATCAGACCCCGTCTGGGAGACCATTTTGGCTGAAGCCCATGCCGTCATTGATCATGAGACGGTATTACGGCCATTGGTTCAGAGTTTGGTGACCGGACAACCGTCTCTTGAGCATATGCTGGCGCATCATTTGGCTTCCAAATTGGGAAATGAAGAGGTGACGGCCGAGCAGTTGCGCGAGGTTTTTTTGGCGGCATTTGATGATTTGGCGAGCCTGGGGAGCCTTGCCCGCGCCGATGTGACGGCGGTCGTTGAGCGTGATCCTGCGTGCCAAGGGCATCTTGATACGGTTTTATACTATAAAGGCTTTTTGGGTTTGCAGTCGCATCGCATCGGCCATTATCTGCTTAACCAAAACCGGCGCGCCTTAGCGCTATATCTCCAAAATCGGACGTCGGAAGTGTTTCAGGTCGATATTCATCCCGCCGCTCAAATTGGCCGCGGCGTGTTTATTGATCATGCGACGGGTGTTGTGATCGGTGAGACCGCGCGCGTGGGCAATAATGTTTCCATGCTGCACAGCGTGACATTGGGTGGAAATGGGAAGGAAAAAGATGACCGCCACCCCAAAATTGGCGATGGGGTTTTGATTTCCGTCGGCGCGAAAATTTTGGGCAATATTCAAATTGGCGAGTGCTCAAAAATTGGGGCAGGCAGTGTCGTGTTATCCGACATTCCGCCTTTTTCAACAGCGGTGGGGGTGCCGGCGCAAGTGGTGGGCAAAGTATCGTCAACCGAGCCATGGCGTGTGATGGACCATTTGCTGGACGAAAAAAAGTAAGATGATCCGCGGTTGATTTGACTTTTTCGCACTTGACGCCACATCATCATAGTTGCGCCGATATCGGCTTTGCATTGACAGCCGAGATCGGCTTTGCATTGACAAGTGTCGAGGCGCAAGGCAGAAGGCTGGGAAACCAGCGACCATTTTCCAGACAAATGGCCGTCAGCGAAAGAAAAAAGAAGAGGCGTAATTATGAACAATGATGAAATTCTGCGCGTACAGGCTTACTTGCGTCTTAAGTTCCAAAATGAGGGCATCGTCCTCAAGCGCGGAGCGAAAGACGATATGGTCGAGGTATATATGGTTGACGAATTTATCGGTACCTTATTCCGCGACGAGGATGAGGGTGAAGTCTCTTACGATTTTAATATGGCCATCCTCGATTTCGACCTGCCCACCCTTTAAAATTTGTCTGCCGATCAGCTTCGCTTCGAGGCCACTTGCTTAGCTTGGACGACGCGCCTCCGCTCGGAAGCGGCTCAGAAGTCCGGCGAGGCGGTTTGATATCAGTTTCCAATCCGATAAATAGTTTTGTGGAAACCTGAAAATGGCTTGCGCGGTGCGGCCAATGGTTAACCGTCCCTGACACCAAACAGAACCATCTGCATTCGGCGCGCAGATGATGAAGGGAGACGAAAATCCATCATCGGGCATCGTCTCAGGTTGGTAATAGGTGGCATCGCGATACAGGCTGCCAGATTTAAAAGGGGCCGATTTCAAGCCATATTCGACCGTCTCCGTAAACGCACCAATTTGCGGCACGAAAACCTCTTTCCAAAGGCGCTGAGGGGTCATGTCGCCCTCAATTTCGCTGAGCGAAAACAGAAGCAGCCTCGATTGGTTGGATAAATCGGCAAAGGCCGTTTCATCTGCGGCTTGGAAGCCACTGAGATCGGGCAGCAAGGCATGCAATTCGACGAAAGGATTTTCATAACTGCTGCGGTCATGTCCGTAGCGCGTATAATTTGCTGGAATCGAGAAAAGTGTGCCGCCAACCTCGATACGGATATCGCGGGTGAGCGCTGTGGGCGTCACTGTTTCGCCGCGAATTTGATCCAAGGTCGGACCAAAAAAATAGATCGAAAAGCCAAAAATAGACAATAAAATCAGCGCAAAGACGCCCATCACTAAGCGCCATAATGGCCATTCTTCTTCGACAATACTCTCGGACAAAAACCGCTTAATCATAACCACGTACTCAAAACCGCCCCTCGACAAATAGGGCTGGATTTATGCTGTATATTTCGTCACCATAGAAACTTCAATGAAATGCGCAAGGCGGATTTTCAATTTGTGATAATCCTCTCAGTCCTCTGCCCTGTGCCTATTTCAAAATGTGATATGAAGGAAGAACGTCATGGCTGTGTATCGTCTAGGAGAGCGGGAGCCGCAGTTTCCGGCCTCTGAGAATTACTGGGTTGCTGAAAGCGCGACATTAATTGGAGATGTTTATCTCGATGAAAATGCGAGCGTTTGGTTTGGTGCGGTTTTACGCGGCGACAATGAGCGGATCACCATTGGTGCGGGATCAAATGTGCAGGACGGTAGCGTTATGCACACGGATATGGGTTTCCCGCTGACATTAGGGCGCCGTGTTACTGTGGGTCATCAGGCCATGTTGCATGGGTGTACGGTCGGCGATGATAGCTTGATCGGCATCGGTGCCACTGTCTTAAATGGCGCAAAAATTGGCAGCAATTGTTTGATCGGCGCGCATGCGTTGATCGGAGAAGGCAAAGAAATACCCGATAATTCGATGGTGCTTGGTATGCCCGGAAAGATTGTACGAACCCTTGAAGAGGGCAATCGCGCCATCATGCAGGCGATGGCAGAACATTATGTCGAAAATTGGAAGCGTTATCGACGCGACCTGGTCAAGGTCGTAACGGAATAACGGATTCGTGACGGAATAAGGAGAAGAACAAATGGCATCATCTGAACGAAAAGAAGTCGACTACATCATCGTGGGGGCCGGCAGTGCGGGCTGTGTGCTTGCGGCGCGGTTGTCGGAAGATGAGAAAAATCAGGTTTTGCTGATTGAGGCAGGGGGGCAAGATAAAAATTTGTTCATTCATATGCCCGCCGGTTATGCCCGCCTCGTGCCCGAGGCCAATGATCAAAATTATGGTTTCGAGACAGAAGCCGAGCCGAGCTTAGGTGGGCGTCAGATGTACTGGCCGCGCGGGCGCGGTTGGGGGGGGTCGTCCAGCATAAATGCCATGGTTTATATTCGTGGCCATGCGTGGGATTACGACCACTGGAACCAACTCGGAAATGCCGGATGGTCTTACGCATCGGTCTTGCCCTATTTCAAGCGGGCTGAAACTTTTAGTGGGGACGGTGATCCGGAATATCACGGAACCGATGGCCCCTTGCATGTGAAGAAATCAGATCGCGAGAATGATCCGCTTCTTGACGTTTTTGTGGAAGCTGGACAGCAGGCTGGTCTGCCCTTGACCCATGACTTTAACGGGCGTCAGCAAGAAGGTGTGGCGCGATACGAGCATACAATTAAAGGCACCAAGCGGTGCAGCGCGGCGCAGGCTTATTTGCACCCGGCTTTAAAGCGCCCCAATTTGCAGACGATGACCGACCTCACAGTCGATCGTGTGGCCTTTGAGGGCAAAAAAGCGATTGGGGTGTATGTTCACAAAGACGGAGAGCGTCAGCTTATTCGTGCCCGTTGCGAGGTTATCCTGTCAGCGGGGGCGTTGAACTCGCCGCAAATTTTAATGCGAAGTGGGGTTGGTGATCCCGACGATCTAGCACCTCACGGTATCTCAGTTGTTCACGCGCTTTCGGGTGTCGGTAAAAATTTGCAAGACCATTACGGTGTGGTGAGCCAATTTTCCAGCACCCAAGCGGTGACTTTGCATCGGTCGGCCAGTTGGCTGCGTCAACAATGGGCGGGAATACAATATTTATTGCTCGGTCAGGGTGATGCGAGCTTTCCGCCGACTGCGGGAGGGGCTTTTTTGAAATCGCATCCGTCGAAAGATATTCCAGATGCGCAAGTGCATTATGTGTCGATCGCAATGGCCGATAGTCATGGGCGTGGCGACTTGCCCAAGCGACATGGGTTTTCGAGCATTGTGTATTGTTGCCGTCCGCAAAGCCGTGGCTATATCGCGCTCAAAGGGGCAGATCCTGATTTACCGCCAGCCCTCTATCCCAATTATTTAACCGAGGATGTTGATATTGTGGATTTGCGGAATGCCTTTAGAGAAACCAGACGGATTTTCATGCAGCCCGCCTTTGACCCCTATCGGGGCGAGGAATTGAAACCGCATTCTGGGGTGAATGTCGACGATGATGCGGAGTTGGATCAATGGATCCGCGCCACAGGCGAGACGCTCTATCACCCTGTCGGGACGTGTAAAATGGGAACCGACGCGGAAGCGGTCACGGATGCGCATGGGCAAGTCCATGGCGTTGGCGGCCTTCGGGTTGTTGATGCTTCTTTGATGCCGACATTAATTGGCGGCAATACAAACGCGCCCACCATTATGATGGCAGAGAAGATTTCCGATCATATTCGGGGGCGTGCGTTCTTGCCGAATGTCGATGTGTAATGGCTGATCGTAGATCGGCAGAAAGAGCGAGCAATGAAACAGGTTGAGTTTTTTTTCGATTTATCGAGCCCATGGACCTATCTCGCCTTCAGTCGCCTGGAAGCACTGATCGCCCGTCAGCAGGCGGAGTTAATTTGGTATCCGATTTTGGTTGGTGGCGTGTTTAATGCGGTGAACGATAGTGTTTACGAACAGCGTGCAAATCCTAATCCGGTAAAGGGGCGTTATTACCTCAAAGACCTGCAGGACTGGGCGCGGTATTGCGAGGTGACAATCGGCCAGCCGCCGGTTTTTCCTGTTCGCGCGGTTGAGCTGATGCGCGCTGCCATTGTCGCGCAGGAGAAAAATTGTATATCGGCTTTTTGTTGGGCGGCGTTTAAATCCTATTGGGGTGAGCTTAAGGATGTGTCGCAAGTTGAAGAGCGCGCCGCGCTATGCGTGGCTGCGGGCATGGATCCCGTCGAGACAGAGCGACGTATCGCTGATGAGGATGTCAAAACACGCTTGCGCGAGAATACAGAATTATTGATCAGCCGAGGCGGTTTTGGCTCGCCCAGCTTTTTTGTAAACGGCAAAGACATGTATTTCGGCAATGATCGCTTGCCCCTATTGGAACACGCGTTGGCGGCGCTCGACTAATGTCGCATGTGATGGGTTGGCAAGCGCCACCGGAAAATGATCAACGTGCTATTCGCGTACCGCGCGGGGTCTTAATTTTGGCGGCGACTTTGCTCGCAATCCATTTCTGTGTGCAGCTCGTTTCACCCGCGTTTTGGCAAGATATTTTTCTGTTTGCTGGCTTGTTTCCGGAACGTTTCTCAGGAGCTATGGGAAGCACCTTAACGGGTGGGTGGGGCCACGGGATGGGGACTTTGGTCAGCTATAATTTTCTCCACGGAAGCTGGGAGCATGTGGGGGTGAATGTGTTGTGGTTGGTGGCTTTTGGGGCGCCGATCGCTAAGCGCATGGGATCGGTTCGATTTTTTCTTCTGTTTTTGCTGTCGGGCATGATCGGCGGTTTGGCCGAGGTGCTCACAAGCGCGCCCGACAATATGTTGGTTCCCATCGTCGGGGCATCGGCGGGCGTGGCGGGTTTGCTCGGGGGCGCGTGCCGTTTTGCCTTTTCATCGGCGCATCGACGGGCTCCATGGCCGTCGCGCCTGCCCTTGCTGGGCTATGTGCAAACACTGAAACAACCCTCTGCACTGGCCATTATCGCCGTTTGGCTGGTGATTAATCTTTTTGCGGCGGTTTTGGGGCCATCGGGCCTGATGTCGCCGGATGGTCTGCCGGTTTATGTGGCTTGGGTGGCTCATTTGGCTGGTTTTATGGGTGGATTTTTTGCCATTGGGCTGGTCGATCGTCCGCCTCTGTCTTTGTCGGGAGGCGTTGGCCGCGTCGATTATGGGAGTTGGCGCTAACGGGCGGTGTGAATTGTTCTTGCGAGCTGTGTCATTCTGTCGCACTATAGCGATGAGGAGGGGGAGCCGTGACAATATCAGCAATTTTGAAACAAAAGGGCGGGGACGTTATTCAGGTCGCACAAAATGCGTCTGTGTCCGAAGCTATTTCGATCATGACGCAAAAGCGCATTGGGGCGCTGGTGATTAATGGAACCCATCATGCCTGCATGGGCATCTTATCGGAGCGCGATGTGATGCGGGCCTTGCATCAACTCGGCGCATCAGCGATTGACCAGCCGGTTCACACATTGATGAGTAAAAACCTGATCACCATTACGCGAAACATGGCGGTCGATGAAGCCATGGCTCTGATGACAGGCTATCGGTGCCGACATTTACCGGTGATCGAGGAGGGGCAGCTGCTCGGCATGGTGTCGATCGGCGACCTCGTGAATTATAAGATTTCGGAGACCAGCCGCGAAGCGGACGCTCTCAAGTCTTATATTCAAAATGGTTAGAGCTTTGTGGGGTTAGGCGCGTCGCCATAAACGTCGACGGGATCGAAGACTTTGTCGGTTTCTTCAAACGTCAGAGGAACCGGGCCCTGTTGGCTTTGGCCTGTTGGCAATGAGCGATAAAAACATGACCGATAGCCGACATGGCAGCTGGCGCCAGAACCGCCAACAGAAACGCGGATCCAAACGCAGTCTTGATCATCATCAATCCGCATTTCAATAATTTTCTGAACGAGACCGCTGGTCGCCCCTTTGTGCCAAATCTGTTCACGCGAGCGACTATAATAATGCGCTTCTCCCGTTTCGATGGTGCGGGTGAGGGCGTCGCTATTCATATAGCCATGCATCAACACTTCGCCGCTCTCGAAATCGGTCGTCACGACAGGGATAAGACCCTGCGCGTCAAATTTCGGCGCAAGCTCATGGCCCTCTTCGACCTGTTCGATGGAAATGCGCTGGGCAAATAAGTTCGTCATGCGCCGTTTACTACCGCTCAAAGATAATTTTGTCGAGTTTTTTGTCGCCTCTGGACGTGCAATTTAGGGATCGGGGCTAACGCCGCGATTACTTAATCATCGCCAGAAAGCGGGCTTCCATTCGCGGGTCATCCGCAAACACACCGGTAAACTGGGTCGTGATGGTTGCCACATCAGGTTTTTTAATGCCCCGTGTGGTCATGCACTGGTGTTTCGCATCTACTAAAATAGCCACGCCGGCCGGCTCTAATACGCGCTGAATGCAATCGACAATTTGAGCCGTCATGGTTTCTTGTGTTTGCAGGCGCTTCGCAAAAATTTCAATCACTCGCGCCAGTTTTGAGATACCGACCACTTTATCGACAGGCATATAGGCAATATGTACCTTGCCCAAAATCGCGACCATATGATGCTCGCAATGGCTCTCCAGCGCGATATCGCGCAACATCACCATGTCGTCATAGCCTTCGACATCCTCAAAGGTGCGTCCGAGCACTTCTTCTGGGTTCTCGTGATAGCCCGCAAAAAACTCTTCATACGCACTGACAACGCGTTTTGGTGTGTCCACCAAACCTTCACGATCAGGATTGTCCCCCGCCCATGCAATAAGTGTCCGTACAGCAGCTTCAGCTGCTTCTCTTGATGGTTTATCCACTTTTACTTCCCGCTCGTTTACGCCGGCTTTCGATCCACTCGTCAGTGCGTCCATGTTCTCGTCTCATTTCCGCGAGATTACATTCTCGCACTTCATGGCGCCCCAAGCCGTTTTGGTTTAACGCTTTTCACAGCAATTATGCCATGAACACGTGTTTTTGCCTCTCTCATTTTTCGCATAGTGTTTTGCAAAAATGATGTGACACATTTGCACAATCACAACGCCAAAGCGCAAAACATATGCCGATGCATAGATAGGCAAACCATCCGAGGGGGTCAAGGTCTGCATCGTCAAACCAAGCTCGGGTTCATAGGTTTTTACGTCCCAAGGACCAATTTAGATCATGCGCCCTCAATAATACAAAGGCAAGGGACCTGCCGCCAATGTCGTGGCGGCCATCTGAGCGATTGCGAACTCACGGGATGATCAGTAAAGTGCGCCCCATGGAGCTAAGGCTATACAACAATCGAACGCGTGAGAAACAGGTTTTTCGGCCGCAAAAGCCCGATCTGGTGACCATGTATGTCTGTGGGCCAACTGTTTATGGGCCGGTTCATATCGGCAATGCCCGTCCTGCCGTGGTTTTTGATGTGCTTGCTGGCCTCTTGCGCCAGCTATACCCCAAGCTGGTTTATGCGCGTAATATCACCGATATTGACGATAAGATTAACGCCAAAGCCCATGAAGCGCAGGTCGATATTTCGGAAATTTCTCAAAAATACACCCTGCAATATCACAGCGACATGAACGCTTTAGGGGTACAAAAGCCAGATATTGAACCTTTTGCAACGCAACATATCGCCGATATTCAGGCGATGATCGAAACATTGATCGCGCGCGGTCACGCCTATATTGCCGAGGGGCATGTGTTGTTTGATGTATCCTCAGACCCCGACTATGGCTCTTTATCACGGCGCCAGCGCGATGAATTGATCGCCGGTGCGCGGGTCGACATCGCCCCTTACAAAAAAAATCCTGAAGATTTTGTCTTATGGAAGCCGTCAGAAGCGCATTTGCCCGGATGGCAGGGGCTGAAGCAGATCGACCAGCGGGGACGCCCGGGTTGGCATATCGAATGTTCGGCCATGATCGCCGCTCATTTCGGTGCAACAATTGATATTCATGGCGGTGGCATTGATCTTCAATTCCCCCATCACGAAAACGAATGCGCGCAAAGTCGATGCGCGCATGGGGCACCGCTCGCCCAATATTGGTTGCATAATGGCATGTTGAATATCAATGGCGAGAAAATGTCGAAGTCTCGGGGCAATGTTGCCTTGATCATGGATTTGCTGACCCAATATCCGGGCGAGGTGATCCGCATGGCCTTATTGCAGGGGCACTATCGTCAGCCCATGGATTTTAACGATAAATTGCTGGATCAAAGCAAAGCAACGCTGGATCGCCTTTATGGGTTGTTGCGCGACTGCCCCGCGGACATTTTAGCCGAACCGGCGGGCCCATGTGATGATGCGGTGATGGAAGCGCTGTGTGATGATCTCAACACGCCAAAGGCACTTGCCGCCCTATCAGCGCTGTCGAAACAGGTTGACCAAGAAGGCGGGTACCGTCGCTTATTGGCCGCTGGGCGCATGCTCGGTCTTTTTCAGCACACGCCCGAGAGCTGGTTTCAAGGATTGGATGCGGTCGATGCCGATCGGGTCGAGGCGCTGGTTGCAGCCCGTGCGCAGGCACGCGCCGCGAAAGATTTCGCCGCCGCCGATGCGGCCCGAGACGAGCTCACCCGTATGGGGATTACCATTGAAGATACGCCTCAAGGAACGCTCTGGCGGCTCGCCAGATAAGACCCCGCGTCCTATACTCACCCCATGAAAACCGATTTATACACTGATCGTCTTTTGCAGCTCACGGCTCAGATCTCGTGCATTGGCCATTTGGATGTGCCGCAGGCGCAGGCAAAGGCCGTCTCGAAATTATGCGGATCTGAAATCAGCGTTGAAGTGAATGTGGATGAGCAAGGCTGTGTCACGGAGTTCGCCCAGCAGCTTGCCGCCTGCGCGCTGGGGCAAACCAGCGCGTCGGTCGTTGCTCGCGAAATAATTGGAACATCGGCAGATGAGTTTCGGGCCATTGCTGCCGAGATGCGGGCAATGCTCAAAGATAAGGGCGCCCCCCCTCAAGGCCGGTGGGCCGATTTGGCCGTGCTTGAAGGTGTGCAGGATTATCCAGCACGCCATGCATCGACCTTGCTGGTATTTGATGCCATCCTCACATGCTTCGATCAGTTGGGGGTGTAAGAGATGCGGTCGCTGATAATTCTGCCGATCCGTCTCTATCAGTGGCTCATCTCGCCGATTTTACCGCCCAGCTGCCGTTATTTGCCAAGCTGTTCGGAATATGCGGTCGAGGCGATAGAGCGACATGGCGCGTGGGCCGGGTTTTGGCTTGGCGTTCGACGCATTTTGCGCTGTCATCCGATCAAGATGCTGGGCGGCGGCGATGGCTATGATCCGGTTCCTGTTGAGCTTTTGCCGCGGTCTTGGTATGCACCTTGCAAGAAACATATTATCCCCTCTTCTCGTGACGAAACTCAATGATTACCATTACGCTTCCCGACGGATCCCAAAAACAGTTTGATGCCCCGCTGACCGGGCTGGAGGTGGCTGCATCGATTGCGCCCTCTTTGGCCAAACGAGCCTTAGCGATCAAAAAAGACGGTGCGCTGATGGATGCCGCGCGGCTGTTGGAAGAGGATGCGACGGTTGAGATCGTAACCGCCGAGACCCCCGATGGTCTGGAAATTCTGCGCCATGATTGCGCGCATGTTCTTGCGGAAGCGGTTCAGGAATTATTTCCTGGCACCCAAGTGACGATCGGGCCTGTGATTGATCACGGCTTTTACTATGATTTCGCGCGCGATGAGCCATTTAGCTTAGATGATCTGGAAAAAATTGAAGCGCGGATGCGCGACATTGTTGATCGTAATGAAACCATCTCTCGCGAGGAATGGGATCGAGACGAGGCGATCGCCCATTTCAAAGAAATCGGCGAAGACTATAAGGCCGAGATTATTGCCTCGATTCCAGCCGGCGAGCCGATCACCATCTATCGCCAGGGAAATTGGAAAGACTTATGTCGAGGCCCGCATTTGCCCTCGACGGGTAAATTGGGAAAAGCCTTTAAGCTCACCAAATTGGCGGGAGCCTATTGGCGCGGTGACAGTAATAATCAAATGCTGCAGCGCATCTACGGCACATGCTGGGCCAGTGATAAAGAACTGCAAGCCTATCTGACGATGATCGAAGAGGCTGAAAAGCGCGACCATCGACGTTTGGGTCGGGAAATGGACTTGTTCCATTTGCAAGAAGAAGCGCAAGGCATGGTGTTTTGGCATCAAAAAGGCTGGACCCTGTATCGCACGCTTGAGGTTTATTTGCGTCAAAAGCTGGATCAGCATGGTTATGGCGAGGTGCGAACACCGCAATTAGTTGATCGCAAATTGTGGGAAATGTCTGGCCACTGGGACAAATTTCGCGAGAATATGTTTGTATCAGAAGCCGATGAACGCATGCTCGCGCTCAAGCCCATGAATTGTCCGTGCCACATTGAAATCTTCAAGCAAGGTTTGAAAAGTTACCGCGATTTGCCGCTGCGCATGGCCGAATTCGGCTCGTGCCATCGCTACGAGCCCTCTGGAGCGTTGCACGGCATTATGCGGGTGCGCGGTTTCACGCAAGATGATGCTCATATTTTCTGCACGGAAGATCAGATTACCTCGGAAACCGAAGCCTTTTGCGCACTGCTTCGCGAAGTTTATGAGGAGCTTGGTTTCCCCGATATTCACGTGATGTTTGCCGACCGTCCCGAAACGCGTGTGGGCGATGATGCTATTTGGGACCGCTCTGAGAAAGCCCTTCTCGATGCGGTGAAGGCCACCGGCTTGCCCTACACCCTCAATCCCGGGGAGGGGGCGTTTTACGGGCCTAAAATTGAGTTTCATTTGAAAGATGCGATTGGCCGAAGCTGGCAATGCGGAACCTTGCAAGTCGATTTTAATTTACCCGATCGTTTGGGGGCGAGTTACATTGGCGAGGATGGCGCTAAACATGTACCGGTGATGCTGCACCGCGCCATTTTGGGCAGCATGGAGCGGTTTATCGGTATTTTGATCGAACAATATGAAGGCCGTTTCCCTCTGTGGTTGGCCCCTCAGCAAGTAATGGTCTGCCCCATTACAACCGAGGCCGATGACTATGCGCATCAGGTTGTGGCGCATTTGCGCGCTGTGGGTCTGCGGGCCGAAGCCGATACGCGCAATGAAAAAATTAATTATAAGGTACGAGAACATTCGGTCGCAAAAATTCCGGTTATTTTAGCTGTTGGCAAGCGCGAGGCTGAAGCTCAGACGGTGTCGATGCGCCGTCTCGGCGCACCGGATCAAACTATTCTGTCCTTAGCCGATGTAACATCCTTATTGGTCGATGAAGCGCGGTCGCCGGATCAAAAAAAATAAGTTGTTTGCTTAGGGCGTGATCGGGATACGGATCGAGATTTCGACGACGTCTTCGGTATAGCGATCGAGCTGATAATATTTTGAGCCATCACTCACACGCAGGCGCGCCGGTGTTTTCCATATTGGTAGTTCAATGAAGCGCGCGTTTTCCTCAATCAAGCTGTGATTCATCAACAGAACCGCATATTCTATTCCCATCGACAGCGCACCAACCTCTAACAGCAAAAGTGCGCGGCTGTCGGCGCGCGATCGAGAGCGGGGGAAAAACTGACGTAAGGTCAGTTGTCCAATCAAGGAGGTCTTGCCAATTTGAATTTTGTCGGCCTGCGACCAGCTGACAAATTGAAACGACCGATCTCGACGGCGGTCGCCATAATGCGCATAGCCCGCACCGAGGGTAGATGGACGTTCGCGAAACACTTTGGCCCCAGACAGCTTGTGAATAAGCGTATCAATTTTTGGCGGAAACAAGAAAAAGCGCAGGGGCGAGGGAATATTAACTTCGATTTCATTGGCGGCTGGATCGCGGTAATAGGGGGTTTGAAAAGGCTCGCGATGCTTAAGATTCACCATCAAATAAGGGTGCAGCCCCCATTCCACATGCACTTCCCGATAGGAATATTCGGCTGTTAACGCCTCGGGTGGGCCGGTGGCCGACCGCTTCTTCATAATGATTTGGCCCCCGCCAACCGGTGCGAGCCATGCGGAAGCCTGCCCTGCAACGGGATACAGAATCAGCACAACAGCGCAATACGCCAGAAAGGGAAGTGGGCGACCAAAGGCAGAGCAGGATCGGGAGCGATTAAGTCTCAAAATATTTTTTTCTTGTTTTTCGGGTGACGATGCGCCACGACACTCTAACTCTAGGACATATTAATCGGAGCGTATAGCGTGGAAATGTCATCCCAATCTATTATCGATTTTATGAAGAGCCGACGATCCGTGCGGGCGCGGGATATGGCGGCACCTGGTCCAACGCCGGACCAGCTGCAGCACATGTTAACGATTGCCGCGCGTGTTCCTGATCACGGAAAGTTAGCTCCTTGGCGCTTTATTGTGCTGACACAAACGGATTGTGAGGAGCTGGGTGCTCTGGGTGAGCATTTGGCGCAAGCGCGTGCGGGGGCTGAGGGTCTGACGGATATGATGCGAGAAGATGAGCGGCTGCGGTTTTTGCGCGCGCCGTCGGTTGTCTGTGTCATCGCCTCGCCTCAAGAGCATCCGAAAATTCCAGTATGGGAGCAAACGCTATCGGCGGGCGCTGTGTGTTATGGTTTGATGATTGCAGCGCATGGCATGGGCTTTGCAGCGCAATGGTTGACGGGGTGGGTAGCCTATGACGATGCGTTTGGCGCGCGACTGAGCCTGCAGCCGAATGAGGCTATTGCAGGGTTTATCCATATCGGGTCCAACCCGGGGCCTGCGCCGGAAGATCGGCCGCGTCCTAACTTAGACGATATTGTACAATATGGTTTGGAACGCGAGGATTAATGGCGCGACGATCTCGCTTTCTTGCCGACAGTCTTGATCTCCTCAATCTAGCATGGCCGGTTATTATCAATCGGCTGGGTGTGATGATGCTCGGCGTTGTCGATACCATTATGGTTGGCCAATATGCGGTCACCCATTTGGCGGCCATGGGTGTTGGATTGGTTCCGAGTAATATTCTCATTCTCATCCATATTGGTCTGCTGGTGGGGGTTCAAGTATTGGTGGCACAAGCCTTTGGCGCCAAGGATTATAAGGCCTGTGGGGCGACCTTGCTGCGGGCCATTCCTTATGCATTTTTATTGGGCATGGTGGGCGTGGCCTTGTGTCAATTCGGTGAGCCCTTTTTTCTTTTGTTTGGGCAACCCGAAGAGCTCGCTCGGTTCGGCGGAGAGCTATTGATGATCTCGGGCTTATCGTTGCCTTTTTTGGGCGTCTATATGGCGTGCAGCTTATTTCTCGAAGGGCTGCGGCGCGTCCGACCTGGCATGATGATTATGATCGTCGCCAATGTAATGAATGTTGTGCTGAATTACAGCCTGATTTTTGGCGCATGGGGACTGCCGGAGCTGGGCGCAAAGGGCGCGTTATGGGCGTCGTTGATTATCCGAATATCGCAACTTGCGATGATTGCTGGCGTCATCTGGTTTACCATTGATCGGGCCAAGTTTGGCCTCAACCGATGGCCTCGGGTCGAGTGGCGGGCGGCAACGGAAATGCGGCGCATGGGCTATTTTTCGGCTGTGAGCATGGGGATTGAAAATGGGGCATTCAACGCGCTTGCCTTATTTGCGGGCCTATTGGGCACCGTAGCGCTTGCCGCGCATGTGATCACTATTAATGTGTTTGCTCTTGGCTTTATGCTTGGTCTTGGTTTTGCCGCTTCCACCAGTATTCGGGTTGGCAATGCGCATGGCGCAGGCCATCACGCAGAGGCCTACCGGCTTGGTTGGTTAGGGTTTTCTGTGCATGCAATTTTGGTGGGCCTCTTGGGCATTGGCATCAGCGTATATGCGCTTTCCATTGTCGGCCTGTATACGTCGGATCCTGAGGTTCAGGCTTTGGCGGAGCGAATGCTCGCTTATCTGGCCTTGGCAATTGTTTTGGACACGACCCAGGCGCTGTTTTCGCAATGTCTCCGCGCGCGGGGTGATACGGCCACGCCCATGTTCATTCACTTGCTTGCTTACGGTGTGGTGATGCTGCCTATGACCTATGTCTTTTGTTTTACGCTGGGTCGCGGGCCGCTTGGGTTGATCGATAGCACGGTGCTGAGTTCGATTATATCGGCGATCTTAACAGCCTATTTTTTCACACGACAAGGACGACAATTCTCGCTCGCGGGCGCCTCGGTCAAAACCTAGGCACGGGCAAAGCGCGGTTATGCCGTTGTGCCAATTGTTCCTTTGGTAATCAGGGCGTCGATCTCTTCATCGCTATACCCATATTGAGCGAGCACGTCGCGTGTATCTCCGCCAAGCTTGGGTGCTGGCCCTTTGGGGCTGGTGTCGAAGGCATTAAAGCGAATGGGGGATGCGGGTGCGCGATAATTCCCTCCCTTGCCATCGGGTTGATCGACAAATACGCCGGCGGCGCTGGCTTGTGGGTCATCGCTGATTTGGTCATAGGTCTGAACCGGTGCGTAGACAATTTGCGCTTTTTGCAAAGCCGCACAGAGGTCATCAAAGCTCATTTGTGAAAATGCCTGATCGAGTAGGGCAATCAATTGCTCGGCGTTTTTGCGGCGCGCTTGAGGAGTGGCGTAAAGCGGGTCTTGTGCGAGTTCGGGTTGGCCGATAATCGCGCATAAGGCTTCCCATTCTGGCTCGCCGGGCCGGGATTGAATGAATACCCATTTGCCATCGTGCGACTCGTAAAAATTTGCGATCGGCGCATAGGCGGCCTCGCGGGGCCGACTGCGGGCAATGCGGCCATAACGCAAATAGGTCGCGAAGTCGGCGCCCATAATATAGGTAGCGCTTCGCAGGAGTGAACTCTCTACCAATTGTCCTTGTCCCGTTTTCTGAGCTTGGACAACCCCTGCTAAAATGCCTGCCGCGGTTGAAATGCCCGTAACATGATCGCCAACGCCGGTGCGAAGGGGATCTGGAGAGCCTCCTTTTGGCGTCATGATCCAGGCCAGTCCCGATTTTGCCCAAAACGCAGCCGAGTCGAATCCGGGTTTGTCGCGTTCCGGGCCCTCGAGCCCAAAACCAGTGACGCTGGCATAGACGAGCTTGGGGTTAATTTTCGACAAACGGGCATAATCTAGGCCCTGTTCCTCGAGCTGTGCAGGGCGCACATTGGTTAAAAAAACGTCGGCATCCTCGATCAGTTTACGCACTAAGGCACGGCCTTCTTCGTCCGAGGTGTTTACGGCAATGGCACGCTTGCCGCGATTATCGAGGTCGAAAACGGCATTATCCGGATATTCATCGCGCATCGCGGTTGAATAGAATTTGCGCATCGAGCAGCCCGACAAAGGTTCGATTTTGATGACATCGGCGCCCCAATCCGCCAAAATGGCGCTGGCAGCAGGTGCGGCAATATAAGTTGCCATTTCAATCACTTTTAGGCCGTTCAGCATGGCGTCTCTCCCTGTTGTTCCTAGTTATTATGGATGATTGCAATAAGATCAAGATCAATGATCTGAAACAGCCTTGGCATCAGCATGCAATAGGTTCATGCGCCATGCTTCTTTGGATGAACTGTTGAGCCTCGAAAAGTTAAGCCCCGAAAAGTTAAGCCCGGAAAAGTTGAGACTATTGCCTTCGGAGGAATGAGCACCTAGAGATAGGGCTTCTGTCTGTTTTTCCAAAGCCACCTATCCTGCACATGCGAGGTAACCACCATGTCTGTCCTATCGTTCCTGCGCGCGCAAGCAGGGTTTTTGGCGTTTGGTTCGGTTTGCATGATTTTTGGCAATCTCGGGCAAACCTATCTTATTGCACTCTATGTGGACGAATTGTGCGCCCGCTTCGATCTCACCTTGACCGATTTTGGAACGCTCTATTCAAGTGTCACGCTGCTGAGCGCTGTTTGTTTAATCTGGCTGGGCCGGCTGATCGATTACTACCGCCTGCCGGTATTTAGTGCAGGCGTTTTTATTGGCTTAGCTTGTGCCTGTGCTTTAATGGGTTTCGCCACCCAATTGGCGATGTGCGCTTTGGCTCTATTTTTACTGCGCCTATTTGGCCAAGGCCTCGCCATTCACACAGGGGTGACGTCGATTTCCCGGGCCTATCATCATCATCGCGGAACGGCCGTTGCTGTTTCGCAGCTCGGCTACCCGTTGGGTGAGAGCCTTTTTCCAGCCTGCGTGATCTTCTTGCTGATGGTTATGGATTGGCAAAATAGTTGGCTTGTTTTTGCTGCTGTGGTGAGTTGTGTCGCGCTTCCGGCCATTATCTTTCTGGCGCGTTTCGAGCCAGACGCATCCCCCCAAACCCCCTTTCAAACATCCGCCCAAACTCCCTCCCAAACTCCCTCCCAAACACCGATTGCCGCAACGCCGACGGTGATCGATGAAACAACGGGACCTTCGGCCGATCGCGGTGTGGTGCTGCGCGATCTGCGTTTCTATGGGGTGTTACCTCTTTATCTCTCGCCCCCCTTCATCCTCACAGGCATGTTTCTCAGTCAGCTCGCCTTGGCGAATGAAAAATTATGGTCGACAACAGATCTGGCGCTCGCCTTTACAGTTTATGCCGGTGTAAAAATTATCGTTTCGCTGATTGCCGGACGGTTGGTAGATCGATATACGGCTCGCCGTATCATGCCATTTTCTGCAATTCCCTTAATCGCGGCGTTTCTTGTCATTGTCGCTCCCGTGTCGGAGCTTGGTAGTGTTTACCTTTATATGGGCTTGATCGGGGTCAATTTGGGAATGACCGGCCCGATCAGTGGCGGTTTATGGCCAGAGCTCTATGGCACGAAATATCTCGGCGCCATTCGTTCCATGACCTCACCCATGGCCATTTTTGCGACAGCTCTTGCGCCTATATCCTTCGGTTATATTTTGGATGCGGGGGTCAGCTTTCAGCAAATTGCTGCGGCGGCCATCGTTTATCTTGTTGCGGCGGCTTGTCTCGCCGGTTTTGCTCTGCATAATAGCCGCACTGTATAGGGGGGTCTCATGTCAAACACATCCACACTCATTGATGCCGCAACAATTCTAATGGTCCGCGATGTTCCGGGCGGCCTTGAGGTGTTCATGGTGGTGCGCCACCATCAAATTGATTTCGCTTCGGGGGCTTTGGTGTTTCCCGGCGGCAAAGTGGATGCGGCCGACCGGCTTGATCATTTGAAATCGCACTGTCGGACGAGCCAAAATTTATCGGACCGCGAATACGCGTTTCGACTTGCCGCCATTCGCGAAGCCTATGAGGAAAGCGGCATTCTTTTGGCGCGCCGTCGCGGCGCCGATAGCTATGTTTCCGCGCAGGAGCTTGCCGCCATGGAAAAATGGCGCGATGGGTTAAATGATCGTTCGGCCACATTGATTGATATTGCGTCAGCCGAAGACCTCGAATTTGATCTCGATGCGCTCGGGCATTACGCCCATTGGATCACGCCGGACATGATGCCAAAGCGTTTCGACACGCATTTCTATTTGGCTCGTTCACCGCATGGGCATGATGGCGCCCATGATGGCTCAGAGAGCGTCGACTCGGTTTGGATCCGTCCTCAAGAAGCGCTTGGCGATGCTGCCTCGGGAGCGCGTACGATTATTTTTCCAACCCGCATGAATATTGAGATGTTAGCCCAATATGAAAATGTCGATGCCGCATTTAACGCTTGCGGCAAGGTGACAACGGTCGAGCCTTTTTTGAAAAAAGAGGAAGACGGCACGGTCTTTTTGCGCATTCAACCCGATGCTGGCTATGGCGATCCCAAGGAGCCAGTTGAGCGGCTCAAATAATCCTCATTAGGGGGTGAACTGCTCAATGAGGATGCGTTCATCCAAGCCATGATCGGCATCGAAGAGAAGATGCATGGCGATTGAGCGGTCCTCGCAAATTTGAACCCGTTCAATATCGCGAAATTCTGTATGATCCGCGACAGCGCTGACTGGGCGCTTATCGGCTTCGAGCACGCGGATGTCGACACGTGCTGTGTTGGAAATCAAGGCGCCCCGCCATCGACGCGGCCGAAAGGCTGAAATAGGGGTCAGGGCTAATAGCGAGGCAGTGATCGGAATGATCGGGCCATGCGCCGATAAATTATAGGCCGTACTTCCCGCGGGCGTTGCGACCAACACACCATCGCAAATCAGCTCATCCATCCGCGCGCGACCATCAACCGCGATTTCAAGTTTCGCAGCTTGCGCCGCTTGCCGAAGCAGCGACACTTCATTAATGGCGATGGCCGAATGCACGGTGCCGCTCCGATCGGTGGCTTCCATTTTTAGGGGGTGCAATTTCGTGGTGAGCGCCGCGCTCAACCGTTCAATTAAATTTTCGGGGTCAAAGCGGTTCATCAAAAATCCGATGGAGCCGAAATGCATGCCAAAAATAGGAATGTTCAGGCCCATGGTGCGATGCAGGGTTTCGAGCATCAGCCCATCGCCCCCCAAAGCGACAATGGCCTCGGCCTCTTCAATGGGGCAGGTGCCATAAAGCTGTTCGAGGCGACGCCGCTCATCATCCGCACCGGGATGGTCTGACGCAACAAAAGCCAATTTACGATATGACGGCATGCGCAGCCCTCTTAAGCCCTTTTGGGCAGAACCAAAATGGTTCCGACTTGTCTAACACTTGCCGTTAGGCATAACATGACTGATCGGGCTTGGACAGAGCTTTCGCCGACGGATCAATTCGCTTCAATTTTTTGAATCTTCTTGAATTCGTCTCGGCAGATGGTACTGAGGGTCAACGCAACAGCAAATGAATGAAAGATCTGAAGGAGAAAAGAATGAGTGACTTCATTCTGGTAATTGATCAAAGCACCACGTCAACGAGCTGCTTTGCCTATGCGCCTAACGGCACAATGATTGATGCCTGCAGTCACGAATTTAAACAATATTTCCCAGCCGATGGTTGGGTGGAGCATGATGCCGAGGAGATTTGGCAGACCGTCGTTACTACGGCTCGCACATTGCTCGCCAAACCAGCTTTAGCCGGACAGCACTGTATTGGCATTGGGATCACCAATCAGCGTGAAACTGTTGCGGTTTGGGATAGGGCGACGGGTAAACCGATCCATCATGCGATTGTTTGGCAAGATCGTCGAACAGCATCTCATTGTGCGGCCCTGCGCGAACAGGGCTTGGAAAAAACCATCCAAGAAAAAACGGGATTATTGCTCGATCCGTATTTTTCGGCGACCAAAGTCGCGTGGATACTCGACCATGTCGATGGTGCGCGCGAGAAAGCCGAGCGCGGCGCCTTGGCCTGCGGAACTATGGAAAGCTGGCTGATATGGAATTTGACAGGTGGCGTGCATGCCACTGACGAAACCAATGCGAGCCGCACAAGCTTATGCGATATTCGAGAAGGCGCATGGGATGACGAGCTTTTAGACATTTTCCAAGTTCCCGCCGCTCTTTTGCCCGAGATCCGACCCAATCAGTGTCTCTTTGGTACAAGTTTAGAGGAAACCATTGGTGTGGCCGCGCCCATCTATGCGGCCATTGGTGATCAACAAGCGGCAAGTTTTGGAAATCATTGTTTTTCCGCGGGGCAGATGAAAGCCACCTATGGCACGGGATGTTTTGTGCTGATGCACACAGGTGAGGAGATGATCCTGTCGCAAAATCGGTTGCTGTCGACGATTGCGTGTCGTTTGGGAGACCGTCGAACCTATGCGCTTGAGGGAAGTATTTTTATGGCCGGCGCCATTGTTCAATGGATGCGCGATCAAGTGGGTCTGTTCACGAAAGCCAGTGAAACCGAAGCGCTGGCGCGCGCCGCCTCACCAACCAGCGATGTGATCATGGTGCCTGCCTTTACCGGCTTAGGGGCTCCATATTGGGATCCGAATGCGCGGGGGGCTCTGTTGGGGATGACCCGAGATACACAGATTGCGGATATTGTGCGCGCGGGCTTGGAGAGTGTGTCCTTTCAGACCCACGACCTGATCACCGCTTTCCGTGCCGATTTGCCGAAGGCGGATTTTCATCTTCGGGTTGATGGCGGAATGGTGGAAAATAATTGGTTCGCCCAAAATCTCAGCGATATTACCGGCCTCACTTTGGCGCGTAATCAAGATGCGCAGGCAACGGCCCGCGGGGCATTTTATCTGGCCTTGCTGGGCACAGGTCATTGCGCGGATATTGCTGATTTGGAGAAATTGAATTCGGCCGATGACCGGATCGCGCCGGCAATGGCTGAGGCAGATCGCCAACGCAAGATTGCTGGGTGGAGCCAATCCGTAAGCCATGTGCGGGGGCTTGCCGCCGACCGTGAAACGTCGTTAACTTAAGAAACAAAACACGTAAAAGGACGCATCACCATGAACAAAGTTTCGGCTCTCAGCGCATGTCTGACCATCGGGCTCAGCATGTCGGCACTCTTCTCAGCTTCGGTTGCGGCCGAAACGCTCGTTGAACAGCGTGTTGAGAATTTTAAGAAGAGCAGTGATGCGATTAAGGCCGTGTTCAAAACACATTTACCGGCCGGTGATTTCGCCACTATCCGCGCTTTTGGTGAAGAAATGGCACAGTGGGGCAAGGATATTCCGTCTTATTTCCCCCCCGAGGCCACGAGCAAGGGCACAAAACCGGCCATTTGGGAGAATTGGTCGGACTTTCAGAACAAAGCCGCTGATTTTTCACTCAAGGCATCGGCTGTCGTGACGGCGAGCGAGGGGGGCAATGCAGCGGCAATTGGTGACGCGGTGAAAGCGCTCGGCGGCACGTGCAAGGCCTGCCACGACTCGTACCGAAATAAAAAATAATGAGTCCGTCTCAATTTTTAATTTCTCAGTCTTAAGTTTCTCAGTCTTAAGTTTCCAAATTAGTGTTCTGACGAAGTAAGCTATAGGCCCAGACTATAGACCAAAACTAAGCCACACGGAGGCTTGGCAGGCGCTGAGCAGAGATAAACCCCAGAAAAGAGTGCCCCGCTCCGTGGATGGTTGTTCCTGTTGAGGAGGGGTTAAGCTCATGCGCTCGACCAGTTTTTCCTTTAATACCCATTGATGAATGATGAGGGCGAGGATGTGCGCGGCCGCCCAGATGAGAAATAAGGGATATACCAGCTCGTGAATTTCGCTCATCACAGGGGATAGGCTGGGCGCAATAGGGTAAAGCGGGCCTTCGAAAAGAATATCATCCGTATTGAACAAGCCGCTGATCACCGACACGGTTGCGATGGCTAATATGGCAAAGACGGAGATGACCCCCAGAGGATTATGTCCTAGTTGAGGCTGGATCTGCGGCTCCGACAGAGGAGCGGGTTGGCCATTGCGCAGGGCCTTTAATTGTTCGCGCCCCTGCCGAAGATAAGGCCGCAATTGGGATAGCTGCTCGAGCATCGTGCTGAAGCGTGCGGCGTGCGGGCCGAAAAAGCCCCAGAAGAAGCGAAACAGGAGTAGCCCTGTGATCACCAGCCCCAAGCGGGCGTGCCACTCGATCAGATCATACTCGTCTGAAAAATAAGCCCCCACCATGCTGATTGCAAACAGCCAGTGAAATAATCTGGTCGGAAGGTCCCACATCATCGTTTCTCTTTATTGAGCCTCGAAATAATTCGCCTCGAAATAATTTGCCTCGAAGCATTCCCTGAGGCACGCCCTAAGAGCTCGCCCGAATATTTTCTGTGGCATCCAGTTTGTCACAGAGGCACCATGCCGACCACCACGCAAATAATAAAAAATAAACAAGATTAACGCACCTAAAATGAGGCGGTCGGCGGCGGACTAGGATGCGCGCGTAAACGCCGATTGGAGAGGGGAGCCATCGAGCGACAGCTCAGGAAAACCAATTAGCACTGCATGTTGCGAGGGGCTTTGTTCCGCTTGGGCGAGCCGCTCAACCCGCCAAGTTCCGCAAACGTAGTGAAACATATAAGAGCCGGCCTCGTCATGACCGAACCCTTTTGCACGCAATAAAGTCGGCCCCAACTCCCGCACAGCACTCTCAAGTGCTTCGGCCGGTTGCGCGGGCACATGCCCAAAATAATGGATAAAGGGATGCTTGGCCTGCTCGAGGGGCCTTTCGGGGTTAGCGTCGATGTGGTGTGCGCCCAGAATGACGCCTGGATCGGCGTGGCCATGAGTGACGGTGATTTTAGGGGCGGCTCCTAAAAGGGCGTGAAGGGTTTGGGGGATGGTCGGGGCTGCATCGGTGCTGAGCGCATCGAGTTTTGTAATTGCGAATAAATGGGCAGATTGCGTTTGTCGTTCAAAAGTATCGCTGAGGCGCGGGTCTTGGCTTTGGCGCTCATACTGGGTGGCGTCGACACAGCAGACCACGCCATCGAGACGCAAGAGGGGGTCGATGCTGGCAAATGCCGCGATCCGTGCGGGGTCAGCGATCCCGCTGGCTTCGATTACAATATTATCGGGTCGGTCAGGATGGTTCAAAATATCGGCAAGGCTTTTGCCGAGGTCATCCCCCAGCGAACAACAGACGCACCCATTGGCCAATTCGATTTGCCCCCCGTGTTGGCGGGCGATAATTTCGGCATCAATATTGAGGCTGCCAAAATCATTGATGAGGGCGGTAATTTTGCGCCCCTCCGGATGATGCAGCAAATGGTTCAGCAGGGACGTCTTGCCGCTGCCTAAAAAGCCGGTCAAAATTGTTAAGGGAATAGCCGGCGCCGATTTAAATGCGTGAGACATGATTGTTTACTTACACAGGACGAGGCTGCATGGTTTTTACGCCGACGCTATAGTCTCATTCACAAAGGCCATTCCGCCCACAACAGTTGCATGGACGTGAATGTCTTTGAGTGTCTCAGGCTCAATATCGGTCGGGTCGTGGTCGAGAACAGCGAAATCCGCATATTTTCCGATTTCCAGGCTTCCAATGAGATGATCCATTTTAAGGGAATATGCAGCGCCTAGTGTAATCGCTTCGAGTGCCTCATCGATCGAAATTTTTTCGACATCGCCCCCGAGTGTGTGTCCGGAAGAGGTGAGGCGGTTCACAGCGCACCATGCTGTGAAGAGGGGTGCCAGCGCTGTTACGGGGGCGTCGGAGTGAATGGTCATCGCAACACCCTCGCGCAGAGCACAGCCCGCATTATCAAGCCGGTGCGCGCGGTCTGGGCCCATCGTCATATTTAGGTGCTGATCGCCCCAGTAGAAAATATGGTTTGAAAAAAGATTAACCCCAACGCCTAAGGCTTTCATGCGCCGAAACTGGGCCCGGTCTGCCATTTGGCAATGTTGTAACATATGACGATGATCGGCCCGATAATGATTGCCCAGTGCTGCTTCAAATGCGTCAAGCGCTGCGTCTGTGGCGGCGTCGCCATTTGTGTGAACATGAATTTGAATGCCCGCACGATGATAGCTGTCGATGAGCTGGGTCAACCGATCGGGGTCAATATACCAAAGCCCATTGGGTGCGCCATTGTGATAATAGGGCCATCGTAAACGTGCGCTAAAGCCTTGGATCGATCCGTCGGCCACCAGCTTGATCGAGTTCATGACCAATTTTTCATTTTGCTGGTCGGCAACTTCAGCTAGACGAGCAATGCCTTGGTCAGCCTCAATGCCATTGGCACTATGCGCAACGACTAAACGCATCGGGAAATCGGGTTGGCGCGTGACCCGGCTTAGGGTCGACACGGCGTCATCTGATAATGAATTGGCGAGATCAGTGGTGGTTGTGACGCCGGCGCGTCGGCCGACGGCCGCAAAATTATGAATGACATGTTCGGCGTTTGCCGAAGCGAACAAATCCATGCCGCTTGACCGAGCGGCCAGGAACATGCCCATTTGCCCTAAAAATTCGCCTGTTAACTTGCCGTGATCATCGCGGCGTAAAAATTCAGAGTTATCCGATGCGTCGACGCCCGCCTTATCGATAATATATTGATTGGTGTTCACGATATGCAGGCTGGCGTGAAACACAAGGACGGGACAATCTGTGGCGACCTGGTCAAGATCAGCGGCTTTGAGACGACGCTCGCCAAAAAAGATCGGGTCGAACCCCCATGCCACAAGCGGTTTCGTGCTGAGCGGGTCTTGTGCCCGTATCTGTTGCAAGCGGGCAACGACGTCCTCTATGGATTTGAGGCCGGGCCAAATCGTGCCATCTGGGCCCTGGCGATCGTAGAAGCCCACATAGATGTGATCCCACAGCATTCCCTCAAATAAATGAGCGTGGCCCTCGACAAATCCGGGCAAGATCACCTTGTCGTGGAATTGCGGATCGAGTTCGCAGGGGCCGAAGCTGGCTTCCCAACTCGAAATATTTTCTTTTCGACCCACGGCCAGAATACGGCCATCGCGCACGGCGATATGGGTGGCGCGGGGCTGGCCTGGATTCATCGTGATGATGGCCCGTGCTGAAAATATTTTTGTCATGACCCTCTCCTTAATCCAAAAACTGGGGTAGGGTTTAGTCTACAGATCAAAATCGATTTGTCATCTTAGCGTCAGCCATGTGCCGTTTAAATGTCATTTAAGTATCAGTGAGGAGGTCTTATGAAACTGATTGGTGCGCCCTTGTCTCCCTTCGTTCGGAAAGCCCGCATTGTGGCGCTTGAAAAGGGAATTTCCCATGACTTCGATCCCTCCGTCAGCCCCATGTCTATGGCACCTGAATTTTCGGACATTAATCCTCTGCGCCGCATCCCAGCCTTGGTGGTGCGGGAGAATGATCCGCATGGCATCATTAATGACAGCTCGGCGATCTGCGCTTATTTCGATCGCCTGGTGCCGAACCCACCGCTTATGCCAGAGGATGCGTTTGAGTATGGTCGCATGGCCTGGCTCGAGGAATTTGCCGACTCGGGACTGGCGGAAACCATCGGGGGCGGCGTTTTTCGGCCTGTTTTATTTAATGCGCTGAGTGGAAAAGCCCCCGATTTGGAGACCGTCACAAAAACCCTGACGCGCCTTCGCGAAATTCACTTCCCCTATTTGGTTGGTCAATTAGGAGGGCGCCAGTGGTTTGGGGGAGAAGTTTTCTCGCTCGCGGATATCGCCATTGGCTCTCAATTGGTCAATCTGATGCATGTGGGCTATCGGGTTAGTGCCGCGGATGGGCTGGGTGAGTTCGTAGATCATTTTCTGGCGCGCGCATCGGTGACGAGCCTCCTCGAGGGCGAGACGAAAGCACTTACTAAAATGGGCTTCGAGGCACCCGACCTGTCGTCGCTGATGTGATTTTGCTATAGTGATGATGCGATGCGAGACGGTCCCTCAACATTGACTGATAAGGTAAGTAAGGGGATGGGGCGACTGCCCGGATACTTAACCGATCGTATGACAATCGATCGATATATCGGGCGTCGCCTTCTTGTTCTGTATATGGGCATTCTGGCCTCGTTGGTCGGCGCGATTTGGCTGGTGCGCATCTTGAATGTTCTTGATTTTTATCTGTCGATTGGCGCGGGCTTTGGCGAGGCGGTTTTTTTGTGTCTGCTTTTATTGCCAACACTCATTGGCTACGCGCTGGCGCCGGCTTTATTGATCGCCTTACTGGCCTTTTATGCCGGCATTTTAAATTCCCGCGAATATTATGTTCTCACGGGCGTAGGGGTTAGCCCGTTTCGAATATTTGCTCCTGTTTTGAGCGTGGCCGCTCTGGCGATGGGCCTGGTCGCGGTCATTCATTTTGTTCTAGCCCCATGGTCGGCACAAATGCTGCGCTCTGAGCGAGAGACTATTCAAGAGCGGATTACGCTTGATTTTGTGACACCCCGCCGATTTGTCGATCTCGTCGATGGGATCACCATCTACACGGATGCGATTTTGGATAATGGCACCCTCGAAAATATGCTGATTTTCGATGGGCGAGTGGCCGGTCAAGAGGTTAGCTATACGGCGCATCACGCGCAATTTTATACCGACGCCAATGGCGCGCGCATGTTTATTCTCACTGATGGCCGCATTGAGACCGTGACCAATGCCAAAAAAGAGCACGTAGAGTTTGAGCGTTATCAATTTCCACTCGCGTCTAAAACATCGGCCCCGCTTGACCTGATGCAACTCAACCCTGCGCAGCTGCTGATCACGCAATTATTCGATCAGCTCCGCTCGGCAAGCGATGAACGTTATGCCCAATTACGGGCCCGCCTTTATCAACTCGTGGGTGAGCTTCTATTGCCATTTATGTTTGCCGCCATCGTCGTCGCGAGCGTCTCTGGCGGCGAGTTGAGGCGGCGAGGCTATGGGGTGCGGGTGGGCATGGCGACGGTCATTGCGCTTGCAGTATTTGGAGGGGTGTTAGGCTTGTCGGCCCGTATCGGAGACCAGGCCTTAAACCCGATTTGGGCGTTTGTTTATCCGGCTTTTGTTATCCTTGTCGCATCGGCTTATTTTTATCGGCAGGCGAGCCGACCGCCCCGTTAATTTGCGATCTGGAATTACGATCTTGATTGTACATTATTGTTATGTACAATAGGTGATACCGAAATAGGGTCTAAGTGTCAGGGGTTAAAGCAAAATGTTAGAGTCGGATGTTGCGCAGGTGGATATGCAGTTAAAACCTGAAGTGCACGGTTTCTTTGATCCCCTGACCAATACCATAAGTTATATTGTGCGCGATCCGCAGAGCACGCATTGTGCGATCATCGATAGTGTGATGGACCTCGATTATGCGAGCGGCAATATTCATTTTGAACATGCGGACGCGTTGATCCATTTCGT
>CBFIIU010000001.1:209512-239443 GCA_965662735.1 Alphaproteobacteria bacterium
CGAGGAACGGGGCTGGGTTCTCGATTGGCAGATTGAGACACATGTCCACGCTGATCATTTATCGGCCGCACCCTATATTCAAGAACGTCTAGGCGGCAAAATCGGGATTGGCGAGAGGGTTCGCGACGTTCAGGAGATATTTGGTAAGGTTTTTAATGAGGGCACTGAGTTCGAGCGCGATGGCAGTCAGTTTGATGCGTTATTCTGTGACGGAGATCGCTACGAGATTGGTACGATGTCGGGTTGGGCAATGTACACACCTGGCCACACACCCGCCTGCATGACGCATATTATCGGAGATGTTGCATTTGTCGGGGATACATTATTCATGCCCGATGCCGGCACGGCCCGCGCCGATTTTCCAGGTGGTGATGCGCGCGCGCTGTTTCGCTCGACCCGGCGTATTTTAAGTTTACCGGAGGAGATGCGTTTATTTATGTGCCATGATTATGGACCGGATGGCCGCGAGATAAAATGGGAGAGCACTGTTGCCGAGCAACGGGCCCATAATATTCATGTTGGTGATGGAATTAGTGAGGATGCATTTGTTGAAATGCGTGAGGCGCGCGATCGCTCCCTCGATATGCCAAGGCTGATTATGCCGTCGATTCAAGTCAATATGCGGGCAGGGTATTTTCCGCCGGCCGAGAGTAATGGCACGGTTTATTTGAAAGTCCCGTTGACGGATATGCGGCAGTCATCATAGCGACTTCAAGATTGCCGAGGGGAACGTAAAGAGAGCTCGAGTGGGATTTGTAGAGAGCTCGGCTAGTATTTGTAGAGGGGGGAAGACATGTCAGATTTTGATGTTGTGATTATCGGCGGGGGTGCTGCAGGCCTTGCGACCGCGGCGGGCTTATTGCGTCGCCAAAAAACCTTATCGATTGCGATTATTGATGGCAGCGAGGCGCATTATTATCAGCCCGGATGGACCATGGTCGGTGGCGGTGTGTTTGATCCAGCAGTGACCGCGCGGGCGACAGCACAGGTGATCCCCAAGGGCGTTAAATGGATCCGCGCCCATGTGACCCGACTCATGCCTCAGAAAAACACGGTTGTTTTGGCGGATAAAAGTCTCGTGACCTATCAACAGCTGGTGGTCTGTCCGGGTCTTAAGCTCGATTGGGACGCTGTAGCAGGGCTTCCAGAAGCGTTAGGGAAGAATGGCGTGACCTCTAATTATCGATTTGATTTAGCGCCCTACACCTGGCAACTCGCTAATAGCTTGCGAGGCGGAAAGGCGATCTTTACCCAGCCCCCAATGCCGATTAAATGCGCGGGGGCGCCCCAAAAGGCGATGTATCTGACGGCTGATCGCTTCAAGCGGCGGGGTGTTTTGTCGAATATCGATATAGAGTTTTGTAATGCGGGCGGCGTATTATTTGGCGTGGCGGATTATGTTCCAGCGCTGATGACCTATGTTGAAAAATATGGCGCGGCATTGTCCTTTAATCATAATCTGGTCGCCATTGATGGCGCGGCGCAAAAAGCATGGTTCTCTGTGACAGATGGCAAGAAAACCAAAGAAGTTGAGAAGTCATTTGATATGATCCATGTCTGTCCGCCACAAACAGCGCCGGATTTCATTAAGAAAAGCCCTCTGGCTGATGCCGCGGGTTGGGTGGATGTGGATCACGAAACGCTGCGACATACGAAGTATGAGAATATTTTTGGGTTGGGTGATGCGACCTGTACCCCCAATGCGAAAACGGCCGCTGCCGCCCGCAAACAAGCGCCTGTGGTCGCCACAAATATCGTGCACGCGATGGGCAAGTCGAAACATCAAGCTGTTTATGATGGTTATGGCTCATGCCCGCTGACGGTTGAGCGTGGTCGAATTGTATTGGCCGAATTTGGCTATGGTGGAAAGATCATCCCGACATTTCCGACATGGCTCGTGCAGGGTTTGGTCGCCACGCGCCGATCTTGGTTTTTAAAATCGCGTATATTGCCCTGGGTTTATTGGAACTTAATGCTGCGCGGCATTGAATGGTTTGCGAATCCGGTTTTGCGTTCATCTAAATGATGTTGGGCTGACCCGAATGGTGCGCCGTTATTTCCCAATATTAGACTGGGGTCGTAGCTATCACCGTGCGCAATTTGCCGATGACCTGACGGCAGCCCTTATTGTGACGATCATGTTGATCCCGCAATCACTGGCCTATGCTTTGCTGGCCGGCCTGCCGCCGCATTATGGTCTGTACGCGTCCATCCTGCCCCTGATTGCTTATGCCTTAATGGGCTCGAGCCCAGCGCTCGCTGTCGGGCCCGTTGCGGTTGTCTCCCTGATGACAGCGGCGACGGTCGGACAAATTGCGGCCGCGGGGACGGCGGATTACATCACGGCGGCGATCGCCTTGGCCGCTTTGTCGGGGGGGCTCTTGACCCTCATGGGCTTATTTCGGCTGGGCTTTATCGCTAATTTCTTAAGCCATCCAGTGATTGCCGGGTTTATTACCGCGTCGGGGCTGATTATCGCGGCGGCGCAAGTGAAGCACCTGATTGCCGTTCCAATGAGCGGCCACACGCTGATGGAAATCGGTCCTGCAATCCTGGCCGCTTGGCCAAATGCCAACCCGATCAGCCTGACGATCGGGGGTCTGACCATCGCGTTTTTGGTGTGGGTTCGTGTTGGCTTGAAGCGCACCTTGCAAGGTTTGGGGATGTCGGCCTATTGGGCGGGGCAAGTGACCAAGGCCGGGCCGGTTTTTGCGGTGATCGGCAGCAGTCTCGCAGTGGTTGCGCTGGAGCTTGAGACCAGCCTGCCTTTGGTGGGCGATATTCCGAACCATTTGCCACATTTGGCCGTGCCGATAATCTCGAGAGAGTTACTCGCAGAACTTTTGCTTCCAGCTTTTTTAATCAGCCTCATCGGTTTCGTGGAATCGGTGTCGGTGGCGCGCACCTTAGGTGCGAAGAAACGCCAGCAAATAGATCCAGATCAAGAATTGCGGGGGCTCGGCGCTGCAAATTTGGCGTCGGCATTTTCTTCAGGTTTTCCGGTGACAGGCGGCTTTGCTCGATCCGTCGTTAATTTTGATGCCGGCGCAGCGACGCCCGCTGCGGGAGCGTTCACGGCAATTGGCATTGCATTGGCCACGGTGTTTTTAGCCCCTTATTTATTTTACCTGCCCAAAGCAGTATTGGCCGCGACCATTATTGTTGCGGTTCTCTCGCTTGTCGATTTTTCGATCCTCAAGTCGAGTTGGCACTATTCTAAATCGGATTTCGCGGCGGTTAGCCTTACGATTTTATCAACCCTTTCCTTTGGTGTCGAAATCGGGGTGTCGGTCGGGGTGGTGAGTTCCATTTTGCTCTATTTGGCCAAGACCAGCTCTCCGCATTTGGCGGAAATTGGATTAGTGCCGGGCACCCAGCATTTTCGCAATGTGCACCGCCACCAGGTGATCACCAGCCCCCATATTCTATCGGTGCGCCTCGATGAAAATATGTTCTTCGTGAATGCCGCAAGTCTGGTGCAATTTATCGACGCCCGTCGCGCTCAGTCGCCGGATATCTCTGATATTGTTCTAAATTGCAGTTCGATTAGCCTGATTGATGGTTCAGCACTTGAAACACTTGAGATCCTGAATGACACGCTCCAGTCGCAAAATCGCCGCTTGCATTTGACGGAAGTCAAAGGGCCGGTAATGGATCGTCTGCAACGTGCGCATTTCCTGAAAAATCTGTCTGGCGAGGTGTTTTTAAGCCAATTCGAGGCGATGATGAAGCTCGATCCCGAAACCTATCGTGATCATGCGATCGCCGTGGCTGCGCCTCAAAAGGTTGAGGATGGAAGCCATATTTAGACGAATTGCGCGTTGCGTTTACTTGATCGGTGGCGTATATGATGGGGCAATGCCGGTATAGCTCAGTTGGTAGAGCATCTGATTTGTAATCAGAGGGTCCGCGGTTCAAGTCCGTGTGCCGGCACCATTTTTCCTAAATACCATTTTTCCTAAATGCCATTTTTCCTAAATGCCGTATCCCCTCAGTATTGGTCTGAGTGGCCAGCCTGTGCTGGGCGTTACGATCCGACATTTCGGCGCTCACACCCGTCCCGATTTCACCCACAGAGTTTAATGTTTAATTTTTACTGATTTACTCTGAGTTTGAGATCAAGTGCCTTGTTAAATAGTTGGAACTGTCCCTAACTTCCGTCATTCCGCAACAAAAAAATAAAAAAGGAATGTAGAATGACTTCAATTGATGCCAGTAAATTCGATGATCGCCTAAAAAAATTGGGTCTGCCTCACGATGCTTTCAATCGACCAGGTTGCTCGCGGCTCTTTGCGTTTCATGACTATCAAGGCTTTTCTAAGCTCGTACAAATGCCACGTCTCAAAAAGGCAGAGCCGAGCTCACTTGCGACCCTCGTGAGTCGTTATAAAAATTTCAATGACGTCCCGACGACCGACGTCATCACCTGTGTTGCCCGAAGTTTGGCTGGCCTCGAGGAAGACATTCCAAATGAATTTAAAGAATATATTGACGAGCGCCTTCGTGGCGCTTGGTGCGTCCGGTTGCATCTTGCAAAAAATGTCATCGTTACCAAAGACAACCCCCTGATCATCGATACAGGCCACGCACTGGCTTCCTTCGGTCGGGTCACGGTTGAAGAGGGTGGCTATATTGAAATCCGGACGAATGCCGTGTTCAACGCGCAAGTGATGGAGGGTAAATCGTCTGAAGACGTCTTTAGAATTTTCGGCACCTCAGGCCGAGATGGCACACTCGGAAAATCCGGCGTGAATGGGACCAATGGTCAACCCGGTACGCCAGGCCATTGCAGCAGTTGCGGCATTTCCGGCGCCGGTGGGGGTGTTGGCTCGGCAGGTGGTAATGCGGGTAATGGGACCGTCGGTGGCGATGGCCAAAATGGGCAAGATGGCCCGACCGTGAAAATTAACATTGACGATTTAATGATGGATGCGTCGCTGGTGCTGCGCGGTGGTGCTGGCGGCAATGGCGGCAATGGCGGACATGGGGGTAATGGCGGCATCGGGGGTGATGGCGGGCCATATGTTCAATGCACGGCTGAATATACGAGCGGCGGTGACGGTGGTGCTGGCGGCAATGGCGGAGATGGCGGCAATGGCGGCACTGGCGGCAATGGCGGCTCTGTTGTCGTTCACTATAAAACATCTGGAAAATACCAGTGCGTTGGCAATGTTCTTAAAGCTCTCGGCGGAAAAGGCGGCAATGGCGGCGTTGTTGGTTCGGGTGGCCATGGCGGACGTAGCGGCGGCGATGGGGCCAAAGCGGGGAATAGTGGCAATGCCGGTTCTATTGCGGGGCGGAATGGTCGCGATGGCTCGAATGGCGAAGGCGGAACAATCGATATCAACCCAGAAACTGAATAAATTCTGAGGGGCAGTGTTTTAGACAGGAAGTTGAAACGGGCACTTTGCACATCATCCCATGCGATGCGTCATGTCTCGCGGGATCGGCAAAGTGCTCGCCTGTCGCCGAAAACGCTGTCGGAGCGTAATGTCGGTCCTTTATTGTCTTAGATCGTCTTGGTGAGGTCCTTTTTAAGAGGCCTGTTTTGTGAGGCCTGTTTCGGCTTCGTGTATTTGGCCGGCGTGGCGATACAGGCGTGGTGATCCAGAGAAATGGTGGTTTTCAACATCACTTAAAACATCACTTTGAAATATCCCTGATACGCTTTTGAGCGTTGCGGCCGTGTGGTCTGCGTGCTTGTTGAATAACTGAAATCAATACGCTTAACCGCGAAAAATAATACTAAAAGAGGGGTTAACCCATGTTTTCGTATCTCAGATTCTATCTTCTCCTGGCAACTTTAGCGATCAGCTGTGTGGCCCCTCATGCGCAAGCCGAAACCGGCCTGCCGCATGCCTTACCGGGATCTTTTTCGGTTTCCGCAAAAGGCTCGGCGGCCTACACGATGCCCCTGAAGATTGTTCCGGCAACCTCGCCTCCGCGCTTATCTTTGCAATATGACAGTGGCGCAGGGCGCAGCCATGTCGGTGTGGGATGGAAAATTGGCGGTCTACAGAGCATAAAATTATGTCGTCGAACGCGGCGACAAGATGGAATCTGGGGGAATATAAGTCTGAATGAAGGCGCAGATCGCTATGCAGAAAATCGCTTCTGTTTGAATAGTCTGCGGTTAGTTGCTGTCTCTGGGGCTTATGGCGCCGACGGCACAGAGTATCAAACGGAACAATTTGGTGGATCTCGCATTCGCAGTATTGGTCGATGCGGCAACGGCCCGTGTGGGTTTCAAGTTCATCTGAAATCGGGGGTCAAATTGGTCTTTGGCATTGCGAAAGATGCACTGTTGCAGATCGATAATGGTGATGTTCTCGCTTGGGGGCTATCGCAAAAGATAGATCTCAAAGGCAATGCGGTCGATTACCACTATGAGGCCGATGGAAATATTTTATACCCCAAAACCATTCAATATGGCGGAAACGTAAAGACTAAGGATGTGCACAATCGAGAGATTGAATTTCAATATGCGCCAGCAAACTATCAGGCTTCCCAGCCACGATATGTTGGCACGGGCGGCGTGTTTATTGAAAGGAAAAGACTTTTAAAGTCGATCACTTCATCGCTTCAGGGGAAGGTTATTTACACCTACCTCCTCAACCAAAAATTCAACCCCACGGTGAATGATTACCAACTCATTGATGTGAAGCTGTGTGCCAAGCAAGATCAGCTTTTATGCTATCAGCCCTCGACCTTCACCTATCCCGAGAACCAAGCGGATTTACCGATCGGGTTTAAGCAAACCGGATCCGTTTCATTGGGGACAAGCTCAGGCAAATGGTTAGATACGCGTCTGATTGTGATGGATAAGCGGGGGACAGGCTTTAACGGCGTCGCGGTGATTACGCGTGAAAATGATGACGCCATTTTACGGTTTGCCCCTTCGGATAAAGACGGAAACTTTAGTCCCGTCGAGGGGCAGGGTGTGTCTTTGGATGCCTTCGGGGATCAAGATAATCCTTTTCCGTTTCTCCTGATGGATAAAAACGGCGACGGTCTCGAAGATCTTGTCAAAATTTACAAGGGCTCTGATGGAACCACACTGGCTCAGGCCTATTTAAGCGTCGCGCAGTCGGATGATTTTCAACGTGAGCCGCGCGTCGAAAAACTAGACGACACTTATGTCGCGAAGGGTGATCAAAAACCGACCTATCTGAACCGCGACCTCAATGGGGATGGGCTGCAAGATTTAATTCAAATGAAGCCCTTACCATCGCAAGGGGGGCGCCCATCAACCTATAACATGATCGCCTTTTACTCGTCATCTGAGGGGGGCTTCCCGACACGTGTCGAGATCAATCCGCAGATCAAAGGCGATGTGGCTCCGGTTCAAAATCAGTCCATTAACTTTGTCGATACAAATGGCGACCGGCTCTCTGATTTTTTTCTTCTGGGCTCAGGCGAGTCCTTCTCCGGTCAGTCAGATGTTCCCAAAAAATTCGATGTGTACGCCTCGGCCCTTTATAATCAGCAATCTGTCTTATTGGGCCCTGAGGCAGGCAAGCAGAACCTTGTTCGGCTGGGCGATAATGCGGATTGGGAAGCGATCCCCGCCTATAAATGGACTGATTTCAATCGCGACGGGCTGAAGGATCTCGTCCTCTTCCGGTATGAAGCCAATACGCCGATCAAGGGCGAGATTTGGATTAATCAAGGCAAATCATTCTCGCTCATGTTGCTGCCGCCGACGGACCCCAAGAATATCACGGAACCCTTTATTGCGAGTCAGGGACCGGAAGATAAGGATTTAGTCCGCAGCTCCCAGTTTATTGATATGACGGCAAATGGGCGAGAAGATCTGGTGATCTATCAAGGGGGAACCAAACAACCCACCAGTGAGACGAATACGTGGTTTGAAATTTATGCGCATACTGGAAAAAGTTTCAGTTATCGCGGGCGTTCGCCAACCTTTGGCGCTGACACGCGCAATGTTATTATTGATCTCAGAGCGGACGGGGTGGGAGACATTGTCTCGGTTAAACAAGACAATGATGAATTAACGCTCACCAGCTGGATCAATCTAAATAATCCGCAGTATATAACAATCGAGAAGATCGAAAATGGCCTTGGGGCATCGATCGACGTTGCTTATGCGTTAAACACGGGAGACGATGCGGTATCGGACGCAACCAATGTGACCGACCCGCCCAAAGCAGTTTCCTTTCCGCTTATAAAATTGAACCGACCCCGTCGGTTGGTGACGCAAAGTGTTCAAAATAATGGTGTCAGTGCGCCTTATGCATCCAATGTGGTGACCCAATATGCGTATATGGGGTCGATTTTCGATCGGCTCGACTGGACATTTTTAGGGTTTCAACGCGTGAATAAGAGCGCTCCCGCGCATCATCAACGCGTGGAGCGCGACTATTATCTCGATTTTCCACTGACCGGCACGATTGAGAGTGAAAGGGTGTTTGATACACAAGAAAATGCGCTTTTATCAGAGAAAATTTACCGAAACAGCATCGTCGATATCTATCCCAAAGCTACTCCGAAAGTGGTGTCGGCGCGCGCTAGCCAGCACGAAACGCGCGTCTATAAGAGCGTTGCTGGGGAAAATTCAACAGAGCCCGAAATTTCATTGCGGCGCACGACGACCTTTAATTATGCACCGTTTCAGACGCCAGATGGCTTTTTTGGCAATGTGCTATCGACGTCGCAAACCATTAATGACTCTCCGAAGATTTTGTATCGATGCTTTACGTATCGTAATGAAATGACCGAAAAAAATTGGGTGATCGGTCTTCCAACTGGAAAATTAGCGACCCAAGCGCCGTCATGCGCAAAATTTACAGATCCCGACACCTATCAGTGGGATCCCCAACACGATATTAAATTCTCGATCACTCGTTATACCGCAGATGGCGCCTATAATGTCCGCTCGAGATCCATCTATAATGATCAGATCAAGGGCTTTAACGGGACAGAGTACACCTATACGGGCAGAGGTTTTCTGGCGACGAGCGTCAGCCATTCGGCTTTTGCTAATCAAAAAGGCGTCTATACGGGTGATGATCAGATCATCCGGCAGAGTAATGATTATGATGGGTTCGGCTATGTGAAAAGCCGCACCGTGACGGGAAACGGTTTGCAATTCACGACTACCGAAGACACGGATCCGCGTTTTGGCATTGCGATCATGGAGACCCTGCCGAACGGACATCGCCTGAAGACCACCCTAAATGATCTTGGCATCATTACCGGTCACTATACGACGAACCCCAGTAATAAGCTGGTTTTAGCCACGACGATTGATGCCAAAACAGTGTCATCTGGTGGCTTTGTGTCGGAAGACCGCGTCCGCGTCAATTGGGATAACGACGATCCCGCAAGCTGGCCGTTGCAACGTAAATATTATGATGGCACGCATAATTTATATCTCCACGAGCGTAGTTTTGGTGGCCAGATCTTTATCGAAGGAACGAAAAGGTGGCGCGATAGCAAAACCGGATATGTGACCCGAAAATTCCAGCCGTCCTTTAACAATGACCCTGAGAGCGAACACTATTTCTCTGATATTGAGTATGGCTCTCGCGCGGAAGTGTCCTCAATCAAACGGAGTGATGGATATACAATTGATGTTCAGCGCTCCTACGAGGATGGTCATTTAAAAGTTGACCTGTTCGGCCCCGATCCAAGAGCAGGACAGGGCTTACCGGATGTCGATGATGACGGTCTTGCCTTGCGGGTTTCTCATTTGCAAGATTTTGTAAACTTGTCAGAAACGGTCTCCTTGCCAGATCAAACGCATACGCGCACGAATTACAGCCTGCTGCAAATTGATCAAACGCGGACAGATTTTAGAGGTTTAGTGACCAAAAGCGATATGACGTCGGCTGGTTTCATCCACTGCTTGTCGTCACCCGACACAGGACAAGTTTGCAATGAACGCAATGGTCGCGGTGAAATTACAGCGCAGGCTTATGCCGACGGCACCCGCGTGACTTATTTTTATGATGGCATTGGACGTCAACAGAAAATTCATTCGACCAGCCCCTCAGGACAACAGGTCGAGACCGTTTATGAATATGATCAAGAACGCTCCGGATATTTCAATAAGGGCTATGTGACGACCATTCGTCGAGGCGATGTGCGTACTGAGCTGGATTATGATTTAGCTGGAAATGTCGTGCGGCGCAGTGTTGTGAGCCCAAATCATACGAACACATTTAAATATGCGTATAATGCCTTGTCCAACCTCATTTCGATTACCTATCCCGATGGCAGTGAGGTGCGCCATAGCTATGATCCTGTGTCGACTACGTTACAGTCGATCGCGTATTATGATGCAAATGGTCGGGCCGTGCCGGAGGCCTCCGTTTCCTTTTCGGATTACACTGCGCTCGCTTTACCGCAGAAAATCACCTATGGCGACAACCGACTGCGCGCGGAGTACAGCTTCGATGCCTGGGGTAAATTTCTGGGCGATAAGCTCACAAACATTACGAGTGGGCAGCTCGTTGCCCAAAATACCTATGAGTATAATAAGGCCGGTAAACTCATTCGCCGGAAAAGTTTAAATCGGCCGGATCAAACCTTTGTGTATGACGCCAATGCACGGCTGATCGGCGCGAAAGGGATTGGGTCGAGCGGGGATCAGATCAATTACGCCTATGATCCGAATAATAATATGATCCGCAAGTCATCGCTGGCCTTCACGATTGATGACCACACAAACCGTACCCTCGCAGTGGAAGAAGACGGCCGACCAGTGTGGAAAATAGACTATAATGCGAGTGGGTTTCCGACACGTAAAAAAGGTCCGGGCCAAGAAATTGACTACTCCTACACGCCTGATCGACGATTGGCGTTGATTGCGCAGGGCGGCAAGGCAACGCGCTATACTTATGGGCCGAATGCCTCTGTCTTCAGCCAATTATTCTTAAATAATGAGCATATTGAACAAGAGCGTATTTTCGTGGGCAGTGGCTTCGAGATCATCCGCTCGGGGGATCAAGAAATTATCCTGAAAAAAATAGGCGATGGGAAACGCGTATTTTTCGAGGTGGCCGATGGCGGGAAAAACACCAAAGTCCAGTATCTTTTCTCTGACCGACAAGGCAACCTCACCCACATCCTGGATGCGCAGAGCCTAAAGGTATCAGATCAATGGGTGTATCAGCCCTATGGAACGCCTCTTAAACTCAGTCAAACTCAAGGTGGTGTGAACGGTCCCGAGTTTATCGGAAAAAGGTGGGACGAGAACACGCAGCTCTATGATTTTGGTCCACGTAATTATGATCCGGCGATGAGCCGCTTCATCATGCCGGACGCCGCGTCGCAATATAGCTCGGCCTATGTTTATGGTTCCGGGGATCCGCTTTCTGGCAAAGATACAACCGGCCTGTTTTTCATCATCGATGATATTTTAGAAGCGCTCGCGGCGACCATTGTAACGGAAGCGGTTCAGCAAGCCGCCACGACCATGGTTGCTGCGGCAAGTGAAGCGGCGGCCTCATCCGTTACCACCGATGTGGCAACCGGAATTTCAACGGCCGGCGAGGCGGCGACCCAAAGTGCTGTTGTGGCGTCGACCTCTGTTGCGGCAGGCGTCGCGGAAGGTGCATCAGACATCACAGCCGCCACAGCCGGCTCTGAGATTGTGAGCGCCGGTGAGTTGCCTACATCCATCGCAACAACCGAAGGCAATGTTCTCTCGGAAATCACGGCGGATTCAACGGCAGGATCGAGTAGTTTAGACACAGGCTCCGAGCTGACCACAGACGCTCAGGCGGCAGATCGAGGCTCCGAGTCTGATTTGAATGCGATGCGGCAGCGTCTACAGCGCTTCAGTGATCGGCGATCCGGCGTTCGGGATATTATTCGCAAAAATACCGAGCTCACCAAAATAGGTCGGAGGTTCACAGCCACGTCGATCTTTGACGAATTTACGCACACGAGTGAAAGTGGGTATAGGCGGGCGACCCAATTTATCGCTGATTATGACGCAAGCGATCAATCGGTAACCTTCTTCTCAAGTTTCAGAGCGCCTGAGGCGCCCTTTAATGCAGCCGACGTCATGCGCGAGCAATTTTTAATGGCGGAGGAGGATATGCAATTTATTCCGAAAGTATTTAACCGCGTGAGCGTTGTGAACACTTTGGCAAGTCGTGTGATCTCAACCTTTATGACTGAAGGCGCAGAAGATAGTGACGGATTCTTTAACGCCTTTATGCGTGAGACCGATAATGGTCGATCATCGTGGCGGATTGCGACAGAGTTTGGGTTGCGGCCGGTGAGCGCAAGCGCCCAATGGACTGATGTGACCATTAATTTTGAAACCGACCTGTCTATTCCGGAGAATTTCAGATTGCCCATGCGGACACCCGGCTACGCGCCCGAGGAGGGCACGGGTCGTTTGAGGGTGTTTAGCATGCGCCCGCCAAGCACAAGTTCCACCTCATCCGACACAATTTATGAGGAGGTGGAAGCGCCGAGGCGGACGCTGTGTTGTGGTCTTATTAAATATTGACGAATTTTGGCAGCGGCGGGCTGCGGCTCGCCGCCTCTCATCGCCACGGAATCAATTTGGTTGTGACGGGCGGCTAGCGTAGTTTTAGAACTTTCAAAAGGAGTTTGGATTTTGTTTTGAGCTTGACGGTGTCGCTCGTTAAGAGTCCCCATACGCTAAAGTTCATTTTTGTATACCAGTCGTGTGATTTGACGATGAGCGATGCAATTTCATGCGCGTCTGGCGATGCATAATCGAGACTTTTAAGTTGAGTGTTAACATATGAAACAAAATCGGGGTTATCGACTTGCGCTTGTTTCAGGAGGCGGAGCTTCTCACGCACAGAGGTGCTTGCGTTTTGGGTCAGTTGTTGTTTGTGGATTCGATAGAAAGTGAGTTGGTCAGGCATGTTAGTAAGTTTGTACTTCTTTAGAATGAGCCTGTTCCATAATTCGTGATCTTCGAGGCCGTCATAATAACTGTCATACGGATTGGACTTCAGAACCTCGGTGCGTGCCATTATGCTTGGATGGGAAAACGGAGCGATGCTGAGCGATCTCAGCAGAATTCCAAGTTCTGTGCTTGGATATTGCCGCAAACCATGTGCCGCACCAAACTCGAGAACAGACGAGCCAAGGACGGAGATGTCAGTATGTAGTTTCAGATAATTGACCTGCTTTGTGAAACGATCTGGCGTAATTAAATCATCGGCATCGAGGCGAGCGACAAGGGGGGTTTCGACCTGTGCAATCGCTCGGTTCAGAGCATTTGAAATACCAGCATTCTCTTGATGAATGAGCTCAATGGGAAGGGCGTCTTTATACTCCTTCACGATATCGCCTGTTGCGTCGGTTGATCCATCGTTCACGATGATAATGTTTTTAGGTTTCAAATGAGACTTTGAGAGTGAAGACAGCGTTTCGCCAATGTATGGAGCCGCATTATATGCTGGCATTGCGACTGAGAACTCCATCTCTTCTCTCCATTATAACTATGTGATTTAGCTTCGCTGATTCTTGACAGCTTATCCGACCCCTTATCCGACCCCGAGACACTCTTTTTCAAGTTTATTTTTGGCGAACCAATCAATGTTAGGTGTCTACGGGTTGCCTGGTTTAAAAAGTGAGTGGCGAAAGTTAGATATCTGGTCGACTATGTTTACATTACGGATAGTGTGATCCAAAGCCTATTTGAAACGTCAAAGAGAGACACTGCGATGACCGAAGAGACAAAAAAGTCGTGCTTGGGCGAAAACGTGACCATTGCCCTTGTCGTCGATGGTCACGGCGACCCATTGTCGGGAAAAATTCCGGGCCATGTGGCGCAGTTTTATACGGCACTTTGTGCGCGAGGTGTGGCGTCTTCAAATATCCATTTTCTAACGACGGGCGCGCGTGCGTCTTCGCTTGTGCCTATTTGTATCGCCGAGCCGGATCAGTCGGTGGGGGCGCTGCGCTATGCGCTATTTGCAGGCCTATATTTTATTGAACGGGCGCTCATTCGGCGACGAAAAAAATATAAAGGATATGCTCAGTGGGTCTCAATGGCTTCGCTAGAGAATGCGCGCGAGATCCAACCGCTTGAGGAAATGACCGATGAGGTCGACGTGACGGTTTGGTTTAGCGGGGTGTCGCCCAGCGCACAAATGGCGTCATCTACGATGGATCGGGCGGTGCATCGACAATTAGGGGCGATTGTGCAGCCTCTCTATGGGGGGCGCGGGCAACCTTTTGGGTTTAAAGAGGCGCGGGAACATGCGCCATCATTGGACTTTTCGATCATCGCACATGATCGGACGCAGGCGGATTGGACGACGCGATGTGTCTTTCGGGGGTCCATCATGACGGCCAATCGCTGGCTTGTGTCGCATGCTAATCTGGTTGCAAAACTATCGGCGCTAATGGCGGAGTGGATTGTTCGTGGTCGCACGGAGCGGGAGGAGGCGCTAGCGAGCGATCCTGTCAATCCAAGCGTGGTGGCGTCCGCGTCGTTTTGGCCGTCTATAGGCGAGAGTCTGGCCTATGCCGCACAGGCGTTTATTACCTATCCCATTCAAAAAATGCTGACCAAACAAATCCGGCGCCGTGCGCCGCGCTGGTCGGTTTCTTATTATCAAGGCGATGGCTTTGCCCAGCCCGAGCAAGTAGGAACCCGCATCCCTAATCCGAGCGGGGACCGTTTTCTCGCAGATCCGTTTACGGTTGAGTATGCGGGGCAGAGTTTTTGTTTTGTTGAAGATTATTTCCCGGATGAGAAAAAGGGAAAAATCTCGGCCTATCGGCTTGATGAGACCGGCGCACAGGATCTTGGTGTTGTGCTCGAAGAACCGTGGCACTTATCGTTTCCGTTTTTGATCGCTGATCAGGGGCAGATCTATATGGTGCCGGAAAGCTCTGCCGCGCGCGAGATCCGGATTTATAAAGCCTATGATTTTCCCAATGATTGGCGTCTGGAACGGGTTTTGATGCAAAACATTGACGCTGCAGATAGCATGATTTTTAAGAAGGGACGGCGGTGGTATATGCTGAGCAATGTCTGCACGGCCGGTCGCTCTGATCATCAATCTGAATTGCACTTGTTTTCGGCCTCCAATCTTTTGACATCGCACTGGGAGCCATGCCCGCATAACCCGATTATCTGTGACCCTTTAAGAGCCCGTAATGCGGGCCTATTTTCGCGGGAGGGACGCTTGTATCGGGTGAACCAGGTTCAAGCTCAAGGCCAATATGGTTTTGCCTTTCAAATTAATGAGATCACCTCCATCTCACAGCATCATTATGAAGAAAAACCCGTTAAGCGCGTCGATCCAGACCTTGGTTGTGGGATGGCGCGCACCCATCACTTCCATATTGGGCCACGGTTCACCGTTCGCGACCACGCTTATTGGCAAAAACGTTAGGGTTACTTCGCCCGTGCTGCATTGTGATTAGAGATGACCGTTTCATAAAAGGAGGTAATTTTCCGGCACTGGCGGGTGCGATCGAGATGCGCGATATCATGTTGAACGCGGTAATGCCCTGTCGCCCCATAGGTTGTCAGCGCGGCTTGCATGGCTTGGGTGAGGGCGCTACCGTCACCGATAGGAACCAAATCGGCAGCATCGCCGAGGCAGGCGCGGGCGCCGTCGGTCGCAGTGGCAATGATCTGACACCCATATTGCATGGCTTCGCCGAGCACAAGTGGGAATGCCTCATTCGCCGATGGCAGAACTAAAGCATCAATGAGCTGGTAGAAAGGTGCTAAGGCGGCTTGATGGCCGGTGAAAAGGATGCGGTCGGACAGTGTGCGGCTTTTTAAAGCAAGTGCATCTTCGCCGTCGCCTATAATCAGTAATTTTGCGGGCGCTGGAAGGGCACTGAAACTGTCGATCAACAAGTCGACGCGCTTCGCGCTATTCAGACGCCCCACAAAGCCAAAAATAAAATCTTCTGGGGCCAACCCATATTGTTGCTTGATCTGTTCGATTTCAGCAGGTGACGCGGCGGGGCTTGGCGTGATCCAATTTCCAATTTGCGTTTTATCGCCAGTATAGTTTTGAACCTGTCGCAGTTGCGCGGCATTGAGGCAGATCAAGCCATCCAGATGGTCATGGTCCTTCGCTTTATATTTGACGTGGAGGGTGGCGACCCGCGGATAGGTGACGGGGCGCAAGTAGCGCGCGGCACGACCCAGATGAGCGTGGACGATATCTGCTTGGATTTGCGAGAAAAACCGTTGGCTGAAGAAAACCGACTGCATCCAAGTCATCGGGTGAAATGCAACCGAAGGCGATAAATAATGCGTCAGAGCAGCCGACGGTTTGCTGATGACGGACACAATGTGCCCGTCCTCGGCTTGTTGGTTTGCTAGATCAGCGCAGTATCGCTCAGAGCCCGCGAAATTTTCGGTGAGAATATAGTGCGCAATATGCATTATATGCCTTCGGGCCCCTTCATTGCTGTCGGGGCCGTTTGGTCAGGCATTCCGAAATTTAATGCTTGAAGGAGGGATCACGCTGCTCCACCAAACGCTTCATTGCGGCAAATTCAAGTGCACCGGCCGGATTTCCAGAGCCCTGAATTTTCATTAATTTCTCACTGCGCTCGAGCACCTCTGGCCGCACAGAAATGGGTTTCACACCCGTCTGATCGGTCGCCACTTGAATTTGGCAGGAGCGTTCAAATAGCCACATATTGGCAAAGGCCTCGGCAATGGTCCGTCCACCTGTTAACAGGCCGTGGTTGCGCAAGATCAAGAAATTTTTATCTCCCAAATTTGCAACCAGCTTAGGTTTTTCAGACTCGTCAACAGTGATGCCCTCAAAATCGTGATAGGCGACACGTTTGTGCAATAGGGCAGAGTAGAAATTGTCCGGGCGTAATCCGCCGTCTTGACAGGCGACGGCCATGCCAGCGGTTGTGTGTGTATGTGCGATGCACATCAGATCGTGGCGGGCCGCATGCACGCAAGAATGGATGAGCATTCCTGCGGGGTTAACCGAATAATTTGAAGGCTCGACAATATTTCCTTCGATATCGCACTTCACCAAATTGGATGCGGTCACTTCGCTGTAGTGAAGGCCATACGGATTGATCAGAAAATGATCTTCATTGTCAGGCAGTTTGACCGTGATGTGGTTGTAGATCAGTTCACCCCAGCCCATCATATCAAAAATGCGGTATAATGCAGCGAGGTCCTCGCGGATTTCCTGTTCTGTCTCAGTCATCTTCTCATCCTTACTCTTATATCAACTCTTCGCTTAGTTGTTTTTCCGCGCCAACCCCTTTTTGACAGGGTTGTTATCAGACACACGCGGTGCGTAACTCATCGCTGATGATATGACGAAAGGTGGGGGCTTGGCAATTGCGCAGTTATAGCGCTTGCGTCCCCCACCTCGTTAACCAATGAACTCCACAGTGAACGGATTACGCTCCAAACTGCGAAATCCGATCAATCATCGTCGCGCTTTTTGGAGGGAGCGCATTTGTCGTGGAACAGTTTTAACTCCGCTTCCGTTAGCTGGCCGTCTTTATCTTGATCCATTTGATTAAATAGTCCGACGTGAAATGATAAAAATTCTTCGCGGGAGACGCGCTGATCACTATCTGTGTCCATTGTGGTTACGTGAGGTCCTTTCTTATGCCTCATATCGTCACAATGATCGGCCGCTTGGGCGTCGCTCAGCGCCATAAGTCCAATCGTAAAGACAAGGCCCATCACGGTTGCGGACGCGATGAATGGAGATGAAGTGAGGTGCATTTTACTTCCTTTCAATGGTGAGCGGAAAAGGCCGGTGGTGGCCGATCAAATATTCTCTATGTCGCTACTCGTGACACACAAACTTCGGTAACACACAGGTAGCGCTTGAGAGACAATCATTCTTATGTTTAGGAGAATTTTTAGGCCCCGTGGAGAGGATTAATTTCAGAATGCGACTTGCTTTCACGGGCATATCCGTTACTGTTTTTCTTAACAGCATTGTCTGATCTGCATTAAGCAGCACCTGTGAGAGCATGATGAGTTCTGAAGTCGCCGTGTCTGGGGCTAGCCCCACCGTATCCGCATCATCTGTAGACGAAAAAAACGTCGCAGAATTGGCTTGTCCCCCTCGGAAATCGCAAGAGGCGCGGCCCACTCGTGGCGATGAGAATGCCGCGCAAAACTCAGCCCATTCTAGCCCCAATCAATCTAGCCCCCATCAGTCGGGCTCCAGCCCGTCGGGAGGAAGTCAGTCAGAGGGAAATCAAGGCAGGGCGCGCACCTCAGGGTCTAAGAATGGATCGCGGGCGGAGAGGGTGCTGTATGGTGCGCTCGATTTGGGCACCAATAATTGCCGTTTATTAATTGTCGAACCGGATGGCGACGGGTTCAAGGTGCGCGATAGTTTTTCCAGGATTGTGCGCCTCGGCGAGGGCTTGGAGCAAAGTGGTGCTTTAAGCGAAGAAGCGATGGATCGAACCATCGCAGCCTTAAAAGTATGTGCTGGAAAAATTCGTCGTGCGCGTGTCGGGCGCGTTCGATGTATCGCCACGGAAGCCTGCCGTAAAGCCTCCAATGGGAGTGCCTTTGTGCGCCGGGTGGTGCGCGAGACGGGCCTTAGATTTGAAATTATTGATGGGCAGGCGGAAGCGGAATTAGCCGCTCTCGGCTGCGAGAACCTTTTTGCGTCCTCCACCCAGGCCGCTCTCGTATTTGATATTGGCGGTGGCAGTACGGAGCTTACTTGGTTACAGCGCGATGGCACAGGCCCCCTCGAAATTGCGCATGTCGCATCTTATCCATTAGGTGTTGTGACACTGGCGGAGCGATATGCAGGGCCGGGGGAGTATGAACATGGCTATGAGCCCATACTGGCCGAGTGTTTGACCGCCTTACGGGAATTTAGTCAAAAAATCTCTGACCTTGATCAAGTCGATGAGATACAACTCATCGGCACGTCGGGCACGGTAACCACGTTAGCCGCAGTTCATATGGGCCTGCCGCGCTATGACCGTCAGCGCGTTGATGGCTGTATCATGCAGATGTCAGATATGATGGCGGTGATTTATGATTTGCGTCAGAAAAGTCGGAGTGAATTGGCAGCCAATCATTGCATTGGTGTCCAACGAGCGGATTTGGTGTTGGCGGGATGCGCGGTCATGGATGCGCTGTATCAGGTTTTTCCTGCGGAGCGGGTGAGTGTCGCTGATCGTGGATTACGCGAGGGTATGTTGATGCGAATGATGCGTCGCGATCGTCGCCGCAGTCAATATCGTGCACGACGTCGCCAAAAAGCAAAGCGCCATGGCGGGTAAGGGCGCGTCGGGAAAAGGCTCCTCGGGCGGCGGGGGCAAAAAAGGAAGTTCGGGCAGAGGCGCGCGCGATCGCATGTTCACGCGCGTTAAATCGGCGCGTGGTCGCAAATTATCGTCAACACTCTGGCTTGAGCGCCAACTCAACGACCCTTATGTGCATGCCGCGCAACGCGATGGCTATCGCTCGCGCGCCGCTTACAAGCTGATTGAAATTGACGACCGGTTCAAATTTTTGCGTCGAGGCAAGCGGGTTCTCGACCTCGGTGCAGCACCGGGGGGCTGGCTGCAAGTCGCGGCAGCCCGTGTGGGCGAGGCCCATGTTTTTGGCATCGATCTGACTGAAATAGATCCAATGGGAGCCGTGACCCTCATGCAGCTGGATTTTATGGAGGATGAGGCACCCGCGCAGTTGCGCGAGATGGTTGGCGGCGATGTTGATATTGTCCTATCCGACATGGCGGCGGCGGTGACAGGGCATCGTCAAACAGACCATTTGCGCACGCTCGCTCTGGTTGAAGCTGCGGCATGGTTCGCGATAGAAGTTTTGACCCCCAATGGAACATTTTGCGCGAAAGTGTTTCAAGGCGGCACCGAAGCAAGCTTGCTGTCCATGTTGAAACAGCATTTTCGCACGGTGGCGCATGTTAAGCCCCAGGCTAGCCGCAAAGAGTCCTCCGAGCTTTATGTGGTTGCACAAGGGTTTAAAGGGCAGTGAGCCTCTCGTAGCCCGACATATGTGAACAACTTTCTCCAGAAGAGCGGCTCGCAAAAGATTCGGTTCACGTGATGATCAAATGGTGCTAGAGAACAGTGCCAATATCAATTGAACGGATATTGAGTCATGTTTCGAGAAGCCCTTACCTTTGATGATGTCCTGTTGGAGCCTCGCGAGTCGGATGTTTTGCCGTCTCAGGCGCGAACAGAAACCCGGGTTACCCAAAAGATAACCCTTGGTATTCCTCTCTTATCGGCGGCCATGGATACGGTAACGGAAGCCGAAATGGCCATCGCCATGGCGCAAGCGGGCGGGCTTGGGGTTTTACACCGTAATTTGACCCCTGAGGAACAAGCCGCGGAAGTGACCCGGGTCAAAAAATTTGAAAGCGGCATGGTAGTGAATCCGCTGACAATCGCCCCGCATCAGAGCTTGGCTGAGGCCCTGGATTTGATGACCGAATATAAAATTTCCGGTATTCCGGTTACCGAACAGAATGGCAAGCTGGTAGGCATCTTGACCAATCGCGATGTGCGTTTCGCGAGCCGGTTGGACCAACCTGTTTCAGAACTAATGACACGGGACAATCTGGTCACCGTCCGCGAGGCTGTCGATCAAGAAGAGGCCAAGCGGCTGTTGCATTCCCACCGCATCGAAAAGCTGGTCGTTGTCGACGAAAATTATCGCTGTGTTGGCCTGATCACGGTCAAAGATATGGAAAAAGCCCAATTGCACCCCAATGCCGCAAAAGATCCGCAGGGTCGTTTGCGGGTTGCAGCGGCATCAACCGTTGGTGATGCTGGCTATGAACGTGCTGCCGCGCTCATTGAAGCGGGGGTGGATTTGCTGGTGATCGATACAGCGCACGGGCACTCCAAGCAGGTGTCGGCGGCGGTCGAACGGATTAAGCGTGAATTTCCCGAAGCACAAATTATGGCTGGAAATGTGGCGACCGGTGAGGGCACCAAGGCATTGATTGATGCGGGGGCCGATGCGGTGAAAGTTGGTATTGGTCCGGGCTCAATTTGTACAACGCGCATTGTGGCCGGCGTTGGTGTGCCGCAACTCACCGCAATTATTGATGCCGTTGAGGTTGCGCAAAAACACAATATACCGGTCACTGCGGATGGCGGGATCAAATATTCAGGCGATCTCGCTAAGGCAATTGCGGCGGGGGCGAGCTGTGCGATGGTCGGGTCGATGTTGGCGGGAACCACCGAAGCGCCGGGCGAAGTGTTTCTATATCAAGGGCGAAGCTATAAGGCGTATCGGGGCATGGGGTCGGTTGGTGCCATGGCGCGTGGTTCGGCGGATCGTTATTTTCAGGCCGATATTGCCGAAACCCAAAAACTTGTGCCTGAAGGCATTGAAGGACAAATCCCCTTTAAAGGATCGGCGGAAGCGGTGGTTCACCAATTAATTGGCGGATTGCGCGCCGCAATGGGCTATACGGGCTCGGCCACTATTGGCAGTTTTCAAGAGCGCGCCCGCTTCGTCAAAATGACCTCTGCCTCTTTATCGGAAAGCCATGTGCATGATGTGGTGATCACGCGCGAGGCGCCCAATTATCCGGGCGTCAGCAAGTAAGGTGAGCTGAGTTCCTGTGCGGTACGCGGCGCGCATTGCAACAGCCATTGAGCTTCTGACAGCGATTGATGAAACGCAGCGCGCGGCTGATCGCAGTCTGGAGCATTGGGCGCGTCAGAACCGCTATGCTGGTGCCAAAGACCGTCGTTTTATCCAGGAACTTGTCTATAGCGTTTTGCGTCACCGGCGATATTTGGCGTGGGTGATGGACGCCCCCTCCTGGCGAAGCTGTGTTATCGCCGCCGTGATTAAAGGCTATCTGCCGGAAGCCAGTTCCGCTTCCACTGCGCACGCGCTCAGCCTCGACAGCCTGTTTGACGGTTCACAATACGGGCCGGCGCCGCTCAGCGATGATGAACGCCAGCGAGCGGAGCAAGGGATTGTTCGTAAGACGGATGATCCGATGATTATTCACAGTATTCCGGATTGGGCAGAAAATCATTTTCTCGAGCGATTCGGGTCATGCGCGGTTGGTGAAATGGCGGCTCTGAATCGGCGTGCGCCTGTTGACCTGCGCGTAAACCGATCGAAAACGGATCTGGCTAGCGCTCAGAAATCGCTCGCTGAAGATGGGATTGAGGCCCACGCCATTGATCCCATCATTGATCCTGCCACTGATCTTGCCATTGATCCTGCTCGTGGCCACAGCCTTGCCCTGACATGTGCGACAAGTGCGAGTGGGCAGCTGCGCGCCAGCCGAGCCTTTAAGGAAGGCTGGGTGGAGGTGCAAGACCGCGGCGCCCAGATGATCACGCGTCTCGTCTATCGCCCCAAAGACCGCATTGTGCTGGATTACTGTGCCGGCGCGGGTGGAAAGGCTCTGCATCTTGCTGATTTACTGGGTGCTCAGGCAGATATTTTTGTCCACGATGTTTCAGAGCAACGCCTAACGGGCCTATGGCCACGGCAAAAGCGCGCCTCGGCGCATCATATTAAGCCGGCCATGGGTGAGGGGCTCACATCGCTCACGGCGCGTGCGGATTTGGTGATTGTGGATGCCCCGTGCAGTGGGTCGGGGAGGTGGCGGCGAAACCCTGAGACCAAATGGCAGTTTTCTTCACAACGTCTTGCGGATGTGACCCAACAGCAGGCGGATGTATTGGTGGAGGCGGCGCGCTATGTAAGACCGGGGGGGCGCTTGGCATACATGACATGTTCGCTTTTTCGGGCCGAAAATCGTGCCCAAATCGAGAAATTTTTGACAGAGAATCCGCAATTTGAGGAAGCAGACCTGAATTTTGAGCCGGAAAAAAGACCTGCTTGTGCCTCGAGCGATGCATCGACTTGCATCCACGACTATGAGCTTTCGCCCCATGCGACGGGGTCAGACGGCTTTTATGTGGCGGTGATGCGACGTCGAGCCTAATAATGGCTTGCCATTGCTCACTGTCATTTACTGGATCCCCATGCGCTAATTTTCGCGCCAAAATTGTGTATTTTCGCAGTGTGACGGATCTGTGAATCGACTAATCTGACCCCTTGATTTTGAGCGATGAGAATGCGAGATACGCCTATGCAGATTTTTGTTCGATTTTTGGGGTTCTGCGCACTCGGTGTGTGTCTGTCTCTCGTGCCATTAGGCGCGAAGGCTGCCAGTGCCAAATATCAAGATCTCTCCAATGAACTTCTACAGCGCGCTGAAACGGCAATTAAGGACAATCCTTCGCTTGTGACCGCTCTAAAAGGTCAGTCCGTCGCCAAAGAGATCGATGCGACAACCATCGAGCCCATTCATGAATTGCTGGTGCAGGCAGTGGCGGCAAACCCGAAAAACGCTGTCGCATATTTTGTTTTGGCCGAACTTGCCTTTGCTCAAAAAGACGATGCCGATGCCAGCCGTTTTGTGGCCACAGCCCTGCAAATTGATCCAACCCTGCGCGATGCTTATGTGTTGCAAGGTCGTGCGGAGTTACGCCGCGGCGAAATTGATATTGCCCGCGATGCCCTAAACCAATTGACGTCATTATGTGGCTCCTGTTCGCAAAGCGCCGAGCTATCAGACCTGATTGAAAATTATGATGGGGAGGCTCGTATGGCCCAAAAATCGATGCCGAAAAAAGGCAAGGCCGCGAAGGACGCAGATGCGACGCCTCCTTCCACCTCTGAACCATCGACAGAATAATGGATCGCATTCTCATCATTGATTTTGGGTCGCAAGTCACCCAATTGATTGCGCGTCGGGTGCGCGAAAGCGGCGTGTATTGCGAGGTCGTCCCCTTTCAAAAGGCGGACGCCTATTTTGCCGACCATAAAGTGAAGGGGGTCATTCTTTCGGGCGGGCCTGAAAGTGTGATCGTGGAAAATGCGCCGCAAATTCCCGAGGCGGTGCTCGCGAGTGGGTTGCCGCTATTGGGCATTTGCTATGGCCAGCAGGCGATGTGTCAGCAATTAGGCGGACAGGTGGCGCCCGGCGAGGCGCGCGAATTTGGCCGCGCGACGGTTCATATTGATGCGCCGTCGCCGCTCTTTGCGGGTATTGAGGGTCATGACATCGCCGTGTGGATGAGCCATGGTGATCGCGTTGTGGCCCTGCCTGAAGGCTTTGCACCCATCGGACACAGTACGCACGCGCCTTATGCGGCAATTGCCGATGAAGGTCGAAAGCGCTATGGCGTTCAATTTCATCCAGAAGTCGTGCACACGCCGCAAGGCGCACAAATGTTGCGCAATTTCACGCATGAGATTGCGGGGTGCGCGGGCGATTGGACGATGTCTGCTTTTCGCTCCGATGCCATCGATCGTATTCGCGCCCAAGTCGGCGATGGCCGTGTGATTTGCGGCCTGTCCGGTGGGGTGGATAGCTCGGTCGTTGCCGTTTTGTTGCATGAGGCCATTGGCGACCAGCTCACTTGCGTTTATGTCGACACCGGAATGATGCGCGCGGGCGAGAGCGAGCAGGTGGTTGGACTATTCCGCGACCATTTCAATATCTCTTTGGTTCATCAAGATGCGAGCGATTTATTCTTGGGTAAATTAGCTGGGGTCACCGATCCCGAGCAGAAGCGCAAAATCATTGGCGCCACCTTTATTGATGTCTTTGAGGCGGAAGCGCATAAAATTGGCGGCGCGGATTTTCTGGCGCAAGGTACACTCTATCCCGATGTAATTGAGAGTGTCTCATTCACAGGCGGCCCCAGCGTCACGATTAAAAGTCATCACAATGTTGGCGGGTTGCCGGAGCGCATGAATATGGCCTTGGTCGAGCCCGTGCGCGAATTGTTTAAAGATGAGGTTCGCGCTCTGGGCCGTGAGTTGGGCTTACCCGAGGCTTTTGTGGGGCGGCATCCTTTTCCAGGGCCAGGCCTCGCCATCCGCATCCCCGGCGAGATTACGGCAGAGAAGCTCGACATATTGCGCAAGGCTGACACGATTTACCTTGAAGAAATCGTATCGGCCGGCCTCTATGATGAGATTTGGCAAGCCTTCGCCGTTCTTTTGCCGGTTCGGACAGTGGGTGTGATGGGCGATGGTCGAACCTATGAGTATGTGTGTGCCCTGCGCGCCGTAACATCAACGGATGGCATGACCGCCGACTATTATCCGTTTTCGCACGCGTTTTTGGCGCAAGTCTCAACGCGGATTATTAATGAGGTTAAGGGTATTAACCGCATTGTTTACGACATCACCTCAAAGCCTCCCGGCACGATTGAGTGGGAATGATTGGTGTTGGCAGGCAATGTTTGGTAAACGACACAGCATCGATATGCTGATGGAGCGCTCGTACAATCACAAAGCCGCGTGCCTGTTTTTGTCAACCAGAACGTGGTTTTCGCAAGGGAAACTGAGTAACCCCAGAAAGAGTGCGTCGTCTCGAGAGTGTCCCCATTTTCAGGTGGTGAAGCCGATGATCCTTTAAAGGTCACGTTTTGCCCGGTCCGGTAGCATCGCATGACCCTAAAAGTAGTGTTAGGAGGCCGTGGTTACCGGCGACGTGTAGCGCCTCACTAGATTATTAAACACCGGTAACGCCCCCTCGAAACGGCCAAAGGTCATGTGTTCATTGGCACCGGTTGCAAGTCCCGCCTGAATGCTTTCGCCAATCACAAAATCTTCAGTCAGAGTGCTAACAGTGATCATGTGGTTTTTATCCCAATAATCGCGCTCACCCAATCGCTCCTTGGGAGCTAGAGTAGCTAGTCTTAACTCGGTTGCCGTGGCTGATATCGGGCGTGAGTTTATCCAGACAACATGGTCGCTTTGCACTAGTAGTTGCGTTGTTGGGAAGAAGGTATAAATGAGGTTGGCATGGTCACGCAGGCGCCACTGCTCCTGTGGCTTGTTCCTTAGTTCATGCATGCTCGTTCGCATTAAAACCGATCGCATGTGGTCGCCAAGTAATTGATAGCTGGAGAGGTTGTCTTCAAAGTAGGGCCCGATGGTTTTGCGATGCGCCATCTTAAAGTGATAGGCCTCGAGGCCACCTTCAACCAATATTTTCCAGTTGCAATTGTGAATGTGTCGCTCCTCACGTGCGATCGCCATATTAGCAAGATCGAGGGCCTCTGCTTCTTCGGCAATAGGTGCATAGTAGTCGTCAAAGTCAAAAAAAGTGGTATCGGGTGTTGCTATAACCCAGATAAATCCGAAGCGCTCAAAGCACACAAGCGATCGTAAAGCGTACTGCGATTTATCGATCCCGGGAAAACCTGCTTCCAAGTGCGGCGCAGATAGTAGCTCGCCAGTATTGGCGTAGGTCCATGCATGATAAGGGCAGGTGAAACGTTGTTTGCATCCCGACTCCCCTCCAACGAGCGGTGTACCACGGTGGCGGCAGATATTGAGAAAGGCGTGAACCATGCCCTCCGTATCACGCGTTACTAATATCGATTTTCCTGCTGCCTCGCATGTTACGAAGTCGCCGGGGTTAGGCATTTCGCTGCTGTGGGCACAGATCGTCGGTAGTCTGGCGAATAACTGGGCGTTCTCTTGTTGAAAAATGGCCTCTGACTTGTACTGATCAACCGAATTGAAGGCTACGCTGGTGTCCAAGAAGTGACTCTTTGCTTCTCGCAGACCAAGCAATTCCTGTATTATTGCGATCTCTAATTGTCGTTCCATATTGTTCCCCCTGGGTCTTGCACAAAATCGTAGTTATGCAACGCTATAGTGTCGACTAGCTCTCCACGTAACGGTCATCAGCCCGATGGCGAAAACCGTCCTCGATGGCAGTGCATGAGGCGATATGCTGAAGCGCCTACCATTCGGTAGGTTTATAGCCTACCATAAGGTAGGCTGCAATTAAAAGAGATATTAATGGTCGAAGACACACGACAACGACTGCTGGATACCGCAGAGATATTGTTTGCTGAGCGGGGTTTCTATGGCGTCAGCATTGCTGCGATTGCAGCGGAAATGGGGCTGACGAAACAGGGCCTACTGCATTACTTTGCTAGTAAAGAAAAGCTCTACGGTGCCGTGCTACAACGTATCTCAGATGACTTTTTGGAGCAGCAGCTCGATGCGGAGCAGTCCTCAAGTGATCCCATCCTCAAAGTCAAACGTTTTTACGCGCGACTTGTCACGCCCAGTAGCACAAATTTGCGTCGCACACGCTTACTGATGCGAGAACTCCTTGATAATAATGATCGCGCTGCAAGCGTTGAAAGCTGGTATCTCAAAGATTTTCTCCGACGCTTGGTAGATATGACGAGCGCTGTTCCTGCCTTTCGAAACTTGAACGAAGTTCAAGTCTTGACCTTGACTTACCAATGGCTGGGAGCGGTCAATTATTTCCTGATTTCTTCCGCAACCCTTAGAGCTATATTCGGGGCTAAAATGCACCGCGACATGGAGAGAGTCTTTCTAGACGGATTGCATCAACAGATCGAAGCCCAAATGACCATAACTGAAAAGCGCGAATGATTTTGAGCAGTACCGTTGCCGGATCTCTTGAAAGCACGTGTTGAAAAATTTGTTGCATCCCATGACAAACTAAGCGACAAGTTGCAGTATATGAATGATGATGTGGTGGGGCACATAGTCTCAGTCAATATTAATGAAGAGAAGCGCGCCGCATTAATTGCTGAGCAAGTTAGAATCGAAGAGCACAAAGCTTTGGTCGAGCGTCGCCAAATGGAAGCGAAGCTAAAGAGAGAAAAATTAGTGGCCCTGCTCGATAATTTATCTGATGGCGAGCATAAATATTATGGAGCGAGTCATCAAGATTCTACAGTTTCCGTGTCAGAGGCTGAGGCTCTATGTCCTATGTCGCAGTCGGTACCTCGGCAAGCGCTGGTTACAAATACACTAACCGCATCTCAGGCCATTAGGCACATCGCTAACAATAACGGCTCAGTGACGAAAAGCAGAATATTTTGGGCTGAAGGTTCTAATGAATGTCTTGTCGGGTATAGGGTAAGTGGACTGTATAATGGCACTAATTATTCTGAAGATCGCGTAGGAAAGGCAGTCGTTTTTATAAAGAAAGCTTCATCCTTTTCTATTAAATATATTCAGTAACGCGACTCCATGTCGGCCTTGTATACTATTGCCAAAGCCGTTGAACTTTGTTCTCCTTTGCAAACAAGCCAGAAGCATCAAGTTAAACATATGTGGTTATATATATGAAAAGGCTGATTAAATTTTTTAAAACGTTTGTGAAGACCCTCTTTAATCGTAGATGGCGATATGTGCGTTTTTCACCTTCTACGAAGGGCAAAATTTATCTTTACGATAAGAAGGAGCGGCGTTTCTTTAGTATCTATATAAGAGACGGTATAGACTCCGCGACGGTTAACCAAATATTCACCCACACTGATTATGATTTATCTTTTCTAAAGAGATATGACGAACTTTTAGAAAACTACGATCACATTGTGAGCCAAAATAAAGTGCCTTTAATCATTGATTGCGGCGCTAATATTGGGTGCGCAGCACTTTACTTTGCGTCAGTTTTCCCAAAATCTTTGATCATCTCTATTGAGCCGGAGAAAAGTAATTTCTCGATGATGCAAAAAAATTGCGCAGGTTTGGGGAATGTTCAATTGCTCAATAAGGCTGTTGGAAGCGCTGATGGTTTTGTTCGCATTGATGATATTGACTCTGACAATGACGCCTTCAGAACATCTCGCAGTGAAAATGGAGAAGGCGGTATAGAGGTGGTCACGATCAATAGTATTTTATCAGGCTTCAGGAATACGGTGCCCTTTATTGTCAAAATTGATATTGAAGGCTTTGAGGACGATTTGTTTTCTGCCAACACCGGGTGGGTTAAGAAATTTCCATTGTTGATCATTGAGACGCATGATTGGATGTTGCCGAAACAAGCTAACTCTCAAAATTTTCTCAAAGCTATTAGCCGGCATAAAAGAGACTTTGTTCATAAGGGAGAAAATATCTTCTCCTTGGCCAATGACTAGCGTCTGAATAAATCCCCGAGTTTCGATCAGCCGGACTTTCGATGACGTTATTTAATATGTGAGGGCATAAAGTGGCAGTTGTTATGGTTACGGGGGCAAGCGCTGGATTGGGCGCTGAGATTGCAAAGCAATTCGCTCGACGTGGCGATCAGGTGATCCTCGTCGCGCGACGTGAAACATTGCTCAAAGCGTTGAAAGAGGAACTGATTGCTTTGGGGGCTTCTGGCGCTGATTATCGACTGGTCGACCTCGCGGATGCTCATCAGCTTCAAAGCCTCGCCCAGGATCTTCCAAAATTGGGCGTTGATGTCTTGATCAACAATGCCGCATTGGGGCACTGGGATTGTGTGTGGGACACCGCGCCGGATGTCTTGAACGCGATGCTGGCGCTCAATGTGGCGGCTGTGGCGACATTGACAGCGGCCTTCAGCCAGTTTCGCCATAAATCATCGGCGCGCCTGATGAATGTCGCGTCTGGAGCTGGTTATGCATTGTTTGAGGAGGCTATTGCCTACTCGGCCACCAAATATTTTGTGACGGCCTTGACCGAAGGGTTGAGCCGCGAGCTCGCCAGCCAGAACCATCCAATGCGCGCTCAACTTCTTGCACCAGGCCCGATCGCAACCGAATTCCTCATCAATTCTCTCGAGGGATCGAAGAAAATTGTGTCGCAAGACGCGCTCGCGGGCGTTCAGTTTCACACTGCTGAAGAAGTCGCTGAGCTGGCCATGCAGCTGTTTGATAGTGAGGCGATGGTCGGGGCCGTGCAGCCGGATATGAGTTTTGTGCTGAGCGATGGTCTGCATGCTGTTGGAAAATTGGGCGCCTAAGGCAGGCTTTAGAATAGATCACGCGCCGGCAAGCGCCATTTTGTTGCAATAGAATTGAGTGAGTTAACATGGATCCAGTATCTCAAGGAACAGTGGGTGCTGCCTTTGCGCAGACGTCGGCGACAAAGAACACGATCGCTAAGATTGGTGTAATCGGGTTTTTGGCGGGTTTAGCCCCCGATTTAGATGTTCTGATTAGGTC
>CBFIIU010000002.1:0-21470 GCA_965662735.1 Alphaproteobacteria bacterium
GAGGCGGGTGCCCGTCAGGCGCCTTTAGCGGCGCATGCCGGACAAAACGCCTTGGACCGGTTAGACCATTTCCGCACTGCCAATGGCAGCACGCCGACATCTGAACTCCGTCTTGAAATGCAGCGCACCATGCAGGAAAATTGTGCCGTGTTCCGCACCGGTGATGTGCTCGAAGAGGGCTGCGCGCGTATGCAAAAAGTTGTGGGGGGCATGGCTGATATCCGTGTTTCGGATCGGTCTTTGATCTGGAACAGCGATCTGATTGAAACCCTCGAATTTGACAATCTGATGGTCCAAGCGATCGCGACAGTTGAGGGCGCGAATGCCCGTAAAGAAAGTCGTGGAGGTCATGCGCGGGAAGATTATCCAGATCGCGATGATGAAAATTGGATGAAGCACACGCTGACATGGGTCGATGCCAAAGGTAAAGCCCGCCTCGATTACCGCGCTGTTCATACTTATACGCTGACCAATGAGGTTAGTTACATCGAACCCAAAGCACGGGTTTACTAGGATCGGAGTACGAAATGGTTGAAATTACTCTTCCCGCCAATTCCCGGGTTAAAAAAGGTAAGGCATTCGTTGCGCCAGGTGATTTAAAAAAGCCCCGCACATTGAAAGTCTATCGGTGGAGCCCCGAAGATAACGAGAATCCGCGGATCGATAGCTACACATTCGACGCCGAAGACTGCGGTCCGATGGTATTGGATGCGCTGCTCAAAATTAAAAATGAAATGGATTCGACCCTCACTTTCCGGCGCTCCTGCCGCGAGGGAATTTGCGGCTCTTGCGCAATGAATATTGATGGTCAAAACACTTTGGCTTGTACAAAGGGTTTGGATGAGGTGAAGGGGGAGGTCAATATTTATCCCTTGCCGCATATGCCCGTCATTAAAGATTTGGTGCCCGATCTCACCAATCTCTATACGCAATATGCGTCGATCAAACCTTGGTTGACCACCGAAACACCAAAGCCCGAGAAAGAATGGCGGCAATCACCTGAAGACCGGACTAAACTCGACGGTTTGTATGAGTGTATTTTGTGCGCCTGTTGTTCGACATCGTGTCCGAGCTATTGGTGGAACTCCGATAAATATCTGGGTCCGGCGGTTTTGTTGCAGGCCTATCGATGGCTGGCGGATAGCCGGGATGAGGCGCGCGGTGAGCGGCTCGATGAGCTTGAGGATCCGTTCCGCGTCTATCGGTGTCATACTATTATGAATTGTGCGAAAGCCTGCCCGAAAGGCTTGTCTCCTGCAAAGGCGATTTCCGAAATTAAAAAAATGATGGTGGCGCGGGAAGTTTAAACCCCGTGATGCCGAGATGATAAAGCCGTGGCCTTCGGTCACGGTTTTGTCATAGTTGCGTGCTAGATTTCATGTCATGAAAAATATTCTTTTTCTGTGCACGGGAAATTCGTGCCGATCGATTATGGCTGAGGCCTATATGAACCATGCGTCGCGTGGGGCATGGCGCGCCTATAGTGCGGGAAGTCACCCCACGGGCGAGGTGCATCCTTTGGCGCTCGAGACCTTGCGCGACGCTGGGATCTTGTTTACCCAGCCGGCCTCTAAATCTTGGACGCAATTCGAGTGTCCTGAATCGCCGCATATGGATTTAATCGTCACCGTATGTGGTCAGGCAGAGCGAGAAAGCTGTCCTGTGTGGCCAGGTCATCCATCCTCCATGCATTGGCCATTTCCCAATCCCGCCTATTTTTCTGGCCCTCTACCGGATCAGCGCGATCATTTTCGGAGCGTTTTCATCATGATCCAGCACCGTATCGATGATTTTTTAGCGGTCGGTCATTTGCAGGTCGGAATGAATTGACCCCTATCCATCGCTAGGCGTAAAGTTGCGGCAGGGCCAGTGATTTGATGCGCGGTGCCGCCCTTGGCACCCCTGACCGCGCCGAGGAGGATGTGATGGATATGTCGTTCCCGCCAGAGATTGAGAATTTTCGTCAAGAAGTTCGTTCTTTCTTTGAAGCCCATCTCGATGCGGCGCTAGTTCAGGCGGGTTCTTTATCGACGGGAATATGCAGCGACTATGCACCCGCCATGGCATGGCAAAAAATACTTCACCAACAAGGGTGGGCGGCACCGCATTGGCCGCAAGCCTATGGTGGCACAGGTTGGGATCCGCTGCGTCGGTATATTTTTACCAGTGAGTCGGCGCGCGCAGGCGCGCCGCGGCTGGCGCCCATGGGCCTTGGCATGATTGGGCCAACCCTCATTGTTCATGGGTCGCAGGCTCAAAAAGATTATTATTTGCCGCGCATTCTCTCTGGCGATGATTTTTGGTGCCAAGGATATTCCGAGCCAGGTTCGGGATCAGACCTTGCCAGCCTGTCGTGCCGCGCCGAACGCGATGGTGACGACTATATTGTCTCCGGCACCAAAATTTGGACGACGATGGCCCATCACGCCAATATGATTTTTGCTCTGGTGCGCACCGATATGACGGTGAAGCCTCAAAAGGGAATATCCTTTTTATTAATTGATATGACGAGCCCCGGTATTGAGGTGCGGCCGATCATTACCCTTTCTGGCGACCATGAAGTTAATCAAGTGTTTTTTGACGGGGTGCGGGTTCCGGTGGCCAATCTTGTGGGCGCCGAGAATGACGGGTGGACGGTGGCAAAAGCGCTGCTGGCTTTTGAGAGAAGTGCCGCTTATGCGGCGCGCTTGCGCGAGAAACGAGATCGGATTGCAGCCTTGGTGATCCCGCTCGAGGATCCGGATTTAACCGCGCGTTTGTCTGAATTGGATGTTAGGCTTGATGCGCTCGAGACCAGTGAATTTCGAATTCAAGCCGCCCACGCGGCCGAGCTCGCAGGCCATACAGCGCAGCAACCCGACCTCAGCGCCAGCGCGCGGCTTAAAATTTCCGGAACGGAATTACAGCAGGCCTTTGACACGCTCACGATTGAAGCGCTCGGACACCAAGGTCTTCGATGGACTACGCAGGCCCGTGCGCAAGGTGCCTTGTCTAACCACGCTGGGCCTGCTCTTGCCATTATGGGCATGGCTGACTATATGAGCAATCGCGCGGCCAGTGTCTATGGCGGGTCCAACGAAATTCAGCGCGGAATTATCGCTAAACAATATTTGCAGATGTGACGCATCGCATGTCTTCACCGTCGCAGCCGACGCCTTTGGCGGCCTATCATGCTTTAGTGGCCGCGGGCACCATCTCCCCTGACCGCGCACAAGAAGCCGCCGCGCAAGCCTTAGATGATCTGTGGCACCGATTAATGGCGGAGCGGGGGCTTGGGGCAAAACTCGCCCGCTTGTTTACGCGGCGCCCAGCAGCGTCGAGCGGCGGCTTATATCTTCATGGTGGTGTTGGGCGCGGGAAGTCCATGTTGATGGATTCATTTTATGAAACTGTGCCGGAACGACGCAAAAGACGCGTGCATTTTCATGCCTTTATGCAAGAGGTGCATCAGCGGATCCATGATGTTCGGCAGCGGCAGAAAAAAGGTCAGGCCAAGGCCGGCGATCCCATCCCGCCGGTCGCACAAGCGATTGCCCGACAAACCAAAATTCTGTGTTTTGATGAATTTCAGGTGAAGGACATTGCCGATGCCTCCATTCTGGGGCGGCTTTTTACAGCGCTGTTCGATGCTGGCGTTTGGGTGGTCGCCACCTCCAATCGTCATCCCCATGATCTATATGCGGGGGGCTTGCACCGCGACCGCTTTTTGCCGTTCATCGCGCTGCTGACTGAGCGTCTTTCGGTGTTCGAATTGTCGGGAGAAACGGATTATCGCCTGGATCGACTGCTCGGACATCCAACGTGGTTTACCCCGGTCGGCCGGCACAGCCGTGAAGCGCTCGATCAACGTTTTGCGGATATGACGGGGGGCGCGGCGCCGATCAGTGCAACAGTTCATCTGATGGGGCGTGAATGGGTCATTCCCATGACGGCCATGGGGGTTGCCCGCCTGCGCTTTGAAACCCTATGTGCTGAAAATCGGGGCGCGCCCGACTATCTGGCTCTGGCGCGGCAGTTTCATACGGTTGTGATCGATGCCATTCCCGCGCTCAGCCCCGAGAAACGCAACGAGGCTATTCGGTTTATCACCTTGATCGATACGCTGTATGAGCACCGCGTCAAATTGATTGCCTCCGCCGATGCCGAACCTCAAGGGCTCTATCCAAGCGGCGATAGTGCTTTTGAATTTCAGCGCACCGTATCGCGGTTAAACGAAATGCAATCGCGGGAATATATGGCGCTTCCGCATCGTCCGTCCGGGGAGGAAACTGAACCAGATCTCGGTTAAGTGCGCATCACACGACTTGCGTCGGTTCTTTAAACGCGCTAGATCACGCCAATTATTATCTCGATCGTGAAAGGGAAGACCATGGCACGCAAAAAGATTGCATTGATTGGTGGGGGCCAAATTGGTGGCACATTGGCCCATTTGGCTGGACTAAAAGAGCTCGGCGATATTGTTATTTTCGATATTGTAGACGGCATTCCGCAAGGGAAGGCCTTGGATCTGGCTCAAAGCTCGCCCGTGAGTGGCTTCGATGCAGCTTTGTCGGGAACTAAATCTTACTCGGGCATTAAGGGCGCCGATGTAGTGATCGTGACGGCGGGCGTGCCGCGTAAGCCGGGCATGAGCCGCGACGATCTGTTGGGTATTAATCTGAAAGTGATGCGCCAAGTGGGCGAGGGCATCAAAAAATATGCGCCCAATGCTTTCGTGATTTGTATCACTAACCCGCTTGATGCCATGGTTTGGGCCTTGCAAAAAGCCTCGGGCTTGCCAAAAAATAAAGTGGTCGGCATGGCCGGCGTTCTGGATTCGGCTCGTTTCCGCCATTTCTTGGCCGAAGAATTTAATGTGTCGGTTCGCGACGTCACCGCCTTTGTTTTGGGTGGACATGGCGACACGATGGTGCCGAGCGTTCGCTATTCAACTGTTGCCGGTATCCCTTTGCCAGACCTTGTGAAGATGAAATGGACAACCCAAAAACGTTTGGACGAGATTGTGCAGCGCACACGCGATGGCGGCGCGGAAATCGTGGGTCTGTTAAAAACAGGCTCTGCCTTCTACGCCCCCGCCGCCTCTGCAATCGAAATGGCCGAGAGCTATCTGAAAGACCAAAAGCGGGTTCTGCCCTGCGCGGCCCATTTAAGCGGAGAGTATAGCCGTAAAAACATTTATGTGGGTGTTCCCGTCGTGATCGGCGCCAAGGGTGTCGAACGCATTGTCGAGGTGAAATTGGATACAAAAGAGCGCGCCATGTTCAATAAATCCGTCAAGGCGGTTGAAGGCCTGTTGGACGCGTGTAAAAAAATCGATCCTAGCTTCCGCTAAAAGGCGCATTTTAGGTCGCGTTATAGAAGGCATGGAGAGCCGCTCTCCATGCCTTTTTTAATGTCAGCCCCAGAGGCGATGGGGCGTTTAATGTGCCGCGGCGGTCGCCCCAGAAGTCGATGAAAAATATCGAATATTGTTGCTTTTCAGCCCTTTCATTGTTTTCATTAGGTCCGATTGAAGATATAACGAGATCGGCGAAGCGCGTCGATGTCTAGGCCTATCGTTTATCAAAGAGGGTGAAAGTCAGAATGAATATTCACGAATATCAAGCAAAACAGGTTCTTAAATCTTTTGGGGTTCCCGTTCCAAATGGCCATGTCGCCTTTTCGACGGATGAGGCGGTGTCGGCTGCTGAGAAATTGGGTGGGCCGGTTTATGTGGTGAAAGCGCAAATCCATGCTGGTGGTCGTGGTAAGGGCGGCGGCGTTAAAGTTGTGAAGTCGCTCGATGATGTGCAGGCCGAAGCTGACCGCATGCTGGGCATGACCCTCGTGACCCATCAAACGGGCCCGGCGGGCCGATTGGTGAAGCGTGTTTACATTGAAGAAGGCTCAGATATTCAGCGCGAGCTTTATTTGTCGGTCTTGGTTGACCGCGCTACATCGCGCGTTTCATTTATTGCATCGACCGAAGGCGGGATGGACATTGAGCAAGTGGCGGCTGAGACCCCTGAGAAAATTCTGACATTGAGCATTGACCCGGCTGCCGGCTTTTCGGCCCATCATGGCCGTCGGATTGCCTTTGCGCTGGGGCTTTCTGGGGATCAGGTGAAACAAGCGACGGCGCTGATCGGTAATTTGTATCGTGCGTTCATCGAAAAAGATATGTCGCTATTGGAAATAAACCCTCTCGTTGTGACCGGGTCGGGCGATTTACTGTGTTTGGATGCGAAGATGAATTTCGACTCCAATTCTTTATATCGGCAGGCGGATATTGTTGACCTGCGGGACTTGGATGAGGAAGACCCTGCCGAGGTGGCCGCTTCTGAATATGACCTGAATTACATCAAGCTCGATGGTGAGATCGGATGTATGGTCAATGGTGCGGGCCTGGCAATGGCGACCATGGATATTATTAAGCTTTATGGATCCGAACCGGCCAACTTCCTGGATGTGGGCGGCGGCGCCACCCGCGAAAAGGTGACGGAAGCCTTCAAAATCATTCTATCGGATGACAATGTGAAAGGCATTTTGGTGAATATTTTTGGCGGCATCATGCGTTGTGATGTGATCGCCGAAGGTGTGGTCGCGGCCGCCCGCGAAACTCAATTATCTGTGCCTTTGGTGGTGCGGTTGGCGGGGACCAATGTTGAATTGGGCCAAAAAATTCTAAGCGAGTCGGGTTTGACCATCATTCCCGCAGATGATCTTGATGATGCGGCACAGAAAATTGTCGCGGCTGTGAAGGAGCGTGGCTAATGTCGGTTCTTGTAAATTCTGAAACTAAAGTCATTTGCCAGGGGTTCACGGGCTCTCAAGGCACATTTCATTCCGAGCAAGCGATTGCCTATGGCACCAAAATGGTCGGCGGGGTCACGCCCGGGCGTGGCGGCGAAACGCATCTCGATTTGCCAATTTTTAATACGGTTGATGAGGCTGTGCATGCAACGGGTGCAACCGCAACCGCGATTTATGTGCCACCGCCCTTTGCTGCGGATGCCATCCTAGAGGCAATTGACGCCGGCATCGAGTTGGCGGTCTGTATTACCGAAGGCATACCTGTCACGGATATGATCCGCGTTAAGCGGGCCCTGCAAGGGTCCAAAACGCGCTTGGTCGGCCCCAATTGCCCTGGGGTCATCACGCCCAACCAATGCAAAATTGGCATCATGCCTGGCCATATTCACCAGCCTGGATCCGTCGGTATTGTCTCGCGCTCGGGAACATTGACCTATGAAGCGGTTGCGCAAACGACGGCCGAGGGGCTGGGTCAATCGACCTGCATCGGCATTGGCGGTGACCCGATTAATGGAACGAACTTTATTGATTGCTTGGAGATGTTCCTGGCCGATGATCAGACGGAATCAATCATCATGATCGGCGAAATTGGTGGGTCAGCGGAAGAAGATGCGGCTGAAATGATCAAAGCCTCGAAGATCAAAAAGCCCATCGTTGGGTTTATTGCGGGGGTGACCGCCCCTCCTGGCCGTCGGATGGGCCATGCTGGTGCCATTATTTCCGGTGGTAAAGGCGGTGCGGACGACAAAATTGAGGCCATGCGTTCAGCTGGGATACATGTCTCGCCGTCGCCTGCGGCGCTTGGCAAAACGCTAGCATCAGTTTTAAATGGATAACATCATAGTACTCATTTCTCGGTAAGGTGTTTGATGGACCAAAAGCAATTGTCGGATTCGGATCCAGTTATGAACAGCGTTTTCGACGGTTCAAATGCTGCTTATATCGAGCAGCAACTTGATCGTTATTTAGCCAATCCAGGCAATGTGAGCGATGATTGGCGGGCCTTTTTCTCAGGCCAGGAAAATATTGGACAAATTGCGCGGGCCAGTTGGCAGCGCAACGATTGGCCGCCTGTGGCTAATGGAGAGCTGACGGCGGCGCTTGATGGGAATTGGTCGGTTGATGCGGTCGCGCAAAAACTAGCGGATCGTCAACCCGCCGCCTCGCAAGATGATATTCGCGCGGCCACGCTCGATTCGGTTCGGGCCATTATGATGGTGCGCGCCTATCGTTTCCGCGGTCATTTGGCGGCAGATCTCGACCCGTTGCGCCTCACGCCACCTTCCTCGCATCCTGAGTTGGATCCGGCCAGCTATGGCTTCACCGAAGAAGACATGGATCGCCCTATTTTTCTCGATTATGTGTTGGGCTTAGAGACGGCCACGGTTCGCGAAATGGTGGAGATTCTAAGGCGCACCTATTGCGGCACCTTTGCGGTTGAGTTCATGCATATTTCGGATCCCGAAGAGAAATCCTGGCTGCAAGAGCGCATGGAAGGGGCCGATAAAGAAATCGTTTTCACGCATGAGGGCAAGCGGGCAATTTTCCAAAAGTTAGTCGAAAGCGAAGGCCTCGAGAAATTCCTCGATGTGAAATATACGGGCACAAAGCGGTTTGGCCTCGATGGCGGGGAATCGCTGGTGCCGGCCCTAGAGCAAATTATAAAGCGCGGCGGCAATCTGGGTGCGCGAGAAATTGTCATTGGCATGCCGCATCGCGGCCGGTTAAATGTTTTGACCAATGTGATGGCCAAGCCGTTCCGGGCTTTGTTTCACGAGTTTAGGGGCGGGTCGGCCAATCCAGAAGATGTCGAAGGCTCGGGCGATGTGAAGTATCATTTGGGTGCCTCCACAGAGCGCGAATTTGATGGCAATCGGATCCATTTATCGCTCACGGCCAACCCATCGCATTTGGAGGCCGTCGATCCTGTCGTGTTGGGCAAGGCGCGGGCCAAGCAAGATCAATATCCCCGTGATGCCGAAGGCATGGCGGATCGCAGTACGGTGATCCCTCTCTTGCTGCATGGCGATGCCGCATTTGCCGGGCAAGGAATGGTGGCCGAATGCCTTGGGCTTTCTGGTCTCAAAGGACATAAGTCGGGCGGATCCATCCATTTTATCGTGAACAATCAAATTGGCTTCACCACCTATCCGCGTTACTCGCGCTCATCTCCCTATCCATCGGATGTGGCGAAAATGGTCGAGGCGCCGATTTTTCATGTGAATGGCGATGACCCGGAAGCGGTTGTGCATGCCGCCAAAATTGCGACGGAGTTTCGTCAGAAATTCTTGAAGCCCGTGGTCATTGATATGTTCTGTTATCGTCGTTTTGGCCATAATGAAGGGGATGAGCCGGCCTTTACTCAGCCCATTATGTATCAACGGATCCGGAACCATCCGCGGGTTGCCGAAATTTATGGTAATCGGCTGGTTGAAGAAGGCGTGATGACCCGCGAAGAGGTCGATAATTATGCGCAAGTTATTCGCGAGCATTTGGATGGCGAATTTGATGCCGCGACGTCATTTAAACCGAATAAAGCCGATTGGTTGGATGGTCGCTGGGCCGGTTTTGAGAAAAAATCAATTGATGCCTTCGTTCGAGGTGAAACAGGTGTCGATCAAGCGAAGCTGAAAAAGCTCGGCGAAAGGCTGACCTCTGTGCCGGAGGATTTCAATTTGCATCGCGCGCTACAGCGGCAAATGAAAGCGAAGCAAGAGATGTTTGAAACGGGCAATGGCGTCGATTGGGCAACCGCCGAGTCTTTGGCTTTTGCGTCTTTATTGGTCGATGGCTACTCGGTTCGCCTGTCGGGTCAGGACTGCGAGCGCGGGACTTTCTCGCAACGTCACTCGGTGTTGATCGACCAAAAAGACGAGCGCCGCTACAAACCACTTAAAAACCTGTCTCCCGATCAAGCTGAATTTGAGGTGATAAATTCCATGCTGTCGGAAGCGGCGGTACTGGGTTTTGAATATGGATACAGCCTCTCCGAGCCCAATGCCCTCGTCTTGTGGGAGGCGCAATTTGGTGATTTCGCGAATGGGGCACAAGTATTGATCGACCAGTTCATCTCATCGGGGGAAAATAAGTGGCTCCGCATGTCTGGCTTGGTGATGCTGTTGCCGCATGGCTATGAGGGGCAGGGGCCAGAGCACAGCTCGGCACGTCTTGAGCGTTATTTGCAGCTATGTGCGGAAGATAATATGCAGGTTGCGAATTGCACCACGCCGGCCAATTATTTCCATATTCTGCGGCGTCAGATGATGCGCAATTTCCGTAAGCCATTAGTGCTCATGACCCCTAAATCTCTGTTGCGCCACAAATCATGTGTGTCGAGCTTGGCTGATATGGATGCGGGTTCTTCTTTCCATCGCGTCTTGCGCGACGATCAAGATGCTCGGAATAAAGGCACGCTTAAGCCTGCAAAAAAAATTAAACGTGTCGTCTTGTGTTCCGGCAAGGTCTATTATGATTTATGCGATGCGCGCGAGGCGGCGGGTATTGATGACGTTTATATTTTACGCTTAGAGCAACTTTATCCATTTCCGACGGAAACGCTCAAAGCCGAATTGGCCGAAATGCCCCAGGCTGAGATTGTTTGGTGCCAAGAGGAACCACAAAATATGGGCGCTTGGTTCTTTGTAAATCCGTATATTGAACGGGCCCTGAAATCGATTGATGCCAAGCATGTGCGTCCAGCCTATGCTGGCCGAAAAGCCTCGGCGTCAACCGCGACAGGCTTGATGAGCCGCCATTTGGCTGAGCTCGAAGCCTTTTTAAAGGCCGCCCTAAGCGACCCATTGGAGATATAAAATGGCATCTGAAATTCGTGTTCCGACCCTAGGAGAATCCATCACCGAAGCAACGGTTGCGCAATGGTACAAAAAGCCTGGCGATCCCGTGGCGATGGACGAGCCGCTATGCGAGCTTGAAACCGATAAGGTAACGGTTGAGGTTCCGGCTTTGGCCGCTGGTGTGATGGGCCCGATTGAGGCCGAAGAGGGAGCCACCGTTGAAGTAGGCGCCTTGCTCGGATCCATCGAGGAGGGAAGTGGTGCAGCTGCAAAACCAGCCGCGCCCGCCGCATCTGCCCCTGCCGCATCGGCCCCTGCCACCTCTGTTGAGGCTCCAGCAAAAGCGACGGCGCCACAGCCAGGTCCTGCCGGTTCAGCTGGGGCGGAGAAGTCTGGCCCTGCCGCGCGGCGCGTGATCGCAGAAGCGGGTTTAGATGCCAATTCGATCCAAGGCACCGGTAAGGATGGTCGTATCACCAAGGCGGATGCTTTGGCGGCCGCTCGAAACCCGGTTTCGCCCGTTGCGGCGGCCTATCAAGAAGCGGGTGTGCGCGAAGAGCGAGTGAAAATGACCCGCCTGCGGCAAACTATTGCGCGGCGGTTGAAAGAGTCTCAAAACTCCGCCGCCATGCTGACCACGTTTAATGAAGTGGACATGTCCGCGCTCATGCAAATTCGTCGGGATTATAAAGACGTGTTTGAGAAAAAACATGGCGCGCGGCTTGGCTTTATGAGCTTTTTTGTCCGCGCCTGTGTGTCGGCCCTGAACGAAATTCCGGCTGTGAACGCAGAAATATCTGGCGATGAAATCATCTATAAAAACTATGTGAATATGGGTGTCGCTGTTGGTACGGATAAAGGCTTGGTGGTTCCGGTTGTCAAAGATGTGCAGGCAATGGGATTGGCTGAAATCGAGCTGACGATTGCTGAATTTGGTCGTAAAGCGCGCGATGGACAATTGGCGCTTGAGGATTTGCAAGGGGGAACATTTACCCTGTCTAATGGTGGGGTTTATGGCTCTCTCATGTCGACGCCGATTTTAAATGCGCCTCAATCAGGCATTCTCGGCATGCATAAAATTCAAGATCGTCCGGTTGTCGTGAAGGGCGAGATTACCATTCGTCCGATGATGTATTTGGCCCTGTCTTACGACCACCGAATTGTCGATGGTAAAGAAGCGGTTACCTTCTTGGTACGTGTAAAAGAGTGCTTAGAAGAGCCTGAACGTCTCTTGCTCGATATTTAGTCTTTTCAACGATCAATGCTGGGGTCACCCGAAATTGCGGTGCGCCCGATATAAAAGGAGAACGCCATGGCCGATAATGATCAATTTGATGTGGTGGTCATTGGTGCGGGGCCGGGCGGCTATGTCTGCGCTATCCGCGCTGCCCAATTAGGAATGAAAGTAGCCTGCGTCGACAAACGGGGAGCCCCTGGCGGCACCTGTTTAAATGTCGGATGTATTCCGTCTAAAGCGCTGCTGCATGCCACGGAGCTCTATGCCGAAACGGAGCATATGGCGGATATGGGCATTAAGCTAGGCTCTGTCTCGCTTGACCTCAAAGCCATGATGGCCTTCAAGCAAGACGGCATTTCCGGAAATACGCAGGGCATCGAGTTCCTGTTCAAGAAAAACAAGGTCGAGGAAATTCGCGGTGCGGCCAAAATTACGGCTGCCGGCTCCGTCGAGGTTGAGCTGCTGGATGGTCAAAAGCGCGAGCTGTCTTGCAAAAATATTATCATTGCGACCGGGTCCGACGTGGCAACATTGCCCGGCCTTGAGATCGATGAAGACCGGATTGTTTCGTCAACCGGCGCTTTGAGTTTTTCCAAAGTTCCGAAACATCTTTTGGTGGTGGGTGCTGGTGTCATTGGTCTTGAACTGGGATCCGTATGGCGTCGTCTGGGTGCAGAAGTGACGGTCATCGAATATTTGGATCGGATTACCCCTGGGGTTGATGCGGATCTCGCCAAAAACTTTCAACGCGTTCTGGCCAAGCAAGGAATCACCTTCCGGCTCGGCCACAAAGTGAAGTCGGCCATTGTTCAAAAAACCGGTGTGAACGTGACCATCAACACCTCCGATGATAGTGGTGAAGATACCATCTTAAAGGCTGATCGTGTGCTGGTGGCGACAGGTCGTCGACCCTATACGCAGGGTCTTGGTCTCGACACGGTTGGCGTTGCCTGTGATCCGCAAGGGCGCATTCAAACCAATGCGCATTTTGAAACCAACGTCCCTGGCATTTACGCGATTGGCGATGTCATTGCTGGCCCGATGCTGGCGCATAAAGCCGAGGAGGAGGGCGTTGCTCTTGCGGAACTATTGTCCGGAAAGACCGCCCATGTTGATTATAATCTGGTGCCCGGCGTGATCTACACCTCGCCCGAAGTTGCGTGGGTTGGAAAAACGGAAGAAGAACTGAAAGCCGCCAATATTGCCTATAAGGCGGGTAAGTTTCCGTTTATGGCGAATGGGCGGGCCAAGGTGAACCGCACCACCGATGGCTTTGTGAAAATTCTTGCCGATCGGGAAACCGATCAGGTGTTAGGTGTCCATATTATGGGCCCCCATGCCGGAGAGATGATCGCCGAAGCTGCTGTGGCCATGGAGTTCTCGGCCAGCGCGGAAGATATAGCCCGAACCTGCCATGCGCATCCGACACTCACTGAAGCTGTTAAGGAAGCGGCGCTTGCTGTTGAGGATCGCGCCATCCATATGTAGGGCGTTAACGCGCGCGCGGATGGGCTTTTTGGTAAATGTCCCGTAAATGCGCCGTGTCGACTTGCGTATAGATTTGGGTGGAGCTGAGGGATGCGTGGCCTAATAATTCTTGGATGGTGCGCAAGTCGCCGCCGCCGCTGAGTAAATGGGTCGCAAAACTGTGCCGTAAGGCATGCGGTGTCAGGCTTTTAGGAAGGCCCAATTGATGCCGCAGCCCCTCAATTTGTTTTTGCGCCATGCGCGCGCCTAACGGGCCGCCACGTCGGCCCCGAAAAAAAATCTCTTCGCCGATCAGCGAGACAGGGCAGGCCTGCGCATATGCATCCAGCATCGACTGAACAGAGGCAAGCACGGGCACATCGCGCATTTTATTGCCTTTGCCGATGACCCGAAGCGTTTGGCTTTGCCGCGCTTGGTGAATATGATGCGCGGTTAGGGATAAAGCCTCAGAAATGCGTAACCCGCATCCATAGAGCAGCATTATCAGGGCGGCATCGCGGGTCCCTGTCCAAGTCTTTTGTTCTAGGCACAGCGCCACCATATCGCGAATATAATCGGCGTCGACAGGGCGGGGAAGGAGTTGCGCTTGTTTGGGCGCGGCCAGAGCCGCGAAGGCTTCGCAGCCCTGCCCATAATGGGCTCGAACAAACCGATCGAGTGTTCGCAAGGCGGAGAGGCTGCGCGCCAGCGAGCGATTGCCCGCCTGCTGTCGACGCGATGCCAGGAAGGCCCGAACATCACGAACATGCAAATTCACGTAAAGAGCCAAGGTGAATTCGCCCGCTAAATGCGCTTGCATAAAGGTGCAAAACTGATCGACGTCGCGTTGGTAATTGGTGCAGGTATGTGGGCTTAAGCGCCGTTGCATGCGCATTTCAGTGAGCCACTCCTTCTTAATGGCTTCCATTGCGCATGCCTGTGTCACGGCAGAATTTTTTGTCCCGATTTCGCCCAATCCGAGAGAAAGGCATCGAGGCCCTTATCCGTGAGCGGATGCGAAATGAGGCTGCGCAAAACCGCCGGCGGCAGGGTTGCAACATCGGCGCCCAATAACGCACTTTGGCGAATGTGCTCGGGAGAACGCACAGAAGCGACCAAAACCTCTGTTTCGAGATCGGGATAATTATCATAGATCTGGCAAATATCGGCAATCAGATCCATGCCGGAACTGCCAATATCATCCAGCCTCCCCACAAAGGGGGATATATAGCTGGCGCCTGCCTTGGCGGCGAGTAAGGCTTGGTTGGCCGAAAAGCACAATGTGACATTGGTCTTAACACCCTTGGCGCTCAGCGCCTTGGTTGCGGCCAAGCCATCCCATGTGAGCGGCACTTTTATGCACACATTTTCCGCAATGGCCGAGAGCACCTCGGCTTCGGCCAACATGCCGGCTGTATCCGTGGCGGCCACTTCCGCACTCACGGGCCCGTCAATAATGGCGCAGATGTCGCCGATGAGCTGTTTAAAATCCTGCCCGCTTTTTGCGATCAGGGAAGGATTTGTGGTCACGCCATCGACCATACCGGTGGCGGCGAGCGCCTTAATATCTTCAATATCTGCTGTGTCGACAAAAAATTTCATGACCTTCTCCTCATCTCTGGGTCTATTATGCCGCAATTCGGGCGAAAAACCAGTCTGCTGAACATTCGTCTGGCGACGAATGGTTTGTGCCGAGCGTGCCCACTTGCCATTAAGGGAACAATCTCACATTCTGCGGCTATGGCCCGTGTCCAAGTTTTGATTCCTCTCGCCTTGACGCAACGTTATGATTATTTGGTGCCTGATACGATGCAGGTGACCCTCGGCTCATTCGTGCGCGTTCCCTTTGGTAAGCGTCACCTTGATGGGGTGGTGTGGAGCCATGGGCCTAGCGATATTGCGGTTGAGAAATTGCGGTTCATTGATCACTGTTATGATGTCGCTCCGCTTGCCGCCGATCTGCGCTCTTTTGTGGATTGGGTGGCGGCGTATACGATGACACCTCCAGGTGCGGTGTTGCGCTTGGTGCTGCGCGCGCCCGAGGCATTACATCCGCCAAAATTGCGGCAGGGTTGGCGGGCCTCCGAGGCGCGTCCCCAGCGTCTAACGCCTGCGCGCAAAAAGGTGTTTGAAGTCCTCGGCGAATTATCGGAAGAAGCAGCCCTCACGACCGCGCAATTAGCCGATGCGAGCGGGGCCAGCGCAGCGATTATTCGATCTTTGGGAGAGGGCGGCTATTTGCAATCAGTCCCCCTGCCGCCCGAGCCGCCCTCAAAAATACATTCGGCGCCGTCAGTGGTTCAACTCTCTGACGCCCAAGCCGCCGTTGCTGCCGACTTGCGCACCAGTGTGACGGCGCAGAAGTTTTCTGTCCACTTACTCGATGGCATCACAGGCTCCGGTAAAACGGAAGTTTATTTTGAAGCTATTGATACCGCTTTACAGCAAGGGCAGGCCGCCCTGATTTTGCTGCCGGAAATATCCTTAACGGCGCAGTTTTTAGACCGCTTTACCGAACGCTTCGGAGCGCCGCCGGCAATATGGCATTCAGCCCTCACCGCAAGCGAACGGCGTCAGACTTGGCGCGACGTCAGCGCCGGCCACCTATCGGTTTTGGTCGGGGCGCGGTCGGCTCTTTTTCTGCCTTGGCCGGACCTTGGGGTGATCATTGTCGATGAGGAACATGATGCAGGGTTCAAGCAAGATGATGGCGTGATTTATAATGCGCGCGACATGGCCGTGGTGCGCGCCCGTCATGCGAACTGCCCGATTGTTCTTGCCTCGGCAACGCCATCGCTCGAGACTTTAATTAATGCTCAGCAAGGTCGCTATCAACACCATCGCCTCACAGCCCGAGCAGGCGATGCGCAATTACCGAATATTGATTTGGTCGATATGCGCCAATCACCGCCGCCAAAGGGCCGTTGGTTAGTCTCCGAATTAGTGTCGCGGGTAGCGCAGTCATTGGAAGATGGAAAACAATCGCTGATTTTTCTCAATCGTCGGGGCTATGCCCCGTTAACCTTATGCCGCAGCTGCGGGCACCGCTATGCCTGCCCCCATTGTGACGCCTGGCTGGTTGAGCATCGGTTTCGTCAGGAGTTAATGTGTCATCATTGCGGCTTCACGCGCAGCATGCCCCAACAATGCGATGTGTGTGCCGCTCCTGATGCCTTGACCGCATGCGGGCCAGGCATTGAACGCATTACCGAAGAAGTGATTGATTTATTTCCGACGGCTCGGATTGCCGTTTTGTCTTCCGATCTCAAAGGCGGGACAAGACAATTGTCGGAGACGCTGCTCAAAATTTCCGAGGGTGCGGCGGATATTATCATCGGCACGCAAATTGTCGCCAAAGGTCATCATTTTCCGAGCCTTAATTTTGTGGGCGTTGTTGACGCCGATTTGGGGTTGGGGAATGGTGATTTGAGGGCCGCCGAGCGCACATATCAACTCTTGCTGCAAGTCTCGGGGCGCGCCGGCCGAGCTGCAGCTCTTGGCCATGCTCTCTTGCAGACCCATATGCCCGATCATCCAGTGCTCAAGGCTCTGGTGGCAGGAGATCGCGACGGGTTTTTGGCCCGAGAAGCGGAGGCCCGCGCAAATGCCGGAATGCCGCCTTTTGGTCGGTTGGCCGCGCTGATCTTGTCGGGGCCAAACCAGGCCGAGGTTCTGGCGGGCTGTCGCGCGCTGAGTGCTCATATTCCCTCACATCAAGGCGTGCGCATTCTAGGCCCCGCCCCCTCGGCAATTTTGCGACTGCGAAATCGGTATCGCTATCGTTTCCTAGTGAAAGCCGAACGACAAATCGCTATCCAAGACGTGATCCGGCAGTGGTTGGCAGCTGTTGACATGCCGCGGACGATCCGATTATCGATCGATATTGATCCTTATAACTTTATGTAATTAAGAAATTTTTTCGAAATGTGCGCTATATTGTCCTGCTTGTGTGAACAATTCCCGAGCGGGTGTTGCCACAAGTCATGCGACGTGATAATTCAACCCTCTATGACATTAGGCGCTCGGCCTTTTGTCGACCTATGAACATGAATAGTCGCAGAAAACCAACGGTTTGGTGGGCTGCGGACCAGTAGGGTGGAAATATACATTGTCTGATCTAGGTGGTCTCGTACACGGTATTGCAGGACGATATGCGTCAGCACTCTTCGAATTAACCCAAGAGTTGTCTGAAAAAGATCGGGATGCACTCGTCAGCGATATGCAGAATTTGGCGTCAATGCTGACCGAGAGCGCGGATTTGCTTAAACTTGTTCGAAGCCCCGTGATCAGCGCAGAAGAGCAAGAATCGGCCCTTTTGGCCGTTTTAGATCGGGTCGGTGCGCATGCGATGACCCATAATTTTGCTGGATTAATTGTGCGCAAAAGACGCGCAATGTTTTTCCCAGATATCATCCGCCAATTTGCGGCGCTGATTTCCGCGTCGCGGGATGAAATGGTTGCCCATGTTGTCTCAGCATCCGCTTTGACAGATGCGCAGCTTAACGAAATTCGTGAAGTGCTCTCCAAAAGTTTCGACAAAACAGTCGTGGTGGAATCCGCGATTGATGCGTCGTTGATCGGAGGGCTGGTTGTGAAAGCGGGAAGCCGCATGATCGACGGATCGATTAAGACCAAACTAACTTCTCTTCAACAAGCCATGAGTGAGGCAGGCTGATGGATATCAAAGCGTCAGAAATTTCTTCCATTCTTAAAGAGCAAATCAAGGGATTTGATCAAAAATCCGAGGTTTCGGAAATTGGTCAGGTTCTGTCCGTCGGTGACGGGATCGCTCGGATCTATGGATTGGACAATGTACAGGCCGGTGAAATGGTCGAATTCCCAGGCGGAATTCGTGGCATGGCTCTGAACCTCGAACAAGATAATGTGGGTGTCGTTATTTTCGGCTCCGACCGTGAAATCCGCGAGGGCGACACGGTCAAGCGGACCCAGGCGATTGTGGATGTTCCCGTGGGCAAAGGCCTGTTGGGACGCGTTGTCGACCCGCTCGGCAACCCCCTCGATGGCAAAGGCCCGATTGAGGCGGATAAGCGCATGAAGGTGGACGTAAAAGCCCCGGGCATTATTCCCCGGAAATCCGTTCATGAACCAATGCAAACAGGTTTGAAGGCTGTTGATGCGCTGATCCCTATTGGCCGCGGTCAGCGCGAGCTTGTGATCGGCGACCGTCAAACCGGTAAAACAGCCATCGCAATCGACGCGATCTTGAATCAAAAGTCGATCAATGAGGGCGATGATGAGAGCGCCAAGCTGTATTGCGTTTATGTGGCTATTGGTCAGAAACGCTCGACGGTTGCTCAAATCGTGAAAACGCTCGAAGAAAACGACGCGATGAAATACACGATTGTCGTTGCTGCGACGGCTTCGGAATCTGCGCCGCTGCAATTTTTGGCACCTTTTGCCGGATGCACCATGGCAGAGTTTTTCCGTGATAATGGCATGCATGCTCTGATTGTGTATGATGATTTATCTAAACAGGCAGTTGCTTACCGCCAAATGTCGCTATTGTTGCGCCGCCCGCCAGGTCGCGAAGCCTATCCGGGTGACGTGTTCTTCTTGCACTCTCGCTTGTCTAGAGCGCGCTGCAAAGTTGAATGATGACTTTGGTTCGGGCTCGATGACCGCTTTGCCGATTATTGAAACCCAAGCCAATGACGTGTCGGCCTATATTCCTACCAATGTGATTTCGATTACCGATGGTCAGATTTTCTTGGAAACAGATTTGTTCTATCAAGGGATTCGCCCTGCGGTGAATGTGGGTCTATCCGTTTCGCGGGTGGGATCAGCGGCACAGATCAAAGCCATGAAGCAAGTGGCTGGCAAAATTAAGGGTGAGCTTGCTCAGTACCGTGAGATGGCAGCCTTTGCTCAATTTGGGTCGGACCTCGACGTCGCAACCCAACGTTTGTTGAGCCGTGGTGAACGCCTGACCGAATTGCTGAAGCAGGGACAATTCTCGCCACTGAAAGTGGAAGAGCAAGTGGTCGTCATTTACGCCGGCGTTAATGGCTATTTGGATAAAATTGCGACGAGCGATGTGGGTCGGTTCGAAGCTGGCTTGTTAGAGCTGTTCCGCACCAAAGAAAGCGCCGTGCTTGACGCCATTCGGGCTGAAAAAGCATTGTCCGAGAATACAGAGGCGACGCTCAAAAAGGCTGTTGAGGCCTATAGCGCTAGCTTTGCTTAAGCGGTCTCGGGACCTAGGGTAGGATTTGTGGGGAGAGCCGAGGCAATGGCGTCACTTAAGGAACTGCGGAACCGGATCTCAAGCGTTCGAGCAACGCAAAAGATTACGCGTGCGATGCAGATGGTGGCCGCATCTAAATTACGCCGCGCGCAAGAGGCGGCCGAAGCCTCGCGCCCATATGCCGAAAAGATGAGTGCCGTGTTGGCCAATTTGGCCGCTGGTATCGCGGATCCGGCATCTGGGCCCCGATTGCTATCGGGCACGGGGCGCAATGATAAGCATTTGCTCGTTGTTGCGACGTCGGAGCGGGGCTTGTGCGGGGGCTTTAATGGCTCCATCGCGCGTAAGGCACGCGAAGATGCGCGGCGCTTAAAGGCTGAGGGCAAAAGCGTTCAGATTTTATGCGTCGGTCGTAAAGGCTATGATTTGATCCGCCGTGACTTCCCGAAAGAAGTCCTGCCAATGATTTCTTTCCAAGGCTTGAAATCTGTTGGGTTTGATCAGGCGAAGACTGTCGCGGATCAAATATTATCGGATTTTGAGGCGGATGCCTTCGACGTGTGCACACTGTATTACGCGAAATTCCAATCGGTCATCGCGCAAGTGCCGACCGCACAACAGTTAATCCCAGCGCATTTCGACGCCGCCGAAGCGCCCGACCTGGATGGCGCAATCTACGATTACGAGCCAGATGAGGCAGATATTCTGGACGCGCTATTGCCAGGAAATGTGACGATACAGATTTTGCGGGCGCTTCTCGAAAATGCCGCAAGCGAGCAAGGGGCTCGGATGAGCGCCATGGATAATGCGACCCGCAATGCGGGAGAGATGATCGATGACCTGACCATCACCTATAACCGGTCGCGTCAGGCACAGATTACCAAAGAGCTTATTGAGATTATTTCGGGCGCAGAAGCGCTATAAAGTTAAACATTAATCAACTCATAGGACCATACGAGTTAGAGGACGCAAACATGGCAAACACGGGTAAAATTACACAGGTCATCGGGGCGGTTGTCGACGTCCAGTTCGAAGATGCGCTGCCAGAAATTCTGAATGCTCTGGAAACGGATAATGGTGGCAACCGTCTGGTGCTGGAAGTCGCCCAACATTTGGGTGAGCGGACGGTGCGGACCATTGCGATGGACTCGACCGAAGGCCTCGTTCGTGGTCAGGAGGTCACCGATACTGGATCCGCGATTTCTGTGCCAGTTGGCCCTGAAACCCTTGGTCGGATTATGAATGTGATCGGCGAGCCTGTGGATGAAGCCGGCCCGATTACTACGAAAGAAACGCGGGCCATTCACCAAGAAGCGCCCGAATTCGTTGAGCAATCAACGGAAGCGGAGATGTTGGTAACCGGCATTAAAGTGGTCGATCTCCTCGCCCCTTATGCGAAGGGCGGTAAAATTGGTCTGTTCGGTGGTGCCGGCGTAGGTAAAACCGTTTTGATCATGGAATTGATTAATAACGTCGCGAAAGCGCATGGCGGCTACTCCGTTTTTGCAGGCGTGGGCGAGCGGACACGTGAGGGTAATGACCTCTATTGGGAAATGATTGAATCTGGCGTGAATAAAGAAAAAGGGGGCGAAGGCTCAAAATGCGCCCTCGTCTATGGTCAGATGAACGAGCCTCCCGGAGCGCGTGCCCGCGTGGCATTGACCGGTTTGACGGTTGCCGAAAACTTCCGCGACCAAGGACAAGATGTGTTGTTCTTCGTGGATAATATTTTCCGTTTCACCCAAGCGGGCTCAGAAGTGTCAGCTTTGTTGGGTCGTATTCCTTCTGCTGTGGGGTATCAGCCCACTTTGGCAACCGATATGGGAACCTTGCAAGAGCGGATCACGACGACAACCAAGGGATCCATTACCTCGGTGCAAGCGATTTACGTGCCTGCCGATGACCTAACCGACCCAGCGCCGGCCGCGTCGTTCGCGCATTTGGATGCGACGACAGTTTTGTCCCGTTCGATTGC
>CBFIIU010000002.1:21765-56069 GCA_965662735.1 Alphaproteobacteria bacterium
AAAGGCTTTAAAGGCTTGTGCAATGGTGATTATGATCATCTGCCGGAAGCGGCTTTCTATATGGTCGGCACCATTGATGAAGCCCTTGCTAAAGCCGAAAAAATGGCAGCGGAAGCTGCCTAATCGAGCCTCGATTGGGGAATGTGAATGTCGCAGAAATTGCAATTTGATCTTGTATCGCCCGAAACTTTGCTGGTTTCTCAAGCCGTTGATAGCGTGTTTGTTCCCGCCAGCGAGGGCGATATGGGCGTCTATGCACAGCATGCGCCGGTCATCAGTGCCTTGCGGCCTGGTGTGTTGACGGTTACCGCTGACGGAACGGAAAACCGCTACTACGTACGCGGCGGTTTTCTGGATGTCAGCAATGAGGGCCTCACTGTTCTCGCGGAGCACGCCATTGCGCTGAGCGATTTTAGCGCGGAATTGCGGGAGGCTGAAATGGCTGAGGCGCGTACAGCCCTAGCCAATGCCGCTCACGATCAAGCTCGGTTGCAAGCACAACAAGTGATCGACACGATCGAAGCGCTCTAGTCGCGCCGCGTCTTTTAGTCCTACTTTTAGTTCTACTTTTAGTTCGAGCTCACTTAAAGCCTATTCAAAAACGACGGTTTTCATGCCGTTAAGAAGAATACGCCGCTGTGTGAACATGCGTATGGCGTGGGCGAGGGTGCGGCGTTCGACATCGCGCCCGACGTCAATTAAGTCTCCAACATGCATATCGTGGCGAATGCTCGCAACACCTTGTGAGATGATCGGCCCCTCATCGAGATCCCCCGTCACAAAATGTGCTGTGGCACCGATCATTTTGACGCCGCGTTCAAACGCACGGCTATAGGGGACGGCACCCTTAAAGCTTGGCAAAAAGCTGTGGTGAATATTGATGATCTGAGCGGGATATTGCGCCACAAAAGGGGCGGATAAAATCTGCATGTATCGCGCAAGAATAATCAGCTCCACATCATAGGCGGCGATGGTTTTGGAGATTTCAGCCTCGATCTCTTCTTTGCTCATGTCAGCGCTGGGCCACAGAAAAAACGGCAGGCCCGCCGCTTCCACCCGACTGCGGGCGTGGGCGTGGTTCGACCCGACGCCGACAATATCCATATTCAAACTGCCAATTTCGTTTCGGTACAGAAGATCGACCAAGCAATGATCAAATTTTGAGACCAAAATCAGGACACGTGGCTTGAGCGCCATGTCATAGAGACGCCAATGCATCTGATAGCGATCGGCAATCCTTGAAAATTCATCGAGGAGGGGTTGGCTTGATTGTGCCAATGATTGATCCTGAACCTGAGAGGAAGAGTGCAGCGGCTCTACCCCTTGAAACCCGACCCGCATAAAGAACTGGCCGGAATGGGGATCACCAAATTGATGACTTTCCGAAATATTCATGCCGCCCTGATGCAAGGCTTGGGCAACCGTTGAGACGATGCCGGGCTGATCCGGACAAGATAGGGTTAATACAAAACTCATAGGCCCGTATCTACCTCGCTCGACCCGGCTTGTCGATATGAAAAGCTCGCATCGATCTTCTCGAGCAAATGGTTCAGCGCCGTTGTGCGGGCGAAGCGGGGGGCTTGGCTGTCACAGCCCGGAAGCGGCGCGAGGTCGGCCTCTGGATCGGGATCGAAAAAAAACGCCAGAGACTGACGCGGCTCACCTGAGCGATTAATCACTCTGTGCACGGTTGACGAATATTCCCCATTGGTCCAACGCGCCAGCATATCGCCCAGATTAATCACAGCATAATCCTGGCGCGGAGGCACACACTGCCAATGCTGATCTCGCGCCAGCACTTCAAGTCCGCCAATATTTTTTTGGAACAGAATAGTCAGGCACCCAAAATCAGTATGCGCCCCCGCCCCCATTTGCGAGGACGCTGTCGGGGGATAGTAGATCGGGCTGAGCGTCGCCATGGGTTCATGAAGCCAGCGATCAAAAAAATGTCCCTCGAGGCCCAAGCCCAGGGCGATCGCCTGCATTAAATCCCGTCCCAATTGCTCACATGCCGCGTAGGTGGCCTCCATGGTCTCGCGCCACCCCTCAATCGCCGGCCACTGATTAGAGCCATGCAAGGCACACCCCGCCTGCACGCGGGGATGGGAGGGGCCGCATTCCCGTCCTATTTTAAGACCCTCTTTTTGGTCACCCTGCGGTGCCATCTCCGGATTTAGCTTTTCCTCATGCATTCGATACCAGCCGCGATGGCAGGGCGAATGGGCGATCGAAATTTTTTGCTTCTCAGCTTCAGGTTGTTCGAAAAACGTTAAAGCGGCTGAAAAGCAAGCGTCAATATGGTGCTGTGCGATGCCATGATTGGCCAAATAGAAAAATCCGAAGGTTCGACAGGCTTGATCGATTTCTTGTCCAATAGCGCGTTGGCGCTCCGGCGGAGCCGTCCGAAAAGAGCTAAAATCAATTACCGGCAAATGGTCGCTCATTTGCTTTACGATTTTTTCAGGAACGGCGCAAACCCCTGGGCAACTGCTTCATAGACGGGGCGTTTAAACGGGACAATGAGATCGATACATTCGGTTACCGGTCGCCAGCACCAGTGATCAAACTCAATTTGATCATGCCCCGCTAAATTAATGGCGGTTTCATCGCCGTGGAAGCGAAAGGCAAACCATTTTTGCCGTTGGCCCCGATACTTGCCCTTTAACACGCGCCCCAAAAGTTCTTCGGGTAGGTCATAGGTCAGCCAATAGGGCAATTCATAGATGAGAGTGATTTCGGTTATGCCGGTTTCTTCTTCTACTTCGCGATACGCGGCCGCGAGGGGTGTCTCATTCGGATCCATGCCGCCTTGTGGCCACTGCCACCGAGGAGCATCGTCGGGCAAATCGCCCTTCACGCGATGCCCCGAAAACACCAAGCCCTCGTCATTTACAATTAAGGCGCCCACGCAAGGCCGATATTTCAGCAACTGAGCCGGATGATCGGCATCATAGTGTGGGGGAGCGTAGCTCATTTGACGGCAGCGGATACGAGGTTGTGGTTCATGCTGGTGAGCACGGAAATGGCCCGTTGTAATTGGCCGTCATCGGCTGGCTCGAGGGGAATAAAGGCCACGGAAGGTGCTTTTTTATCATCTGCATCTTCTTGATTAGACGCGCCATCAATATTAAGCCCGTCGAGCGCGCCTCGTAAATCGGCTTCGCGTCGGGGTTTACGGTTTTGCAAATCTTCAGGGAGATTTTGCTCAACAATAATATCCGGCGTAATTCCGAGCGCCTGGATCGAGCGACCCGACGGCGTATAGTAACGCGCTGTGGTCATGCGCAGAGCACCATTATTGCTTAAAGGGAAAATGGTTTGCACCGAGCCTTTACCAAATGACTGCGTTCCCATCAGCAAGGCCCGATGATGGTCTTGCAAAGCACCTGCCACAATTTCAGACGCCGATGCCGAGCCCCCATTAATCAAGACGATGATGGGCATGGCGTCCGCCATATCGCCGCGTCGTGCCGAAAACCGAGAGCTATCATCTGGATGGCGTCCGCGGGTCGAGACAATCTCTCCATGCTCCAGCACGGTGTCGGAAACCCGCACCGCCTCGTTTAACAAGCCACCTGGATTATTGCGTAGGTCAAGAATATAGCCCGCAAGCTTATTGACCCCGATTTCCGCTTTGAGATCATTAAACGCCTTTTTCAAATTCGTACTTGTTTGCGCATTAAATGTTGTGATCCGGATATAGCCAATGTTTCTTTCCGCGCCCTCAACGCGTGAGCGGACGGCACGTATTTGGATAATGTCGCGGGTGATTGTCACGTCAAAAGGCTCGTCGCGTCCTTCGCGCAAAATGGTCAGCACGATATCTGTGCCGCGTGTCCCCCGCATTTTGTCAACAGCCTCAGAGAGCGTCATTCCCATAATGCCCTCGCCGTCCAAATGCGAAATATAATCATTGGGGCGGATGTCCGCACGCTGGGCGGGGGTGTCATCAATGGGGGTCACCACTTTAACAAGCCCCTTTTCCATGGTGACCTCTATGCCCAATCCGCCAAATTCACCTTTGGTTTCGACTTGCATTTCTTCAAAGCTTTTAGGCGCCATATAAGATGAATGCGGATCAAGCGAGGAGAGCATGCCAGAAAGAGCGGCTTCGATCAGGTCCATATCTTCAGGGGCATCAACGTAATCTTTACGTACGCGCTCCAACACATCACCAAATAAGTGCAGCTGCTCATAGAGATCCGTTTGGCTTTCTTGCGCCGCAGCCGGCCCAAGGCCGCTGAAAGAGGCAACCAATATGAGCATTGTGATGCGTATGAACCGATCAAAAACTTTCATTGTCATTCTCACTTTTCTTCGTCACCTTTGTATCGCCGCCTTTTTATCGTCACCTTTTTATCGCCCGAGCTGGCCTCTCCTTGAGGTTCATCCGAGCAACGCGATGTCTGCATAATGGCCTTAGCTCTTTCCCCCGAAACTCTCTCACCCGCGATCGAGCCACGGCAATGGGTCTACCGGACGGCCCTTATCTCGGATTTCCATATATAAAGGAGGTTGCGCGGTTTCGTCACCTTTTTCTGCTAAAAACCCGAGCGGTTCACCGGTTAAGACATTCTGCCCGACCACGCCAAATGAGTCATTCAGGCCAGCCAGCAGGAGCTGGAATTGATTGTCGATCCCGATAATGATGATTTGGCCATATTTGCGAAAGCGACCGGCATATAATATCGTGCCATCATAAGGCGCGATAATTTGCGCGCCCGCGGGGGCGTCAATGCCAATGCCCTGGCTCTTTTGGCCATCTTTTAAAACAGCTCCGAAATATTGTGATATTTTTCCGGGCGCTGGAGGGGGGAGGGTGCCCCTCAGCGTGCTAAATGCGGTTTGCTTGTCGGCGAGGGCTTTTTGCCGTCTGGCCAACTCGCGGCTGAGCTCGCGCAAATCTCGGGCGCGGGCAACGAGCTTGGCAATTGCTGCGGTTTCTTGATCCGCATCGGCGCGCATCTTCCGCTCGGCTCGGCCGCGACGGTTTAATGTTTCAGCAAGCTGATCGCGTGTCGCGCGGGCCTGGGTCGCTGCTTCGGCCAAAGCGGTGCGTTCGGTGTCGATGCGACGCCGGATGGCCGTTAATTCACTGAGGCGCGCTTTCAGCCGATCAGCGCGGGCCCGAAGTGCGGGGACAACTTGCGCCAGTGCAATCGCTCCTTGGACGGCTTTCAGCGCATCATCTGGATGGGTTGCAAAGGCTGGGGGAGGATCCGCGCGCAAAATTTGCAGGGCGGCGAGGGCTTGGACCAAACTCGACTGTTCGACCGATAATTGTTCGCTCAATCCCTGCTCCGTCCGCTCCAACTCGCCGAGGCGCTCGGTTAATTGGCGTTCTTCATTATTCAAATGCCCCAATTGAACGGAAAGGCGTTGCGCCGATTGGCGGAGCTGACTGATCTCGCTTTGCAGCGCGTCCGCCTTTTCGACGAGGTCTGATTGGCGCTGTTGGCGCTTTTCAATATCGTGCTCAATCGCCTCAATTTTTTGCTGCGTCGGTTCGGCCCAGCCTGGGCGCATAAGGGCAAAGACTGCAGTCATGCTGATGAGGATGGCGTGCGACGGTTTCATCAGGCGCGATGATAGGGGTGATTTGTTAAAATAGAAATGGCCCGCCAAATTTGTTCTGCGAGCAGGGCCCGCGCCATTAAGTGCGGCCAGCTCATTTGGCTGAGGGATAAGAGATACTGGGCGCGCCCACGCAAAACATCATCGAAGCCGTCGGCGCCCCCCAACACGAAGCACAGTGTCTTGATATCCGCATCGCACCATTCTTGGAGTTGGTGCGCAAACGCCGCCGATGTCATTTGCTTGCCACGCTCATCCAGCAGGACAAAACAAGCGGTCGGATCCTCGGTCAATATGCGATCCATGGCTTGCGAGAGATCGAGGCGATCTTGTTGGGCGCGCGCTGATGATTTTTTGCTACGCAGCTCCTGAACTTCTAATTGGGTAATCCCGATCGGGCGGCCGCGACGTTCAATCCAGTCATGATAGGTGTCAAAGAGCGCAGCCTCTGGCGTGGACTTAATCTGACCCGCCGCAACGATAATTAAACGCATCAGGGTTACGACGACGATGCGCTTTCTGGCGTTTCTATGTCCATCATCCACATTTTTTCGATATTATAAAAATTGCGAACTTCCGGACGGAAGATATGGATAATCACATCTCCAGCATCGACCAGCACCCAGTCTCCCGCTTCCAGCCCTTCAACCGTAACACCTTTTTGACCACCCGATTTGAGACGGCGTAATAAATGATCGGCAATTGCGCTAACATGGCGTTGAGATCGACCGGAAGCAATGACCATCGTATCGGCAATCGCCGACTTTCCAGTGAGATCAATGGCAATGATGTTTTCGGCTTTGTCGTCGTCCAAACTCGTTTTTACGAGCTGTTCAATCTGTCCGGGAGCCGCTCCGGGGTCGGTTTTCTGCATGAGCATGCTCAGTGCATCTTCTCCTAATGACACCGCTGAGACCGAAAGGCCGACGGCGGGTTGAACACAAGCTGCAGGCAGCAGCAACTCCAGTTAAGCACGTTTGGGAAAACGGTTCAATCTATTCGCCGTCGCGTCGCCCTGAATATGCCGGCTCGGTATTGCCAGAGGCTTGCTCCGCGCGCAGATCGCGCGAAGCGATGGGGTGGTAGGGGCCTGATAAAACCGCCCAAGCCGGGGCGTTAAGCGCCGCAAGGGCAGCAGGGGCGCATCGCGCCTGCGCAAAGCGTTGCGCAGCGGGCCCGAGGCCAGCCCGCAATTGCGAGCCTAAACGCGGGTAAATGGCCAGTACGATGGTCTGCATGATTTCGTCCCAGCGATGCCAATGATGGAAGGTCGCGAAATTGTCAGAACCCACTAACCAGATAAAGCGCGTATCCGGATAATGACGTTTAAATGCGCGAATTGTATCGATGGAATATTGCGTGCGCCATGCACTTTCAATATCGCTCGCAAAAATTCGCGGATGCTGGATCAGCTCTCGGCATGCGGTTAGCCGGTTCGATTGTGGCGCGGGTTGATGGGCCTTGATTGGATTTTGGGGGCTGACCAGCCAGATCACGGCATGCAAGTTAAGCGCCGAGAGCGCTTGCTGGCTGATCGCCAAATGTCCCTTATGGGGTGGATCAAAGCTGCCGCCCAACAACCCAACCCGCATACCGGGTTGCAAGGGTGGTAGAAGGGATGGCTGATGCATGGGTTTATTTGGGCCGGGTTTGGCCGGTGCCACGCACCACATATTTAAATGTTGTCAGCTGTTCGAGGCCAACTGGTCCCCGCGCGTGAAAGCGCCCCGTCGCAATTCCAATTTCAGCTCCCATCCCAAATTCGCCACCGTCGGCAAATTGAGTGGAGGCATTTTGTATCACAATCGCACTATCAACCTCATTTAAGAATTTTTCGGCGACCAGCATGTCCTCGGCAATAATGGCATCGGTATGATGTGAGCCATAAAGGTTAATGTGAGCGATCGCCTCTTCAACTGATCCGACCACTTTAGCGGCAATAATATTGTCCAAATATTCTGTTGCCCAGTCTTCATCCGAGGCCGCGCTCACACGACCATCTGCGGCTTGAATTTCGGCATCTCCGCGAACCGTGCAGCTCGCGCCGATGAGGGCCTCGAGCAGCGCTGGCAAATGGGTGGCAACACAGGCACGGTCGATAAGCAGGGTCTCGGTGGCGCCACAAATCCCGACGCGGCGCATTTTTGCATTGAGGACCACAGACACAGCCATTTCGAGGTCGGCGCTTGCATGGACATAGCTGTGACAATTTCCGTCGAGATGCGCAAACACAGGAACCCGCGCTTCTTCTTGGACTAAGGCAACGAGATTTTTTCCACCACGTGGCACGATGACATCAATGGTTTGATGGAGGCCGGCAAGCATCAGGCTCACGGCGGCGCGGTCAGTCGTTGGAACCAATTGAACGCAAGCGGGGTCGAGGCCGCATGCGGCGCTGGCATCCGCAAAGCATGTTGCAATGGCCTGGGCCGAATGCATGATTTCAGAGCTTCCGCGCAAAATAACCGCATTCCCGGATTTCACGCATAAGGCGGCGGCATCGGCGGTGACATTGGGTCGGCTCTCATAAATCACCCCAATAACCCCCAAGGGAACACGAACCCGCGAAATATTCAGACCATTTCGTTCAGGGGTCCATGATTGCATGACTTCACCCACGGGGTCGGGTAGTGCCGCAATGTCCTCAATGGCGCTGGCAATGGCCTCGAGGCGCCCTTCGTCGAGGGCGATCCGATCCAGCCGAGCGGCGGGCAATTCCTGGGCGCGCGCCAGCGCTAGATCTTCTGCATTGGCGGCGAGAATATCAGCCGCATGGTTGCGTAACCCTTGTGCCGTGGCGCGCAGAAACTGGTCTTTCACCGTGCGCGGAGCAAGGGCCAAGCCACGCGCTGCCGTCGCGGCGCGTGCGCCGATCTCATACATCTGCGTTTCGAGAGATTCCTGTGTCATTCAACATTCCCTTCCGACGCGTCGTCGATCGTCCGATCACCCGATAAGACTAGATTATCGCGATGAATAATCTCAGTGCGCCCATGATAGCCGAGAATCTCTGCAATTTGAACGCTCTGGTTCCCCTTAATGCGGGCTGCATCTTTGTACCCATAGGCGGTTAGTCCGCGCCCTAATTCTTGCCCATCGGGGCCAATGATCGTGACACAGTCCCCTCGCTCAAATTTGCCATCGATCCGCACCACGCCAACCGGTAGGAGGGATCGACCTTTCGCCAAGGCATTTTGGGCGCCCGTATCAATGTGCAATTTTCCTGTGGGCACCAAGGCGCCGCGGATCCAATTTTTTCGTGCCGATCGGGGGGATGCAGCGGCTGGGAAAAATGTTGATCGGGCACCGGTTTCTAAACGATGTAGGGGCCGCTCTTCTCGTCCGCTGGCCAGCACCATATGACAGCCGGCATCTGTCGCAATCCGCGCGGCCTCAAGTTTGGTGCGCATGCCGCCACGTCCATGGGGGCTTCCCGCATCTCCTGCCATCGTTAAAATATCGTGCGTGAGGCTATCAACTCGCTCGATATGATCGTTCGGGTCGGGGGTGATGCCTTGCGCGGGGGCAACCCGATAGAGGCCGTCAATGTCTGACAGAAGAACCAGACAATCGGCGCCGATCATACTCGCCACCCGTGCCGCGAGCCGGTCATTATCGCCATAACGGAGTTCTTGTGTGGCGACACTGTCATTTTCGTTAATGACGGGAATGGCCCCATAGCTCAATAAGGTTTCGAGGGTGGCGCGGGCATTTAAATATCGTCGACGCTGTTCTGTGTCATCGATCGTCAACAAGATTTGCGCAGCCGTGAGCTGATGAGCGGCCATGATCTCGCGCCAGCCGTGGGCGAGTTCAATTTGTCCTGCGGCGGCCGCGGCCTGACTTTCCTCTAAGGTTAAACTGCCGCTATTGGTGGCCAAGGCCCGTCGTCCCAAGGCCACGGCGCCACTGCACACAATAATGACATTTTGCGCGCGGTGTCGGCACTCGAGAATATCTTGCATCAGCGCCGTCACCCAGGTGTGATTTAAGGCTCCGTTTTTAATGAGCAGTGAAGAGCCAATTTTGATCACCACTGTTTTAGCTGAATGAAGAGCCTCGAGGCTATTTCCAGCCCGCTCAGTGGGGCTGTGGATTAAGGTTGCCATGGTGCGGCCTCCTTTGGTTCATCCTCTTTCGAGCTGTCGAGGGCTCTCGATATCAGCGCCATTAAGTCATCCATGCCCGATCCCGAATGCGCGGAAATCACCGAAACGGGATGCCCAACATAATCCTCTAATGCGCGACGACGATGTATCAGCTCGTCGTCACTCAGACTGTCTGCCTTCGTGAGGGCAATCATTTCAGGTTTCGCAGCCAGCCCCACATCATAGGCCACAAGCTCATCGCGGATCGTTTGATAGCTGGCGAGCGCGTCATCATCCGTGGCATCGACGAGGTGAAGCAAATAGGCACAGCGCTCAACATGGCCTAAAAACCGATGCCCAAGGCCCACGCCATCGCTGGCGCCCGCAACCAACCCCGGAATATCTGCAACAACAAATTCCCGGCCATGAAAGCCCGCCACGCCCAAATTGGGGTGAAGCGTTGTGAAAGGATAGTCGGCGATTTTAGGTTTAGCTCGGCTCACGCGAGATAAGAAAGTTGACTTGCCGGCATTCGGCAATCCAACCAAGCCAATATCCGCAATCAGTTTAAGGCGAAGCCATATCCAGGCCTCGCGCCCCACTTGTCCGGGATTAGCATGACGAGGCGCTTGGTTAATCGGGCCTTTAAAGTGAGTATTACCGAAGCCGCCATTGCCGCCGCGCGCGAGGGTGACGGTTTGCCCAATCTCGGTTAAGTCGGCGATCAGGGTCTCGTTATCCTCTGCATAGACCTGGGTTCCGACCGGCACATTGAGCACCTTATCTTTGCCGCGCAATCCAGAGCGATTGCGGCCCATGCCATGGCCCCCTATTTCAGCTTTAAAATGTTGCTGGTAGCGATAATCGATTAACGTATTCAGGCCATCGACACAGGCGACAATCACGTCGCCGCCGCGCCCGCCATCGCCGCCATCTGGGCCACCAAATTCAACATATTTTTCACGACGAAAGCTAATCGAGCCGGCACCGCCGTCGCCCGAGCGAATATATACTTTCACCTGATCTAAAAACTTCATTTTGGTTGTTCCAACACGTCCACTAAATCATAAAAAAAGGGAGATGGTTAGCCATCTCCCTTAAAAGATATTTTATGGAAATGGACTTACTCAGCAGCTTGCGCAACCGGCTCCACAGAGACGACCGTTCTTCCGCCACGCGCACCAGAGAAGGTCACTTGGCCTTCGATCAGCGCAAAAATCGTGTGGTCTTTGCCCATACCGACATTGGTGCCGGGGTGCCACTTGGTTCCGCGTTGGCGCAAAATGATATTGCCAGGAACAACATGCTCTCCACCAAATTTTTTCACACCAAGGCGGCGACCTATACTGTCGCGTCCGTTACGGGATGAACCGCCTGCCTTTTTCGTTGCCATGAGACTTTACTCCTCGCTATCCGCTGCCGATTTTGCCGTTTTCGCAGCCGATTTTGCCGAAATATCCGTAATTTTTACCAAGGTTTGATATTGGCGATGGCCTTTTGTCCGGTGATAGTTTTGCCGGCGACGGAACTTAATCACAGTGATTTTGTCCTTGCGGCTTTGCTCTACCACTTCGCCAGAGACCTTTACCCCGTCAAGGACAGGTTGGCCGATTAAGGGTGCTTTTCCGTCCTCACCCATCATCAAAACTTCATCAAAAACGATGGAACTACCGGTTTCGCCAGCCAAACGCTCTATGGAGATGACTTCATCTTTACTAACCCGGTATTGTTTCCCACCGGTCCGAATAACAGCAAACATCGCTTTTTTCCTGTATTTTCAAGGCTGTGCCTATTGGCCACGCGCGATCAGAGATGAAGACAAATACGTCCCCAAACCGCCTATCGTGCAACAGCCGATTGAAGCCGCATTTATAACGGCCACCAAAGTGAAGTCAAGCCTGTTTTTCCTTGAAATCAGCGGCTTTAAAAGGGGGAAAGATGATTGATTTCGGTTGACCAGCATGGTCACATGATCGCCTCACACTGTCGCGAGCGACACAAGCGTTTGGGAGGCGCTCATGGAACCTTTTTTGCAGCCAACACCCTTTGTCACCAGCACGGATCCCGATATTGTCGCGCTTGCCGATCAATTTCAGCATGAAGCCGATCCGCGCCTGCGTGCGGTCGCCATTTATTATTGGGTGCGGGACGAAATTCGCTATAACCCCTATGCTTTTGACAATCATCCAGGACATTTATGGCCGCGCGTGACCTTGGCACAAGGTGAGGGGTGGTGTGTTCCTAAGGCGGTGTTGATGGCCGCGCTCTGCCGGGCCTCTGGCATTCCTGCGGGTTTAGGCTTTGCTGACGTGCGCAATCACCTCTCAACGGCAAAATTACGTGAAACGATGAAAACCGATGTGTTTCATTATCATGGATATGTGTCGCTACACCTTGAGGGCCGTTGGGTGAAGGCCACACCTGCCTTTAATTTAAGCTTATGCGAAAAATTCAATCTTAAACCCCTTGAATTTGATGGGCGGAGTGACAGCCTATATCACCCCTTCGATAATCTGGGCCAAAGGCATATGGAATATATTCACGACCATGGGGTGTTTGACGATGTGCCCGTTGACGAGATGTATGCATGTTTTAATCGGGTCTATGGCTCAATGCCCAATGGATTACAGGCGGAGACATGGCTTAATGACGTGCAAAATGAAACTAAGTCGGTTTAACCACAGTCGCGCCTGACACACTTATTCTCGTCTAATCTGAGGACATGATGTCAAAACGCCATGATATGAAAAAAGGGGGAGCTTAAATGGCTTATGAAATTGATCCGAAAGAAGTTGAAAAAGGAATGGCGATCGTTAATCGTCTGGGCTTGCTGGATCGCGCAAATCCAAGCTTGGGGGAAGACTTGCGTCTCCATACACTCTCTATTTTTGCTAAAATTTGGTCTCGCGATACCATTGCCATTGAAGAGCGGAGTATGATCACATTGACTGCGCTCATTGCGCTGAACCGCGAAAATGAGTTGCGTCTACATTTACGCGGTGCGCGCAATTTGGGCATTAGCCGCGAAAAAATTGAAGAAATCATATTGCATCTCGCGCATTATGCCGGCTGGCCATGCGCTGTGAGTGCGAGTGAGGTATTGGATGAGGTTTGGGCCGAGATGGATGCCGAACAGGCTTAGGGTCTCCGAACCAATGACAAGAGACCTTGTCGATGAACCAATAGATTTAAAAAAGGAAAATCGTAATGCAATCATTTAGTGAAACAATTCAAGGCGAAATCCGCGATCGGATCGGTATTATTCGGGTAAATAATCCGCCCGTTAATGCATTGAGCTGGCATGTACGTGATGGCCTGTATGACGCTTTTCGCTGGGTCGATGACAGCGATGACATTGATGCGGCAATTCTCATTTGCGATGGACAAACATTTATTGCGGGCGCTGATATTCGTGAAATTGGCGGCAATATGAAAGGGCGTAATTTTCTTGAAACATTGGCGATGATTGAAAATGCAAGCAAGCCCGTGGTTGCCGCTATTCATGGAACAGCCTTGGGGGGAGGGCTCGAAACGGCGCTCACCTGCCATTATCGGGTCGCGATTGCTTCCGCACAATTTGGTTTGCCGGAAGTCAAATTAGGGCTTTTGCCGGGAGCGGGGGGCACGCAGCGTCTGCCACGGGTCGTCGGCGCCGAAGTGGCTCTGGATATGATGGTGAATGGCAATCCGATCGGCGCCAGCGCCGCACTGGCTTCGGGCTTGATCGATCAAATTGTTGACGATCTCGAAGCCGGCGCTTTGGCATTTGCCCGCCAGCTTGTTGCCGAGAAGAAGCCTCTCTTGCGTGTTCGCGATTTAGAAGACAAGGTTTCAGCGGATCGTGCCCAACCCGATCTCTTTGATCGGTTTCGTAAATCTGTGGCGCGTCGTGTGCGGGGGTTCCATGCCCCTGAGGCGATCATTCAATGCGTCGAGGATGCGGTTCATCTCGACTTTGATGCCGGCCTTGCCGGTGAGCAACGGCGTTTTGCCGGTTTATTGGCGGACCCACAATCGGCGGCGCAACGCTATTATTTCTTTGCCGAGCGCAAAGCGAATAAAATTCCGGGCGTCGAAACAGATACACCCATCCGCCCCATAAACTCCGTTGGCGTGATTGGCGCCGGCACGATGGGCGGTGGGATCACCATGAATTTTATTAATCGAGGCATTCCGGTGACCTTGGTGGAAACGAAAGAAGAAGCGCTTCAGCGCGGGCTTGCGACCATTCGAAAAAATTATGAACGCAGCGCCGATCGTCTCGGTCTGTCCAAGGATGATATCGATGCTTTGATCGGCAAAATTACCCCGAGCCTCGATATGAAGGCGCTGGCCGAGTGCGATTTAATTATCGAAGCCGTTTACGAAAATTTAGATTTGAAGAAAGAGATTTTTACAGCTCTCGACCGTTTCGCAAAACCGGGCGCGATTTTGGCTACCAACACATCGGCGCTGGACGTGAACGCGATCGCCCAGGCCACCGCGCGCCCCCAAGATGTGGTGGGCCTGCATTTCTTCAGTCCGGCCAATATTATGAAACTCGTCGAGATCATACGCGGCGATGTGACCGATGTCTCGGTGTTAAAAACGGCCATGAATATGTGCCGTAAAATCGGCAAGGTGGCTGTGGTTTCAGGTGTCTGCCATGGTTTTATTGGCAACCGAATTTTGGCGCAGCGCCAACAGCAAGCGCAGAAGATGATCCTTGAAGGGTGTATGCCTTGGGATGTGGATCGCGTCATTTATGACTTTGGTCTACCGATGGGGCCTTTCGCCATGTCCGATTTGGCAGGCTTGGATATTGGTTGGAACCCAAAGACCTCGTCAGGATCGACGCTTCGTGAACAGCTGTGCGAAATGGATCGCCGAGGTCAAAAAACTGGAGCGGGCTATTATGATTATAATCCCGATACCCGCGCCCCCTCGCCGAGCCCCGTTGTTGAAGAGCTTATTCAGTCTTTCTCTGCACAAAAGGGTATTACGCGTCGCGCCTATAGCGATGATGAAATTCTGGCCCGGTGCATATTCCCAATGATTAATGAGGGCGCAAAAATTATTGAGGAAGGCATTAGCGCCCGCCCAAGCGATATTGATGTGGTCTGGGTCAATGGCTATGGCTGGCCCGTTTATCGCGGTGGGCCGATGTGCTATGGCGATCATGTGGGTCTCGCTCATGTGCTGGAAACGCTCGAGAAATTCCAAGCCGCAGATGGTGATCATTTTTGGACGCCATCCCCGCTTTTGGTGCGGCTTGTGAAAGAAGGGAAAAGCTTTGCCGATCTAAACGGCTAGAGCTGCTTGGAAGGGGCGTCGCGCATTACAGCGAATTTAAAAAGGCGAGAAGATCTTCACGCTCCTTGAGGGTGAGTTTTTTAAAGGCCGCGGTTGATGCCTCGGCCTCGCCGCCATGCCACAAAATGGCTTCCTCAATCGACCGCGCACGCCCATCATGTAAATAACGTGTGTGATGATTGACGGTAGGCACAAGCCCGATGCCCCAAAGCGGCGCCGTGCGCCACTCTCGACCCGTGGCGCTGCCATCGGGCCGGTGATCGGCGAGCGCTTCGCCCATGTCATGCAAGAGGAGATCTGTGAAAGGTTGGATCTGCTGATGCGCCAAGGCGGGAATGGGACTGTCGCCGGTTTTTACAGATGGTCGATGACACCCCGAGCAATTCAGGTGCTCGAAAATATGCCCCCCCCGAATAATATTGGCGGCGTTCACGTCACGCCGGGCAGGCGGTGCCAATGTCTGTGTGTAAAAGGTCAATTTATCGAGCTGAGTGTCGTTCAGTTCGGGTGATCCTCCGCTTGTCGCTTTTTGGCAGGCTGTTTGACGGGGCATGCAATTTTCGTTGGGGCGCAGGGAGGAGGTCAGACCAATATCGCCAAGCGCAGCTCCGGCATTTTGTTGGCGCAGGCTAACGACATTTGCTTTCCAGCCAAATCGCCCGATCTGCTTTTGGCCGGTTGTATCGGTTATCCAATTCATCCGCCCTGAAATACCGTCTCCGTCCCGATCTTCCGGATCAGCCCATTCGCGCAAACGCGCCTGCGGAATGGCGGCCAATAAACCCAATCCAAAAACGGCAGGAGCAACGCGCGGCGAGATGACGAGCTGCGGATCGCTTTGTGGATCTAAAGGTTCGATGCCGAAAAGGGGCGCTTCGATCCGATATCGTGGTGCTTGCAATGTATATGTCGTGCCATCGGCATAACGCCCGCTAATGTCTCGATAGCGGATGACGGCATGTCCTTCGGGAGGGACTCCGCCAATGGCAAAAGGATTGAGTTGATCGCCATAATCTGGATGCGGCAGCGTCGCTCCCGTTTTTGGATCAAGATGGCTGAGCCGCAATAGCATCGACATCATCTGGGTTTCAGATGGTTCAGGGGGGCGCCCCCGACCGTCGCGCATATGGCATCCGCTGCATGATGACCGGTTGAAAACGGGGCCGAGACCATCCAAGGAGTGAACAGAGGCGGGCGCTTCAACCCAATTGGTATTGAAGAGCTTATTGCCAAAGGTAAACTGCCGAAGATTCGTCATTGGCAAGTTTGCAAGAGGGCGTGCGAAGGCGTCATGGTTTGTCACAAAAACAGTCGTCACGCCGCCTGATTGTGCATCTCCAACCCGCACAGAACGATCATCATCCGACGATGCGCCGCCACTCAGCGCAAGTGCCAGTAAGGGCGCGCATCCGAGTAAGGCAGACACGACAAGGCGCGTGCGCGTTTTAAAAGAAAGGAGCGTTGAAAAGAAGGGGGGCATGCGAGAGAGCCTCCTTAATCGCTCATGATATGAACCGGCAGGCCATAAGCGGCGCCGACTTCTTCAAATAATTTGGCCTGCTGCTGCAATGCTGTCACCAATTCCTCCGCCGTGTGACGCGCGTCGCTATCGGGTGGTGCGGCGAGGACGGCAGAATCGTAGGGTGAGGGAAGCGCGTCGAGTAATGACAGGACTTTTGAAAATTGTCGCTGAACGTCTCGAGCCAAGTTAGGTTTTTCCTTCTCGAGCCTTTCCATAAAACTATGCGGGCCGGTGAAGGCGGCTTCAATGCCACGTTGGTTCATTCGGAAGTCGCGCAAGGTGGTATCGCTGAAACAGGATTGCTCATCCTCTTGATCGCCTGAATCGAGTCCGGTGGCTAAGCGCTCAGCGGCCATTTCGAAGCCGCTTAGGGTGGCAAGGCCGGTTAAAATATCGGCCTGCGCGGTGTCTCGCTCGATAAAGGCGCGTGCATAATTATCGTGATGGGGCGCCCAAGCTGTTTTGAGGCCCTCGAGATCACGGATCAAAAGATCGGTCACGGCCACCAAATATTGCCGTCGCCGTATATTGGTCGGTGCATCAAGAAACTGTGAAGCCGGTCGTGCACCGGGGCCATCATCGGAATGATCGGCCCCCCACAGCAAAAACTCAATGGCGTGATAACCGGTTGCAACATCAGCCTCGTCATTTTGTTGGTTGAGGGTGGCAAGCTCCGTCGCCGTAATGGGTTGAGAAGGGTCATTGATGATGCCAAGCCGTTGACCGGGCCGATCTTGCTCGAGATAGGCCTCATTGACAGGCCAACTATTGATCCGAGACTCGGGGCCCATGCGACCTGTCTTCTTATTTAGGCCATCAATCGGGCCCTCGTAAAACCGAAATGCTTCGGTTTGGCTGTAACTATCGCGGGCCGTGATCCAGGCTGAACGAGCGCGCTGAAGATGTGGTTCGTCAGAATGATCGAGCAAATCAGAAATGGCGTTGCGCAAAGCCAGCGCATCTTGGTGCGCGGCGCTGTAGCTCTCATAGACATGACGCGCATAACTTTCGCGCAGCTCGCGAAATGGTTCGGCCGAGCTGGGTGAGAGTGAAAGAATAAGGGCGACAATCACAAAACTCACTAAACGCGTCATTGCAGTGGGGGAAGAATTAAGCATTGATTTGTCCTAATGTGTGATGGTGATGGGGTATCGAATAAGGAGGCCAAGGGACTGATCGTGATATGTCCCGCGCCGGATCCGGCTCCCGAATTCAACGCTGGCTTGGTTCGGGAAAACATAGCCCAGCGACAGTTGAAAGAGGCGGTCTTGATCGGGTGCCGCAATGCGCCGATCGGTTGCGCTCAATGTCACTCGCCAGCGGCGATCATAAATATTATCGATGCGGAGGCTGTGGTAACGGCGCTGTCGATGATCCTCTTCAAAACGATCAAGCACCGCGATTTCCGCCAAAAGATGATGCGTCCATTGGGCGCCACCGGAAAACTGATGATCGATGGCAATCACCCTGCCCAGGGCATCGTCGGAGCCAAGGGCATCATTTAGACGGCGAAACCCAGCATGCAGGTTAAGCTGCGCGAGACCAAAAATATTTTCGACATCGGCGGTAACGCTATAGGAGCTCAGATTACTCGTATTACCGGCGCCCCCTTGATCGCGATGGTGTCGGCCGCGTTGGGTGATGGTTGAGCGCGATAGGGGCGTCGCATCGTCTTGGAAATGATGGCTGTTGAGTGTCAGTGTGCCCCAGCTCTGCTCCGGTAAGGTGAAGCGCATAATGAACCCGGTTTTCTCAGTGAGTTCGTAATCGCTCGCATATTCTTCGCTCCAAATGCCTATTCCGGTTTCCCATGCACGGCCAAAATCGGGATTAAATTTTCCGCCCCCTATTTCCAAACCGTCATGCGCGTATGTGATGAAGAGCTCCTCAACATAAACGCCGTGATCGTCGAAATGTCGGTTTCTCCCTCCCACGCGGTCCTGCACAGGTTCCGCAATGACACCGTGGGAAATTTGCCACTGCTCCGACAGAGAAAGAGTACCCGTGAACTCCATCCGACCATAGAGATCGTTTTTCTTATCCGAGTGACCTTCGCCCGAGCGATCGCGAATAATATTGGTATCGCGCAGCTCAAGTAGGATTTCCGGAGAATAGCTCAGTTCCGCATTGGACAAGCTTCTACAATCGACACCAAATAGCGCGGATATAATAAAGGCGAGGTGACGTGGTTGGTTGGATTTTAAGAAAGACATGATGTTCAGACATTTGGCTAAGATGAAGTGACGCTAAACTAGTTGCGAACCATTCGCAACAAGAAAAACGCCCTCTGGCCTATTTTTGAGCGCGATGGCGCCGATCGGGTCAAATGCGGGCATATTCGAGAGGCCATTCGGAGTGCTGTTGCAGGGGTATTGTTGCAGGGGTGTTGTACGAGTTGACGCCTCTCGCCGTGGCTCTATAGTCAAGCGCGCAAGGGGTGGTGCGATGGAGTTTAATCTCGCTCAGCATATGAATTTGTCGTCATTCAAGGCGATGGATGTGATGCGCGTTGCCCAGCAATTGGAAGCCGAAGGGCGCTCCATTTGTCATTTGGAAATTGGGCAACCGGCAACTCCGGCGCCCGTCCCGGCGCGCGCCGATTTACGTGCGCGCATGGATGAGGCCGCAACGCATGGCTATACAGTGGCGCTCGGTTTACCAGCCCTGCGCGAACGCATTGCGGGGCTGTATGGCCGTTGGTATGGAAAATCGATTGCGCCCGAGCGCGTGGTTTTAACGGTGGGATCGTCGCTTGGTTTTATCATGGCGATGCTGGCATGCTTCGAGCGGGGTGCGCGTATTGCCCTGCCATCGCCCGGCTATCCCGCCTATCGCAATCTGTCTCGCGTTTTGGGGTTGCAGCCGGTTGATGTGCCGGTGGATGCCAGCCAAAATTGGCGATTGAGCGTCGAGGATTTGGCGCGCATGTCGCCTAAACCAGATGGCCTTATTTTAGCGAGCCCCGCCAACCCAACAGGGGTCATGCTGTCCGAAGACGAGCTGAAAGACATTGCGCTTTGGTGCCAGTCCAATGGTGTCCGCTTGATTTCGGATGAAATTTATCATGGCCTCACCTATGACCGCCCCGCCACTAGTCTGGTCGATGTCACGCCAGACCTTATTGTTGTGAATTCATTTTCAAAATATTTTTCAATGACCGGTCATCGGATTGGCTGGATGATCATCCCAGAGGGCTTAAGGGATCCGATTGAACGGCTCGCCCAAAACCTGGTTATTTCGGCGCCAACGCTGTCTCAATATGCGGCGCTTGCCGTTCTCTCAGACCCAACCAGTTTCGATGAGCTGGACCGCCATGTCTCTCGCTACCGATCTCATCGCGATTATCTTCTCGAGCATTTGCCCGCGGCATTTCTGGGCGATTTCCCATCACCCGATGGCGCTTTTTACCTTTATGCGGATATTACAGCACTGGGGCAAACCAGCACCGAAATTAGCCAGGCCCTATTAGCCGAAGCCGGCGTCGCCGCCACACCCGGCATTGATTTTGACCCCGTCAGAGGCGATGCCTATCTGCGTCTCGCCTATGCGCGCGAAACGGCTGAGATTGAAGAGGCCTGCCGCCGCATCACCGCTTGGATGACGGGGCGCTAGGTCAACAAGGGCGGTCTTGCTATTTCGGTTCAGTCCACAAGCCCAGTTGGGCGAGACGCGGAATTTCCTGTTTCGGACATTTATCGACAATCACCGTCAGACCTCTCCGCACGGCGTCATCCGTTGCGGGACGATTAATCACACCGAGCTGTGTCCATAACACCGGAATACGCGCCGTCAGCGTGGCATCAACAATCTCGCCCAAGGCATCGGGCGCGCGAAACACATCTACCATATCGGCCGGGCGATCGAGCTCAGTTAAATCCGCGCGAACCTCTCGCCCCATGAGGGTTTGACCGGCCAATCCCGGATTAATGGGGGTCACATCAAAGCCGCTCTCAAGCAAAAAGGCCATCACCTGATGGCTCGGCCGCTCTGGCTTTTGACTAATTCCGATTAACGCAATGTGGCGGACCGCCCGTAAACATGCCGCGAGATCGTGATCATTCTGAATATAGCCCCCGCTCATTTCCATTGCGGGTCACGCTTTTCAAAAAAAGCGCGCGGGCCCTCATCGGCGTCGCCACCGGCCGTGACAGCATCCAACATGGCACAACTGGCCATCTCAAACGCTTCTTCGAGGGGTAAATCAATTTGTCGGTAGAAGCGTTCTTTGCCGCCGCGAATGCCTTGCGCAGATTTAGAAGCGATTTTCTGAGCCAGCACTTGGGTTTCCGCAACGACATGTGCGTCATCGACAACTTGGTTCACCAAGCCAAAGGTTTCCGCGCGTTGCGCCGTGATCATATCGCCGGTTAAGGCCATTTCCATCGCATGCTTGCGACTGACATTTCGACCAATTCCAACCAAAGGGGTGGTGCAGAAAAACCCAACATTGACCCCGGGTGTGGCGAAACGCGCCGACTGTCCGGCAATGGCCATATCGCATGCCGACACCAGTTGACAGCCGGCGGCTGTCGCGATGCCGGTGACACAGGCAATTACGGGCTTTGGGGCATGGACGATGGCTAGCATGAGCTGCGCACAGCGTTCCAAGATGGTGCGCACACGTTGGCGATGATCCTCTAAATCCTCGCCCTCCTGGCGCGTAATTTCAGAGAGATCATGGCCCGCACTGAACACTTTGCCCCGCGCTGCCAGCACAATCACGCGCACTGCATCGCTGGCACACGCCCCTTCAAGCGCGCTGTGCAATTGCGCAATCATCGTGCTCGAAAGCGCATTGCGACTGCGTTCATGACACAAGGTTAGCCAGCGTACAGCGCCCTCATCGTGAATATCGATATATTGCTCTTCCATCACAGCCGGACCTTTAGGAGGCTGTGGAGCGAATGCGCACCATCATCTCGGTATACCCATTGACGAAGTTTGATTTTAAACGTCTCGGCTCCGAGCGCAGTTCGATCAGATGCCAGCGTTGTAAAATCTCTTCCCACAAAATCCGCAACTGTAGTTCCGCCAAGCGCATGCCCATGCATCGGTGAATGCCGAAACCGAAAGAAACATGGCGACGGGCATTGTGACGTTCAATATCAACCACATCTGGGTTTTCAAAAACAGTCTCGTCACGATTACCGGCGGCGTACCACATCACCACCTTATCGCCCTTCTTAATGGCTTGGCCGCCTAAAATAGTGTCTGTAATCGCCGTGCGACGCATATGAGCGAGCGGCGTTTGCCAGCGAATGATTTCCGCCACCATTTGATCAATCAGGTTTGGATTGCTGCGCAATTTGTTCATTTGCTCGGGAAACAAATTCATTGCATTGATGCTCCCCGACATTGAGTTCCGGGTCGTGTCATTACCGCCGACAATCAGGAGCAAGACATTGCCGAGATAGGCCTCGGGCGACATGTCGCGCGTCGCCGGGCTGTGCGCCAACATAGAAACGAGATTAAAGGCCGGCGGCGCATTTACCCGCTCATTCCATAATTTGGTGAAATACTCCAGGCACTCCATGAGCTCGCCAATGCGCTGTTGCTGGCTTTCAATAATGCCACTTCCCGGCTCGGCCGTCGTGACATCCGACCAGCGGGTCAGCTTGTGTCGATCCTCAAACGGGAAATCAAACAAGGTTGCCAGCATCATTGTGGTTAATGGAATGGATACATTTTCAACCCAATCAAAATCCTCGCCCAAGGGCAGGCTGTCTAATAAGGTTACGGTTCGCTCGCGTATCAGGTCGGAGAGAGCGGCAATACTGGGTGGTGCCGCAATGTCTTGCACGGATTTACGGTAATCCGTGTGCTTGGGCGCATCCATCGCAATAAAATTAGGGATTTGAAAATTATTCTCTGTGTCGTTTTGAATATTGTCGTCGATCACAATGCCGCCCAGCGATTGCTCGGACGAAAAAATAGTATGGCTAGTATCAACCTCAACAATTTCCTTATAGCCCGTCACCGACCAATACGGCCCGTAAGCGCTTTCAGGGCAATAATAGACAGGCTGACGACGGCGCATATCAGCCATAATTGGCAAGACACGGTTTTCTTCAAAAAGCTCGGGCCGCGATACGTCCCACTCTGACTTTACTTCAGATGAAGATTTTAAGGCTTGGCTCATGTGTTTTCCCCCCCACAAAGTCCGTCTCAAAGTGTAAGTCGAACTGATGACCGGGTACAAGTCAAAAGCGTGTGAGCGTGACCGTTTCCTGACGCTTCTTCCGAGGTTTTGTAACCCCCAAATAGGCAGGGATGGGCGGGGCCTGCACACTATCCTTCAAGATTTTTTGACCGATACGAAGTTTGCGCTTGCGCGTTTTGGTAGAAGTGATAAGAGCGATTTTGTGTGGCTTGGGAACCAAAATGGGTCAATATCGGCACGCTCTTCATCGACTAATTTATGCCCCGGATGGCGCCGGTTGGTGGACCTGCGCCATTATTGCACGCACATGGCTCGGCCATAAAGACCGGTTATTCAGCGTTCAAGCGGGAGGTTGTGATTCGTGGTGGTGACGTTGCGTAAGGCCCGACTTCTCGATCTTGATGCGCTTGCAGCCATTGAATATAGCAGTTTTGCGACCGACCAGTTGAGCCGATCCGCATTTCGTCGCGCCATCAGAAGCCCCAGCCAGCGCGTTTATGTGGCGTCTTTAAACGGGGTGATTGCAGGTTATATGGTGTTGCATATCCGCAGCTCCAGCTCGATCATCCGCCTCTATTCGATTGCCGTTTTATCTTCTTTCCGAGGCCAAGGGATTGCATCGCGTTTGATCGCACAGGCATTTCGCATTGGTCGACAGCTGCGCCGCCGGGTGATCAGCCTTGAGGCCCGTGCCGATGATGCGCGCTTGGTCGCTTATTATGTAACCCTCGGATTTTCTCCCCGATCTGTGCGCAAAGCCTATTATGGGGATGGCGCGGATGCGCTGGTGATGTTGCGCGGGCTTGATGCGCCACCGCGGATGCGCAAAAAGCGACGTGACGTCGTTGTGGTGCCGCGCGAACGGGATCGGTCCGCTGTGACACCACTTTTAGAAATGGTGAACCAGATTGAAATTATCACCGCTCAGCAATTTTTATCGCGTCATAGCGATTTAGGACGCTCTATTCGCGTGATCAATTTATGCCCGGCAGAAGAGTATTTGTCGTCTGGCTATTATGTGTCTTTGGTTGCCGAGGCGCGAGGTAACCGAACCTGGGCCACGATTGATGCTCTGTCTGGTCTTGTTAACCGCAAACTCTATCGGCACTCCTTGGACGAATTGAATAAGTTGTTGCCGTCGACAGCCATCATCAATGAGCACATGGATGCACATCAGCGTAAACTTCAGTTCGAGTTTTACTTCGGCCAAACCGACACGGATTGGGCCCGCCGCCTGGCGCGCCGATGTTATCAATTATTTGGCGTACCCATTTTAGAGGTGCAGTTGGTGTGGCGTCAGCGGCGCTGGCAGGTCGATTATTTATGGCCGCTTGCGATTGCATCGGTTGATCGCCAGGATGTGAGCCGCTTCAATTCAGCAATGGCGCGGGCTCTCAATGCGCGTTTGCCAATGGTGCACCAGCCTAAAAACGCGACATTTGATTTGGCGATTTTGGTCGAGCCCACCGAAACTCTGCCGCCATCGGATAAGCGTGCGCTCGCAGCGTTTGCGCGTGCCGCCGAACGCCATGGCATGCGGAGCGAATGGCTGACGCAGACGGATATTGATCGTTTGGGCAGTTTCGACGCGCTGTTCATTCGCGCCACCACGCAAATAGGCCACTACACCCATCAATTTGCCGCTGCCGCCGAGAAGCGCGGCATGCCCGTGATTGATGATCCACAATCAATTTTGCGGTGTTCGAATAAGGTTTTTTTGATGGAAGCGCTGAGCCGAGCGTCCCTCTCTATGCCTGAAACATGGATGTTAACCAAGTCAACATTAGAGGCGGTCTCTCGTCAGATTACCTATCCTGCAATTTTAAAAATCCCCGATGGATCGTTTTCGCGCGGGATGCACAAAGCCCAATCACGCGATGACTTAATTGCGCTTGCCACGCCTATGCTATCCAAGAGCTTTGTGATCTTGGCGCAAGAGTTCATGCCCTCCGACTTTGACTGGCGCATTGGTGTTCTCGATGGCGAGCCTTTATTTGCGTGCAAATATTTTATGTCGCGGGGTCATTGGCAAATTTATCAACACCTCTCCCCCAATCGGGTGCGTTCGGGGGGCTTTCAAGCGGTCGCCGTCGAAGAGGTGCCGCATGCCGTTTTGGAGGCCGCCATTCGATCGACCCTAACAATTGGTCGTGGGCTTTATGGTGTTGATGTGAAAGAAATTGACGGGCGGCCCTATATTATTGAAGTGAATGATAACCCTAATATTGATATGGGCGTGGAAGATTTGATGCTCGGCTCGGCACTGTATGATCGCATCATCCAGCTTATGCGCGACCGAATTTTAGCCAGCAAAGGCTTGATCGCGCCGGCTGTGAACCGCTTAGCCTCTTAATCATGTGTCAGGCGCAGCCTGTTTTTTATTCAGTAAATTAGAGCGATGGCATTAGTGGACAGCACCGCTGACTTATTCCAAGATGATGGTGACTTGGTTTACATGGAGAAAGCGTATGTCTCACTCAGCTGTCATCGAACCGTTTCCCATTCACACAGATCAATCTGTTTTGGATGATTTGAAAGCTCGACTTCAAAATACGCGATGGGTCGACAGAGAAACACCAGAGGATTGGAGCCAGGGTATCCCGCTTTCCTATATGCAGGATATTCACGCTACGTGGCTCAATGAATATGACTGGCGACCCACTGAGGCAGCCTTAAACGCTTTAGGGAGCTTTAAGACGCAGATTAATGGTTCGGACATTCATTTCCTCCATGTTCGCTCACCTCATGAAAATGCGCGGCCCCTGATTTTGACCCATGGTTGGCCCGGCTCCATTCTCGAATTTCGGAAAGTGATCGAGCCTCTCACAAACCCAACCGAGCATGGTGGTTCAGCTGAGGATGCCTTTCATTTGGTCATTCCTTCCATTCCCGGCTTTGGTTTTTCTGGCAAGCCAACCGCGCCAGGGTGGTCGGTCGAGCGTATTGCCGAGGCATGGGCTGAGCTGATGCGACGATTGGGGTATCAACGCTACCTCGCGCAAGGCGGCGATTGGGGCTCGGCGATTTCGGTTGCCCTCGGTCGCAATGATCCGGATCATTGCATTGGCGTCCATGTGAATTTCGTCATTTGCCTACCACCGGCAGAGGTTATGGAAAATCCAACACCCGAGGAGGCGGCCGCCCTTATGGCCTTTGGCGAGCACAATGAATGGGGCACTGGTTATTCCAAACAACAAAGCACGCGACCGCAAACCCTGGGCTATGGTTTGGTCGACAGCCCCATTGGCCAAGCCGCATGGATCATTGAAAAGTTTCATGCTTGGGCCGATTGCGATGGACACCCCGAAAACAGTTTTACCCGTCAAGAGCTGCTCGACAATGTGATGATGTATTGGCTGACAGCGAGCGGTGGCTCATCGGCGCGCCTTTATTGGGAGAGCTTTAACAATATTGCTCCTGATGCCTATGAGGCCCCCTTTGGCGCGAGTCTGTTCGCGATTGAGATTATTCGTCCATCTCGGCGATGGGCTGAATCTCAATATAAAAATATTAAGTTTTGGAACGAGCACCAAAAAGGCGGACATTTTGCAGCCATGGAGCAACCTCACTTATTTGTCGAGGATCTGCGCCGGTGCAGCGCTGTGATGTGGTCCGCATAAGGCGCTTACATCTCTCGGCTCGCCGCTCAGCCGGTTTTAACCCTTTTTCCTGCGCCCCTCGAGGTTGCGAAAGTCCGGCGTCCGTTTCTCAGCAAAAGCGCGCACCCCTTCGGCAAATTCAGGCTGATCGCAAAAATATGTTTGCTTTTCCAATTCGTAATCTAATTGCGCGGAGAGGGTATTGGTCAGCGCGTGATCATGGGCGCGGCTCACGGCCTTGAGCCCTCCGATTGCACTATTTGCCATTCGTTCGGCCAAGGCCTGTGCATGCGGCAGCAGCTCCTCATCGGCAACAGCTTCCCAAATCAGTCCCCATTTTTGGGCTGTCGGCGCGTCAAGATCATCACCCAGCAGGCCCAAGCCATTAGCGCGCGCGCGCCCGATTAATTGGGGTACGAACCATGAGGCGCCCACATCCGGAATTATACCGAGTTGTGGGCCAAAGACGAGACGAAACCGCGCGGAATGGGCGGCAATGACAAGGTCGCCGGCTAACGCCAGGCCAACGCCACCGCCCGCCGCGATACCGTTAATGGCGGTGATGACCGGTTTGTCGCAAGCCGTTATGGCCCGCACAACCGGATTAAACCCATGGCGCATGGCATAGGCGGTTCCTTGCCCAGGCGACAGACCCTCGATGCGCGGCCATCCTCCATTAATGAGATCGGCCCCCGCACAAAACCCGCGTCCGGATCCCGTGAGGATGACGACGCGCACCGATGGGTCGGTATGCGCTGTATCAAATGCGGTTTTCAATTCATCCAGCAAAGCGCGGTTCAAACTATTGAGCGCTTTGGGGCGGTTTAATGTGAGGGTGAGCACCCCGGTGTCCGATTTGGATTGAATAAGAATATCTGACATGTGCTTCCTCTCTCTGCCGTTCACGGTTCTGTGCGGTCGCGTCGTATCTTTCGACATAAGTCGGTGACGCGTGGAAAGATTAAAGCAGATTATGGCGCGCAATCCAGCTATTTGAGCGGGTGTGCTCAAATAGCTCGTCTCATACGCCTGACCTTGCTCTTTTGGTTCAATTTTTTTAAGGTCGGCCACATTAAATTTAAGAATGATCCCGTATGTGCGGCGGAGAGGTTGATGCCTGGTAAGAGTTCGGATCCATTTGGCGGTATTCGTGGAGAAGCCCGAAAAGAATCGGGATCGGTTCAGCTCGATCCCTTTGAAGTGGATTACAATGACGCTTTGGACGGCATTCAAAAATCGATCGATTTATGGGATGGCAAAGGTCCGGGACAACAGACGCGCGGGACCTTGATCGAACGCTTTCGGCAGCGCGCCAAGCAAAAAGCCGAGGATCCGCCGAATTGGTCCTATGTGAACGAGTTCGATAAAGAAAGCGCTGATGTTTATTTGCGCTGGTCTGGAAGGACCATCCGAACGCAACATAATATTCCACGAAAAGAAGTGAGAGTGGCGCTGGTTGGCTTGCTCGCTTTCTACAAAAGCATGAACCCTCAAAAACCCGATCTGTCGCATCCGGATGTGATCCGATGCTATAATCTCACCATGCGCCAATACGGCTTGAAAGAGGCGGAATATCCTCTCGACCTTGCCTTCAACCCCGAACATCATCTCGATCCCTTTGCCGGCATTCGGGGTCGCGAGAGCATGGTCAACAGCCAGTTTTTAAAAGACCTTAATCGGGCGATTGAAGAGACGATTTTTTCAACCGAGTTTTTAGATCAACTTGATGTGCCAGCTTACCGAAAAGAATATCGGTTCAAAAAACGCAAGCCGCTTAATTTGAAACAAACCTATAAGACATCAAATTCTTATTTCGATGTGATATTGTGGTGGCCAGGTGGGCCCGTGCAGACAGTGGAGAATGTGCCCGTCAATCGAGCGCGCATTGCGGTTGTCTCTATGCGCAGTTTTCTTGAAGCGATCAATGCGGAACTGCCTGACCTAAAGGATGGGATGGTGCGGCAACTCTATGAGCGCTCCATTGAACATCATAAACCGGGCCAGCGCTTATCGGACCATCCGGGGCTTAAGCCAATTGAAGAGGGGGGCTATAGTTATTGGTCTAAGCTCTCGCATCGCTGGATTAAGGGGCGACTTGATAAGAAAAATAACGTTTTTGTCCCACCGGAAAAAGGCCTGTAGGCGGCGGTGTGGCGCTGCTCCATGTCAGCGCTGTTTGATCCATTTCATCAAGATCGCATTGACCTCTGGGAAGTGATCAAAATTAACCGTGTGCTCACCTCCTGCAATGACCTCTATTTGGGCTTCGGGCATGGCTTCTGCGAGACGCCCCGCACTTGAAATGGGAACGGTCAGATCGTCCGCGCCAAAAATGGAGAGCGTCGGAATCTGGTGGGCGGCAACCGCGCGGAAACGTTCATCCTGTCCTGACATGGGAAGATTGAGCAGGGTCTGGCGTAGCGCTTCCGATGTGCCCCGATAACCATATTGCACCGCGACATCTCCTTGCAGGCGATGCGAGGGAGGGACATCGTCCTGCTTCGGCGCTGTTTTGAAGGAGGGGATAACCCGTTTGTTCCAAATATATGTTCCAAGGATCGGAATTTTCACGAGTTGACCCGCAAAGCCCATATCTTGAATATCCAGACCCGCGGGGACAAAGAGCGTGAGGCTTCGAACGCGCTCAGGATGACGCGCGGCAAATTCGGCCGAGATAATGCCACCCATCGACAAGCCCATCAAATGGATGGGCGTCGCGGGTGCGAGCTGATCGAGGAGTTCCAGCAAGGTCGTATCATAGAAGTCGCGATCATAGGCTGCGTTTGGTCGTGCCGACCAGCCGCGTCCGTAATGGTCAAAGCGTAAGACACGATAACCAGCGGCAATCAGCGCCTCTGCATTTTGTTCGAAAATGAACATGGGTGTCGAAAAGCCATGCACCATCACCACGACGGGGCCATCTTCAGGTCCTTGCCATCGATAGTGAACGGGGCCATGCGATAAGGTTATATAGTCAAAGGGCGCTAAACTTTGTGCCTGCTCATCGAACGGAGCGAGAGCCGAGCGGGTTTTCGCGTTGACGACGGCAAGTGCAATCATAATGACAGCCAAGCCAATAAAAATGATCAAAAATAGTTTTGACATGACGATTTCCTCATCGAGGCTAGAGATACATTTGTGTTTGCGTGACGATGGCCACGCGTGTTCCGTCCGAACGGGTGATTTCTGTTTGCCAGACCGACAGCCGTCGACCACGCGATAGTGGGATGGCCGTACCCAATAAGGTGTCCCCCAAATGGCCCGATTTCAAGAAATTAGTTTTGCTCTCAATCGTGGTCGAGTTCGTTTTGTCATCGGGGATGTTAAGGTGCGCTCCAATCGCTCCTAAAAAATCAGCAAAGGCCATGAGCGCGCCGCCATGGATATGCGGCCCGTGATTGCATAGTTCAGGCCGTATCGCGAGCCGTCCGCTCACCTGATCCGGGCTCGCATGATCGAGTTTAATGCCAATGTGATTGGCAAATGCGACAGACGTTTCGTCGATGGTTTCGTCGATCGTCTGGTCGATATTTTGCTCGATGCTGGTGCTTCGCTGATCGGGCTTTGACGGCGCTAGTGCCATAGAATTTCCTCCAAAACGCATGCTCGATGCGGTGTGCCCGTATCGTTGAGGGTAATGTTGGCGCGAAGTTCGAGCCATGGCAAGTCAAGTCCGGGGTTCTCTTCATGAAAATATCTCTAAATTTTGCTGAAATTTCGTGAAATTTCCGGCGCGCCCCTTGACACAGCCCCATGGCCTTCTTATCTCCGTGAAGCAATTTGGCACTCTCGGTACGAGAGTGCCAAACAGGTATTTGGCGCCATTTGGGCCTTAATATAGGAGAGAACAAAAATGAAGTTTCGTCCATTACACGACCGCGTATTGGTCAAGCGTGTTGAAGAAGACACCAAAACAGCTGGCGGGATCATCATTCCCGATACGGCAAAAGAAAAGCCTTCCCAAGGTGTGATTGTTGCTGTTGGTGCCGGCGCGCGCGACGAGTCCGGAAAAGTCGTTCCGCTCGACGTTAAAGTCAAAGACAAAGTCCTGTTTGGTAAATGGTCTGGCTCTGAGGTCACCGTCGACGGCGAAGATCTGCTGATCATGAAAGAATCCGACATTTTGGGCGTCATTGGCTAATCCGAGACGCGATTTACAGAGATAAAGAGAGAAAAGATAATGGCAAAAGAAGTAAAATTTGGTGCAGAAGCCCGCGAAAAAATGCTGCGAGGCGTTGATATTCTGGCCGACGCCGTGAAGGTCACCTTGGGTCCAAAAGGCCGCAATGTTGTGCTTGATAAATCGTTTGGCGCGCCGCGCACAACCAAAGATGGCGTTTCTGTCGCGAAGGAAATCGAGCTCGAAGATAAGTTCGAGAATATGGGTGCGCAAATGGTGCGCGAAGTGGCCTCCCGCACCAATGATGAAGCCGGTGACGGAACCACAACCGCAACCGTCCTCACCCAAGCGATTGTACGTGAAGGGGCGAAATCAGTTGCCGCCGGCATGAACCCGATGGACCTCAAGCGCGGTATCGATATGGCCGTCACCGAGGCGTTGGCTGATCTCGAGAAGCGCTCGAAAAAAGTTAAATCAAACGAAGAAATTGCCCAAGTCGGCACAATTTCTGCGAATGGTGAAGTCGAAATCGGCCGCATGATCGCAGAAGCCATGGCAAAAGTCGGCAATGAAGGTGTTATTACGGTTGAAGAAGCCAAGGGCCTCGAGAGTGAACTTGACGTTGTCGAGGGCATGCAATTCGACCGCGGCTATCTCTCACCTTATTTCATCACCAATCCCGACAAAATGACCACGGAACTGGAATCGCCTCTGATCCTGTTGCATGAGTCGAAATTATCAACCCTGCAACCTATGCTGCCGATCCTTGAGAGCGTGGTGCAGTCGTCACGTCCATTGCTGATTATTGCCGAGGACATTGAAGGCGAAGCGCTGGCAACCTTGGTTGTGAACAAACTCCGTGGCGGTTTGAAAATTGCCGCTGTGAAGGCCCCTGGCTTTGGTGATCGTCGGAAAGCCATGCTCGAAGACATCGCGATTTTGACAGGTGGTCAGGTGATCTCTGAAGATCTGGGCATTAAGCTTGAAAATGTGACCCTCGACATGCTGGGCACCGCCAAGCGCGTCTCGATCACGAAAGACGATACGACGATTGTTGACGGGGCGGGCAAGCGCAAAGATATTGAAGGCCGCGTTGCTCAAATTCGTACACAAATCGATAATACGACCTCTGATTATGATCGCGAAAAACTTCAAGAGCGTCTGGCGAAACTTGCAGGCGGTGTTGCTGTTCTGCGTGTTGGCGGGGCAACTGAAGTGGAAGTGAAAGAGCGTAAAGACCGTGTCGACGACGCCCTGAATGCAACCCGCGCCGCTGTTGAAAGCGGTATTGTCCCTGGTGGTGGTACGGCGCTTCTATTGGCTGCTTTGGCTGTCGAGCGCTTGTCGAGCGACAATGCCGACATCCAAGCCGGGATTAAAATCGTCCGTCGTGCCCTCGAAGCTCCTATGCGCCAAATTGCTGAAAATGCCGGCGTAGAAGGATCAATCGTTGTCGGTAAAGTGCTCGAAGGCAAAGGAAAACTGGGCTTTGACGCGCAACGTGAAGTCTATTGTGACCTGATCGCCGCCGGTATTGTCGACCCAACGAAAGTCGTGTCGATTGCGCTGCGGGATGCCGCATCTGTTGCGGGGCTCTTGATTACGACTGAAGCCATGGTTGCCGACAAACCTGAGCCCAAAGGCGCTGGCGGCGGCATGCCGGATATGAGCGGCATGGGCGGCATGGGCGGCATGGGCGGCATGATGTAATGCAGCTCTAAAAGCTCCTATAAAAGCTTTTTACGAAAGGCCGCTCTCTCCGAGCGGCCTTTTTTAATTTTCTTTCCTTTGCCCTATGTGCTGTCCAATCTCCCCTTTTGGCTATCATGGGTTTGAGGTGCTAGTCTGAGGCGCCAGTCTGAGGCGCCAGTCTGAGGCGCCAGTCTGAGGTGCTAGTCTGAGGCGCTTCCAATCGAAAGGCCATGTTTAAGGATACATTAAAATGGTCGCTTCGCTTCGGGCTCGATACTTGCTTTTGGGGGAGGGGGTCTGTACAACCGGTCCTCGGGCGGTACTGTTGGAGGCATGCGGCTGCGAGAAGAGGTTTGCGTTGAAAAATCGCTGTAATGCGCAACCCGCAATATGTCTCAGTATATGTTCCAGTATATGCCCGCGTATGTGTCCCATTAACTGTGCTAGCGTCAGTCGCGTATCGTGAAACCCATCCGTATTGAAATTGCGTATATCTCGAGCGGGAAAAAGAGCTTCGAGCATAAAATCAATTTCTGAAATGAAAATTAGAAAATTAACTGAAAAGTAAATAATTTCCTCTACTACTATTTTGAGACTAACATTCGCTCTGTGAAGGAGGCATTGATGAACCATAAAATATCCGCCTGGGCGATGGTGGTGGCGGCACTGATCAATACAGGAATGGCTGTGGCTGCTGAGCCCAGCGCTGAGGACACACCTCCCGATCCTGACGTGTCACGCCTGTCGGCGACCAATGAGCCCGCTCAGCCGCTCAATACAGCCCTGAACACGGCTCCGAATATTGTGGAGCGTCTTGGCGTAATGATAAGTGGGCATCCACGACTGCGCCAATCACGCCAAGAAATTTGCGAAACGAATTACGCCATTATTCAGGAGCGAACGGCCTATTACCCGACACTCGATGCGAGCTTGAGTACAGGCGATCGGCTGATCGACAAAACCACACGAGGTGATCAATTTGGCGGCTCAAATGCCCCTGAATATGATGGCAAAGGAACCAATGTCAGCCTGAACCTACGTCAGAAAATTTATGATTGGGGTGAGACCCGGTCTGCCATTAATCGCGCATCACTCACGCGTGAAGCGGCGGGCTTAGAAGGTCGCCAGCTCCTTGAAAATCAGCTTGCCCAATTCTATCAAACAGCGTTTGATTATCTGCGCACTGAAAAAATTCTGACCGAACTTCAAAAAACATCTGCGGCCATATCGGCCGATATGGTGTCGGTAAAAAAACGGTTCGAAGCGGGTGCTGGCCGGATTGCAGAGGTGCGCGCGGGACAAATTATTGAGCTCGATATCCAAACCAAGGTGCAGTCCATTCAAAACCAACGTGCGATTGCCGAAGAGGCGTTAAAGACAAATTTTGAGGCCTCGGGGGATTTTGCCGAAAAGGTGATCGAACTATATCTCGCCCGTCGACCCGATTTTCCGGATGTGATCGCATCTGAAGAAACGCTCGAATGGCGTGTGCTGGATGCGCGCGCACGTGCGGAAGGCCACGAAATTCGCCGGCTCAAGGCAAGTCGCTTGCCCGAATTTACAGGCGTCATTTCCGGTCAGGCATGGGATGTGACCGATCGAAATCGATGCGGTGATGTGCTGTCGAAAACACATCCCGATGCGTCTTTTCTCAATGGCGAATATCGACGCTATCGCAATTGTTACACCTATGAAGTGTCGGGCCGGCTCGAAATGTCTCTTCCGCTTTATGATGGCGGGCTCAGCGCCACTCAGCGCAACCGAGCCGCTGCACGGCGCAGTGCGCTGCAAGCTGAAATGGCGGCGCTCGATCGAAGCTATCGCGCTCAGTCGCAACGTCTGAATGATACGCTTGCTGATCTCACCTTGCGGATCGATCGACAAAACCAAAAGCTTGTTGAACTTCGCGCCCAGCTTGACAGTGAGGAACGCGTCCAAACGCAAACGCGACGCGACCCATTGGCCCTGGCTCGGCTGAGAAGTGAACTGGCGTCGGCTGTTGAAGAACATGTTGGCCTTGAAGTTGAAGCTGAAATTACCCGTCTTAGAATGTTGGCGATCACCCACAGCTTAGCCGACATGATGGACATTGCTTGGGAGACAGGCGGATGCTAGAGAAAACCGCGTCAAGCACTTCTGAAAATTCGTCGCTCGCCACTCATTGGTTTTTTGGACCCGTGCTTGCGTGCCGACGTCTCTATGGGCAAATCATTGCAGCCTCTGTTCTAATCAACTTATTCGCGCTCGCCTCGTCATT
>CBFIIU010000002.1:56438-59258 GCA_965662735.1 Alphaproteobacteria bacterium
CGCGATGATTGTGCCCGCGGTCATTATTTTTGGAGTTATGTTGCAACCGGTGATGCGTCGTTTTACGCAAATGAGTATGTCTCAAGGGCAGAGCAAACAATCCGTCATGGTAGAAATGATTGGTGCGCTTGAGACCTTAAAAACCGTGAGCGGCTTGTCGATGTTGCGTCAGCGCTGGTTGCAATCGGTCGTCAATCAAGGCGCTGCCAATCGAAAAAGCCGATTAGCAGCTCAGTTGACGCAAAACTTCACCAATCTCGGCCAGCAGGTCAGCCAGATGGGTATCGTCATCTATGGCGTTTTCTTGATCGCCAGTGGCTCTTTAACCATGGGGCAATTAGTGGCCTGTGTCATTCTATCCGGCCGATCATTGGCGCCCCTTGCGCAATTAACCAATTTATTGACCCGTTCTAATCAAGCCTTGGAAGCTTACCGTAATTTAGGTGAGTTAATGGTGGGGACGACGGATGAAGAAGAGCGCTCAGGCCAGGTTCGTCGTGAAAATTTGCGAGGTGATGTGAGCTTCCGCAATGTGACCTTCACTTATGACGGCCAAGAGACTCCGACTTTACGCGACGTGTCTTTTGATATCCGTCAAGGTGAGCGGGTCGGCATTGTTGGTCGCATCGGAACAGGTAAGACAACCATTTTGCGGTTGATCGCGGGCTTGCATAAACCCGATAGCGGGCTTGTGCTGGTCGATAATGCCGATATTCGACAAATTCAACCGGATGATGTGCGTCGGAATATATCTGTTGTTTTGCAAAATCCGGTCATGTTTACGGGAACCATTCGCGATAACTTGCTCATGGGAAACCCAGAGGCCACTGACGAAGAATTATTAGAAGCGGTAAGGGTCTCGGGAGCCGAGGGGTTTATTGGCGCTTTACCGGGCGGGTTTGATTTTCCGCTTACGGAACGCGGCCGTGAATTGTCGGTGGGGATGCGCCAGTCCTTAGCCATTGCCCGCGGACTGATTGCGAAGCCCAAAATCTTGATGTTGGATGAACCCACCGCGCCCCTCGACTCGGGCTCTGAACGAGCCTTGGTGCAGTCGCTCGACGCGGCAACAAAAGGAATGACTATGGTGTGTGTAACCCATCGTGGCGCCATGCTCGATATTGTCGATCGTATTATGGTGGTTGAAGGCGGACGGATTGTTCTTGATGGACCCCGCCAGTCTGTGCTGTCGAAACTGCGCGGCGAGTAGCGCTCGTTTCCTAAACCCTCACTGATCCGACCCCGCAATGGATGAAAGAGATTAAGATGAAAAATAAAATTCTCACTCAGCTACGTTTGTTTGCCACGCGACTGATGACCTGGATCGGGAGCGCTTGGTCGAAAACAGAGAGGCTCCGCGCAAAAATAGCCGAGCGATACCGCCAGTCGCGCCTGTCGCATTATGTTGCACAGGCTGGGGCATGGTGTCAGGAGACGCGCCTATATAAGTGGTTGCAGAAAAAATGGTCGCCTGTCGTTGCTCAATATCATTATTTGCGTGGGCAATTCGACCGGCTCTCAGAACCTGTTACCGACGATTTAATGCAGTCAATGAAACTGCAAGGTGAGAATATTGACCTCGATGATGAAGGCGACGTTGGGCGGGGCAGCACCCTTTTTGTTTTGATTGGATCGTTTTTCGTCATCGCCTTACTGTGGGCCACCTTTGCGGAATTAGACGAAGTGGTGCGCGCCGAGGGCACCATCGTGCCCCCGAGCGCCGTTCAAACAGTGCAGAGCCGTCTTCCCGGCTCAGTGACGGAAATTAATATTAAGCTTGGCGATCGGGTCACCCGCGGTGACATTCTGTTCCAAATCGAAGATGGCGATGCCCTCGCGAATTTTGATGATAATGAAATTCGGTTGATCAATTCTGGCGCCGCTGTTGCGCGGCTCGAGGCAGAGGCAGCCGGCGATGATGATGTCACGTTTTCGCCTGAAATGGAGACCACTAATCCCGTGGCCGTGGCGAATGAACGGCGTCTTTTTGTACAACGGCAGACCGCTTTAAAAGATCGCTTGCGCATTATTGAGCGCTCGGTCGCGGAGAAGGAAGCGGAAATGCGCGCGGCGAAGGCCAGTGTCGAAAACCTCACCGAAGAGATTAAAATTCTTGAGCCGCTGGTTGCCGATGGCCATGAGAGCAAGCTCCAACTCCTTCAACGCAAGTCGGAATTGGCTCAACGGCAAGGCGCCTATGATCTGGCTAAATTGGCGATTACGCGAGGCCGCGACGAATATAATTCAGTGGTTTCAAATTTTCGTGCGGAGGCTGCCGTTGAGCTTGCGGAGTTCCGCCAAAAAACCGAACAAGCACAAGCCATGAAGGATGCGTTGCGTGGTAAGGTTGAACATACCGCGATCCGGTCTCCAGTCACGGGAACCGTGTCAGCGGTTATGGTTAAGACCGTTGGCGGGGTTGTTCAGCCGGGCACCTTAATGGCTGAAATTGTCCCAGATGAGCAGGCAATATTAGTGCGGGCGCAGGTGCAACCCAAGGATATTTCGGGCATCTTCCCCGACCAGCCAGCCAGCGTTGCGCTCGCCTCTTATGATATGGCCCGCTACGGCACATTGAAGGGGCGGGTCTTGCGTATTGCCTCCAATACAACGCAAGAAGATGGCAAGCCCCCTTACTATGAGACAATTATTGAGGTTCCTGAACCGCGTTTTTCGAAGTCGCCTGAGGACGTTGAACCAGTGCCCGGCATGATGGCAACGGTGAATATGATCGGCCGCAAGCGTAGTATCTTGAATTATATTCTAACACCATTAGAGCGTGCGGCGGGCGTTGCTTTCCGTGAGAAGTAAGATCTAGGA
>CBFIIU010000002.1:59677-63701 GCA_965662735.1 Alphaproteobacteria bacterium
CAGTAAAGCCATAAAGGGCCGCGTGATATCGAGCGCCCACCGCTCCGGCACCGACAGGCCGATAAAGGGCAAAAGTCCCAAGAGCACATAAACACTCGCGCGATCAGGTGAGTAGGATAGGAATGACAAGCACAGCACTGCGACGGCCCCGCCCATCGCAAATTGAATGAAAATCGGCCAGGCAATGTCTTTTCGGTTTAAATAAGCGCGATAGCCATTCGATGTCAGTTGAATAATTCCGTGCAGCACCAGCGCCTGCGCAATCGGTAATAGGCTTGCCAGCAAACCCATTAAAATCAGACCGCCAACCATGCCGAAAATGCTCGACAGGAAGGCGGTTGCCCCCGATGCAATGATGATAGCCAGGGATATTGTCAGGGCCATGTCGAGCCTAATGCGGCAAGCGAGCTGACAATGTTGCGAATAATTCACTCTCAGCCGAGAAAATGCGGGAGGCGGGCTGGGCGCTGACAATCGACTTCCCACGCTGGTGGAGTTTTTGCGAGATTTCTGGCAGCCGATTGGCATGCACCAGCAAGCGGGCTGTTTCAGCCCGTTCTGTCTCCATATCGTGCAAGGCATGGGCCTGCGTTTGGCTCATCGTGTCGTATAACCAGCTGTGATCCCCGCGGGCGAGGGGAAAGCAAATTTCAACCTGTTTTTGGGCGCGCAAATAGGCCTCGAGACGATAGAATAATTGCCAGGCCGTGTCGCGCACGCCCGACGACCAATTGGCTTCTAATGAAGCGGCTAAATTGGCTTGGCTTTTCAAAATCACGCCATCTTCGGGCACGCGCAATTGATTGGCAACCAGGGTCGCCCCGGTCGATGTAATATCGACAATCGCTTCCGCCGCGCCTGAACTCGGCGCGCCCTCCGTTGCGCCAAAACTTTGGACGATCGTGTAATCCGTAATGCCATGCGCCGCGAAAAAATCCTGTGTCAGCTGAATATATTTGGTGGCCACCCTCAGACGATGTCCGTGACGTTGCCGAAAATCTCCCGCAACTTCTGCAAGGTCGGCCATATGGGTGACGTCAATCCATGCATCTGGAATGGCGACCACGACATTAGCATGGCCAAACCCAAGTTCTTGAAGGAGCACGACGCGGCTCTCAACATCGGGTATTTCTTCGCGGATCAAGTCTTCTCCGGTAACGCCCAGGTGAATAGTACCTTCCCCCAAGCGTGTCGCAATTTCGCTGGCGGAGAGATAAATCAGGTCAACCTCCAACAAGCCTTTCAGCTGTCCGCGATAGCCGCGACTGCCATCACGCTGCAAAGGAATGTCGGCAGCAGCGAAGAGGGCATTAACCTGCTCTTCGAGGCGTCCTTTGGAGGGAACAGCAAGGGATAATCGCTCGGTCATGGCTCTCTCTGTTTTCAGTTGTCTTTAGCTTTTTTGAGCGGCCTCGCGCACCCGTTCGAGCGCTAAGGCGGCGCCCACTGCGGGGAGGTCGCCCGGTGCGCCCAGGGCGCGCAATAAACCATCATAGCGTCCGCCGCTGGCGATGACTTGCCGCGGCCCAAGTGCAGCCACATTAATTTCAAACATGAAACCCGTATAATAAGCGAGTTTTCGACCTCGGCCTGCGGCGAACACCAAATCCTCTGAGGCCAAACGCTCGCGCAAAAAAGCTGCGCGTTGATCAATGGCTTCGAGTGCCGCTTGTGTCGATGCTCCGCATGGGAGCCCCAAATCAGCAATGGCCCCATGCAGATGATCGACGGGGCAGGCGAGTTGCGCGAAGGCCCGCAATTGATCGGCGCGCGCGGGTGCCAGCGGCGCTTGTTCGGCTGCGGTCAGCTTGGCGTCATATCGCGCCTTAATTTCTGCGGCTGTCCGTCCCGCAATCATGTCATCATCGCTCAATGTGAAGTCACGGGTTGGGCGAGCCGGTGGCGAAACAACCGCGTCAAGCGCTGTGTCAAAAGCGCTGCCATGGGCATAACCCCGCATCAAGCGCTGATGTTGGCGCGGCGACAGCTCGAGATCCCACAAAATTGCCGAGAACAAGTCCAGATCATTCACAGTCACCGTGAACCGATCAACCCCCAATTCTGACAGCACGTCAAACAGCGATATTAAAATATTTTGCTCATCGGCTTGGCGATCTTGTCCATTTAAGATTTCGAGACCGATTTGCGTAAATTCCTCTGGCTTTCCGGCACCGCGTGGCTGGTAGCGAAAGGCGGTTCCCGCATAGCACAAATATTGTGGGGTAAATGCTTCGGCTTCAATATAGGCGCGGGCGGTTGGAATGGTGAGGTCGGGGCGCAGGCACAGCGTGTCGCCGCGCGGGTCGGAAAATGTGAAGAGCCGCCGGCGCATTTCCTCGCCCATGAGCTCGATAAAAGGATCGGCCGGTTGTAAAATACTGGTTACGCAGGGCTGGTAGCCCGCGCGCTCCAGCAGGTCCATGCCTTGATCGGCTGTCATGAGGGGCGCTTGGCGTCGCCAGTTTTCATCCTGCGTTGCGAGCGTAACGCCCAGCACATGGGGCGCCACCGCAAGACCCCGCTCAGCACATAACTCGGCGAGTTGCAGGCGCACGCGGGCTGGAAAGCCATTTTTACGATAATTGGAAATAGCGGGTGCGCCCACCCCGAGATAGTCGGCGACAATGCGGGTTCCGCCCAAAGCACGAATAAGATCGCTGCTCGATTGAATAGGTGATCGTGACGTCATGGATGACATATATCAAATAATTTGAATACTTCAACAGTAAAATTGATAGTTCAAGAAAAATAAATTTATTTATCGTGAATTATTTAAGTAAATTGGTTAATTCAAGTATCAATTCATCATGTTTGAATTCAAATTGAGAATGCTGCGACTCACGCCATTCCGAATTGCTGTCGATTTCTTGAGATTTTTGTCGCCCCAAAGCAAGGTCCTTCACGGTGACCACGCCCTTCATGCGCTCATCTTCGCCGATCATAATGGCCAGCCGAGCATTGCGCGCATCAGCGTAGCGCAATTGCGCTTTCATGCCGCTATCTCCGACATACATTTCGGCTCGCAAACCGGCGAGACGCAACTGTTGAACCAATTGTGCCATGTCGACGCGACGATCGGGCTCGAGCACAAGTGCCACAATCAAGGCTTGGGCGGGGTCGGGTTGATGGCCCCGCAATTCGAGAGCCGCGGCAAGGCGGCTGACACCAATGGAAATACCGGTTGCGGGAATGCGGACGCCTTTAAAGCGTTGCACCAGATCATCATATCGTCCGCCCCCGCCGACCGAGCCAAACTGCACCGGCTTGCCGGTGTCATCCATGATCTCAAAGGTCAGCTCAATTTCGAAAACGGGGCCCGTGTAATACCCCAAGCCACGGACAATGGCTGGATCGATGGTGATTTGCTCAGAGCCATAGCCAAGCGCTGTGAACATATCATCCATAATGCGCATTTCACTGAGGCCCTCGATCCCGAGCGGGTGGTCGCCAATCAAGCTCTCCAATTGGGAGAGTGTTGCGTTGCGATCGGCTTGTCGAGCCGATAGAAAATCCATTATCCGCTCAATAGCGTCGGGTTCGAGAAGTGCGCCTGGGGTAAAGTCGCCGCTCTCATCTTTGCGTCCCGCACCCAAGAGCGCGCAAACCCCTTCACGGCCCAAGCGATCGAGCTTATCCATCGCGCGTAAAATTGTAAGGCGCCGCATTTCATAATCATCGGCCTCAGCTTCCAGGCCGCATTGCGCTAAAATTGCATCGAGCAGCTTGCGGTTATTGACACGAATTTGAAACTCGCCCTGCCCGAAACCAAGGGCCGTCATGCAGTCGGCGGCCATCATGCAAATTTCAGCATCCGCACTTGGATGCCCGGCGCCTACCGTGTCCGCATCCATTTGCATAAACTGACGAAAGCGCCCAGGGCCGGGCTTTTCATTGCGGTAGACATAGCCCGATTGATATCGGCGTAAGGGTTTGGGAAGGCTATCGTAATGTTCAGCCACATACCGCGCCAAGGGAGCGGTTAAATCATATCGCAGGCTGATCCATTGACCGTCATCATCTTCTA
>CBFIIU010000002.1:63873-64560 GCA_965662735.1 Alphaproteobacteria bacterium
AAAGCCGCGGGCGATCCGGGCTTTTGGTTTAAACAGTTTTTGTTTTTTCTGACGCTTTTCAGACATGGGCATGATCTAACGAAATCCATGGCCTGTGGCAAGCATCGCGTGCATCAAATTCCCTCGCCTGAGAGATCAAAAACCAAAAGGCGAAAAGCCACGCACATGTTCATCGACGCGCAGTTCACGGTTAATGGCCGGCGTTGCCCTTTGATTGCAATCGGCGCGCTCGCATAATCGACAATTAATGCCGATGGGCGTGTCGGCACTATCATCTTCCAAATTCAAGCCCCGCGAATAGGTTATTCGACTAGCGTGACTTAACTCGCACCCTAGCCCAATGGCAAACTGATTATCGGGGACACCAAAGCCGGAATTGTCTCGGCTGACGGTGCGGGCGATCGAAAAATAGCGGGTCCCATCTTCCATCTGCACAATTTGTGTTGAAATTTTTCCGGGGATCCGAAAAGCGTCGTGCACGTGCCAGCGCGGGCAGGTTCCGCCAAATCGCGCGAAATGAAAGCCAGCCGCTGAAAATCGTTTCGAAATATTTCCTGCATTATCGACCCGGATCAGGAAAAACGGAATGCCGCGCGCGCCGGGGCGTTGCAGTGTCGTCAGTCGATGACACACTTGCTCGAAGCTCGTTCCAAAGCGTCGGCTTAAAAGGGTGATGTCATAATACGT
>CBFIIU010000002.1:64747-66621 GCA_965662735.1 Alphaproteobacteria bacterium
GGCTGATCGAGGAGCTCGGACAAGAATACGGTCTGGCGATGACGATCATATCGGCGAAGCGTATTTTGCATCACGTGATGTGGCACAATGCGGGTTCTGACATGAAAGCTCTCAGCCAGACGCTCCCGCAAGGCTAAATATGGCTCGTCATGCAGGCTAATCGCCTTTTCATATAAATCTTCTGCCATTTCATCGAGGGACGGAAAATGGTTGTGCTGATGATTGATGAAGTCGCGCACTTCTTCGAGCGCCAATAAGGCGTCAGGATTGTCTTTTCCAGAATTCACCGTCAGGCGCTCGGCGAGCATCGCTTTGGTGGAGCTTGCTTCTTGATAGGCCTGATAGAGCCGCGCAAAGGCGTCGATTGCAATGGGGCTCGCGGCTGCGAGATCTTTAATTTCATTTTTATCGATGGCGGCATCGCGAAACAGAGGATCGGAGAAAATCTCAACCAATTGCGCTTGCGCCCGGGCCTCCTCATCGCCCGCAAGGCCTCGGGGATCAATATCAAACACCTCAACCAATTCAATGAGAATCTGCGCCGAGATCGGACGTTGGTCGCGCTCGATTAAATTGAGATAGCTGGTCGAAATACCAAGCGATTCTGCCATTGCGGCTTGAGTAAGCCCCAACTCCCGACGCAACCGGCGAACCCGTGGGCCCGCAAATAGTTTGCGTTCGACCAGATTACCTGGGCTATCTTTCGCCATCTTGCACCTCGTCTTGGCGATCCGCTCGCCATGTGTCGATAGTGGTTTTCACCCTGTTAATGTGGATAGAGCATCCCCGATCAGGTAGGACGAGCCCACCAGCACGATCAATAAAAAACCAGATTCTACAAGCACTTATCAAAACATTACTCGCAAAAGTTTACAAAGTTTACATATCTTACACCAATACACTGGAATCATGTCAAATTTTTTACTTTAATTTTTTCAAGGGTTTAATCTTTACTCGACAGTCGCATGTGGACTGTGTATGAGTTTGCGCATCATTCCACCCTGTTAGGAGCTAGTTCTCATGTCCTATATTAAAGACGTTCAAGCTGTTCAAAAAGACTTGCAAACGCGCGGTTCTGCATGGGCCGCCATTAATCCCGATTACGTTGTTCGTATGCGCCTGCAAAACCGATTTAAAACCGGTCTCGACATTGCGCGCTACACGGCGTCGATTATGCGCCAAGACATGGCCGATTATGATGCGAATAGCGCTGATTACACGCAGTCATTGGGGTGCTGGCATGGTTTCACAGCGCAACAAATGATGATGGCCGTTAAACGCCATCGTAAAACGGTGAAAAAATCATATGTCTATTTGAGTGGCTGGATGGTTGCGGCTCTGCGCTCCGAATTTGGGCCGCTCCCCGACCAAAGCATGCATGAAAAAACATCCGTTCCCGCATTGATCAACGAGATCTACACATTTTTGAAGCAAGCCGATGCGCGCGAATTGCGGCATCTTTTTGTGGATCTGGATCAGGCGCGGAAAACCGGCGGTGATGTCGACGCGGCTTTGGCTAAAATTGACAATTTTGAAACGCATGTTGTGCCGATTATTGCAGATATTGATGCGGGCTTTGGTAATGAAGAAGCAACTTATCTTCTCGCCAAGAAAATGATCGAGGCGGGCGCCTGCTGTATCCAAATTGAAAACCAGGTATCGGACGCAAAACAGTGCGGTCACCAAGATGGCAAAGTGACCGTTCCGCATGAAGATTTCTTGTCAAAAATTAATGCGGTTCGCTATGCTTTCCTTGAATTAGGCGTTGAAGAAGGCGTGATTGTTGCTCGGACAGATAGTTTGGGCGCCGGCCTCACACAAAAAATCCCCGTGTCTCAAACAGCGGGCGATTTGGCGAGCCAATATAATGCCTT
>CBFIIU010000002.1:66910-89406 GCA_965662735.1 Alphaproteobacteria bacterium
TTTAACTGGACCTTGTCCTTCCGCGAGCAAGTCTATGGCGAATGGAAAGCGGCAGGCAAAGATGTGTCGGCCTATCCAGACCCACAAGCAACCCCCCGCGGTCTCATGGATGTCGCATTAGACGACAGTGAGTTGGCCAAAACAGCCGATGCTTATATTCAAAACTTCCAAAAAGATGCGGCTCGGGAAGCGGGTATTTTCCACCATCTCATCACCTTGCCGACCTATCACGAAACGGCATTGGGAACCGATATGTTGTCGGAAGGCTATTTTGGGGATCTTGGGATGTTGGCCTATGTGCGCGATATTCAGCGTCAGGAAATCCGTCGTGACCAAGCTTCTGTTAAGCACCAAGATCTTGCCGGTTCGAATATTGGTGACGATCACAAAGAATATTTCTCTGGCGATAACGCCCTGTTGGCTGCCGGTGAAGACAACACGATGAACCAATTCTAATTGGACGGGTTCAAACTGTCGGGGGATGGGCCTGCCATGCCCCGACATTCTTCTGAGGAGGCTGACGTGATTGCGATAACCGATCTTTCCGATCAGTACGAGTCAGAATTACGCTATCCCGACCCGCATTTTAAAGATTTTGGGGGTCGGTCGCAGTTTTTTGGTCCAATACGCACATTAGCCGTCTTTGAGGATAACAGCCTGGTACGCCAAGCCGTTGAAGGTCCTGGGAAAGGGCACGTGCTCGTCATCTCTGGTGGCGGTTCCATGCGCTGCGCACTTGTGGGCGGTAATCTTGCCGCTCTGGCTGAAAAAAATGGCTGGGCCGGTATTGTCGTCGATGGCTGTGTGCGAGATGGCGAGGAATTAGCAGCAGTCCAAATTGGTATTCGTGCCCGCGCGACCCATCCGCGGCGGTCGGAAAAGCGTGGCACCGGTATTTTTGATACATCGCTGCGTTTTGCAGGCGTGACAATTGATCCCGGCGATTGGCTCTATGCAGATCGCGATGGCATGGTCGTCGCTTCTCGGGCCCTAAGCTAGCAGATCTGGCCTGTCAGCGGTCTGGTGTTGCAGGTCTGGTGTTGCAGGTCTTGTGTCACAGGTCTGGTGTTACAGGTCTGGTGTTACACTAGGCGCAACAGATGGCTCACGCAAATGAAGCTCCCAAACGCAACAAATAGGCCCGCTGTGGCATCGCGATAAATATTAGTACGCGCCGGTTGCATAACATCAAATAAGCTATGGCCAACGCGCAACACTAAGGTGATGATCGCGACGCCCAAGCCGGCCGCAATGACTTCGCCAGAGACGGTGGCCAGGAATTGTCCTTGAGGTACGGGATCCTCATATCGCGACTGCGCCAACCAAAGCCCGTTCATCAGCCCCAGCATGAAAATGTAATTCAGATGGTCTAGATTGCCGGTAAAATGTGTTCGAAAGGCCAGACAAATGGTAAAAAGGGCCACGCCGGATAAAACCGCCAGCATAAATACGCCATGTCCAAGAAGGCCCCCGGCAGCACTGATCAGAAGCAGAAGGGCCGTCATAAGAACGATCAGCGCCCAATGATGTGTACGCGATAGAACATCAAAACTCGCCCGCCCCATAATCAACAGGCCAATGACGACGAAAATCATATCCGTTCGCGGCTGTGACAGCATGGGGGTCACGGCGAAAGCCAGGCTTAAACCGATGAGAAACGGAAACAGAAGTGAGGGAGCTGAGGCCCCCGATGTGGCGAGCATTGCCACAGCGAGGCTCGCAAATAATGTTCCCGAGGTCACAATATCAGGCAAGATCTCGGTAAACCGCGCGATCATGGTTTCCATCGCAAAACCTCTAATCGCAATTTCTCCGCCTCCCAAATGGCTCACCCGCGCCGAATGATAGGCCTGATTTAAAACGCCGGAGCTTGTTGTCCGAGCCCCTTGCAAACCAATGGATAAATGTCGCCGAGTATGAACATCGTCAAAGCCCGGATCGGCGATCACAAAGGGTGTGTCTTCGTTCAAGCATTTAAAGTTTCGCACGGTCACAAGGCGGTCGGTTGCGGCGTCCGTCAAGCGCTCCGGGGCGGATGGGCTTGCCGCACACGGGCGATCAAGTTGGAAAATAATGATCTGATTTTCAATGCGCTGTGCGTCAGCGATCAATCGATTATGCGGATGCAGTGAGATCAGCTGAATTTCTCGACCATTCCAATGGGCTGTGGTTTGGGTGGTAGATGCTTGGGAAGGCAGAATAAAAGCGCAGATCATGACGCAGGTCATGATCAAAAAACGGATCCCCCGCAGTCGCGTGTCATTCATGGGCCGTATCATCTTGAAAACGGATCGACGCATTTTGCTTCAGGTCTTCAATGCGCGCCGACCGAGTGTCTTGGAGAATATATTGTTCCATGGCCTCAATCAGGTTGGGACGAATTTCTGTAAGCGGCGGAGCTGCATCGGTTTGACGCTCGGCAATATGCAAGAACACCCAGCCTTGTTTAGTCTCGATCGCATCAGTCACCGCACCCGCCTGTAAGCGCACGACATATTGGTAGAGAGGTGCCGGTAAGATGCGGCTCAGCTGATTGGTTCCCACAAGCCCACGCGGAAAATTTAGAGGGGAGGGATCGCCCAGACGATCTGCAATGGCGTTAAAGCTCTCGCCCGCCATAATGGCCGAGCGAATAACGCCGAGGCGTTCATTCGATGATGCATCCGCCTGTGCATCTTCCTGCTCATCCAACTGCTGATCACTGGGCTGTGATCGAGCAACAAAAATTTGTTCCAGCCGCAACGCTTTAACAAGGCCAAACTGGTCTTTATTCTCAGCGTAAAATTGTTCGAGCGCCGCTTCTGAGATGGGCAGGCGCTCATCGAGATAGGCATAGCGCCGAATTAAATTATTCATAATGGCCGTTTGCACATCGGCATCCTCATCGACCAAAGTTAATTTTTCAGCCTCTTGGAGCAACAGCACATTCTCAATCTGAAGCTCTAACGCGCGCGCACGACGTTCGTTTTGTGAGAGGCTGTCAGGTAAGCGTTCGGCAATGAGCGCGATGTCCGCTTCAGAAATGGGCGCGCCGTTCACATAGGCGACGGCCTCAGCAACATAGCGCTGGTCGGGCTTGTCCGAAATCAAACCCGTGAGTGCAATCAAAGTGCCCGCTAAAGCGCCGATGCCCAGCAGGCGATGCGCCATATGATCAATATCTTTCATGCCATTTTTATAACTGAAATCGTACAAAATGCTATGTTGACTTTGCATATAAACGAATAGGACAGTAAAGTCTCGATCATCTTTGCCGGGTCATCGACTGCGGTTTTTAAGTTAACATATGAGAGATAAATATGAAGGTTGATGCGGATCAGGCACGAGACCTCTTATCCGAAGAGTGTGCGCAAAACAGGGGGCGCTTGCGCGACTTGGCCGAGCACTATCTGAAAAGCCCTCTCCCGCATTTTCGTCCCGAGCCGGACTATGAGGATATTGAGCGGTGCGCCGATCATTTGAGGCCGTTTTCTAAAATAATTATTTTGGGTACGGGTGGCTCATCTCTCGGGGGGCAAGTCTTTTATGCCAATCGCCCCGAGACCTCAGAGCGTCAACTGGTCTTTGTGGATAATCTGGATCCGCAGAGTTTTTCACAAATGTTGCAAATGATCATCTGGTCCGAGACCGGCATTCTGGCGATTTCAAAGTCTGGCAATACGCCGGAAACGGTTTTTCAGCTTGCTGCCATATTGGCCCGGATGACGAGTGCAGGCGTTAAACCGAGCCAGCACATCGCGGCGATTGCGGGAACGGGCGACAATAGCGTGCGGCGCTTAGCCGACCAATATAAGTTTCCGATCAGTGACCATGTCGATGAGATCGGTGGACGCTTCTCGGTTTTAACCAATGTGGGCCTGGTGCCAGCAGCACTCGTCGATCTGGACATTCGCGGTGTTATTCAAGGCGCCCAGGACTATATGGCGCCGTATTTTTCGGGGAACACGATTGCCGCCGAGGATGGGGCGGCTCTGATGGTGGCGCATGGGCGCGCTGGCCGGGATCAATCTGTTTTATTCGCCTATTCGGATCGGTTGGCTCCGGTGGGTCGGTGGTATCGACAATTATGGGCCGAGAGTTTGGGTAAAGAGGGGGTGGCCGCAACCCCGATTGATGCGCTGGGACCGGTTGACCAGCACAGCCAGCTACAACTCTATATGGATGGCGCCGATGACAAAATTTATAGTTTCCTCACCCTTGATCAAACAGGCTTAGGAACAGATACCGGCACCATTTTGGCGGATGATCCTGTCAATGGCTGGCTCACAGGATTGACCATGGGCGATGTCGTCACAGCGCAGGGTCGGGCCACGGCAGACGCCTTAAAGGCGCAGGGGCGGCCGGTCCGCTGGATGGTGCTCCCGCATCTTGATGCTGCGGCATTGGGGGGGCTTTTTATGCATTTTATGGCAGAGACCATTTTCGCGGCGGATTTGCTCGGCGTGAATGCCTTTGATCAACCAGCTGTGGAAGAGAGCAAGATTTTAACCAAACGCTATTTGACGGAAGATGCCGACGCGTGAATGATGGGCCATGGCCTCCATCCGTAGACTGTCGAACGAAACCATAAATCGAATTGCCGCCGGCGAAGTTGTCGAGCGGCCGGCAAATGCTGTGAAAGAGCTGGTGGAGAATGCGATCGATGCCGGCGCACAGGATATTCGGATCTCCCTGACTGCCGGGGGAAAAACGCGCATTATTGTCGAGGATGATGGCTGCGGCATGTCTGGTGAGGATCTCGCGCTTGCGGTTGAGCGCCACGCCACATCGAAAATGCCCTTTGTCGATGGTGATGAAGATATGTTTGCCATCACCTCGCTGGGGTTCCGCGGAGAGGCGTTACCGTCGATCGGTGCCGTTGCGCGATTAACCATCACCTCGCGCCCTGAAGGTGCTGACACGGCCTCGCAAATATCTGTGTCAGGCGGAACAGTGGGCGGTGTCACACCAGCAGCGGGGGCCGTCGGCACGCGTGTCGATGTCGCTGATTTATTTTTTGCCACCCCGGCGCGTCTCAAATTTCTAAAGTCAGATCGGGCAGAAAGTCAGGCGGTCAGTGATGTGGTTCGGCGCTTGGCGATGGCACATCCGGAAATCGCATTTTCATTAATCCATGATGGTCGCCCGCAATTTTCATATCCACGCGAAACAGGTGAGCAAGCAACCTTGCATCGTCTCGCTGAAATTATGGGTCACGAATTCGCGCCGAATGCGATGCCCGTCGCGGCCGAGCGCGAAGGAACGCGCCTGTGGGGGTTTGCAGGCATTCCCACCTTCAATCAAGCGACCGCGCAAAAACAATATCTCATCGTCAATGGCCGCCCGGTGCGTGACCGTTTGCTGACGGGGGCCGTGCGCGGCGCCTATCAGGATTTTTTGGCGGGAAATCGCCATCCTGTGCTCGCCTTATTCTTGCATGTGCCTCCCGAGGATTTGGATGTGAATGTGCATCCAGCCAAAACCGAAATTCGGTTTCGCGATCCGGCCGCCATCCGGTCTATGTTGGTGGGCGGCCTCCGCGCGGCCATCACCGCTGCCGGCCATCGGGCGTCGACCCGTGTGGCGGATCATGCCCTGTCACGATTTTCAGCAGGCGGCGGAGGGGCAATCTATCCCGCAGCTTCTTATTCACAGGGGCTGGACCTTGGTTTAATGCCGGCCGCACCTCCCAGTGCGACGTTCGATTCTGCGTCGGGTTCATTTCTCAATTCGACACCGAATGTTTCGGGACACGCGCCCGCCCCTTCGGCGTTTTTGGAAGATGGGCCTGCAGGATTTGAGGAAGGATCGGCGCGCCAAATGGCGGGCATGGTCGGTGAAAGCCGTCCATTGGGCGCGGCGCGGGCGCAACTTCATGAAACCTATATTATTGCGCAAACCCATGACGGCCTCGTGATTGTTGATCAGCACGCGGCGCATGAACGTCTGGTCTATGAACGTATGAAAAACCAATTAGCCGAAACCGGGATCCGCCGGCAGGTTTTGCTGATCCCGGAAGTGGTGAGCCTCGATGTGGCGGGCGCTGAAGCCATTTTGGCGCGGGCGAGCGAGCTTCAAGAATTAGGCTTTGTGGTCGAAGCCTTTGGGGGGGAACAAGAGGGCCATCAAACTATTCTGGTGCGCGAAATTCCGGCCCTCATGGGGCAAGTTGATGCAGCCGGTTTATTGCGGGATATGGCGTCTGAAATCGAGAGTTTCGGCGAAGCTCTATCGCTTCGGGATCGACTTGAGGATATTTGTGGCACCATGGCATGCCATGGATCGGTCCGGGCGGGGCGCCGCTTATCGGGTGAGGAAATGAATGCCTTATTGCGCGATATGGAGGCGACGCCGCATTCGGGGCAATGCAATCATGGAAGGCCAACTTATATTAAGTTGGCCCTCGCTGATATTGAACATCTCTTTGGTCGTCGCTAGAGACTTAACCTCTGGGAACGTCGAGCGTCTTTAGACTAGCGTCATTGCCCTCGGTATATTTGCGGAATTCAAGACGCGCGATGGTGCGGTTATGCACCTCGTCTGGTCCATCGGCGAGACGTAGGGTTCGAATACCCGCATACATACGGGCTAATCCGAAATCACTGGTCACACCGCCGCCGCCATGGGCTTGAATGGCGTCATCAATAATCTGCAAAGCAATCCGCGGCCCCGCCACTTTAATTTGAGCGATCTCACTGCGGGCAACCTTATTGCCAACCGTATCCATCATATAGGCAGCCTTCATGGTCAGTAGGCGCGACATTTCGATATTGGTGCGCGCTTCGGCAACACGTTGTTCCCAAATGCTGTGATCTGCTACGCGCTTGCCGAATGCGACCCGCGACAACAGACGGGTACACATTTTTTCAAGCGCCCGTTCAGCCACACCAATGGTGCGCATGCAGTGATGAATCCGCCCTGGGCCAAGCCGGCCTTGTGCAATCTCGAACCCACGACCTTCGCCGAGAAGTAAGTTCTCAACAGGCACGCGGACATCTTTCAAAATAACTTCCGCATGCCCGTGCGGTGCATCATCATAGCCAAACACAGGCAACATCCGCACGACTTCAATGCCCGGTGAGTCTAAGGGGACCAAAACTTGAGATTGTTGCTGGTGCGGAGCAGCATCGAAATTGGTCTTCCCCATTACAATGGCGACTTTGCAGCGCGGATCACCAACACCCGATGACCACCATTTGCGACCATTAATGACATAATGATCGCCATCGCGCTCAATCCGCGTTTCGATATTGGTAGCATCGGAAGAAGCGACGGCAGGCTCGGTCATCAAAAAGGCAGAACGAATTTCGCCGGCCAAGAGCGGTTTCAGCCATTGCTCTTTATGTTCCGGAGATCCATAGCGCTCAAGGACTTCCATATTGCCGGTATCGGGTGCCGAGCAATTGAACACTTCGGCGGCAAAGCCAACCCGGCCCATAATTTCACACAGAGGAGCGTATTCAACATTGGTGAGCCCGAAGCCCAATTCGCTTTCAGGCAAAAACAGGTTCCACAAACCCTCAGCTTTCGCTTTTTCCTTGAGTTCTTCTAAAATCGGAACAACTTGCCAGCGGTTGGTGCCGAAGCCCTCCATCTGCTTCGCGTAAGTCTCTTCGTTCGGATAGATATGCGCGTCCATAAAGGCTTCAACGCGTGCGATCAGTTCTTTGGTTTTTTCATTATGTTCAAAAATCATGGACGGCTCCCTCCGTATTTACATATCATGTTGCGATATTTAATCAGACTATTCCAGCTTTGTGCATCAAAATCTTAGGTTATTTCGCCGCACAGCAAAAAAATCACGCAGGATTTGCCCACATTCCTGTGCACGAATGCCCCCATATACCTCTGGACGGTGATGACAGCTTGCCTGATCGAAGAAAAACAGCTGGCTTTCAACAGCGCCGGCCTTGGGGTCTGAGGCCCCGAAATACAGGCGGCGAAGGCGGGCATGTGCAATCGCACTGGCACACATTGCGCAGGGTTCCAAGGTGACATAGAGATCGCAATCGAGAAGCCGCTCATTTGTCAGAAATTGAGCCGCAGCTCGAATGGCGACGATTTCGGCATGGGCGGTCGGATCGGAGTGCGCCCGCATCCTATTGCGCCCTTCGGCAATAATTTTCCCGCTGCTATCGACAATAACCGCCCCGACCGGGACTTCGTCATCATCGGCGGCTTGTTGTGCGAGGTCGAGGGCGCGTTTCATAGGATCCATTAGCTGATCTAACACGGAAATTTTTCGCAAGTCATTAGTCTATTCGTCGTCTATCCCGACACGGCTCGATTGCATCGCATTTCCGCGATCAATGATGACAAATGCTAGTCATATCGCGCCCCGCCATGCTAGATAGGTTTATGTCAGACAAATCTAAACGCCCGCAATCTAAACACTCGCAGCCAAAACGCCCGCAAGCGCAACGCCCCTCGTCGCGTGCGCCAAAACGTTCGCCAGGCCAGCCTGCCGAGGGGTCGCCATCCTCTGCCGCGCGGCGCGGAGAGAAAAACTCTGCTCAATCCCAAACTCAACACAACCAGCGCGGGGCCTCGGCTCAGAAAGCCGCCAAGAGCGTATCGCGGCCCAAACGTGCCGCGGAGACGTTCCGCGCAAAACCGCGCCGGGCTGTCTCTCCGCAACCGGCTTCGGCGTATGAGGGCGAACGCATAGCCAAGGTGATCGCGCGGGCAGGCTTATGTTCGCGGCGCGAGGCTGAGGAATGGGTGAGTGCGGGGCGCGTGACCGTTGATGGCCGCCAGCTCACATCGCCGGCTGTCAATATTCAACGCGGCCAAGATATTCGCGTAGACGGAAAACCCCTCGCGGCACCCGATCCGCCACGCCTCTGGCGGTTTCATAAGCCGACAGGGCGTGTCACCAGTGCGCGCGATCCCCAAGGGCGTCCGACCATTTTTGCCGATTTACCCCCCACCTTGCCGCGGCTTCACTCTGTAGGACGTTTGGACATTAATACTGAAGGCTTGTTATTGCTCACCAATGATGGCGCCCTGAAACGGTATCTCGAATTGCCTGAAACAGGCTGGCTTCGTCGCTATCGTGTGCGTGCTTTCGGGCGGCCCGATCCTGACGCTTTAGCAGCCCTTAAAAACGGGATTACCATTGAAGGGATCGAGTATCGGGGAATTCATGCGGACTTGGAGCGTCAGCAAGGCAATAATGCGTGGATGAGCATGAGCCTTCGGGAAGGTAAAAATCGGGAGATTAAAAAAGTGCTGGCGCATTTAGGGCTGACAGTGAACCGGCTCATTCGACTTTCGTTTGGACCGTTCCAATTGGGTCATTTGCCGGTGGGGCAGGTCGAGGAAGTGCCGCGCAGAATTCTGCGTCAACAGCTCGGGGCAAAATGGGCTGATTTTGCAGAAGGCTATGATGCGACCCATCAGGCTGAGCGCCCCCCTGCGGGCCGGTCTGCGCGTCGGTCGTGACATGCGGATCGTCGGCGGTCATTTGCGGGGGCGCGTATTGCCGGCACCCGTGCCCAAAGCCACTCGGCCGACCAGCGATCGCATGCGCGAGTCGCTCTTCTCAATTCTTAACCAATATGATTTACCCCCTAATTATCGGGTCGCAGATATTTTTGCGGGAACGGGCGCGCTCGGCTTCGAAGCTTTATCTCGGGGCGCATCCTTTGCCGTCTTTGTTGATACGGATATGGCAGCGCGCGCTGCCATTCGGCGCAATGGCGAGGCCTTGGATATGATGGGTCGTAGCCGCATTCTCAAGCGCGACGGTCAGCGACTGGGGGCATCTCCCATGGCGACCCGCTTTGACCTCGTCTTTATGGATCCACCCTATGCGCGCAATTTAGTTGAGCCGTGCTTGCAAAGCCTCCAAGCGGGAGGCTGGTTGACGCCAAGGGCAGTGATTTGCATTGAAGAATCGCGCCGAGCCGATATTAAAATGCCAGATGGCTTTTCCGTAGATGATCAACGCGATTATGGCGACAGCCAAGTGCTGTTTGTGCGCCCCGCTTAAACAGCGCCGGCTTTTTGCGCGTAATGCCATCCCATATCTGACAAGGGCTTCACCCGATCGGCCATGGCGGCGGCATGCGCATTTGACGCTGTTCCATCGCGCACCCGACCGACAATGCCTTGTAAAATACCGGCCAGCCGGAACATGTTATAGGCAACATAATAGTCGAGATTATCAATCCCGTTACGCCCCGTATGTTGGCAGTAGAGGGCCGTATATTCCTGGTCGGTCGGAATGTTTTCTGCAGCAAAGTCGATGCCCTGAAGGGAGTTGGTCGATGCGCCCTCCGCTGGCAAGTACCATTGCATTAAATGATAGGTGAAATCGCCCAAGGGATGCCCCAAGGTTGACAGCTCCCAATCCAGAACGGCGATCACTTGAGGCTTCTCAGCATGCAAAACCATATTGTCGAGACGATAGTCACCATGCACGATCGATGTTTCATCGCCGGCTGGAATATTATTGGGTAACCAATCGATGAGCTTATTCATGCTCTCAATGCTTTGTGTCTCCGAGGCCACATATTGTTTGGTCCAGCGGGAGATCTGTCGGCTGAAGTAATTGCCGGGTTTGCCGAAATCATCGAGCCCTAAAGCGTGGTAATCCACCTTGTGCAATTTGGCGAGGGTTTCGATTTTAGCCTCAAAAATCGCCCGCCGATTTTCTCGGGGGATGTCGGGTAAATTGGGATCCCATAAAATTCGTCCCTCCACCATGTCCATAATGTAAAACATGGTGCCAATGACATCATCATCCGTGCATAAACAATAGGTCTTGGCGACAGGATAATCGACCTTGCCCAAAGCGGTGATAATACGATACTCGCGATCGACCGCATGGGCCGATGGCAATAATTTTCCAGGGGGCTTGCGCCGCATCACATATTTTTTTGTGGGCGTAATCAGCTGATAGGTTGGATTGGACTGCCCGCCTTTAAACTGACGCACGTCAAGCGGGCCTTGAAAACCTTCAACATGCGCGTGCATATAGGCCTCGAGCCGCTTGACATCAAAGGCATGGTTTTCTTCGACCTCTTTGGTGCCCCCAAATTTTTCTGCCCCTTCATCTGACATGTCATCGCTCCCTTTACATCAATCCTATTATTCAGCGGGCTTCGCTGATGATTTAAATTTCGGGCCCGATACAGGCCGACCGGTACCGCCCGAATTAGTCAGCATTATGGCGCTGGATTTCCCGCCAGCCAATATCTGATCGGAAAAAACCCTCGGGCCAGTTAATTTTGGTGAGGGCCGCATAGCTGGCGGCTTGGGCCTCGATTATGCTTGTTCCTCGGGCCGTCACATTCAGTACCCGCCCACCCGTTGCAGTTATTTTGTCACCATCCAATTGCGTTCCGGCGTGAAAAACCTGTGCGCCATCGGCTTCGGCGGCATCTAATCCGGAAATGACGGATCCTTTTTCATAAGCGCCGGGGTAGCCTTGAGCGGCCATCACCACGGTCACCGCATAGTCGGCGTGCCAGTTGAGTGTCAGGTTAGAGAGATCGCCCTGGGCTGTGGCAATGAGGGCAGGAACAATGTCGCTCGCCAAGCGCATCATTAAAACCTGACACTCGGGATCACCAAGCCGCGCATTATATTCAACCAGCTTAGGCCCCTCATCGGTTAGCATGAGCCCCGCATATAAAACCCCTTGATACGGGGTTCCGCGGGCCGCCAATGTGCGCAAGGTGGGCGTGATAATTTCGGTCATGGTTTGCTCAATCAGCGCCGGCGTCATAATGGCTGCCGGCGAATAGGCGCCCATGCCCCCCGTATTAGGCCCGGTATCACCCTCGCCAACGCGCTTGTGATCTTGCGCCGTTGCCATGGGCACAGCGTTGACCCCATCCGTGAGAACGAAAAAACTCGCTTCTTCGCCGACCATAAACGCCTCGATGACAACCGATGCGCCGGCGGCACCAAAGCCGCCTTCAAAAATCAGATCAATGGCATTATGGGCCTGCTCCGCTGTTTCAGCGATAATCACCCCTTTGCCCGCAGCCAGACCATCGGCCTTAATGACAATGGGCATGTCTTGCTGATTAAGATAGTCATGGGCCAATGCAGCCGTATCGAAATGCGCATAAGCCGCTGTGGGGATATTGGCCTCGGAGCAAATCGCTTTCGTGAACCCTTTCGAGCCCTCTAATTGTGCGGCCGCAGCGCTTGGCCCAAAGGCCAGAATATCAGCGGCGCGTAAATCATCGGCCAGACCCTTAACCAAAGGCGCCTCGGGTCCGATAACCACAAGCCCAATATTTTTCTCGCGGCAAAACGCGATCACAGCGGCATGATTGTCAATGTCGAGGGAGACATTTTGCGCCACTCCGCCGGTGCCGCCATTGCCCGGCGCACAATAAAGCGCGCGCACAAGCGGGCTTTGACCGATCTTCCAACACAGCGCATGTTCACGACCGCCGCTGCCAATTACCAAAATATTCATCTGTTCGTCGGTCATACTATCCTCAATGGTCGGGTTTTTGAGCGTCAACAATGACAATCTGATTCTGCTGCGTTAGACTAACATGATGACATAAACAACTGTCCCCAGACTGTCCAGTTATGGGATCTGGGGAATAGATGGACAAATTGGTGGATCGCCGAAGGGAAATAGACGGGAAAAACAGATGAGCAATGGACAAACGCCATCCGATGATCTCGTCATATCGGATCAAAATTCCGAGCCGCTGCGGGCTAATGATAGCGCCTTGAGCGTGAGTGAACTTTCCAATGCGATCAAACGGCAAGTTGAACAAAATTTTGAGCATATTCGCGTCCGCGGTGAAGTGGGCCGGGTGGCGCGACCGAGTTCGGGCCATTTGTACTTTGATCTAAAGGACGAAAAATCTGTGCTCGCGTCGGTCTGTTGGCGGGGCGTTGCGCAAGGTTTGGCGATCCAGCCCGAGCAAGGATTAGAGGTGATCTGCACCGGCAATCTCACCACCTTTGCTGGCCAGTCACGCTATCAATTGGTTGTTCAATCCATGGCGCCTGCTGGTGCCGGTGCCTTAATGGCGTTGCTCGAGGAGCGCCGGAAAAAACTTCAAGCCGAAGGCTTGTTCGATCCGCTTCGTAAAAAACCTTTGCCCTATTTGCCGCAAACCATTGGGGTTGTCACCAGCCCGTCCGGGGCCGTGATCCGCGATATATTGCATCGATTGGCCGATCGTTTTCCGCGTCATGTTTTGGTGTGGCCAGTTCGCGTGCAAGGGGAGAGCTGTGCAACCGAGGTCTCGGCAGCCATTGATGGGTTTAATCAGTTATCGGGCGATATTCCCAAACCGGACCTGATTATCGTGGCGCGCGGCGGGGGAAGTTTGGAGGATTTGTGGGGGTTCAATGAGGAGGCGGTGGTGCGGGCTGTGGCCCGCTCGGCCATTCCTGTTATTTCTGCCATTGGACACGAAACGGACACGACCTTGATTGATTATGTCGCCGATCAGCGCGCGCCGACGCCAACGGCCGCCGCCGAAATGGCGGTGCCTGTGCGCAGTGAGTTGCGGGCAATAATTGCAAATAATCAATATCGTCTCGAGCAGGCCGTTATACGCGTTGCGCGTCAGGGGCGGATGCACTTGCAAGGTCTGGCGCGGGGCTTGCCACGTCCATCCGAGTTGATGGCGGGGGCTTCACAAACGCTCGATATGCTGGCGCAGCGCCTGTCGCTGGGGCTCACTCACTCGACCCGCACAGGACGTGCGCGCTTGGCTTTGGTGGCGCAACGATTATCGCCGCGCATGGTTCAATCCTTGCTATCGCATCGGCGTCATCACGACCTTGATCCCATGGCGCAGCGCCTATTATCTGGTTTGCGCAGCGCGCGACAACACGCTGCTCTCGCTTTTCGCCCGCTCGCTGGGCGGCTTCGTCCCACATTATTAACCGGTTTACTGGTGCCGCATCATCGACAACCCGCGCAGCGCCTGGATCGTCACATGCGCCTCACCCTGGCGACGCGTCGCGATCAGCTCTCATCTCTGTCGCGTCAATTGGCGCTGGTCAGTCATCAGTCGGTCTTAGCCCGGGGCTTTGCCCTGGTGCGCGACGCGTCAGGCGAACCGATCAGAGATGCCGACCGGATTGGTGCGGGAGACATTGTGCATATTCAAACGGCGCAAGGCTCGCCTTTTGCGGCGCGACGCGAGCCCGGTATCGCTCAACCGTCAAAGCCCGCTAGACCTCAGCGCCAAAAACCAGTACCACCAACTGAACAGGGCGATTTATTCTGACGCGCTTAGGCGTAGGAGACATGAAGGAAGAACCGATGGCGGTTGAGAAACTCGGTGGCGAGGCTTTGATCAGATATCTCGACGGAGATTTCGAAATCATCAAACCAGGCACGCATGTGATCTGTGCCGTATCTCATGAGCCGATCTTTTTAGAAGATCTTAAATATTGGAGCGTTGCGCGCCAAGAGCCGTATCGGGATGCGGAAATGTCATTCGAAGCCTATCGCCAGTCGCTTTCATCATGAATCGGATCGGGTGGAGACATGGTGCCCTGAGGGGTGTCTGGTTTTCTCTTGTGCCCGTCGCCTCTGTGGCGCTCGTGGCCTCTCTTGCGCTCGTCGCCTCTCTTGCGCTCGTCGCCTCTGAGGCGGCTCTCGCCTTCTCTGATCTAGCACGGGCCGATCAGGCCGATAAGCCAGCAGATGGGCAAGCGGAGTGGCCTACTGAATGGCCTGCTGAATGGGTTGAACAAGCCATGGTCTCAAGCCCTATCGGCATTGCCCAAGGGCAGCTGGTGCGCTTGCGCCTGCGCGAGGGCGTCAAGGTGGCTCTGAATGGTCAACCGCTTCCGGTCGTGAACGGTTGGACGGCCTTTGGGTTCGATCGTGATCACGAGACCTCAATTGAGCTCGATTTCGCCCGCAAGCAAGCGCATCAAAAAATCAGCTTGCCCATTGCCAAGCGTAAATATGAAGTCCAACGGATCGATGGCTTGCCCCCCCAATATGTAACGCCGCCACCGGAAGAGCTGGCGCGCATAAAAGCAGATAGGCTCAAGAAAAAACAAGCGCGGGCGGCCAGTGATTTGCGCGCTGACTTCGCGCAGCCTTTTATCTGGCCGGTGCGGGGGCGCATTACGGGGGTGTTTGGCAGCCAACGTTTTTATAATGGTGAACCGCGCCGTCCGCATTATGGCGTCGATATTGCCGCGCCGGCAGGAACAGATGTTGTTGCAACAGCCTCGGGGCGCGTCAGCCTCGCTGAACCGGATATGTATTTTGAAGGCGGCCTTATTTTCATCGACCATGGTTTGGGCGTCACCTCCATTTACATGCATCTTGGCGAGGTTTTAGTGTCTGCAGGGCAAGATGTTGTGGCTGGCGAGGTGATCGGTCGCGTCGGATCGACGGGTCGATCGACGGGTGCGCATTTGGATTGGCGGGTCCAATGGCAAGGGGCCCATCTTGATCCGTTGCTGCTTGTCGTCGACGAGGCGCCTGCGAAACCGTGAGCTTAAAGTCGGGAGAGGGCGTGCTGCACCACTGCCGTCAGATCCGGTTCCGTGGATAGCTGGATCTCAAAAACGTCACTGGCCGATAATAAGGCTTGGCGCAGGCCACCTGCCCCTTTCAGCCGGCTTGCGTCTTTTTCAGTGGTGATGAGGCGGGCATCGCGCTTCGAGGCTTCCCCGATCAGCATTCGCGCATCCATTTCGCTATAGGCATAGTGATCATCAAAAAACCATGTCCCGCGAATATCGTAACCGGCTTCGTCAAGACTTCGGGTAAACTTGTCTGGATTAGCAATTCCGCAATAGGCATAGACGGGCTTAGGCTGAGGGGCTTTGGGTTGAATATGTGCCACGACTAATGGAATTTGGAGTCGGTCACAGATGTCCACTAAGTCTGGGTTCGGCTGCCCGTGGTTCACCACCACAATATCTGCCCGTGCCACAGCATTTCGCCAAGGCTCGCGCAATGGTCCGGCAGGGATCAAGCGGCCATTGCCAAACCCGCGCAGGCCATCCACCACTAAAATGCGAAGGTCGTAAGACAAGGCTGGGTTTTGATAGCCATCATCCAACAGTAAAATATCGTATCCCTCGGCGAGCGCACAGCGCGCCGTTTCTCTCCGGTCGGCCCCAATGTAAACCGGGTGACGTTGAGCCAAGAGGCAGGGCTCGTCCCCCACATCGATTGCCTGATGCGTGTCGCTCACCCGCACGGGGCCGCTCAATGATCCACCATAGCCGCGCGATAAAATAGCCGGTCGGTATCCAGCTTGCGCCAATGTGGTGGCCAAGAGATCGGTAACGGGTGTTTTACCGGCGCCGCCAATGGTCGCATTTCCAACACAGATCACCGGACAATTAAGCGTTAACGGGCGCGTGATCAGGCGTCGACAAACGCCCACAGAATAATAGAGGCGACCAAGAGGGGCTAAGAGCGTGGAGGACAGACCATTAGATTGATACCAAAATTTCGGTTCACGCATGGGAATATCTCCGTATCATCAGGGTGAGTAACCGCCTGTCCATATTAGGAGCGTCCTACCGTATAGCTGCTAGGTTCAGCAGATTCGATGATCGTGAGCAATTCATGTGCAATGCGCTGCGTGGTGCCGCGGTCGCGCGCCACAATCTCGCGGGCTTTTTCCTGCAATTTTTTACAGTCATTTGGCTGGGCTAAGAGCTCCGTCAAACGCGCCGCCAGCGAGCTGCGGTCGACTGCTGTGCACGCAGGGCTGAGATCGGCGAAAATCTCGCGAAAATTCGTAATGGACGGGCCGTGTAAAATCGCACAATCGAGGCGCGCCGCTTCGAGAGGGTTTTGGCCCCCATGCGGAATAAGGGTGCCGCCGATCAAACAAATGGGGGCAAGACGATAAAACACCCCCATATCACCAATCGTGTCGCCAAATAAAAATTGGGTGTCAGCGGTGAGGGGCTGATTTTTTGAATACAGGCTGAAGGGCGCGCCTTTTAAATCGGGATGGCGCGTCAGCTCGCCGACGCGATCGGGATGGCGCGGGACAATCACGGTTAGTAAATCCGGAAATTGATCGAGCAAGGAATGATGCGTACGCATGGCGACGCTTTCCTCATCCGCATGTGTGCTGGCAGCCAACCAAAGCGGCCGATGGGCAACGGCTTCTTTCAGGCTGAGAAGGCGATCGGCGTTAAAGGTCAGATCGGGGGCGTCGCGTTTAATATTTCCCAACATATCAACGGACGACAAACCAAGTTGGTTAAGGCGTTGGGCCGTATCATGATCTTGCGCGAGAATGCGACTAAAACATCCCAAAATCTCTCGGGCGAGCGATGATCGTCTTTTCCATCGTTTGAAACTGGTTGGCGACAGGCGTGCATTGACGAGCGCCAAACGCGTGCCGCGCTGATGCGCTAAGGTGATGAGGTTCGGCCATATTTCGGATTCGATAAAAAATCCGACGAGGGGTTTCCAGTGCGATAAAAATCGGCCGACATAAGTCGGGTGGTCGAGAGGCGCATATTGATGCACGAGATTCCGAGGGCGCTTAGATTGAGCAATATAATCGGCTGAGCTGCGCGTCGTTGTCGTGAGTAAGACCGTGTCATCGGGGCGCGCCGCACAAATGATGCGCAGTAAAGGAAAAATCGAGATCACTTCGCCGACACTGGCGGCATGGATCCACAGGGTCTTCTCGCCGGAATGTGTTTGGGGTGTAATGCCATAGCGCTCGCGATAGCGCACAGGATCTTCGCGTCCGCGCCATCGTCGAACATGGACGAGGCCGATCACCAATGGTGTTAAGAGGCGGAGAATGAACCCATAAACCTGCAGGGCCATTAGCTCACATCGCCCTCAAATTGGGTCTGATACAGGCGCGCATATAAGCCATTGAGCGCCAGCAATTCGGGATGCGTTCCTTGCTCAACGATTTGCCCTTGATCGAGCACAAAAATACGATCGGCATGCAAAATGGTTGAAAGTCGATGCGCAATAACGAAGGAGGTGCGCCCCATCATCAAGCGGGTCAGCGATTCTTGTACCAGTTTTTCCGATTGTGTATCGAGGGCGCTCGTGGCTTCATCCAAAAGCAAGATGGGTGCGTCTTTTAAAATGGCACGGGCAATCGCTAAACGTTGCTTTTGCCCCCCCGACAGGCGAAGGCCTGCTTCACCAACCAGCGTGTCATAATTTTGCGGCATTGCCATAATAAACTCATCCGCTGCGGCTTGTGCTGCCGCAACACGAATGTCGTCATCGGATGCATCCGGTCGGCCAAATGCAATATTGGCACGAATGGAGTCGTCAAATAAAAATGGATCCTGGGTCACCAGCGCAATGGCGCTGCGCAGGCTAGATAGGGTGAGGCGACGAATATCTAGTCCATCGACTAAAATTTGCCCGTGGCTCGCATCAAAAAACCGCATCATCAAATTCAGGATGGTTGATTTGCCACCCCCCGACGGCCCCACCAAGGCAATGGTCTCCCCGGCGGAAATTGAGAAGTGCAGATTGCTCACCGCCGGATCGCCGCGCCCTGCATAGCTAAACGACACATTATCGAAGGTCACATCGCCGCGCGCGATGGATCCATCGATCGCATCGGGCGTGTCGAGAATGCTGATCGGCGCATCGACAATTTCAAAAATACGTTGTCCGGCAGCCACCCCTTCTTGCAATGCGGTTTGAACGGTGGCGACGGAGCGCAAAGGGCCATAAGACATCAGCAACGCCGTAACGAAGCCCATAAATTCGCCCGTTGTTAATAAGCCGGCATTGCTTTGCTGGGCACCAACATAAATAATGGCGGCCACGGCTGTGCCGGCTAGAATTTCGACAATCGGACTGCTGGTTGCGCGCGCTTTATAGGCGCGCATGCTAAAGTCGAGAATGTTTTCAATATTCATTTTCGCACGCGACACCATCATCGATTCTTGCCGATAGGCTTTGATAATGCGCAGGCCGCTCATGGTCTCGGCGATGGTGGTCGATAGACCGCCCGTCTCTTCGAGCCCCAAACGCGCCGCCTTGCGGGTTCGTTTACCAATGGACCGAAGGAGAATAATGCCCAGCGGGATCACGATGATTGTGTACACCATCGCCAAATGCCAATTGGTGTAAAACATAACAACAACCAAAGCGACCACGGTCAATAAATGGCGGGCGAGGCCGATCACTGTGTTGTTGACGGTATCGCGTAAGCGGATCGTATCGGTCATGAAAATTGAGATATATTCGCCCGAGTGAAGACGGTTGAGAAAGCCGACATCTCCCGTCACAATTTGCCCATAGAGATCGATTTGCAAATCGGCGGTGGTCCGTTGACCCACAAAATTTAAAATCACATTAGAGGCGTAAGTTGCGACGGCCCGAATGGCTGAGACGGCCAAAATTCCAAGAGGAATAAGGATCATCAAAAGCGTGTCAGGATTATTAAAGACATTGTCGATTGCTTGTTGGATAAACCAGGGAATAGCGCCCGTCGTTGCCGCTACAATAATATTGGTGACGATGCCAATGCCGAGAAGTCCCCAATGCGGCCGCAAATAGGTTTGCACCATGCGTTGAATGAGCGCCATGCTCTTTTCCCGGTTCGCTTGATAGGCAGCAATTTGATCTGCTCGCGCACGCTGGGGGCTTATCGAGGCGTCATCTGACATATATGCTTTTCCTGACCTTAACGCTTCTGCATAGCATAGCCCGCCTCAGCTGGCTATTTGTTACAACCCGGCCAAGGTCATTTCAGGGATTAAAATGCTGGGCGCGTCGACGCCACGACGATGGCTCAAGTCAGATGCTGGAACCAGGGTCTTAAACATCTCGCGCAAATTGCTGGCAATGGTAATCTCGCTGACAGGATAGGCGATGACGCCGCCCTCGATCCAAAAACCAGACGCTCCACGACTATAGTCGCCGGTCACCCCATTGACGCCCATCCCAATTAATTCTGTGACTAACAAGCCTTCGCCAATATCGCGATATAAGTCTTCAGGGGATGACGTTCCGGCGGCAAGGGTCACATTTGAGGCTGATGGGCTGGGCGGGCCACCAATGCCGCGGCCGGCGCGGGCATTGGATGTGAGGCCTAATTGTTTAGCGGTCGCGACATCGAGGAGCCAATTACACAGCACCCCATCTTCGATTAATGATAAGGGCTTCATCGGCGCGCCTTCTCCATCAAATCCGGCGCTGCGCAAGCCGCGCTTGCGCAATGGATCGTCGATAATCTGGATCCCGTTCCCCATAATGGCTTGGCCCATATCATTTCTCAAAAAAGAGGTGCCGCGGGCAATGGCGCTGCCCGAAAGGGCGCCCAGAAGATGCCCAACCAATGACGCGGAGACGCGTTGATCAAAAATAACCGGCGCTTTTTGGCTCTTTATTTTTCGTGGGTTGAGACGGGCACAACTGCGCTCCGCCGCGCGCTGACCAATGTCATGGGGCGTATCAAGATCGCTCGCATGGCGTGTGCTGTGGCTCGCATAGTCGCGTTCCATATTGGCGCCCTCTCCAGCCAAGACGGCGCAGCTAAGCGAAAAAGACGAGGTTTCGTAGCTGCCAAAAAAACCTTCACTCGTCGCGAGGGATGTTCGGCCTCTGCTCCACGAGGCGCCCGCCCCTTCGGAATTCGTGATTCCTGTCACGGCGCGGGCGATATCTTCAGTTTCGCGGGCGGCCGCACCCAGTTCCTCGGCGCTCAGTTCAGTTGCATCATATAAATCCAGATCGTCCCAACTCTGCGCCAGATCTGCGCGGGCGATGAGGCCACAATAGGGATCAGGGGGGGTGTTGCGGGCCATGGCAACGGCGCGTTCGGCTAATGCGTCAATCATATCGGCCGTTCCGCCTGAAGCCGACACAAAGGCTTGGCTCTGGCCGATCATCGCCCGTAATTCAATGTCACGGCTTTCGGCGCGTTCTAAATCTTCTACTTCACCCAGTCGACATGACACACTCAAGGCCGAGGCGGCACTGATCAACACATCTGCTTGATCGGCGCCATGGCGCTTTAAACTGTCAAGGGCGAGCTGGAGAAGCTCGCGATCTGCTGCTTCGGATGACGCCATGCGCGTGGTTCCTTTTCTATAATCGGTAAATGCCCAGACGGGTCGGCTCAGGCATTGGTGGTGGTAAATCCATCTGTAAAGCTGCCCACAAGACGCGATGTGCGTTTTCCTTTGGGAGGTGAGCCTGAAGAAGGTGTGTCGTCGCGGCTGCAGGCGCGCCGAATGATATGTGTGTAGCTGGGTGCTGTCTCCATCCGATCGCCATAGCCGGCCGCCAGTAGGGCGCGGCGAAGCGCGGGGAGACGGTAGCAGGGCACATACATCATCAAATGATGCTCAACATGATAATTGACCCAGTAAGGTGCCAGGAAAATGCGCGCCAACCAATTGGCATGCGTCGTTCGGGCATTGCGGAACGGATCATTATTATCGGGAATAATCGCATGCTCGGCAATGTTGCGAATGCGGGTAATCGCCATGTGGTAGGTTAAAAAGGGCAACAGCCAAAACACCAAATAATAGCTCCAGTGAAAAAGGCTCGCGCATAAACCAAAAATAACCAGCTGGGCGATCAGCGCATGACCGAGGCGAAACCAGAAAAACGAGAGGCGCCGCGATAATGGCCACTCTTTCTCTCCCACAGCGGTTTTGAATTGGGCCAGCCTTTGCTTTAAACCAGTTTGCCCGGAGAGATCGCGGATCATTTTGCGACGGAAGCTCTCCCGTGTGATGGGAAACGGCGCAGATAAAACCAGATCAGGATCATCGGCTTGTTGTGTCCGCTTGTGATGCCCCAAATGATAACGTCGATAGGCCCCTGTATGTGCAAAAACAGGGTAGGCACATAACCAATCGCTGAGCCAGTCATTGAGTTTGGGCGAGCGCATTAAGGCGCGATGCGCGGCATCATGCATCAAGATAGAAATGCCGAGCTGACGCGCCCCGATCAATGCGATGGCCAGAAGAAAGGTGATCGGGTTTGGAAAAAAGTAGAACAGCGCCATCGCCCCAAAAATAACACCCCACGCATGCGCGATCAGATACAGCCCCCATCCATTGCTTTTGCGGCGCACAGCATCAAGGGTTGCTGCATCCAATAGGTGATGTGCTGGGATGTGAAGATGTGAGTGTGTTTGTTCCGTCATGGTGGCCACTATAAGATTGAAATCCCGCGAAATCCAGTATTGGATCCGTGTTAACACGGATCATGGTTTGCCTAACTGCCCAAAAGCAAGCTGAGCGCAATTAACAGCCCCGTATCCCGGTTACGTCGAAAAAGCATCAGGCAGACTTCGGGGTCATCTATATCTAAATCCATAATTTGTCGCCATAAATGCCAACCGACCATGGCCAGTCCAAACCAAAATAACACGCCCAAGCCTTGAGCGAGCGCTGCGCCAAACAAGCAGACCATCAAACCCACATAAAACAGCTGAAGGGCGGCGCGTGTATTGGCCCCTAAATAGCGGGCGGATGATTTAACCCCGATCAATGCGTCGTCTTCCCGGTCTTGATGGGCGTATATCGTGTCATAGCCGAGCGTCCAGAAAACTCCGCCAATATAGAGCCAAAGCGCT
>CBFIIU010000002.1:89505-94480 GCA_965662735.1 Alphaproteobacteria bacterium
TGCTTTGACTGGCGACCGCCATGAGCACCCCCCAATTAAAGGCCAGGCCGAGGAATAATTGCGGCCACCAGGTGATGCGTTTCATAAAGGGATAAATGCCCACCAAACCAAGCGATGCGATGCCGAGGGTGATGGTGAGGGCGTTAAACTGCAGGAGAATGGCAAGCCCAACCGCTAATTGCAGTCCGAGAAAGATGAGGGCGCGGAAGCGGCTAATTTGCCCCGAGGCGATGGGGCGGGCGGCGGTGCGCGCCACGGCGGCGTCGATATCGCGGTCAACAATATCATTGAGCGTACACCCAGCGCCCCGCATCACTAAAGCGCCAACCGAAAACAGAAAGATCACATCCAGATCGGGCCAGAGGGCGTTTGGATCTTTGGCGAGAATAAGCCCCCATAAACAGGGAAGAAACAAAAGCCAAGTTCCGATCGGGCGATCAAGGCGGGCGAGCCGCGCATAGGCTTGCCAGGAGGCGGGCAGATAGCGCTCGATCCAGTGATCGGCCTCGACGTCCGCTGGCTTGGGGCGAGAAGGGTGTTCATGAGGTGCGGACATGGGCGCTTCATTCCATTCCATAAAAACCGGTCGATGCTGTGTGAGATAGGTGATACCCCGCTTACGATCTGTGATCTACCCCCAATTGGATCTTGAGATGGGCGACTTGCCAGACTGCGGACGTTTCCGATACATAAATAGGCTCCGATACATAAATAGGCCAAGAGCGTCCGCACGCCTTATCGAGGGGGCGGCGCCGATCAGGGGTGAATGGTATGACGAAATGGCGAACCCGCCTGTATCTCGACACATTTGATGATGGGGCCGAGATCATGCTCAATTCATCGCAAAGCCATTTATTACGCAGTGTGCTGCGCTGTCGGACAGGGGAACGCCTGCGTATTTTTAATGGTGAGAAGGGCGAATACGCCGCTACGATTTCGGCCATTCATAAAAAATACGTCGCGATTACCTGCGATGAGAAACTTCGCGAGGCTGAACCAGCGAGCGGGGTGACTGTGGCTTTTGCGCCCATTAAACGGATCGATTATGTGGTCCAAAAGGCTGTCGAGATGGGCGCTTCCTCTTTGCAACCGGTGATCACGGAACGCACGCAAGGCGGAAGGTTTGCGCTCGAGCGCATGCAGGCCAATATCATGGAGGCTGCCGAACAAAGCGAACGCGTCAGCTTGCCGGTGGGTCACCCGGCCATTGCGTTGGACCGTTTTCTTGCACATCATCCAGCCGATACACCCTTACTTTTTTGCGACGAGGCACGTTGCGCGGAGCCGCCGCAATTAGGCGTCTTTCGCGGCGTGGGCACCGTGTTAATCGGCCCCGAAGGCGGCTTCACCCCAAACGAGCGAGACCGTATTTACGGGCACAGCGCTACCCATCCGCTCTCTTTGGGGCCGCATATTTTGCGCACCGATACAGCCGTCGTCGCGGCATTGGCGATGTTACATTTCGCTTCAACATTGAACGGAACCCCGGTCCTTGGCCAAACCGAGTAATCGATTTGGGGTCGAGCCCGTGCCGATGACGTGCACGGCATCTGATTGAGAACGCTTGTGTCGATCTCGCCTTAGTCCTATAGAGGCCGAGGAAACTATTTTTTCGGCGTTGATTTCAAAAGGACGACCAATGTCAGGACCCTCATCTGCCAGTGATCGCGAGATTGTCTCGATCGCAGCGTTGAAAGACTGGATGGAGGTGGGCTGCAAGCCCCCCGAACGCTGGCGCATTGGCACCGAGCATGAGAAATTTGGGTTCGATATCGCCACGCATAAACCTTTGCCCTATTCCGGTGACCACGGCATTGCCGCCATGCTGTCGGGCTTGTCACAATTCGGCTGGAATAAAATTTATGAGGGCGACAATTTAATCGCTCTCAATAAGCCCGATGGCAGCTCCGTGACCTTGGAGCCAGGTGGTCAACTTGAATTATCGGGGGCGCCGCTTGAGACGATCCACCAAACCTGCAGCGAAATTAGCGCGCATTTAAATGAGGTTGCCCATGTTGCCGAGCCTTTAGGGCAAGCCTATTTAGGGTTGGGCTATGCACCTCATTGGGCGTTGGCAGAAATGCCGCAAATGCCAAAAGGGCGATATCAATTAATGCGAAATTACATGCCCACGCGCGGCGGCCGAGGCTTGGATATGATGTATCTCAGTTGCACGGTGCAAGTGAACCTCGATTTTGAGAGTGAGCGCGACATGGTGCGCAAGTTGCGGGTGGCCCTCGCTTTACAGCCTTTGGCCACGGCACTTTTTGCGAACTCGCCATTTCGGGATGGCAAGGTAACCGGCGATCAATCGGAGCGGTCATTGGTTTGGTTGGATGTTGACCCCGATCGCACCGGCATGATGCCTTTTGTGTTCGATGAAGGATTTGGCTTCGAACAATATGTGGATTACGCCCTCGATGTGCCCATGTATTTCGTGATCCGCGATGGCGCCTATGTCAATGCAATGGGTCAAAGCTTCCGCGACTTCATGAACGGGCAGCTGCCGGCCTTACCGGGTGAGCGTCCATCGGAGCGCGATTGGGAAAATCATTTGACCACGGTGTTTCCGGAGGCGCGTGTGAAACGTTTCATCGAGATGCGCGGCGCCGATAGCGGCTCGCGTCCATCGCTATGTGCCTTGCCGGCCTTTTGGGTTGGCCTTTTATACGATGCGACAGCGCTGGCCGCCGCGGAAGATGTGATCGCGGCATGGACAACGGATGATCGTCAGGCAATCCGGCTCGATGCCCCCCGACACGGGCTGCGGGCGAAGATTGCTGGGCGGTCTTTACACGAGATTGGCGCTGAAATTGTGGCGATCGCGGCCGAGGGGTTGGCGCGCCGGGCGCGTTTGGACGAACATGGGCGCAATGAGAGCCATTTCCTCGATCCATTGCACGCAATCATTGACAGTGGCCAATCTGCAGCCGATCGGTGGGTCGCGCGGTTTAGCGACCCCTGGGCTGGGGATGTCGATCACGTTTTCGACGAAGCGCGCCTGCCGTAATCGAGACGCAGCTGTTTCATCGAGCCGCTGCTTATCGGGTTGCGCGCTTATCCGGTTCCGCCAACGGTCATCCCGTCAATTTTCAAACTGGGTTGGCCAACTCCCACCGGGACGCCTTGGCCATCCTTCCCACAGGTTCCGATGCCCTCATCCATGGCCATATCATTGCCGATCATCGAGATGCGTTGCATGCTTTCGGGCCCACTGCCGATGAGCGTTGCTCCTTTCAGGGGGCGGCCAATCTTGCCATCGACGATCTCATAGGACTCGGTGCAGGAGAATACGAATTTACCGGACGTAATATCCACTTGGCCACCGCCAAAAGAAGTCGCATAAATCCCTTTCTTGACCGATTTAATCATTTCTTCAGGATCATGTGCGCCGGCTAACATAAATGTGTTGGTCATGCGCGGCATGGGTTGGCACGCAAAGCTCTCGCGGCGGCCATTGCCGGTAGGCTCCATCCCCATAAGGCGCGCGTTAAGTCGGTCTTGCATGTAGCCCTTTAATATACCGTCCTCAATCAGCACGGTGCGGCTTGTCGGTGTCCCTTCGTCGTCAATGCTCAACGAGCCGCGACGATCGGGCATGGTACCATCATCAATCACTGTGACGCCAGGAGAAGCAACGCGCTCTCCGATACGGCCTGAAAAAGTCGAGGTCTTTTTCCGGTTAAAGTCGCCTTCAAGGCCGTGGCCTACTGCCTCGTGCAACAAAATGCCTGGCCAGCCACTGCCCAAGACCACATCCATCTCGCCCGCAGGCGCTGCCACCGCTTCCAGATTAACCGACGCTTGTCGCAGCGCCTCCTTAACCTGGCTTTGCCAGTTGGCGGGGTCCAGCCATTGCGTATAGGCAGCGCGCCCGCCGCGACCACTATGCCCAACTTCTTGTCGGTCGCCTTCGCCCATCATCACCGAGACGTCGAGGCGAACAAGGGGCCGAACATCATAAATCGGCGCGCAGTCTGGCCGAATAATCGCCACCGCTTGCCATTCCCCCGACAAGTTAATGGACACTTGCCGCACGCGATTGTCTTGGCTGCGGGCGAACCGATTAATTTCCTCAAGAAGCTGGATTTTACTTGAAAAATCGGTCCCAGCTAAAGGGTTTTCAGGCGTATAGAGGGCCTGAGTGGCGCGCACGGGTGGGCTAAAAATGCCGCCGCGCCCGTGTTTCACAGTCTGTAGACTGTCGCTCGCACGTTTAATAGCCTCGGGCGACAACTCGGTCGCATGCGCATACCCCGTCAGCTCTCCAGAGACCGCGCGCAAACCAAAACCTTGAGACGTATCAAAATTAGCGGTTTTCAGCCGATTATCATCGAAGGCAAGGGATTCGGAGACGGTGTGCTCCAAGAATAATTCACCATCATCATTTCCAGCCAGAGCGCGGGCGACCAAGTCTTGCGTTTGTTCGGAGTCCAGCATATTAGAGCCAAAAAATAGCTCGCGCGCCTGGTCTGTATTCATCGCATCACCACTCATCGCATTTGTCCTTATCAGCCTGTTATAAAACCCTTGATTTTAAAAGCTAACACAAGCCGACAGTCAGAGCTATGTTCAAAAAAACCAAGGACGGTTCTTGTTGCTGGTCATTTGGTCGCATGACCTGAATTGTCACATGATTTCTCCATTAAGATCTTGTATTTTAACAGCACATGACTAATCTGCGGCTCACAAATCTATATTAGCGGGGGTACTCTTCGAGATGCGCTTTTTTACAGATAAATTGATGGCACTGATCGTGGCGATTTTTGCGTCAGGGCAGGCGCTTGCGGCTCAGCCGAAGGAATGGCAGTTGAACCTGCAGGAGCCAGCGACAGAAAATATGGAACGGCTCGTGCAGTTCAATGATTTTCTTTTGGTGCTTATGGCAATCATCTGCGTTTTCGTGTTGGTGTTGATGCTCTATGCGATGGTCCGTTTCAGTGCGAAACGGAACCCTGAGCCTTCCAAAACCACG
>CBFIIU010000002.1:94702-104404 GCA_965662735.1 Alphaproteobacteria bacterium
CAGCCGCGTCTGCTTGCCACCGATACCGCACTGGTGGTTCCCGTTGGAGCGGTGGTGCGTGTTGTAGTAACCTCGGCAGATGTCTTGCACAGCTGGGCCATGCCCGCCTTTGGCATTAAAATGGATGCCGTGCCTGGCCGGTTGAACGAAGTTTGGTTCAAGGCAGATAAAACAGGCACGTTTTACGGACAATGTTCAGAATTATGCGGCATTCGGCATGCCTTCATGCCGATCCGCGTCGAGGTGGTTGAGCCCGAGGCTTTTGCCGCTTGGGTTGATCAAGCCCGCGAGGAATATGCCTCCGTGACCGCCCCGCAAAACCAATTTGCAACAGCGCCAGCTGTTGATCTGACAATTCAGTAGGAGATTTGATCATGGCAACTGAACACGCTGCAGGAGCACATCACGAAGAACATCCGACCGGTTGGAAGCGTTATCTATTCTCGACAAACCACAAGGATATCGGAACCATGTATCTCATCTTCGCAATCATTGCGGGGATTATTGGTGGCGCGATGTCAGTGTTGATGCGGATGGAATTGCAACATCCAGGCGATGGCATTTTGGGTGGTGACTACCACCTCTACAATGTTCTGGTGACGGGACATGGCTTGATCATGATTTTCTTCATGGTGATGCCGGCCATGATTGGCGGGTTTGGCAATTGGTTTGTGCCGCTGATGATCGGGGCGCCCGATATGGCGTTCCCCCGCATGAATAATATTTCCTTCTGGCTTTTGCCCGCGTCGTTCATCTTGTTGGGGATGTCCATTTTTACTGAGGGCCCTCCTGGCAATAATGGAGTTGGTGGGGGCTGGACCATTTATCCGCCGCTCTCATCAAGTGGTCAGCCTGGCCCTGCGATGGATTATGCGATCTTGTCGCTTCATGTGGCGGGTATTTCGTCGATCCTCGGGGCCATCAATTTCATCACCACGATTTTCAATATGCGGGCGCCTGGCATGACGATGCATAAAATGCCGCTCTTTGTATGGTCGATCTTGGTCACTGTGTTCTTGCTGCTTCTGTCCTTGCCAGTCTTTGCTGGGGCGATCACAATGCTGCTGACCGATCGGAATTTCGGAACCACTTTCTTCGATCCAGCCGGTGGCGGCGATCCTATTTTGTTCCAGCACTTATTCTGGTTCTTCGCGCACCCGGAAGTCTATATTCTGATTTTGCCAGGCTTCGGGATCATCTCACAGGTCGTGTCAACCTTCGCCCGTAAGCCGGTATTTGGCTATTTGGGCATGGCCTATGCCATGGTGGCCATTGGCGGCGTTGGCTTTGTCGTGTGGGCGCACCACATGTACACGGTAGGTTTGTCGGTTGATACGCAGGCCTATTTCGTTGCTGCGACCATGGTGATTGCGGTTCCCACAGGGATCAAAATCTTCTCATGGATTGCCACAATGTGGGGTGGATCGATCGAGTTTAAAACGCCGATGCTCTGGGCCCTGGGCTTTATCTTCCTGTTTACGTTGGGGGGTGTAACCGGTGTGATGCTGGCCAATGCGGGCGTCGATCGGGCCTATCACGACACCTATTTCGTGGTCGCTCACTTCCATTACGTGCTGTCCCTAGGTGCTGTTTTTGCCATTTTCGCCGCCTGGTACTACTGGTTCGGTAAAATGTTTGGATATGCCTATTCCGAGTTTATCGGTAAATTGCACTTCTGGATCACCTTTATCGGCGTGAACCTCATCTTCTTCCCGCAGCACTTCTTGGGTCTTGCGGGCATGCCACGTCGTTATGTTGATTATCCAGATGCCTATGCGGGCTTTAACTATTGGTCATCGATCGGCAGTTATATCGCGGCGTTTGGCGTCCTGGTGTTCTTGGTGGGTGTCTTACACGCATTCTTGCGTCGTCAGCCCGCGGGTAACAATCCGTGGGGCGAGGGTGCAACCACGCTTGAGTGGTCGCTCAGCTCACCGCCGCCATTCCACCAGTTCAGTGACTTGCCACGGATTAAATAGGGGTCATTATGGCGCGAGCATTTTCTAGCGATGATGTGACGGTTCTGCCTGTGCATACGGATGCCGGGTCAGCCCGAGACTATATTGCTTTAATGAAGCCTCGCGTCATGTCCCTTGTCATCTTTACGGCAGGCATTGGCATGATGATGGCCCCGTCCTCCATTCATCCGGTCACGGCTTTTGCGGCTTTGTTGATGATTGCATTGGGGGCGGGCGCTTCGGCCGCTTTGAATATGTGGTATGACGCCGATATTGACAGCAAGATGAGCCGTACGGCGCTGCGTCCCATTCCGTCAGGTGTGATTTCTCGCCAGGGTGCTTTGGCCTTCGGATTGTGGATGTCGGGTCTATCGGTTCTGTGTTTGGCGGTGATGGTGAATTACCTCAGTGCCGCGTTACTTGCCTTTACGGTTCTTTTTTATGCGGTGTTCTACACCATGTGGCTGAAACGCCGCACGCCGCAAAATATCGTTATTGGCGGTGCAGCGGGGGCCTTACCTCCGGTAATTGGCTGGGCCGCTGTTGCAAATGCGGTGAGCCTCGAGCCTCTGCTTTATTTTCTGATTATCTTTATGTGGACACCGCCGCATTTTTGGGCGCTGGCCTTGATTAAAAAAGATGAATATGCGGCCGTAGGTGTGCCGATGCTCCCCGTGACCCATGGGGTGCCGTCGACGTGCTGGCATATTATCGCTTACAGCACTATTCTCGTTGCGTGTTCTGTTTTGCCGGCTCTTTTGGGCTATAGCGGCCCGATCTATCTTTGGGGAGCGAGCGCCTTAGGGGCCGTGTTTTGGGGCCTGAGCCTGTGGGTCGTGGGCTCCCGGCAGACCCGCGCCGCCGGCTGGCTTTTTGCTTATTCGATTTTTTACCTGTTTGCACTCTTCGCTTTGTTACCCGTGGATCGCTGGATGGTGGCTGTATCATGACAAAATCAGAGCTTCCCGACGAGCAGGCCTGGACGCCTGAATTGCTGCGCCAGCGCCGCCGGCGTGCCGCTGTGATGGCAGTTGCGATCGCCGCCTTGGTGGGCTTGTTCTTCATGGTGACGGTTGTCCGTTTGGCGGAAAATATCACTCAAGGAGCGCAATAAAATGGCGCCGCTTCCCCCGAAACCTGTTTCCCACAAACGGACCGTCTTATCGTCAGTCGCGGTTGTGTTGGTGATGGGTGGTCTGTCTTACGCGGCTGTGCCCCTCTATGATCTATTCTGCCGCGTGACAGGATTTGGCGGAACAACCCAGCGCGCCGAGATGGCGCCCGACCGTATATTGTCGGATACCATGACCATTCGTTTTGATGCATCGGTGAACCGCAGCTTACCGTGGAAGTTTTCGGCCCCGTCCGAGCCCGTGACCTTGCCGATCGGTGAGTCCGGATTGGCCTTTTATCACGTCGAAAATACCAGCGATCATCCGATCATCGGAACCGCCACCTTTAATGTGTCGCCGCCGCAAGCGGGCTATTATTTTAATAAAATCGCCTGTTTTTGCTTTACCGAGCAGCGGTTGGATCCGGGCCAACAAGCCGATTTGCCGGTAACCTTTTTTGTTGATCCTGAAATTGTGAATGACCCCGAACTCAAGGGTGTCAAAACCATCACTTTATCCTATACCTTTTTCCAATCGCCGAAATCGGCGCAAACTATTGTAGCAGAACCGAGGGGATAGCCATGGCCGATAGCCACGCAAAACATCACGATTATCATCTTGTCGACCCCAGCCCTTGGCCGGTCATTTCATCCGTCAGCACGTTGATTTTGGCCATCGGTGCCGTCCAAGTGTTTCATGACGGCGCCCCTTGGGTGATGTTGATTGGCCTGGTTGCCGTTCTGTACTCGATGTTGGGCTGGTGGCGCGATGTCATCAAAGAAGGTCAAAAAGGCGATCACACGCCTGTCGTTCAGTTGCATTTGCGCTACGGCATGATCTTATTTATCGCGTCCGAGGTCATGTTTTTCGTCGCGTGGTTCTGGGCCTATTTTGATGCCAGCTTGTATCCTGGAGAAGCCATCCAAGCGATGCGGGCTGACCTCACCGGAGGTACATGGCCACCCGAGGGGATTGAAACTTTCGACCCATGGCATTTGCCTTTGATCAACACCCTGATTTTATTGACCTCAGGCACGACCGTCACTTGGGCGCATCATGCTCTGCAGCATAATGATCGCTCTGGCCTCATTTGGGGCCTCGTCTTAACCGTGGCGCTTGGTGCCTTGTTCACCGTTTTCCAAGCCTTTGAGTATTCGCACGCCGCCTTTGGATTTGCGGGTCATATTTACGGAGCAACGTTTTACATGGCGACCGGATTTCATGGTTTCCATGTGATTGTTGGAACCGTCTTCCTTTTGGTGTGCCTCTTGCGGGCCATGAAAGGGCATTTTAGCTCCGAGGCGCATTTTGGATTTGAAGCAGCTGCATGGTATTGGCACTTTGTCGATGTCGTCTGGCTGTTCCTGTTCGTCGTGATTTACATCATCGGAGCCGGAGCGCCCGCAGCGCCTTAAATGATCGAGCGGTCTTCCTTTTTTAACGCACCGTCACCCTTAGCCGTGGCGGTGCGTTTTTGTTGCCCCCGGTGTGGATCGGGCGCATTATTCGCGGGCTTTTTAACCTTTCGCGATCGCTGTACGGCGTGTGATCAAGATTTTTCCCAAATTGATGCGGGAGATGGTCCCGCCGTTTTTGTGATATTGCTCGCCGGTTTTTGTTTGGTTGCCGCTGCGCTCTATGTTGAGGTCCATTTTAAGCCTGCCTATTGGGTGCATGCGGTTCTATGGTTGCCCAGCGGTATTCTTCTCCCGCTGGCGCTGTTACGGCCAATGAAAGCCTGGCTGGCCGCCAAACAGTTTCAAAAAAATGCGGCGCTGGGGCAGCTCGATTGTGATGATTAATCGTCCGATCGTCATTGCCTATAGCATGTCCGTGGTCATGCTGGCCGGCCTCTTATCCCTTGGATTTTGGCAGCTTCAACGCTTGGCATGGAAAGAAAATCTGATCGCGCAAATTGAGGCACGTGCGGGCGCCTCGCCGATTGTAATCAAGGATCGGGCTGATCTTCTGTCCCTGCGTGCCAGCCAGCACGACTTTATGCCAGTGCGTCTGTCGGGGCGTTGGCTCTATGCTCAGCAACAATATTGGTTCGCACAAATCGCCACGCCTCCAGCAGGTATGCGCCATGGCGATCATATCGGATTTCATGTCATCACGCCCCTCGAGCTGTCTGATGGGGCGGTTGTACTGGTCGATCGCGGATATATTCCAACGGCTTTGAAAAATACCCCAGAGCGCTTCAACACGTCGCCAACGGAAATCGATGGTGTGGCGCGTTGGCCGTCGCCGCGCAGTGTTTTCGATAATGCGGATCAGCCCGATCGGGGGATTTGGTATGTGCGCGACCCCGAGGCGATGGCCGCCGCGGTTGGACTGGAAACGGTTCCCTTTTTAATTGAGCAAACAACATCGAATGGCGATTGGCCCATTGCCGATCAAACCCGTCGCGCCTTTTCTAATCGCCATCTTGAATATGCGGTCACCTGGTTTAGTCTGGCGCTGACACTTGTGATTATCTTGATACTGTGGCACATCCGACAACGCAGAGCTTTTTCGGCTAATCATCAAGCTAAAGGGTGAGTAGGGTGGAGTATATCAGCACTCGCGGCGCCGCGCCGGTCTTAGATTTTGAAGATACATTACTGGCCGGCTTGGCGCGTGATGGTGGCTTATATGTGCCGCAAAACTGGCCGAGCTTGCCGACGGAGCAAATTAAAGCGTTTGCGGGCCAGTCTTATGCTGATATTGCGGCACAGGTGATCAAGCCCTTCACCGGCGATTGCGTTAGCGAAGCCGAGCTGAGTGAGATCACTCATCGGGCTTATGGAGGCTTCAATCATCCGCAAATTGCCCCGCTTCACCATTTGCACGATCAGCATTATTTGCTGGAGCTGTTTCACGGGCCGACCTTAGCGTTCAAAGATATTGCCATGCAGTTGCTTGCTGTGCTGATGGACCGCGCCCTTGCGCGTCGTAACCAGCGCGCCACAATTGTGGGCGCGACGTCGGGTGATACTGGTGGTGCGGCCATCGAGGCCTTTCGGGGCGCTGACGCTGCTGATATTTTTATTCTTTATCCCAAAGGGCGTGTGTCGGATGTCCAGCGCAAACAAATGACCACACCGGATGAGCCGAATGTTCACGCCATTGCGATTGAAGGCACCTTTGACGATTGCCAGGCACTGGTGAAGGATATGTTTAATCATGCTGCATTTCGCGATCGGGTGAATTTGGCGGGCGTCAATTCGATCAATTGGGTTCGGGTCATGGCGCAGACCGTCTATTATTTCACCTCAGCGGTTGCGCTCGGCGGACCAGAAACCAAAATCTCCTTTTCGGTCCCGACCGGAAATTTCGGCGATATTTTCGCGGGCTATGTGGCAAAACAAATGGGCCTCCCCATTGATCGATTGATGATCGCAACCAACGTCAACGACATTCTTGCCCGTACATTGGCGACCGGCGCCTATACGATGGGAGAAGTTGTGGCGACATCATCCCCCAGCATGGATATTCAAATTTCGAGTAATTTCGAGCGCCTGCTCTTTGATGCCGCAGATCGCGACCCTGCTGTGGTGTGCAACTATATGGCGGCTTTGAAATCTGATCACAGCTTTATCATTGCGCCCGATCAGTTGCATAAAATTCGGGCTCTCTTTGATGCGCACCGTGTTGACCAAGCGCACACATCTGACCTGATGCAGCAGGTGTTTGCACGCTATGCTTATCTGCTGGATCCGCATACGGCTGTTGGATATGGCGCCGCCCAAGCGCTCAATGGCGACACGCCGGTGGTCACATTAGCAACAGCCCATCCGGCAAAGTTTCCAGATGCTGTCGTCAAAGCAACAGGCATATATCCAGAGCCGCCCGCACTGGTGGCGGAGGCGTTGAAGCGTCCCGAGCGTGAGATTGCTGTCGCCAATGATCTAACCCAGCTTGAGGAGTTTATCGCAGCGCATAGCCGCGTGAGTGCGTGACAGGCGGAACATAAAAACGCAGGAAAAGGCAGTGAGATGGCTTTTTGGAATAGGCATGATGCCGGCTCTGTGTTGGCCCAAGGGGATTGTGTCATCCTGAAGCACCCGCATGTGCGAGACTATCCTATGTGGCGCGATTTGCGTGAGAAAAGCAGGGCGCTTTTGCAAAAGCGCGAACCTGCCTGGGTTTCGTCGGCCCTTTCGATCGACGAGTTCCGGCAGTATGTTCAGACCTATCAGCGCGGTGCAAAATCAGGGCGGGCGCACGCATTCTTCATTTGGCATACAACCGAACGCCATTTTCTGGGGGCGTGTCACTTGACCAATATTCGGCGCGGAGCGGCTCAGATGGCGAGCTTGGGCTATTGGTTGGGCACACCATTTCATGGGCATGGCTATATGCGCCAGGCAGTGCGTCTTGTGTGCCATTATGCATTTCACACCATTGGATTGCATCGCATTGAAGCGGCCTGTATGCCCGATAATATTGCCTCACAGCAGTTGCTGATCAAAAATGGCTTTGTCGAAGAAGGATATGCTCGTCACTATTTGCAGATTAATGGTCGATGGGAAGATCATGTTTTGTTTGGATTAACGCAAAAGGAAAACCATGACGTGTAAGGGCTTAAATCGGCTGTTCCTTATGGGCCTCTTCTACCTCTGCGCCCTGTCGCCGGCCCTCGCGCTCGATCCTTTGCGCATTGATCGCGATATATCGCTGATCAATTTAGGCGCCTATATTCGATACGTGGATGGAGATGCGGTTTTTTCAATCCAAAATCCGAGAGATGAAACCTTAAGCATTGATATTGAACGCTACCCAACCCACTGGCCGCTTGAAACATTCGTAAATATAACGAAGTCGCCCATCGGGCCGTTACGCTTGTTTGCGACCGATGGACGGGAAATCGCAGCGGCTTGGCACAGCCCGCATTTTTTAACCATTCACCAGCCCCCGCAAACTGTTCAGACCTATGCTTTTATTGGCGGTACGGGCCCGGTATGGCACTTGTGGATGTGGGGAGATGGTCAACGCGCGGCTTATATGCGCAATGCGCGAACGCTGTGGATTGTTTTGCTCGTCGCCGGCCTCTCCCTCTGTGCGCTCGCCCTCGGACGCCGGATGATCCGTCGCGGTGGACGGGGTGGACGGCTGCTCGCCCTTGCGACCAGCCTATGCCTGACGGCGATGGCCTTGAAAATAGATATTCTGTGGCCTAGCGGCGGGAGCCTTGGCACGGGTTTGCGCAGCGATGATATTATTCTGACTTTGTTCGTGACCAATGCTGTCCTTTTTCTCGCGGTCTATCGGGCACCTTATATTCATCTCTCGCCATGGCGTGTTTTTTGGCGAACGGGGATCGCGCTCGCCAGCCTCGTGGTTGCGGCGGGGCTAGCGGTCTGGGCAGTTGCCTTATTGCGTGGGCCTGTTTTTGGGTTCATCACGGCGGATCTTCTGGCTTTATTCTGGCTTATGGGAAGCTTTATTTTTGCAGTAACGGTTATTTTATCGCCGACGACGATGGACGAGTCACGCCTGCCCGCCTGAGCTTGCTAATTGAGTGAGGTCAATGCCGATGCGATGTGCTACGCGCTCATATAATTCGTCGGGATTGGCGGTAAAAATTAATCCAGGATCGGCGGGCGCGACCAGCCACACATTCTCCTGCAGCTCATCTTCCAATTGGCCGGCCGACCATCCCGCATAGCCCAAAAAAAGACGCAGAAAATCGGGCCCTTTCCCTTGTGCTGACTCCAGCAAAATATCGAGCGTTTGGCTCACGACCAAATGGTGTAGGGGGTGCGCATCCGTGCCCGACTGCGCTGAGCTGTGCAAGACAAAGCCTTGGTTCGTTTCAACTGGCCCTCCAATATAAATCGGCATGTTGACGAGCCCAGTTGACGCAATTTCTCCGGGCAAATTTTCAATGATTGTGCCCAATGTCAGATCATCGGCGCGGCGATTGACGATAAACCCCATCGCGCCTTCGGCATCGTGGGATAGGATGAGAATAACGGCGCGCGCAAATCTGTCGTCATCAATGCTGGGCATTGCGAGCAAAAATTGCCCCGCCAAGCTCGTTTGATGGGTAATCATCATTATTCCAAGTTAGGCTGTTCAGACTTTCGATACCACTGATTTTTTTGAATTTTAATTAGCCCTGGCAGAAGAAATAAGAAATTTCCATGCTGGCTTTGACCTCAATCCTTGTTACACTAGATCAGACTTAAGGCGACCGTTTTAATGTCTTGCCCTACCGTTCTATTTTTTTCAGGAGAAGCTCCATGGCTATTCAAGTTGGTGAAAAAATTCCAAGTGTTCAACTCATGCATTTGACCGATAAAGGTCCGGCCCCGATTTCGACCGATGAGTTATTTGCTGGGAAAACAGTCGTTTTATTTGCCCTTCCCGGCGCCTTTACCCCCACATGTTCGAACAATCACCTTCCCGGATATATTCAGCATTTTGAAGCCTTGTCGGATAAGGGCGTGGATACCATTGCCTGCTTGTCGGTCAATGATGCCTTCGTCATGGGAGCGTGGGGCAAAGCTCAAAATGCCGATGACAAAGTTCTCATGTTGGCGGACGGGAATTGTGAGCTCACCGAAAAGCTCGGTTTGGTTATGGATGGCTCAGCCTTTGGCATGGGCAAGCGGTCATTGCGCTATGCGATGATTGTCCGTGATGGG
>CBFIIU010000002.1:104453-126088 GCA_965662735.1 Alphaproteobacteria bacterium
CTGGCGCGGAAGCTGTCCTCGCTCAACTTTAAGCTCAGCTTATCGTAAATAGGGAGTCATGCCGGCGCGTGCCAGCGCGTCGGCCTGCTCGTTCCCAGCGTGCCCGGCATGTCCCTTCACCCACTGCCAATTAATCTTCTGATGACGGGTCGTGGCGCTGTCGAGCGCTTGCCATAAGTCGATATTTTTGACGGGCTTATTGGCGGCTGTGCGCCAGCCCCGTTTCTTCCAGTTGGCGATCCATTGGGTAATGCCGTCTTTGACATAGACGCTATCTGTGACAATGGTCAGCTGGGGTTGCGGGGGAACATGCTCAAGCGCTGCAATAGCGGCTTGAAGCTCCATCCGATTATTGGTCGTCGCCGCCTCTCCCCCCGATAATTCCTCGGATCGGCCATCGCCATAATCAATGAAAGCGCCCCAGCCACCGGGGCCTGGGTTTCCGGAACAGGCACCATCTGTGTAGGCTGTGATCATAAATCTACTCCGTAATCGCTGGCGCCTTGCGCAGCTTTATGAAACCGTAATCGACGCAAATAGGGCACGGGATCTTTCGGTGTCACCAAGGCACCATCGACCCGATGTCCCCAATCATGCAAACGCGTTAGTAAAAACCGCATGGCCGCCCCGGCGCATAAAATAGGTAAAGCCGAAACTTCGTCCGGTAGAAGCGGCCGATGCGCGTGATAAGCACGCAGTAGCCCTTGGGCCTTCGTCAGATTAAAGGCGCCATCAGCCTCAAAGCACCATGCATTTAAACAGATAGCCAAGTCATAGGCCCACAGATCTGTGCAGGCAAAATAGAAATCAATGATGCCGGATAATGCATGATCGAGAAAGAATGCATTATCTGGAAATAAATCTGCATGGATGAGGCCGCTCGGCAAGTCGCTTGGCCAGTCTGTGTGAATGCGGTCTAGCTCTTGCGCAATCTCCGTTTTCATTCCGGGCATGATATGATCGGCGAGAGCCGCGTTTGGCGCAAATAAAGCGGACCAGTGCCGATGTCCAAGATCATTCTCGCGCTGCCCTTGAAAATCAGCCCCGGCCAAATGCAATGAGGCGAGACCTTTGCCAAGTTCGGCGCAGTGGCGGGGTGTGGGGTTGCGTAATCCCATGCCTTTGAGAAAGGTCACAATAGCCGCGGGCTTCCCCCCTAATTGCGACATTAGCGCCCCGTCGCGCCGCTGAACGGGCAACGGACAGTTAATTCCTTTTTGCGCCAGATGTTGCATGAGACCCAGAAAAAACGGCAGGTCATTTTGCAAGGCGGGGCTCTCATAAATGGTCACGATAAAGCGATGCGTGCTCGCATTGGTTTCGGTTTCAAGCAGGAAGTTTGAGTTTTGAACGCCCTCTGCAATTCCTTTTAAGGAAACAATAGTGCCAATATCATATTCTGCGAGAAGCGCCGCCACATCTTCCGCGTCAATATGGGTAAAGACGGCCATAACTAGTCTCTCAATTCCCGAGGCAAGTTGAAGGTGACGTTCTCGACAGCATCCTCATAGTTCACGAGGTGCAAGCTGTAGCGTTGCTGTAAGGCGGCAACAATCTCTTGGGTCACGCTCTCGGGCGCCGAGGCACCGGCCGTAATTCCAATATGGTGCGCGCCATCGAGCATCTCCCAATTCAGCTCATGCGCGTCCGCGATCAATTGCGCTTCTGGACAGCCCGCCCGTTGCGCCACCTCGACGAGACGTTGAGAATTGGACGAGTTTTCAGCGCCGATGACGAGCATGACATCGATCGTGTGGGCAACGGCTTTTACCGCTTGCTGGCGGTTGGTTGTGGCGTAGCAAATATCTTCTTTATGGGGCGCCGCAATATCGGGGAAGCGGCTTTTCAGAATATCAATAATTGCCGCCGTATCGTCCACGGAAAGAGTGGTTTGAGTGACATAAGCAAGTTTTTGCTCGGCCGGCGGCATCACCGTCCGTGCATCCGCCTCATCTTCAACAAGCGTGATGTGAGCACCCTCAATTTGCCCCAGCGTGCCGATCACTTCTGGGTGGCCTGCATGCCCGATGAGAAAAATATGGCACCCCTCCGCCGCGTGACGTTGGGCCTCAATATGGACCTTTGAAACCAGGGGGCAGGTGGCATCCAGATAGGTGAGGGCCCGTTCTTCGGCTTCCGCATATACTGTCTTTGCGACCCCATGCGCCGAAAAAACCACAGGGCGGTCGGCGGGAACCACATCTAGTTCGTCGACAAAAATGGCCCCTTGCGCTTCCAAGGTTTCAACCACGCGACGATTATGAACAATCTCGTGACGCACATAGACGGGCTTGCCGTAGCGAATAAGCGCTTGCTCTACGATTTTAATGGCCCGATCAACCCCCGCACAAAAGCCGCGCGGCGAGATGAGCGTCACTGTTTTGGGTTCAGAAGGGAGCGGGTGTTGTGTCATGCCTCAGACCTTACGACGGATCTGCCACGATACAGCCCTATAGGCGTGCAGATCGGGTTGTTTTTCCCGTATTTGCGTGTCGCCCGATAAAGCTTGTCGGGATCGCCGAGTTTGGTTAGTGTCTCCATACATTCCGTCTTAAAGAAGTTTTCCATATAGGGTCAAGCAAGGACTATGAAATCTGTTTCGCCACTCGTGTTCGTATGTATCGGCGCCGCTCTTCTGGCGGCATGCAGCAAAAGCAAAGAATTGAGCGCGTTTAGTTGTCCCGCGCCAATTATCGTCGCCAATGCGGATCGCTGGCCAGCGTCGGCAACACCAAACGACCCAAGTTTCGACATTTTAATCCGGGCCATCGACACGCAATGCTCGGCTTTGCCGGGGCGCGAAATCGAATCAAGTGTCACCATTGGTGGATATATGCGGGCCTATCAGCCTGGCGGAGCTCCCGCCACCCATTTTTCAGTGGATATTTTTGCAGCCATCGTCGACCCCAATGATCAAATTATCACGCAACATGTTGAGACCGTCGAAATAGATGGGATCAGCGCCTCTGCGGATGCTTTATTTTCAAATTTTTCTCATGAGTTCAAACCCCTATCCTTCATGGTTGGGGAGGGTTTGAAATCGAGCAATTATCGGCTCACAGTCGGTTTCCGCCTGTCGCAGGAGCAATTGGCGGCTAACCGCGCGGGCCGTTTCGCGCGGCTATCGCCTGCGCCGATGCCCGCATCAAAGTAATCCTGAAGCGACCTTATTGACACGCCTGTGACTCCGCGTAGAGTCATGGAGCATTGTTTTGGACGGGAGACGTCGTGTCGACAAGGATGATGCGAGGCCGAAGGAGCAACCGCCCCCGGAAACTCTCAGGCAAAAGGACCGTTCAAAATTGCAACTCTGGAAAGTAGGGGTCAATCTCCTCACCGACGGCGTAAGCGGCTCATGGCCGTGAAATCTCTCAGGTTAAAGCGACAGAGGGGGGCAAGAGCGTCAAACGGCGCCCTGTCGTGAGAGAACAGTCGTTTAAGGAGATTGTGCCATGGCCCATATGAGCCCCCCGTCATCCGCCGCCCCATCATCAACAGATACGTTATCAACAGATGCGTCATCAACAGATGCGTCATCAACAGATGCGTTATCAACAGATGCGTCGTCGATGCCAGCCTCAGAGCCGTTAAAGACCCCTTTATATGATTTTCATCTTGCCCATGGCGGTAAGGTCGTTGATTTCGCAGGATATCTTTTGCCTGTGAATTACGCCTTAGGCGTGATGGGTGAACATTTGCATTGTCGCAGCGCGGCGGGTTTGTTTGATGTGTCGCATATGGGGCAGGCCTGGCTACGGGCTGCCCAACCCGGTTCTTCGGACGCCTTGGCGGTGCTGATGGAGGAGCTGGTCCCGGGGGGGATCACCTCATTAGCCGATCATAAAATTCGCTATACCGTGCTCACCCATGAAGAGGGGGGCATTTGGGATGATTTGATGGTCACCCGTCGCGGAGACGATTTATGGTTGGTCGTGAATGCGGCGTGCAAAAATGCTGATTTTGATCGTATTGCGCGCCACTTTGCTGGGCGCGCCGAGCTTGAGCCGTTAAATCGGGCCCTCCTGGCGTTGCAAGGGCCAAAAGCACGCGCGGTTTTGGCGGCGCTATTTCCCGAAACTTTAGATCTTCCTTTTATGTCTGCGCAGTCGGTGATGTGGCAGGGGCATGATCTATTCATCTCTTGCTGCGGCTATACGGGCGAGGATGGGTTTGAGATTTCGCTGCCTGAGGCGGCGGCCGCCGAGTTTGCTGAGACATTATTGCTTCACGATGATGTGGCCTTGTGTGGTCTGGGCGCCCGCGACAGTTTGCGCCTGGAGGCCGGATTATGCCTTTACGGCAGCGACATTGACCTGACGACAAGCCCCGCCGAGGCCGATTTAATGTGGACCATTCCCAAACGTCGCCGTGCTTTGGCAGATTTCCCAGGCGCGTCGGTCACTCTGGCACAACACGATACGGGCGTGCCCCGGCGGCGCGTCGGCTTGCGGATTTTGGATCGGGCGCCAGCGCGCGCGCATACGCTGATTGAAACAGTCGAGGGCGAGGAGATCGGGGAGATCACCAGCGGCGGCTATGCCCCCAGTCTTTCTCAGCCCATTGCCATGGGCTATGTGCGTCCCCCCTATGATCAGGTGGGAACTCAGGTCGTTTGTGTGGTGCGGGGGAAAAAGCTGTCAGCCGAAATCGTGGCCATGCCTTTTGTGCCGCATCAGTATGCCGTTTCATCAAAGGAGAAAAATGCATGAGTGATATTCGCTACACCAAAGACCATGAATGGGTGCGCCGCGAGGGCGATGTGTTGGTCGTCGGTATTACCCAATATGCGCAAGCGCAGTTGGGCGATGTCGTTTATGTCGAAGTGCCGGACGCTGGTCGCGTCTTGAGCGCCGGTGGCGAAGCGGCTGTGGTTGAAAGTGTGAAAGCGGCCAGTGAAGTTTATGCGCCCTTATCGGGCTCGGTGGTCGAGGGAAATGCAGCGCTCGCCGATAATCCAGCCTTGGTGAATGAAGAGCCGGAAGCCGGTGGCTGGTTTTTCACCATGGTCTGCGACGATCAGGCCGCCTTCGACACATTAATGGATGAGGCCGCTTATCAAGCCTATGTGAAGGAGATTGATTGATGCGTTACTTACCGCATACGCCGTCTGATCGTGTGGAAATGTTGGCGAAGATCGGCGCCTCATCGATCGATGATTTATTTAAAGATGTACCGCGTGCGGCCTGGCTGAACGACCCCGTTGATTTGCCCTCGCATGCAAGCGAGCTTGCGGTTGAACGGCATTTATCCGCCCTCGCCGCTCAAAATATGACCGCTTCCAATGTCCCGTTTTTTGTGGGGGGTGGGGCCTATAAACATCACGTGCCGGCGACCGTCGACTATGTGATCCAACGATCTGAATTTCTTACATCCTATACGCCGTATCAGCCCGAAATCACCCAAGGCACTTTGCAATATTTGTTTGAGTTCCAAACACAAGTGGCAGAGCTTTTTGGCATGGAAGTGGCGAACGCCTCGATGTATGACGGCTCCACCGCCGCGAGCGAGGCCGTCTTAATGGCCCAACGGGTCACCAAGCGAAACAAGGCGGTGATTTCCGGGCGGTTGCATCCACATTATCGCGATGTCATGGCCACTGTGATCGGTAAGAGCGATGGTCAACTTGACTGTGCGCCTTTGCTGTTCGGGCAAGATGAGGATTTGGCCGCTCGTCTCGATAGCGATACGGCGTGCGTGGTTGTTCAATATCCCGATTTTATTGGTCAGCCGAATGAGTTTTCGGCGCTGGCTACGGCGGTGCACGAAGCAGGGGCTTTGTTAATCGTCGTGGTGACCGAGGTTGTGGCGCTGGGTCTATTGCGCGCACCGGGTGACATGGGCGCCGATATTGTTGTGGGAGAAGGGCAGTCCATTGGTAATGGGTTAAACTTCGGTGGGCCTTATGTTGGCTTATTCGCAACCCGACAAAAATATTTGCGTCAAATGCCGGGGCGCTTATGCGGTGAAACCGTAGATGCCGATGGCAAACGTGGCTTTGTGCTCACGCTATCGACCCGCGAGCAACATATTCGCCGCGATAAAGCCACGTCGAATATTTGTACCAATTCTGGTCTTTGTGCCTTGGCCTTTACGATCCACATGACATTGCTTGGCGGGCAGGGTTTAACCCGCCTGGCGCGGCTTAATCACGAGCGCATGATCCGGCTCGTGACCGCCCTCGAGCCGCTGAAGATCGAGCTTATGAATGAGCATTTTTTCAATGAAGTGACGTTGTGTCTCCCCATTGCGGCGGCGCCCTTGGTTGAGCGTCTGGCGGCCCGCGGCATTCTCGCGGGCATTCCGCTGACACGCTTAAGCCCGTCGACTGATTTTGAGAACTACCTGATCCTTGCCGCCACTGAGGTAGTGACGGATGCAGATATAGATCAATTAGTATCAGCGTTAGCTGAGGAATTATCGGAGGCCGGACAATGAGTGAGACATTTTCAGGAAATCGTGGCCTGCAACTCGAAGAGGGTTTGATATTCGAGATTGGTGCGTTTGATAAGTCTGGCGTTGATCTGGCCGTGCCGGCGGATATGCCCTTGCGCATTGGCGTCGCATCCCGCGAGCCTATTGCCTTGCCCGGCCTGTCGGAGCCGGAGGCGGTTCGCCACTATGTTCGCTTGAGCCAAAAAAATCATAGTATTGATGCCGGGCTTTATCCGTTGGGATCGTGCACGATGAAGCATAATCCGCGTCTGAATGAAAAAATGGCCCGCTTGCCGGGGTTGAGCGACATTCATCCCTTGCAGCCTGTATCCACTGTTCAAGGGGCGTTGGCGTTGATGGATGAGCTGGCGCATTGGTTGACCACGCTCACAGCCATGCCCGCTATTGCCTTATCGCCCAAGGCTGGCGCCCATGGGGAATTATGCGGCATGATGGCGATACAAGCGGCCATTGCGGCGCGGGGTGAGTTGGCCCACCGCAAACGTGTGTTAGTTCCAGAATCAGCTCATGGCACTAATCCGGCAACGGCCGCGCTTTTGGGTTTCTCCGTCGACGAGATTTCGGCGACCGAGGATGGCCGCGTTGATGTTGTCGACCTGAAGAAAAAACTGGGCGATGACGTTGCCGCCATTATGCTGACCAATCCAAACACATGCGGCTTATTCGAACGCGACATTATTGAGATTGCGGATGCGGTGCATGCGGCAGGCGGATATTTCTACTGTGATGGGGCTAATTTTAATGCCATTGTTGGGCGCGTACGACCCGGCGATCTGGGTGTCGATGCCATGCATATTAATTTGCATAAAACCTTTTCAACCCCGCATGGCGGCGGTGGTCCGGGGTCGGGGCCAACCGTTTTGTCTGATCGCTTGGCGCCTTACGCGCCACGCCCTTTCGTTCGTCGAGATGGCCAAGGCTTCTCCTTGGTTGAACATGCGGATGATGCGCCGGAAGCCTTTGGTCGAATGGTTGCGTTTCACGGGCAAATGGGCATGTTTGTGCGCGCCTTGTCCTATATGTTGAGCCATGGAAGTGATGGGCTCCGGCAAGTCGCAGATGATGCTGTGCTCAATGCCAATTATATTCTCGCGAGCTTGCAAGATGTGATGTCGGCCTCTTATGCGGGGCCATGCATGCATGAAGCACTGTTTGACGATAGCTTCCTCCGCGGAACGGGCATCGACACGCTGGACTTTGCCAAAGCCTTAATTGATGAGGGCTTCCATCCTATGACGATGTATTTCCCATTGGTTGTGCATGGGGCCATGCTCATTGAGCCGACCGAGACGGAGAGCAAAGCCAGCTTGGATCAGTTTATCGCAACCATGCGGGCATTGGTGAAAGCGGCTTTGGACGGAGAAACAGAGCGGTTCCATCAAGCGCCTCGGTTTGCGCCACGACGCCGCTTGGATGAGACGCGCGCCGCACGACAGCCGGTCTTGCGCTATCACGCACCCAGCATGGCGGCCGCCGCAGAATAGTGGTCGGTTTCGAGATTGAAGCCTCCTGCGGCTGGCCCCATCGACGCGTTGTCGGTGTCGATGAAGCGGGTCGCGGTGCGTGGATGGGCGCCGTCTATGCGGCTGCCGTCTTTCTGCCGGATGATTTTGATCCCTCAGGTCTCGATGACAGCAAGCGCCTATCGGCGGTCCAGCGTGAAAAACAATATGCGCGCCTGATCGGGGAGGACGCTCATTTAGGCGTTGTGGTTGGTGTGGGCTGTGCGAGCATCGCAGAAATTGACCAATTAAACATTTTGCAGGCGACTTTCTTGGCCATGGAGCGAGCGATTGGCGCCAGTCAGGCGGAATACGCACTCATCGACGGTAATCGGGTTCCAACATTGTCCCAACCCTGCCAAGCGATTATAGGAGGCGATCGCGCTGTGGCCTCGATTGCGGCGGCGTCGATCGTCGCCAAAGTTACCCGTGATCGCGAGGTCTCGGCGCTTGCCACTCAGTTTCCGGCCTATGGGTGGCCTCAAAATAAAGGCTATGGCACAAAACTGCATCGCGAGGCGTTGATGCAGCATGGGCTTAGCCCGCATCACCGGCGTTCCTTTGCGCCGATGCGCGAGATGTCGAGTCCCGGCGGCCCAGAAGATACCGTATCTAGTGGCTGTGGATAAGCGCTCGAACAAATAAGCATCTGGATTCATGAATTAATTGACGGCGACTCTCAGATGAATCATGGTCAGACCATGACACAGAAAAACCGTTCCCGTGTAAAAAGTCAGCCGGCTCAGGCGGCACCTATTCCCAGAAATCAAATTTTGCTGGGCGACAGCATTACGCTCCTGCAAAGTATGCCGGACGGGTGCGCCGATCTGGTTTTTGCGGATCCACCCTATAATTTGCAACTCAAGCAAGCGCTCACCCGCCCCGATCAATCGAAAGTCGATGCGGTGAATGATGCCTGGGATCAATTTGATGATTTTGCGGCCTATGATGCATTTACCCGCGCTTGGTTGAGCGAGGCGCGGCGAATTTTAAAACCCACCGGAACATTATGGGTGATTGGCAGCTACCACAATATTTTCCGCGTGGGTACGGCCGTTCAGGATTTAGGGTTTTGGATTTTGAATGATGTCATCTGGCGCAAGACAAATCCCATGCCGAATTTTCGCGGAACCCGCTTTGCCAACGCGCATGAGACGCTCATCTGGGCGGCGCGCGACGCGCAGCAAACGGGCTACACATTTAATTATCGCGCCATGAAAGCCTTGAATGACGATGTCCAAATGCGGTCGGACTGGCTATTGCCGATTTGCACCGGGCATGAGCGTTTGAAAGACGAAACCGGCCGTAAGCTGCACCCCACGCAAAAGCCTGAGGCTCTATTGCATCGGGTTTTGCTGGCCAGCACGGCCCCGGGAGATTTGGTGGTAGACCCCTTTTTTGGTTCAGGAACGACAGGCGCGGTTGCCAAATATTTGGGGCGCGATTTTATTGGCATGGATGCCGATGCCGGATATGTCGACGCCGCCCGCCAACGCATTGAGGCGGTGGAGCCTGTGCCCGCAGATGCCGTGGAGGTGACGAAGTCAGCGCGTCAGAACCCGCGTATACCTTTTGGCTCATTGATCGAGAATGGCATGATCCGCCCTGGCACCCGCCTGTTTGGGCCGGCGCGCCGCTATCAAGCAAGGGTGCGCGCCGATGGCAGCTTGAAAACCGAGAGCAAGGGGGATGGCGCCACCGGATCCATCCATCAAATTGGCGCGCATGTTCAAGGCGCACAAGCGTGTAATGGCTGGACATTCTGGCATATTGCCGAAGGCGATAAGCTTGTCCCGATTGACAGCTTGCGGTCAAAAATTTTGGAAACGGGCGGGTTAAACTAAACCCTTATCATAGAGTTCGCTCGAGACGACCGCGTATACTTTTTGCATTAGCGTCGGCAGAGCGAGACCCGTCAATGATGCGCGGTCCACCCATTGCGCATCGCTTAAGCTGAGCGTGATTTTTTTCTGATCTCTTGCAGATATGCGGGCCCATTGGATTGTGAGCCGCAGATTAAAATGGGTGAACACATGGCCGACGCTCTTGGTTAAGGGCTCCAGGGCAAGTGTGGCTCGAGGCGGGGGCTGCCAATGGGATGGCGCATCCCAATCTTGGGACGGAAAGGCGATCATCCCGCCGAGCAAGCCAGATTTAGGACGCTGATAAACAAGGATACGGCCCTGCGGATCGATCAACCAGAACACGGTTCCATGGCGGTTGGCTTTCTCAGCTTTTTGTCGTTTGACGGGCAAGCGATCAACGCGACCCTGCGCATAGCCCTGACACGCTTCTTGCCATGGGCAGAGCGCGCATTTAGGCGCCTTCGGTGTGCAGATTGTGGCCCCCAGATCCATTAACCCCTGCACCATATCGCTCGCCCGATGGGAGGTAATCAAATCGACTAATTGGGTTCGAATCTCATCCTTCAGCGCAGGCAAGGGGGTGGCGATGGCTCTCAGGCGGGAGATGACGCGTTCAATATTGCCGTCGACCGGTTGCGCGGGCTGATGAAAGGCGATGGCACAAATTGCCGCCGCCGTGTAGGGACCAATACCCGGTAGCTTTAAGAGCTCGGCTTGATTGTCAGGCAAAGTGCCGCTCGGCGACGCGGCCACGGCGCGGGCGCAGGCTAATAAGTTGCGCGCCCGGGCATAATAGCCCAAGCCCGCCCAAGCCTGCATGACAGCGGCATCATCGGCCTGCGCGAGGGCCATAAAACTTGGCCATGTGAGTGTAAACTTCTTGAAATAGGGGATCACCGTGGCCACTGTTGTTTGCTGCAGCATGATCTCCGACAACCACACATGATAGGGATCGGGTTTTTGGTCGGCGCGATAGCGCCATGGCAGCACTCGTCCATGCCGGTCATACCATGCTAATAATCGACGCCGCAAAGCCTGCGCTTCGGTTTTTGAGAAAACTTGTTGTGGGGAGTAAGCGCTTACCATGGTCTCGCCGCAAGGTGTCGTCCAAGAGCAGGGTGTCGTCCAAGAGATGACTCGCAGATGGAGGGTTTTTCGGCTAGCATGAAACTCGATCGTGAAAAGGCAAAATTATGAAACAGGGGCAGCCACAGAGCGTTGTAACCAAAGTGTCCACACGCAGTGTGCCATTGTCTTCTGTTCTCGGCAAGTTAACAGGGCCGGTTCTCAAGCGCCGCGGCTTTCGCGATATCCATGTGATCGATCATTGGTCTGAAATCGTCGGTGCGCAGCTGGCGGCGCTCAGCCTACCTGAACGCTTATCGCGTGGATCGGGCGAGGGCGCGGTGCTGACTATTCGGGTGGACGGGGCCATGGCGCTTGAGGTTCAACATATGGCGCCACAAATTTTGGAACGCATTAATCAGTTCTATGGAAGCGATGTGATCACACGGCTGAAAATCATTCAGGCCCCCGTCAATCCAAGCGTCACCCGGTATCGGCGCGCCGACCCTGAATTGTCGACAGCTGTGGAAAGCGCCGATGCGGCGCTCGACCATTTTCCGCCTGGACGCCTGCGGCAAGCCTTAGCCCGATTAGGTGGGCGCATTATCCGCAACTCAAGGGGCTGAGGCGGCGAATGTTGAGCGGCCTCGACTGTTTTGCAGGTCGCAAATTAGATCGAGTTTTCCACAGTCTTCAGACTCTGGCCGAGGAGCGAGAAGATTATAATGGGAAAGACGAACCGATTCGGACGGTTCCGCGAAAATAGAGAGAGCTGGCTGAAATATAATGACAGATAATAAAAGAATTCTTCTTCTCATTGCGTTGGTCATTGTGGTTGGCGCGGGTGTTTATGCTGCTCTGTCGCGCGAGCCGTCGCAGGGCGCTCAAGCCGACACGGCGTCTTCGGAGACGGTTGCGCCTTATGTGCTGGTAAACCCTACAGGCTTGCCTGCCTTGGATGATCCCAATCCAATGGGCGAAATTCGTATTGGTGCGCCTGATGCGCCTGTGACGATTGTTGAGTATGCCTCTTTGACATGCCCCCATTGTGGCGCCTTTCATAATGAGACGTTGCCCAAACTCACGGAAGCCTATGTCGATAAGGGCCTTGTCCAAATTTGGTTCCGTCCTTTTCCGTTTGATGGATTGGCAACGGCCGGTGCCATGCTGGCGCATTGCGTCGCGCCGCAGCAACGCTATGGATTTTTAAGCCTTATGTTTGCACGCCAAAGTAATTGGTTGCGGAGCTCCAATCCGCTAGAAGACCTGCAAGGCTTGGCCCGTCAGGCTGGCCTCTCGGAGGCTGATGTTTTGGTTTGCCTGAAAGATGAATCGATTTTGGGTGGCATACGAGACATGCAAAAGGCGGCGCATGAGCAGTTAGATGTTCGCTCTACGCCGACATTTTTCATCAATGGACAAAGACTTGAGGGTAATCAGCCTGTCGAAGCCTTCGCGGCGGTGATTGATCCATTGCTCCCGGTGGCGGAAGAGTAGGGCCAGCTTATGCATTTTACACGCTTGCGTCTTTCCGGATTTAAATCCTTCGTCGATCCTGTCGATCTCGACATTTTGCCGGGTATGACGGGTGTCGTTGGCCCAAATGGGTGTGGCAAGTCCAATCTGCTCGAGGCCCTTAGATGGGCCATGGGTGAAACCTCGTATAAATCGATGCGGGGCTCGGGCATGGAAGATGTTATTTTTGCGGGTACGACGGGGCGCCCGTCGCGCAATCACGCGGAAGTCAGTCTCTATCTCGATAATTCAGATCGCACCGCGCCAGCGGAATATAATGGTGCCGAGGGGCTTGAGATTGTGCGCCGCATTGAGCGCGATGCGGGGTCGGCCTATCGCATAAATGGGCGCGATGTGCGCGCCAAAGATGTGCAATTATTGTTTGCCGATGCTTCCACCGGTGCGCGCTCCACAGCGCTGGTGCGTCAAGGCCAAATTGGCGAGCTTATTAATGCGAAGCCCGAGGCGCGTCGCCGCGTTTTAGAAGAGGCGGCGGGCATTTCAGGCCTGCACTCGCGTCGCCATGAAGCCGAGCTGCGTCTGCGTGCGGCTGAAGGGAATTTGGAAAAAGTCGATGAGGCCATTGGCCAATTAGAGAGCGAGTTACGCGCTTTGCGGCGGCAAGCCCGTCAGGCGACACGCTATCGTGCCTTATCCGGTCAAATTCGACAGGCTGAGGCGTTGGCATTGCATTTGCGTTGGAAAAACTGCCTTGAACAGCTTGAAGATCTGTCTCAGGCTTTGACGGAAGCGCGTCAGACCGTCAATGAGAAGACCAGCCAAGCGACACAAACCTCGGCGCATCAAACACATGTGCAGGCCAGTTTGCCGCCGCTTCGGGAGGCTGAGGCGGCGGCGGCCGCGGCCGTGCGCCGGCTGACCTTGGAACGTGAATCGCTGGACGCTGAAGAACAGCGGGCGCGGGATCTTATTGCCCGCCTTACCCGGCAACGCGATGAATTGCTCGCGGATCAAAAACGCGAGAGCACAGCGCTTGAAGAGGCAACAGCTGAAATGGCGCGGCTCAAGGCAGAACATGCCGAGTTGCAAGCGGCAGTTGCCTCTGATGAGCAGGCGGCGGAGGCCGCCGCCAAGGAAGCGATGGCCGATGCAGCGGAGCGCTTGCGGCAGGCTGAAGCGGCCTTTGACGAGGCTAATCGTCTGGCCGCCGAAACTCATGCGCGCCGCCAAAGTCTCGAGCGTGCCCTTCAGTCTTTGCGGGATCGGCATCAAAAGATCGAAGAAAACCGATTGCTCCGAGAGCAGAGCCGGCAAGATATTCAGGCGGAGGTCCTCTCGCCTCATGAGAATGCGCGCCTTGAGGCCGAGCGTCTGACGGCAGAACAGGCTGTGGCAGAGGCGGTTAATGCGCGCGAGGCGGCCAGTCGGATCATGCATGATCGCGAGTCGGCGCTTGAGGCGCTGCAAGTGCCATTGCGCGAAGCGCAATCTTTGGTCGAACGTCTGGTTGGGGAGCAAGCGGCTTTGTCGGCTTTGTTTGCTCGTCCGGAAGGGGGTAAAACCTACCCGTCTCTCGTCGATGCTTTGCGGGTTGAGTCGGGCTTTGAAGTCGCTTTAGGGGCCGCTTTGGGCGATGATCTGGATGCATCGGTCGATTTAGAGGCACCCGCCCATTGGCGCGATTTACCTGATATGGTCAATCCACCGGCCTTACCGAACGGTGTGAAAGCGCTCGGGCAATTCGTTTCAGGGGCTCGGGCGCTGTCTCGACGTCTGAGCCAAATTGGTATTGTTGACACGGCGGAAGCGGGGCATGCGCTGCAAGATCAGCTCGCCCTTGGTCAGCGATTGGTCTCGAGAAATGGCGATTTGTGGCGTTGGGATGGCTATTGCGTGATGGCGGAATCGGAAACCGCCGCCGCTAAACGTTTGGCGCAACGGCAACGCTTGCGCGAAATTGGCTCAGAAATCTCCGAGGCAGAAGTCCAATTGGCGCAGCGCGAGCAAGCGAATGAAGAGGCTCGGCAAAACTATCGCCAATCGGTCGAGGATGAGCGCCAGGCGGCCTCACAGCTCGAGGAGTGTCGTGCCCGCTTGGTGCAGGCGCGCGAAGCGCTGGCAGAGGCGATGCGGGTGACCTCGGATCGTGAAACGCGGTTGAAGGCGCTCGATGAGGCATTGGCGGCTTTAGCCCAAGATGCGGCCGATGTTTCGGCGCAGGTGGTCGGAGCCGAGGCGGAGCTCTCCGAGCTGGCCGCTCTTCCCGACGCGCAAAATGACATTACGCGATTGCGCACGGAGGTGGATGATTGGCGCTCAAAAATGGCAGCCGCGCGAGCGACTTTCGAGCAATTGCGCAGTCAACGTCAGTTGCGCGAAGAGCGCTTGGCACGAATTGCGGCGGAGAGCGAGCTTTGGGATAAGCGTCATCAAGGAGCCGAGGCCCAAATTCAATCGCTCGAACAGCGTCATCAAGCGGTTTCGGACGAGTTAGAAAAAGCCAATAAAATTCCACCGGATTTAGCCGAGCGGCGCAATGTGCTCGTGACGCTCATTCAAGAAGCTGAGGGTAAACGTAAAATCGAGGCCGATCGGCTCGCCTTGGCAGAAACCCAATTGGCCGAGGCCGATAAGGCCGCGCGCGAAGCGCAAGCGGCTTTGGTGACCAGTCGGGAAACATTGGTTCGCCTTGAAGCCAACCGCGACAATTTAGTTGAGCGCGAGGGCGAGGCGGCACAGCGCATTCGTGAAGTGTTGCAAATTGAGCCTGAAAAAGCTCTCGAGGCCTCGGAACATGACCCCAATAAAGCATTTCCGGATGTTGCACATGTGGAGGCTCAACTCGAGAAATTGCGTCGCGAACGCGAAACCTTGGGCGGGGTAAATTTGCGGGCAGATGAAGAAGCCACAGAAATTGAACAGCGGATTGCCGCCATGTCGTCAGAGAGAGACGATTTGGCGCAGGCGATTAACAAATTGCGATATGGGGTGGGCCAGCTCAATCGAGAGGGGCGCGAGCGCCTTAAGGCGGCTTTTGAGAGCGTAAATCATCATTTTGGGCGGCTTTTTACACAGCTTTTTGGGGGTGGGAAGGCGCATCTCGAGCTAACCGAGTCGGATGATCCGCTTGAGGCCGGGCTTGAGATTATTGCGCACCCACCGGGCAAGAAACCGCAAGTAATGTCTCTGCTATCGGGGGGGGAGCAGGCGCTCACCGCGATGGCACTGATTTTCGCGGTGTTTTTGACCAATCCCTCACCGATTTGCGTGCTCGATGAGGTGGATGCGCCGCTCGACGATGCCAATGTTGAACGCTACTGCAATATGATTCGGGAAATCGCCGAAGAAACAGGCACCCGCTTTCTCTTGATCACTCATCACGCATTAACGATGGCGCGGGTCGATCGTCTGTATGGTGTGACCATGCAAGAACAAGGTGTCAGTAGTTTAATGTCGGTCGACTTGAAACAGGCGGAGCAGTTTGCTGAGCTGGATGATCCGGACGATGATCGAACGCCCATTCAGCAAATTAGTTCATAATCAATGTGTTAGCGCCCTTAAAGGGCGACGGATCGGGCAATAAACGGTCAAATTTTGGAAACAGAACCTCAAGAACACGCCGGAAAGGGCGGGGCCTCGCCGCAAAAGCGGCGCGACCAGCAAGCTGCCTTGAGCGACATTTCCGCGCAAATTGATCGCTTAAAACTGAAAAAAGAGGAAAAAGCGCGCCGAAATGTCTCGGGTAGCCTTCTCTCCCTCGCCTACCGCTTGACGATAGAGATGTTTGCGGCTATCTCCGTATGCGGTTATCTGGGGTGGTGGATTGATCGGTATTTTGAGACCAAGCCGATCTTTCTTCTGGTCCTTCTTCTCCTCGGCGTGGTCGCTGGATTGATGAATGCAGTGCGCACGGCAACGGCAATGCGCGACAAGGCAGATCAGCAGCCCGAGGTGCCTCAGAACGAGGTGGAATGAGAAGGGTTGTTGTCTCAGAATCTGAAGAATATTGAGCAGGAGTGACGCGTGTCTTCAGCAGATCAAACACAGGGAAGTGCCCCAGTTGATCCGATGCACCAATTCGAGATCCAGCGGTTATTCGAATTGCCAGCAGTGGCAGGGGTCGACACCGCCTTCACCAACTCATCCTTGTGGATGGTGATCGCAATTTCCTTGGTTACACTGATTATGGGTTTGGCCAGCCGGCAAACGGCTATGGTGCCAGGTCGGTTACAATTGCTGGGTGAAATGGCCTATGGCTTCGTCGCCAATATGGTAAAAGAGAATGTCGGCACCGAAGGAATGCGTTATTTTCCCTTCATCTTCACGCTCTTCATGTTCGTTTTGTTTTGCAATATGCTCGGTATGTTGCCCTATTCATTCACGGTGACATCCCATCTGATCGTCACTTTTGCGCTGGCGGCAGTGGTTTTTTGCTTAGTAACCCTTGTTGGATTTATTCATCACGGTGTGGGGTTCCTCAAACTCTTTGTACCGTCTGGTGTGCCCGCGGTGCTGTTACCTCTTTTGATTGTGATTGAATTGATTTCCTATTTGACACGACCCGTCAGTCTTTCGGTCCGTTTGTTCGGCAATATGATGGCCGGTCACACCATGTTGAAAATTTTTGGTGGATTTGTCGTGGGCTTGTCATCGGCAGGCCTCGCCCCTCTGGCGATCGCTCCATTTGCGCTGATGGTTGCCTTCACGGGCCTTGAACTCTTAATCGCTGGCTTGCAGGCCTATGTTTTCACGATCTTGACCTGTATCTATCTCAGCGAAGCCATTCACATGAATCACTAACCCTAAACACTTTTTTGGAGGATTAAATTATGGAAGCAGAAGCAGCAAAATACATCGGTGCTGGTATCGCTTGTGTCGCTTTGGCGGGCGCGGGCATTAGTATCGGGAATATTTTTGGCAACTTTTTGGCAGGCGCCCTGCGCAATCCATCAGCGGCTCAAGGTCAGTTCCCGAACTTGCTCCTGGGCTTTGCCCTGGCTGAAGCGACGGGTCTGTTTGGTCTGATCATTGCGTTGATCTTACTGTTTGTTGTCTGAGTTAGCGGGCACAGTGGGTGGCTTCTTGCCGCCTTGCGCCCGTGACCTTGGTTCATCCACTCGTAAATGATGAGAACTTACTGTGCCTCAGTTAGACATCACCACATTTAGCACGCAGCTTTTTTGGCTGTTTATTTGCTTTGGATCACTTTTTTGCATTTTGACCTTTGCAATTTTGCCTCGTATTGGCGGCGGCATTGCAGCGCGTCATCGGCGTTTAGAAGATGATCTGGCGGCGGCGGAGCGGTTGCGCGACGAGGCGGCTCAGGCGCTTAGTGCCCATGAAGAGGCGCTCAGCGCCGCACGCAGCAAAGCGGTCAGTTTGGCACAAACTGTCCGACAAGAAATGCAGGCGGAAATGGATAAGCAAAAGGCGGAAGTTGATCAACAGCTGGCCGCCCGTATGGCAGAATCGGATGCGCGCATTTTCGCCGCTCACGAGGAAGCCATGGCCAATGTTAGTGCAATGGTGGGCCCCTTGGTGGTCGACCTTGTCGAGGCGGTGGCCCGCAAGACCGTGGATCCAGCCGTGATCGATGCAGCCGTCGCTCAGCAAGCTTAGGAAACAACATGTTTGATGCGTCCTTTTTTGTAGCAGTTGCCTTCTTTACGGTGATCGGGGCCTTTATTTATCTGAAGCTGCCATCGCGGCTGCTTGCAGGGCTCGATGCGAAAGCAGAGCAAATTCGCGCTGAGCTTGAGCAAGCGAAAGCCTTGCGTGCCGAGGCCGAGAATGTATTGGCCGAGTATGAAGCCCAACGCAATGCTGCGGAGAAACACGCTGAGGAAATTGTCACCGAAGCGAAAGCCGCGGCCGAGCGCATGGCTGCCGATGCCAAGGTCAAGATCGAAGAGCAATTGGTGCGTCGAACTGCGCAAGCCGAAGAAAAAATCGCGCGTGCCGAGGCCTCTATGATCAAAGAAATCCGCACCGTGGTGACACAGAGAGCTATTGCGGCTGCGGCTGAGGTTTTGAAGGAACAGTTAACGGATGCAGAGCGCGTGGCTCTTGTAGAAGCCTCCATTGCTGACTTGAATAAGCATTTTCACTAACTAGCTTCCCTAACTAGCTTCACTAACTAGCTTCACTATCTAGCTCCACTTATCAGAGGGCTGCCTAGCGCGGTCTACCTGAAATAAGATAAGAGGTGCGACCAGCGCCTCTTTTTTTTTTACACGGGGGGCTCGAACCTGACTGATCCAATTTGCGCTCAATCCGTCCTTCAAAACCTTACCCCAAAATCTTACCCCAAAATCTTACCCCAAAATCTTACCCCAAAATCGTTTTCCAAAAATTTCTCCCCTAAAATTTTCGTCCAAAAATCGGAGCTAATTACGATAGCGTTGCACGGGTCATGCTGACGCTGTGCCTTTATTTTGACTGAGCGGGGTCATTTGGACTGAGCGGAGTCGGGGGTGTTTTGTGCTTGTTGAACCGGACGGTCTTGGGCGATATAGCTGGGCCAACTATGCGTTGCGACCAACCTCAGGCTAATCGGCTCCTGCTTGAGGCGGTCGCGGTAAATCCACAAATTAGACAAGACATGCTGAACATAAGAGCGTGTTTCCGGCGCCGACATGCTTTCAATGAATAAAAGCGGATCGTTTATATTGCCGAGCTCGCGGCGCCATCGTTTCAGGTTTCCAGGACCCGCATTATAGCCCGCCAACGCATAAATCAAATTATTGTCAAAATAGTCGGGGCTCAACAACATGCTGAGATAGGTTTGGCCAATCGCAATATTGGTTTCACTATCCAGCAATTGATCGCGTCCCGATTTCCGCGCCAATGACCGGTCTCCCGTCACAAAAGCGGCTGTGCGCGGCATAATTTGCATCAAACCACGCGCCCCCGCATGCGATTTTGCCCGTGCTTTAAAGCGACTTTCTTGCCGGATGAGGGCAAATAAAAGTGCTCGGTCAAGCACCAGATCTCCCAGCTCTTCGTGGTCGAGTAAAGGATAATGTGCGTCGATCGCTCGATTATCATCCTCTTCGCTGGCCGAGGGAGCGCCCAATCGCGTCGCAATAGCCAGCTCGACGGCGGGGTAGCGTTTCTCTTGAGCGAGATCAAGAATGGCCCGCGCTTCATCCTCGGGCAGGCGTTCTTGGAGGTATAAGAGTTCAAGCTCAGCAAGCTCGCGTTGCCCCGCCTTGTCTAAGGCCATCGCGCGCGTGACGGCTGGGTAATGCGCAATGGTATCGCGATCATTACTCTCGACATCATGCCAATTAATGTGCAAATCCCCATGCACAGCATAACGGGCAATAATACTATAAAATGTCAGCTCTCCGTCGGCGGCCAGAGCCATGGCAGCTTCTCCGCGGGCCGTGTCATTAATGGCATAATAGGCGCGGGCGCCCCAAAACAAAGCGGCCGCGCGCATGTGAGCTGAAATATCGGGATGTTTGGCCAGAATTGAAAAATGTTCTGCGGCCAAGGCGGTTTGACCCAGCCGCCAAGCAGCTAGTCCCACATGCCAATCGGCCTCGGGCACTTCCGCACGCGAGCGTGTCGCCTCTAGGGCAATTTTCAAGGCAATTTGAGGTTTGCCCTCAATATAATAGCTGCGCGCGATGAGGGCTTTGAGGTCGTCTGTTTCAGCGGCCGATAAATAGCGATCACGCGCTGGCGCCGAAATATAACGATAGGCTTGGGTGGGGCGCTCGCGATAGATCATCCGCCGAACTTCTCGAGCAATTCGGCGAGGCGTGGCTTGCCGAAATAAAGTGGGGCCTTGTTTCAGGCGCGATTGTTGGAAAACCCGCGATGGCGGTTTTTTGGGCATCGCCGTGCCCCGCGGCTGGCGCTTGCGGGCGAGTTCATAGACCTGCCAGGCGCCTGGATGGTCGGCGTATTTAACCAGCCAATTACGTAATTCCGTCCACGTGCTGCGATAGGCGGTCGGATGCATGTAGCGTTGGCGATAAACGTGACCCAATAAAATCGGGTCGGTAATTTGGGCCAAAAGCTGATCGGCTGCCCGCCATTTCGCCTGGTCTTGGAGTTCAAATATTTTCTGATACAGCACGAAATCGCTGGGCCGCGGGGGCGCTTCATATGCGGGCCGCGGGAGGGGCGGTATTTCTCGAAATGCCGCTTGCGCCGGATGACTGAGTGCGCTCGATACTAAAGCGAGCGCCGCCGCGCTGAGGGCTGTCCGGCGACCAAATGCACAAAGTCGCGAGAAGGTCATCATGCCGTCACCTGAGACGCGAGTTTTGCTCTTAAGGCGCATAAATCAGCCCAGGCCTCGGCTTTGCGCGCCGGTGTCCGCAGTAAAAAGGCAGGGTGGAACATGGGTAAAATGGGTATATCGCGCCCGGCACAGGGCAGGCTCGACCATTGGCCCCGCAGCTTTGTGATCCCCGTCGGGCTGTTTAACAAGGCTTTGGCCGCCGTTCCACCGACGGCAACGATGATGTCGGGGGACACGAGCTCAATATGGCGCATCAGGAAGGGCAGAAAAAGGGCGACTTCATCGCTCGAGGGCGTGCGGTCGCCGGGGGGCCGCCAAGGGATCAGATTAGCGATATAAACTGTGCTCCGATCGAGCCCGATATGAGCCAACATTTTATCAAGCAATTGGCCGCTCGGCCCAATAAAGGGCTTGGCTTGTTGATCTTCCTCACGCCCCGGCGCTTCCCCGATCAACATCACCCGGCTTTCAGGGTTTCCATCGCTGAAAACCATATTTTTGGCCATTTTCTTGAGGCTTGACCCGTCGAAATTTGAGAGAGCGTCGCGCAGATCGCTCAATGATGCGATTTCGGCAAGGTTCGGGGCCGCTAAAGGCGGTATTGATTGAGCGAAAACCTGTGGCTGAGCCATTGTTTGCTGAGGCGCTCGCGCCCGGCCCTCCTGAGGCGCGTGCGCCTGAGTTTTATGGGGCGCCTGCGCCCGAACAGGTGCAGGAATATCGACCGAAGGATGCGCGTTGGGCTGATTTGTCTCAGCTGCCTCATAAGCTACTGGTTCGGCTCTGACCGCGCGCTCGGCGCTGAGCGCAAAGCGGTTAAGCGGCTGCTCATCGATGAGATCGTCACACCCCACTTCAATATACCATTGAAGAAAGTCAATAATTTCCTGTTTTGCCGCTGGAAGTGTGTGCATACTCAAATCTTGTTTGGACCCCGCCGACGCGCTAATGCCAAAATTGATGATAAACCAACCGAAACTGAAACACTTTGCGACTTGTTGTACCACTTGCGTGCCT
>CBFIIU010000002.1:126186-130945 GCA_965662735.1 Alphaproteobacteria bacterium
TAGCGTTGCAGTTTTGAGGGAGGTCTATAAACTGCGAACAGAAACACGAATCACTGGACATTAGCATTATTCGCCTGCAAAAAAGGCAAAAGTTTTCGAGGAGATGGACATGTCAGACGCATCGAACGGGCCAAGCCAACATCAGACATCAAATTTGCGGCAGGGCTGGGCGTTAGCGCCAGAAGAGCGTGAGGCTATGGACTATGATGTTGTGATTGTAGGGGCCGGCCCAGCGGGATTGAGCGCGGCTATTCGGTTGAAACAAATGGCGGCTGCTGCCGAGCAAGAGATTTCCGTTTGCGTATTGGAAAAAGGCTCTGAAGTGGGCGCGCATATTCTCTCTGGCGCTGTCATCGACCCCGTTGGCATTGCGCGTTTGTTTCCTAATTGGAAAGAGTTGGGGGCCCCCCTTGAGACAGCGGTGACCGATGACACATTCTTGGTTTTAGGGCCAGCTGGTGCCGTGCCTTTACCAAATTTTGCGCTTCCGCCGCTGATGAAAAATCATGGCAATTACATTGCGAGTTTGGGCAATATTGCCCGCTGGCTGGCTGAGCAAGCCGAGGCGCTCGGGGTTGAGATCTATCCAGGCTTTGCCGCTGCCGAATTGCTGCTCGATGAAAATGGAGCGGTTCGGGGTGTGGCAACGGGCGATATGGGTGTCTCAAAAACGGGCGAGAAAAAAGACGGTTGGATGCCTGGCATGGAATTGCATGCCAAATACACGTTTTTGGCTGAAGGCGTTCGCGGATCGCTGTCGAAAGCGGCGATTAAGCATTTCGCCCTCGACGCCGACTGTGATTATCAGAAATATGGAATTGGTATTAAAGAGCTATGGCAAGTTGATCCGAGCAAACATCGCCCGGGCTATGTCCAGCACACGCTGGGCTGGCCGCTAGATAATAAAACAGGCGGCGGGTCGTTTTTATACCATTTCGGCGATAATTATGTGTCGGTGGGCTTTGTCACGCATTTAAATTATTCGAACCCTTATCTGTCGCCTTATGACGAGTTCCAACGGTTTAAGATGCATCCTGCTATTCGCGAGACCTTTGAGGGGGGTAAACGGATTTCCTATGGCGCGCGTGCAATTACTGAGGGCGGGTATCAATCGGTTCCCAAATTAATCTTCCCAGGCGGCGCGTTGATTGGCTGCTCGGCGGGCTTTGTCAATGTGCCGCGCATTAAAGGCAGTCATAATGCCATGGAAACAGGAATTATGGCGGCTGAGGCGGCATTTGAGGCGGTGTCTGCAGGACGGGCGCATGATAATTTGGATGCCTATGCAGCCGAATATGCGACGAGCCGCGTGGCCAAGGAATTGGCTATGGTGCGGAATGTGAAGCCGCTTTTGTCGCGCTTTGGCAATGTATTGGGCACTATGCTGGGCGGCATCGATATGTGGATGCGGACGCTCAAAATCGGTCTTCCCTTTACTTTGTCGCACGGCAAGCCTGACTATGCGGCCTTGAAAAAAGCGGCAGATTGTAAACCGATTGATTACCCCAAGCCGGATGGTGTGGTGGCCTTCGATAAATTATCTTCCGTATTTTTGTCGGCGACCAATCATGAGGAAGACCAACCCGCGCATTTGACATTGAAAGATGCGACTGTGCCGGTCAATGTGAACCTTCCGGAATATGATGAGCCGGCTCAGCGTTATTGCCCGGCCGGGGTCTATGAAATTGTGCGTAATGAAGACGGGTCAAATCCTCGACTTCAGATCAATGCACAAAATTGTGTTCACTGTAAAACATGTGACATTAAAGATCCCAGTCAGAATATAAATTGGGTTGTGCCCGAGGGAGCAGGCGGACCTAATTATCCTAATATGTAAACGAAGGTCGATTTTGATAGGTTCCCTTCCAAAGTCGATCAGGGACAATGCATGACCCAAAATGTCAGTCAGACCAGCGGCAAGCGCTCTCGTGCGATCACCCTGAGCCTTGGTGCGTTGGGTATTGCCCTGGTTGCTGTATTGGGATGGAGCGGATATCGCGGCTTTGTTACAGGCTACTTAGCGCATATGGGCGGCACGACAGGTGCTGTGCTGGCGGGTCGGCAAGCCTTTGCCGATCATCGCTCGGCGCAAGCCAGTCAGTATTATGAAGTTGCGCTGAGCCAATCGCCAGAGGATCTGCAAATTCAGAAAGAGGCGTTTTCGGCGTTTCTCATTAACGGTGATTTTGATCGCGCGATTATGCTGGCGCATAAATTAACCCACGATATAGATACCACCCAAGACGCCCATACCGTGCTGGTTGTCACTGCGATCATGAAATCGGATTGGCTGGCGGCCAGAGACTTGCTGGACGCGTTTCCAGATGGCCCCGCCAGTCGACTATTCGTTCCTGTTATGCAGGCTTGGATTGATTATGGGCAAAGCGGGACCGTTTCCAATGCGCGCTACCAAGCCCTTCTTGATCCTGGCCCCTTACTCGCTGTGACAAGCCATCAAGCGGCACTCTTATACGAACTCACCGGACAAGGAGCGGAGGCAGAGAAAGCCTATCAAAAAGGGGTTCAATCAGGTGGCATGGCTCGCGTGGGGTTTGCGCTCGATTTTGGCGCCTTTCTTGAACGTTCGGGCAAGGACGATCGGGCCAAGCTTTTATACGATATGATTGGCCAGTCGATGGTCGATGATCCCGATATCCGCTCTGCTATTATGCGTTTCAAAGCCGGCGAAAAACCTAAGCCCTTATCACCCGTCATCGCGCCGCATATCGCCAATGGGTTTTTGACTTTTGTTGAGTCCCTGCGCGCCGATGGCCATGGCCGCTTCTCGCGATCCTATGTACAGCTCGCGCTCTATCTTGCGCCGTCAGCGCGAGGCCGTTTACTTCTCGCTGATCTCGCTGCTGATGAAGAAGAGTGGGAGGTCGCGGCTGAGCTCTATGCGAATGTGGGAGGCGATGATGAGCATCAACGTATCGCGCATATTCGCCAATCGGAGATGCTTGAGCAAGCCGGACATCGCGACCGCGCCGAGACTCTTTTGCAGCGCGTGTTCGATAGCCATCCCAATGACGAAGTCGTTCAGTTGGCGTTGGGCGATTTTTATCGACGCGATGAAAATTACGCACGAGCCGCGCCCTTTTATCAAAATGTGATTCAGCTGCTGTCAGCCCAAGCTGTGACGGAGAACGACATTCCTTGGGGGGTCTGGTTTTCGTTGGCCATGTGTCAGGAACAATTAGGACAATGGCATGATGCAGAACGCAATTTATTGCGCGCCCGCGAGCTCTCAGGCAATTCACCCATCGTCCTCAACTATCTGGCTTATAGCTGGATTGACCGCGGTATCCGCCTCGATGAGGCTCGGGTCTTGATTGAAGAAGTGGTCCGCAAAGAGCCACGTAACGGCTTTTATGTCGATAGTTTGGGCTGGCTTTATTTTAAACTTGGCGACTATGAAAAAGCGCTCACCTTTATCGAACGCGCCAGCGCCCTAGAGCCAGTAGATCCCGTCATTACCGATCATTTAGGCGATGCCCTCTGGTATCTTGGGCGCACCAGCGAGGCCCGTTACCAATGGCGCAAGGCTCTGGCATTTTCCCCCGAGCAAGATGAACGGGAAAAAATAGAACACAAATTATTGCATGGATTGCCGCCGCTGGGACAAGGTGGAACGGCCATTTGAACCCGATCCGCGTCTTTGCTCCTGCAAAAATTAACCTCAGCCTCTGTGTGCTCGGGCGCCGAAATGATGGCTATCATGCGCTTGAGAGCCTGGTGGGTTTTGCCAGTTTTGGCGATACCGTGATCATCAATCCGACGCAGCCTTCGCAGTTTCGGGTCTCTGGTCCCTTTGCATCTGCGCTTGCGGGCGAGGGGGATAATTTGGTTCTACGGGCGCAACGCGGTTTGGAACAGCTGTACGGCCAGCCTTTACCTGGACAGATCGAATTGATCAAAAACATTCCAGTGGCCTCGGGTGTTGGGGGCGGCTCAACCGATGCGGCTGCAACGCTGAGGGGTTTGGCGCAATGCTATGATGTGCCGGATCACGCTGTCCGATCTGTTGCGCAGGCCTGTGGTGCCGATGTGCCCGCCTGCTTAGATGGGGGGGGGAAATGGATGACCGGCATTGGCCACGACCTCACCCCGGTGGCGCTCCCCCAAAATATTGGACTGGTTCTCGTGCGCCCACCCCATGCGGTATCGACGGCCTCTGTCTTCTCCGCCTTGCAAGCGCCATTACTGGACCCGCAGGTGCAACCAAATTCGCCGCCCGATATAGCCGATCGCGCTGACTTACTGAAGTTTGTTGCGGATGCGCGCAATGACCTCGAGGCGCCGGCAATGAAATTTGTTCCCGAGATTGAACACGCTTTGGCGCGCCTCAGGGCGATCGGTGGGGTGGCGCGCATGAGCGGCAGTGGGGCGACATGTTTTGCGCTTTTTGCTGCCGAGGACATGCCGCATGACCTGATCGATCGGCTGGATTTTCCAAGGGATTGGTGGGTGCAAGAGGCGCGTTTAATAGGCGCGGGCGATACAGAATTGCACCAAATCAATCAGCTCTGATTTAAGCGGTGATGACGGAAAGAGCGCCAAGGCGTCGACGGCGCGGGCGCCATAATGGCGGGCCCGCTCGCGGGTTTCTTCAAGAGCTTTGGTTTCATGGATCAGTTTGAGGGCGTGTTGAAAGTCGGTCGGGTCATCCGATGGGGTTCGAACAACGCGATTCCAAAACCCACGATCCGCTTCGGACCCGCGCCGAACGGCGAGCAAAATCGGCAAAGTGATTTTTCCC
>CBFIIU010000002.1:131180-136435 GCA_965662735.1 Alphaproteobacteria bacterium
TGTGCAGATTAGCAAGCTGCATCACCTCGCCCTCGGCAATGACGGCCGCAGCATGAGAGAGAATATCAAGGGCTTTCAAGCTTCCCGCGGCAACCATCATCCGAAATGCCTGGCCGAGCATAAAATCGCCAACCAAAACACTGGCAGCATTGCCCCACACTTTGCGCGCTGTCGGTAGGCTGCGTCGGAGATCGCTCTCATCGACAACATCGTCATGCAGCAAAGTCGCTGTGTGCATATACTCAACCGCTGCAGCGAGGGAGATCTGCGCCTCGCCCGAATAATTGCACAGGCGCGCACCTGCGAGGGTCAAAATGGGACGAAGACGCTTGCCGCCAGCCTTCACAATGTGTTCGCCGATGGCCGGGATCATATCGACATAGGATCCCATATTCTCCCGCATTAAAATCTCGACAGCCGCCATCTCCTCCGAGAACTGCGCGCGCAGACGGGCCATTGTGTCAGTCGGTGGATTGCGTCGAAGGGGTAAAATATCGGCCATGGCTTAACACTTCAAAAAATTAGCTTTTACCCTTAAAAGTCTGACAGGATGGGGTCAAGGGGGCAACTGCAAGATCAGCGCATGAATGAGTTAAGCCAGAGCAGCGTCACGCAAGACGGGTTTTTGGGAGGTCGCTTGACCATCACCCAACCAAGGACAGGACATCGCAGTGGCCATGATGCGGTGCTATTGGCGGCCGCGATTGCCCCCAATGGCCCTAATTTGTGCGAATTTGGCTGTGGTGTAGGGGTTGCCAGCCTATGTGCCCTTCACCGGCTACCGACCGCCCATGTGACCGGTGTTGAGATCGATCCCGAGCTCGGCGCGTTAGCGCGACAAAACGCCCTTGGTAATGGCTATGCTGACCGGTTCTCGGTCGTTATTGGCGATCTTTCGGGGGAAATGGCGGATTTACCAATCGCGCCGGCGTCGATGGATCATATTTTCTTCAATCCCCCCTATTATCGGCATGGAGAGGTTCAACCTTTGGCCGATCCAACGCGCCAACAGGCGCATCACATGGCCGCCGACGGCCTCGATCTGTGGAGCCGCCGCGCGGCCAGTTTTTTGCGTGCCAAGGGGCAGGTCACGGTCATTGGACCGGCGCGCGATCTACCACATCTTTTAGCGGCCTTGTCGCCGCGCTTTGGTGATTTGCGCCTCAAACCGATCATGCCGCGTCCCGATGCCGAAGCCAGTCGGATCATCATCACAGGTCAGCGGGATCGACGGGGCTCTGTGTCCTTATTGCCGCCCTTGATTTTGCAAGACGGGGCCGGGCATCCCTCCATCCAAGCGGAAGAAATACTGCGCTTGGGTCATGCGCTTGCTTTATCGGCGGCGGGGCGCTAATTTCCGCATAAATTCGGGGCAGCGCGCCTCAGACATTGAGGAGATCAAGAGACGATGACTAAGTCGTCAGGACAAACCCTGTCGTTTCAAGATTTAATTCTGACCCTCCAGCATTATTGGGCAGATCAGGGCTGCGTGATTTTACAGCCTTATGACATGGAAGTGGGAGCCGGCACCTTTCATCCGGCAACAATTTTGCGGGCTCTGGGGCCGGAGCCGTGGAATGCGGCCTATGTGCAACCCTCCCGTCGTCCGACAGATGGTCGCTATGGTGAAAATCCAAATCGTTTTCAGCACTATTATCAGTTTCAAGTGATCTTGAAGCCGTCGCCCGATAATATCCAGCAGCTCTATCTCGATAGCTTGGTTGCCATGGGGATTGATCCGCATCAGCACGACATCCGCTTTGTTGAAGATGACTGGGAGAGCCCGACTTTGGGCGCCTGGGGCTTAGGCTGGGAAGTGTGGTGCAATGGTATGGAAATTTCTCAATTTACCTATTTCCAGCAGGTTGGCGGGATTGATGTTGACTTGGTGTCGGGTGAGCTGACTTACGGGCTGGAGCGGCTCGCCATGTATATTCAAGGCGTCGATAATGGGTTTGATATTGATTTTAACGGTCGCGGTACCCGCTATGGCGATGTGTTTTTGCGCAATGAAGTTGAGTACTCGCATTATAATTTCGAAGCGGCCAATACCGATATTTTATTGCGTCATTTCGCAGATTATGAGCAAGAGTGCGAGGCGCTGGTGGCGCGCGGCTTGGCGCTTCCAGCCTATGATCAATGCATGAAAGCGAGCCACTGCTTTAATTTGTTGGATGCGCGCGGTGTCATCAGTGTGACGGAACGCCAAGCCTATATTAGTCGGGTGCGGGCCTTAGCCAAAGCCTGTGCGGAAGCATGGTTGCTTGGATCGACGCATCATGGCTGATTTTATTCTTGAGCTTTATTCGGAAGAAATTCCCGCGCGCATGCAGGGGGCCGCGGCGCGCCAACTCGAGACAGCGATCTGTGCAGTCCTCTCTGATCACGGTGTGAGCGCGCATGGGGTGGCGCATTACTCTGCCCCGCAACGCCTCGCCGTGCTGATTGATGACCTGCCAGACCAGACCCCTGATCGCACCGAAGAGCGCAAGGGGCCGCGCATTGATGCCCCAGAAAAAGCCATTTCCGGGTTTTTGCAAGCCAACGGATTAGCAGATACGTCGGGGTTGACGACCCGTGATGACGGCAAGGGCGCTTATTATGTTCTCGAGAGCCATCAGCAGGGACAGGCCATGTCGGCCTTTCTTGCTGGGCACTTACCCGACATTATTAATAGCTTTAATTGGCCCAAATCGATGCGGTGGGGCAGCCGTCGCTTGCGCTGGGTTCGACCTCTGCGCGCAATATTATGCCGACTGAACGGCGTTGTGATTGATTTTGAGGTTGATGGCCTTACCTCCGGCGGGGTTACGCGGGGGCATCGGTTTTTGGCGCCTGCGGAAATTGAGATTAAGCATGCGCATGATTATATCGGGGCCTTAGAAAAAGCCTTTGTCTTGGTTGATCCTGCGATCCGCGAGTCCATGATCATTGAAGGGGCCTCAGAATTGGCCCGGGCTCAGGGCTGCGCTTTAGTTGAAGATATGGGGTTGGCGAAAGAAGTAGCTGGTCTCGTTGAATGGCCAGTGCCGCTTTGTGGCACGATTGATCCTGATTTCATGGATGTGCCGGACGAGCTGTTGACCTCGGTGATGCGCACGCATCAGAAATATTTTTCGGTCTATGATCCAGCAACAAAACGGCTCGCACCCTATTTTATCACCGTGTCAAATATGCAGACGCCGGATGAGGGCGCCCTCATCCGGTCGGGCAATGAGCGCGTTTTGCGCGCGCGCTTATCCGATGGAAAGTTTTTTTGGGATCAAGATCGCAAGCAACCGCTGGCCGAACGACTGCCGGCGCTCGATGCCATTACATTCCATGCCCGCTTGGGCACGGTTGGCGATAAGTCAAAACGGATCGCGGCATTGGCTCAGCTAATGGCGCCCGCCTTTTCGATAGACGAACAAGTGGCGGCGCGTGCGGGCCTGCTCGCCAAGGCTGATTTGGTTAGTGGCGTTGTTTTTGAATTTCCTGAATTGCAAGGCGTGATGGGGGGGTATTATGCCCGCCATGATGGCGAAGGAGATGCCATCGGGCAGGCCATTAGTGAGCATTATGCGCCGCTTGGCCCGAGCGACGCCATTCCGGCATCACCCTGTGGTCAAGTTGTTGCCCTTGCCGACAAAATTGACACACTCACCGGTTTTTGGCGGATTAATGAAAAGCCAACAGGCTCGAAAGATCCCTATGCGCTACGCCGCGCTGCTCTTGGGGTGTTACGCATTCTGCTTGAAAATCGGATGAGTATGAACCTTCGCCCGGTCCTTCTCTCGGCTATTGCCGCACATCAGCTGCCATCGGGCGATCCTGCGGCGGAGGCCGATCTCGAGAACGCGGTGGATGATCTGCTTGGCTTCTTGCGCGATCGTCTGTCCGTTTACCTTAAGGATCGCGGGCTACGATATGATGTTGTGGCGGCGACAATGAGCGCTGATGATGATGACATCTGTGCGATTGTCGATCGCGGTCAGGCCTTGGCCGATTTTCTGGATACATCCGACGGTGCGAATTTATTGGCGGCGTTCACCCGTGCCGACGGTATTTTGCAGAAATCGGATCTCGCTGATCATGTGGTGATTAATCCAGATATTTTTGAAACAAAATCGGAAGCGCTGTTGTTTCAAACAATCGAGACGGTGCGCGGATCTTCCGCTCAGAATTTGCCCGAATTTTTAACGGCATTGGCGCAATTGCGGTCGCCTGTTGACGCGTTCTTCACCGAGGTGATGGTGAATGTTGAGGATAAAGCTGTACGCGTGAATCGTTTGGCCTTACTGCATTCGCTTAAAGAGCTTATGAGTCAGGTCGGAAATCTATCGCTGATCAATAAGTGAGGGCTTCGATGTCTGATCGGAAACTTGTCTATCAATTTGGACCATCAGGTGCGGATGGAGATGCGTCTTTAAAAGAGCTCTTAGGGGGCAAGGGTGCCAATTTGGCTGAAATGTGCCGCTTGGGCTTACCGGTTCCGCCCGGCTTCACGATTACCACAGAAGTGTGCACGCGCTTTCTCGATCAGGGGGGAAGCTTTCCCGATCAATTGAGTTCGGCCGTTGAGGCCGCTATGGCGCAGGTGCGGGATAGTCTGAACGATGGTTCGGGTTCGCCAGTTCTTGTGTCTGTTCGCTCGGGTGGTCGGGTGTCTATGCCGGGCATGATGGATACCGTCTTAAATTTGGGTCTTAATGATGACACGGTCGAGGCGCTTGCCGCTGCGACCCAAGATCCGCGTTTTGCATGGGATAGCTATCGTCGGTTTATCCAAATGTATGCCGATGTTGTGATGGGCGTCGCGCATGACCATTTTGAAGAAATTTTGGACGACTATAAGCTCGATCATAGCTTCTCTCAGGATGCTGAACTTGAGGCATCGGATTGGCAAAATATTGTTGGGCTGTACAAGGCCCGGATCGCCGAGGAGTCGAGTGATCCATTTCCCATGGATCCCACCGATCAATTATGGGGCGCCATTCGCGCTGTGTTCAACAGTTGGAACAATGCGCGTGCCTTCACCTATCGACGCCTACACGCGATCCCCGATAATTGGGGAACCGCGGTGACAGTTCAAGCCATGGTGTTTGGTAATTTAGGCGATAATTCAGCGACCGGTGTTTGCTTTACGCGAAATCCGTCGACTGGAGAGGACGCGTTATATGGTGAGTTTTTGCCAAATGCACAGGGCGAGGATGTGGTGGCGGGCATTCGCACACCCTATTATCTCAGCGAAAAAGCGCGTCAAGCGGCACAGGATG
>CBFIIU010000002.1:136773-138866 GCA_965662735.1 Alphaproteobacteria bacterium
GCAGAGGTTGTGTTCACGGCTGATGCGGCTGAGCTGGCGAAAGCCGATGGACGCGACGTTATTTTAGTGCGCATGGAAACCAGCCCTGAGGATATTCACGGCATGTATGCCGCCACCGGAATTTTAACATCTCGGGGGGGCATGACCAGCCACGCCGCCGTGGTGGCGCGGGGCTTGGGGCGCGCCTGTGTGTCGGGTGCCAGTGCCTTACGAATTAATGTTGAAGAGAAAACGGCGACCATCGGATCCATCAAAATATCTGAGGGCGACACGCTGACCATTGATGGCTCTAACGGGAATATTATTCTGGGTGCGGTTCCCATGCGGGAGCCAGAGTTAACAGGCGATTTTGCTCAGCTCATGGCGTGGGCGGATGATCGTCGTGACATGGGTGTGCGCGCCAATGCCGAAACACTTACCGATACAGAGGTCGCCCTAAAGTTTGGGGCAGAGGGCATTGGCCTGTCGCGCACAGAACATATGTTTTTTGATCCTGAACGGATTAGCTTGGTGCGTCAGATGATCTTGACCCCATCATCGGAAATGCGCCGCGAGAAACTGGCAGCACTGCACGGATTCCAGCGCGACGATTTTGCGATGCTCTTCCAAAAAATGGCGGGTAAGCCCGTGACTATTCGCCTGCTCGACCCTCCTTTGCATGAATTCCTGCCGCATGAGGCGCATGAGATCGAGGCCCTTGCCCAGGCACTTCAAATGGATGTGACGGATCTTGAAGCCCGCCGCCGCGTTTTGCTCGAAGCGAACCCCATGCTCGGTCATCGCGGGTGTCGCTTGGCCGTGACCATGCCAGAAATATATGAGATGCAAATCGACGCGATCATTGATGCGCTGATCGCCAGCTCAACTCTGGCCGATCGTGCGGTTGAAATCATGATCCCGCTCACCATTAGCGTGAATGAATTATTGAGGATGAAAGCAATATTTGAGGCGCGCTATGCTGCGGGCATCGAACGTCATGGAGCCCTGCCGCATATTTTGTTCGGAACCATGATCGAAACGCCCCGTGCTGCCTTGCTGGCTCATGCGCTCGCACCGCATGTCGACTTCATGTCTTTTGGCTCGAATGATTTAACCCAAACAACCATGGGTCTAAGCCGCGATGATGCGGGTAGCTTCTTGCCGACCTATGTGGCGCAAGGCTTGTTACCCAGCGATCCTTTTGTCCATCTGGACCAAGAGGGGGTAGGCCAGTTAATTCAAAATGCCGTAACAGCTGTGCGCCAGACCGGCTTTTCAGTCAAGCTTGGACTATGTGGTGAGCATGGAGGCGATCCCGAATCGATTCGTTTTTTACGCGAATCGGGCTTGGATTATGTCTCGTGTTCGCCTTACCGACTTCCCATCGCACGATTGGCTGCGGCGCAAGCATCTGTTTTAACGAAAAAATAACTTTTATGCGCATAATGAGGATTGAATTATCGCTTGGACACCCTGCGTGATTCTCGTATGGTTGAGTACATAGATCGTACAAAGGCAGAATATATACAGAACATGCCTTGAGGTATCGTGATCTAAAAAGCGGCGTGGTTCGTAGTATAGATCAGCGCCGTCGCAAGGTGAGGACGTTCATTGCGATCAGACAGACCAGGTTTAAAATCCGTCGGCGATTTATATTTGGGAGATGTTGTGAAAAATATTTTCGAGGTCGGACAATATGTAATCGCGGGGGTTGCGGTGGCCGTTGCTTCTGTGATGCTTATGACCCAGATCTTTGGGCAAAGCGAAGCGCGGATTAATTCTGCTATGGGAGAGGCCCAGGCAGCGATGGATCATGACGCCATTTTAACGGCAGCCACGGACGGGAAGACGATGGAATATTTGTTTGCGGGACGGCGCAATCCAGCGCAGCCCGTCGACATTGATGCGGAACGGCAATGTTTGGCACAGGCGATTTATTTTGAAGCACGCAGCGAACCCTTTGAAGGCTGGGTGGCGGTTGCTGATGTGGTGTTAAACCGTGCCCGAGATCCCCGTTTCCCCGCAACGGTTTGTGGGGTCGTCTTTCAAGGTGAATATCGTCGCCATCGCTGTCAATTTTCCTTCGCCTGCGATGGTCGTTCGGACCGCCCCTA
>CBFIIU010000002.1:139102-145324 GCA_965662735.1 Alphaproteobacteria bacterium
CGTAGGCCTGATTAAGCGAGATCAATATCGAGGCCCAAATCAAGCGTGGGTGCTGAATGGGTTATTCGTCCGACCGAAATATAATCGACGCCGGTCTCGGCGATTGCCCGCACCGTCTCGAGGCTCACCCGACCCGAGGCTTCGAGCTGGGCGCGCCCCGCTGTGCGTTCGACCGCCTCACGCAGGGTTTGGGGAGACATATTATCCAACAAGATCACTTTTGCTCCGGCCTCTAAGGCTTCATTCAGCTGTTCGAGTGTGTCGACTTCAATTTCTATGGCCGCCATATGACCCACATAACGCCGCGCCCGATCGAGCGCCTCGGAAATAGAGCCAGCAACGGCGATATGATTGTCTTTGATCAAGATCGCGTCATAGAGGCCAAACCGATGGTTTACGCCGCCGCCTGCGCGCACCGCATATTTTTCGGCGGCACGAAGTCCGGGCAAGGTTTTGCGTGTGTCGCAAATCCGCGCCGATGTTCCAGAAACAGCGGCGACAAGCTCTGCCGTTTGTGTCGCGACACCACATAAATGGCCCATAAAGTTCAGTGCAACCCGCTCGCCACTTAACAAGGCGCGCGCCGATCCTTTAATTATCATCACATCATCGCCAGCGGCCATCGGATCACCATCCGAGATGCAACACTGAATCTCGGCAAGTGGGTCACGTAAGGCGAAAGCCGACTGCGCAAAGCCAAGACCAGCGCAAATACCAGCTTGCCGCGCCCGCATGACAACCGTAGCTGTGGCGCTTTTGGGGATGACTGCGAGTGAGGTAAGATCACCTGCATCGCCCAGATCTTCAAGCAAAGCATCGCGCACAAGCCGGTCAATTAAGAGCGTGTCGAGGGGAGCGTCCATTTGTCGGGTCCTCTAGTTTATAACCCGCTCGCCGGGAATGGGCGCCGCATATTCGTCTTGCTCATCAATGGCGTTGGCGAGCGCATAAGCCTCACTTAAAGTGATCCGTTGATGCATGGCATGCTCGGATTTTTGGGGGAAATCCGTCCTAAAGTGAGCGCCGCGGCTCTCTTCACGGCGCAATGCCGCGCTGGCAATCAAAAGGGCGGTGGCACTCATATTGCTGAGCGGGGCTTGCCCTGCAATGGCGCGATCGAGGCGTAAAATATCGCGGATCGCCTGACGCAAGGTTTCGCCGTCTCGCTCGACGCCGACACAAGACGACATGAGTGCCCGTAATTTCATAAACTGACGCTGTCCAGAGTGCCGATCCCCGGGCAAGCTGAGCTCGGCGGGGCGAGGGCGGGCGGCACGATAATAAGGGCAAACCGCATTCACATCTTGGGCAATCCGCGCCCCAAATACGAGCCCCTCCAGCAAAGAGTTACTGGCTAGGCGGTTGGCACCATGGGCACCTGTCGACGCCACTTCGCCACAGGCCCATAGTCCGGGCAGGCTCGTGCGTCCATGGGTGTCGGTCCAAATACCGCCCATATGATAATGCGCGGCAGGGGCCACGGGTAAAATGTCAGTGGCCGGATTGAGTCCGGCTTTGGCGCAGGTTGCTGCCACCGTCGGGAAGTATTGTGAAAAGTTCTGCGTCAATTTAGTTAAGGCGTCGCGCCGGAGGTCGAGGCCCACTTGGCCCGTGCGGTGACGCTCACGAAATACGGCGCGGGCCACGATGTCCCGCGGGGCCAATTCCGCATCAGGGTGATAGCGCGGCATAAACCGCTCGCCCTCGCCATTGACCAACCACGCTCCCTTACCCCGCAGCGCCTCGGTTGCCAGCGGCGCCGGGTCGCCAAGGCCGCAAAACGCCGTTGGGTGAAACTGGATAAATTCGACGTCATTGATTAAAGCCCCAGCCCGCGCCGCCATTGCAATGGCTTCGCCATTCGCAAAAACGGGATTGGTGGTGTGCTGATAAAGATGACCGCTGCCGCCCGTTGCCAAAATAACGGCTCGGGCTCGAACGAGCAAAGGCTTTGGGCTTTCCGCTGATCGAGCGAAAACGCCAACGACCCGATCGTCTTCGATGGCCAGCTCATACGCCGCGAGCCCTTCGAGAAAGCGGATCGCGGGATTGCGTTCAACCCGAGCGAGCAAGCTCTCCATAATCGCGGCGCCAGCCCGGTCGCCATTCACCCCGACAATGCGATGATGGCTATGGGCGGCTTCTTGCCCGAGGGCAAAAGCACCATCGGCGTCGCGATTAAAGGGAACCCCGAGCCGCGCGAGATCATCAATGCGATCCGCTGCCTCTGTGGCGAGAATGGAGGCAATGGCTGGATCAACGAGGCCATCGCCCGCATTTTCTGTATCGCGTGCATGGAATTCTGGATCATCATGAGACCCTAGGGCAGCTGCAATTCCGCCTTGTGCCCAACTGCTGGCGGCACCGTGTCGACGGTGCCCGGCGGATAGTACTGTAACGGGACGCGGCTGCATTTTTAGCGCCGTGAACAGCCCCGCGAGCCCCGAGCCAATGATCAAGACATCCCCTGCGTCTATGATATTTCCGGGAAGCTGGTACATCGGTTAACGGCTCAAATCAATCATCCGCTCGACAGCGGCGCGGGCTTTTTCGGCAATCGAGGGGTCAATCGTAATTTCTACTTGCTCATTGACCAGGGCTTCGAGCACTTTGGGCAAGGTGATCCGTTTCATATGCGGACATAAATTGCAGGGTCTAACGAAACGGACATTGGGGTTCTCGACAGCCACATTGTCACTCATCGAGCATTCGGTCACCATTAAAACAGCGTCGGGTTGCATATCGCTCACCCAGTTAATCATCGCCGCGGTAGAGCCCGAAAAATCGGCTTCGGAGAGCACATCGGGGGCGCATTCGGGGTGCGCAATAATTTTCAGGCCAGGGTGGGACTGGCGAAAATCGCGCAATTCTTCTGCGGTAAAGCGCTCATGCACCTCGCAGCGTCCCTTCCAACTGATCACCTCAACATTGGTTTGGTTGGCAATATTCTGCGCGAGATATTCGTCTGGAATGCATAAAACTCGAGGAACATTCAGCGCTTCAACAATGCGCTTGGCGTTTGACGAGGTGCAACACACATCGCTCTCGGCTTTCACCTCGGCAGAGGTGTTCACATAGGTGACAATCGGAACCCCAGGATAGGCTTGGCGCAGGGCGCGCACATCTGCAGCTGTGATCGATTCTGCGAGCGAACAGCCTGCATCCATGTCCGGAATGAGCACTTTTTTGTTGGGATTCATCAGCTTTGCGGTTTCCGCCATAAAATGCACGCCGCATTGCACAATAATATCACCGGTCACATGGGCGGCTTCCCGCGCAAGTTGAAGACTGTCGCCCACAACATCAGCAATACAGTGAAAAATCTCTGGCGTTTGATAATTATGCGCCAGAATAATCGCGTTTTTTTCTTTCTTCAGATCATTAATGGCCCGGATATAGGGGGCAAAACTGGGCCATTCGATCTCCGGTATGACCGCCGAGACACGATCATAAGCGGGCCCCATGTCGCGCGCCAAAGCTGGCGTGAAGGCGATGTCCATATCCTGCAGGATCTGCGCTCCTGAGCGCTGTGACTGTGTCATAACTCACCATTTCCGTCATCAGAGTTCAAATTGTGCTCAAATTGAGCATAAATCTACCTATAATATATGGTGTCTCTTGTTCAAAAAGCAAGTCAGAAAGGTGGTGAAAAGGGCGGCACGAACGGGCATCGCCCAGAGTTTCGGTAACGCGCCTGTCGCCTTGTGGGTCGTTAACGACTTAGGATCTTCTGCCCCGTGAAATGCGTAAGCCCGCATGGGGACGCTCGCGCGCAACGCCATAGCGAAACCGGAAGAGTTCTGCGGGTCGGCCACGCGCCCGGGCGATTTGACCGGTGCTTTCGATTAATTCAGATCTGTCGACCAGCCGCCGGAAATTTTGTTTATGGAGCCGGGCGCCCAATATCGCCTCTGTGGTTTGTTGTAATTGCCCGAGGGTAAACAAATCCTCCATCAGGTCAAAAATGACAGGGCGATATTTCATTTTACCGCGCAGGCGCCCTAAAGCGGTCGCCAAAATTCGCCGGTGATCCAGTTGCAGCGCTTGCCCGCTGACACTTCGCGGCAAAATATAGTCATCACTGACACGACCATCTTGATAGGCCTCGGGCACCAAACCGGCCTCATAGAGCAGTTCATATCGTTCCAAGACCAGTTCTTCGTCCCAAGGCGTGTCCATCCCAAACGCGCGCCGCGTGGCTTCGGTTTTTGTCGCTGGCGCGGCGCGCGCCAACCACGCTTCGAGCGCTGGCAAGAGAGCCTGATCAATCAGATCGGGGCGTCCTTCCCGCCAATCTTCCCATGGAAAAAAGTGATAAAGTGACTTCCAATCGGAGCTGGCGTCTATCCCTTGCATTCGCGTTAGGGCGAGATAACCGACCGAGACGACATGTTCCTCATCCGCAGCCACGGCGTGGCGTCCTCGGTCGCCAAATGTATAGAGCTGCTCGACATGGCCGAGCGTCACCCCCACCTGTGCAGCGACCCATTGGCGCAAGCCCGCTTCCATTGTCCGGTGCTCGAGCGGGAAAAACGGTCCAAAAGGAAGGCGTGGCGGAAGACCATCTTCGCCTTGAACCAAGCGGCACAGGGGCTCTTGAGCCATCATGCTGACGATCGCTACGCTTAGGTCAATAAGAACCGCCCCGCGTAGTTCTGTCTGGGTCATGCCAAACAGGTCGTCCTAAGCGCCATGCTTGCGGATAATAATCGATCCGGCCGAATAGCCGGCGCCGAAACTGCAAATCACACCGAGATCGCCGCCGACCAGATCGTCGCGATTTTTGTGAAAAGCGATCATCGACCCCGCAGAGCTCGTATTGGCATATTGATCGAGAACGATCGGGTTTTCTTCAACCGTAGGCTCTCGTCCCAGAACTTTCTTGGCGATCAGATCGTTCATGTTCTTATTGGCTTGATGCAACCAAAAACGCTTAATGTGATCAACGGGTAGATTATTTTCGTTCAGATGATCAACAATCATCTCGGCCACCATGGGCACGACTTCGCGAAAAACTTTGCGGCCCTCTTGAACAAATAATTTGTCCGAAGCTTCAGCGCTTTCTGGAGCAGTGCGGTTTAAGAACCCAAAATTATTGCGAATATTGTTTGAAAACTGAGTTTTTAAGCGCGTGCCAATAATATTAAAGCGATCAGGCGACTGCGCAACCTCATCGGCTTCTATGATGACGGCAGTGCATACATCGCCGAAAATGAAATGACTATCGCGATCTCTGAAGTTTAAGTGGCCGGTACAGATTTCAGGATTGACCATCAAGACGCGTCGCGCGCTCCCCGAGCGGATCATGTCATGGGCTGTTTGAATGCCAAATGTGGCCGATGAGCAGGCGACATTCATATCAAAGCCAAAGCCATTAATGCCTAAGAGCGCCTGCACTTCAACGGCAATGGCGGGATAAGCGCGCTGCAGATTGGAGCATGCAACCAACACCGCATCAATGTCATTGGCGTCAAGCCCGGCCCGGGATAGGGCCTCTTGCGCCGCAGTCACGGCCATTTCGGCTAAAATGCTGGGCGCTTCATTGGGGCGCTCATCGAGGCGCGGGCACATTATCTTGGGGTCAATAATGCCCGACTTATTCATGACATAGCGGCTCTTAATGCCAGACGCTTTTTCGATAAACTCGCTGGAGGAGTGACTGAGGGCTTCGACCGTGCCATTGGCAATGCCATCGGCATTTTCATGGTTAAATAAGTCAACATATTGGTTAAAAGCTGTCACCAATTCATCATTGCTCACAGACTGGGGCGGCGTGAACAAACCTGTTCCTGTTATAGCGATACCCAAGACATGACCCTCCACTTGAAATTTGAGCTAACTTACTAACTGTTCTGTCATTTGGCCACTAAGTTTTGCATGAAGTTTGATCACGGCTTGGACATCAGCCCCAGCTTGCGATCAAATCGATGCGGTCGATGGGTCATCGCGCTCGACTAATCCGGGTCGAATATTCACAGGCGTCCCATTGTCCAAGCAAAGAGAAGTGTGATCGGCGTCTAGACGCAAAAGAACAAGCGAAAGCGGCCCATATGTAACCACGACGTCGCCCACCCGTCTGCCGGATAGGTCCTTGACGGGCGCTCGCTCAAACGGGGCGGGTCGCGCGCTTTCCTCGATCTCGGCTGGAAATATTGCCTTGCGGCGACTGCCGCGGCGATAGCTGCGCGAGGTTACTTCTTGGCCAATGAAACAGCCTTTGTG
>CBFIIU010000002.1:145334-164276 GCA_965662735.1 Alphaproteobacteria bacterium
GGAAATATTGCCTTGCGGCGACTGCCGCGGCGATAGCTGCGCGAGGTTACTTCTTGGCCAATGAAACAGCCTTTGTGGAAATCAATGGCTCCGGTCCGGTCGAGGGCAAATTCGAGCGGAAATTCGGCGCCCGGCGGCATTTCACTCGGCCCTTCGGCGATGCCAAGGGATAAACGATGGCGATGCCATTGGGCCAATGGAGCGGTCTCGTCGGCTCCCTCAGGCGGAACCAGACTTCGAAAGCCTAGCCTGACATGGCGCGGATCGGCGGGGCCAATGGGGCGCTCCAAGCTTGCCCAGGGATGGCCGGGACGCCGAGCGATCTCTACCCGGCTGCGCAGTCGATAGAGGGTCAGCTTTTGCGCTAGATCATCGCCGCGCGCCGCCGCACAATCGAGGATGATTTCGTCACCAACGTGCCAGATGAGAAAGTCATCGAGCAGCTTGCCTTGTGGCGTTAATAAGGCCCCGGCGCTGATGCTCTGTATGTGTTCCGAACTGCAATTTTGGGTCACAAGATTATTCAAATAATCATAGCGATCAGGGCCCGAAATGGCGAGCAAACAACGATCGGTGAGTTCATATAAATCGGTCATGGTGATCTGCGATAATGTGTCATAGTTCCGCTAAGGTCACAATAGATTGACGACTTTCACGTGAAGCTATGGTAGAAAAAACCATGTCACAATTTGATATGATCATCAAAGGGGGCACGCTCGTCTCCCCCGAAACGCAAGGGCCCGCAGATATTGGTATTCGGGCTGGACGCTTTGCTGAAATCGGCGATCTTGCGACGGCGCATGCCGATGAGGTGATTGATGCAACGGGATTGCATGTTTTGCCCGGTGTCATTGATACACAAGTCCATTTTCGCGAACCCGGCCTTGAGCATAAGGAAGATCTCGAAACCGGCAGCCGCGCCGCCGTATTGGGTGGCATTGTCGGCGTGTTTGAAATGCCAAACACCAAACCCGCAACAACCACCCCCGATGCAATGGCGGATAAGCTATCGCGCGCCCATCATCGAATGCATTGTGATTTCGCGTTTTATGCGGGTGGGGCGCATGATAATGTCGCTCTTATTCCGGAGCTCGAACGCATGACCGGCGTGGTCGGGATCAAAGTTTTTATGGGCTCGTCCACCGGCTCGCTTTTGGTTCCGGATGATCCGGGGGTTGAAGCTATTTTACGGGCGATCACCAGACGAGCCGCTTTTCATTGTGAAGATGAATATCGTCTGCGAGAGCGGCGTGAATATGCAGAGACGGGAAAAGTCGAAACCCACCCCGTTTGGCGCGACGCTGAAAGTGCCTTTAATTGCACGCGTCGCCTTTTGCAAATTGCGCGTTCGGTGGGTAAGTCGATCCATGTGCTGCATGTGACCACAGAAGAGGAAATGCAATTACTTGCCGCCAATCGCGATATTGCGTCGGTTGAAGTAACACCGCAGCATCTCACCTTGCACGCGCCGGATTGCTATGAGCGCTTGGGAACCTTTGCCCAAATGAACCCTCCCATTCGTGAGGCGCATCATCGCGCCGGCTTATGGAAAGCCCTGCAAGCGGGCATTGTGGATGTCATCGGATCAGATCACGCGCCGCACACGCGCGAGGAAAAAGAAAAAACCTATCCGAATAGCCCCGCCGGCATGCCGGGCGTGCAAACACTTTTGCCGCTCATGTTAAATCATGTTCATCATAATCGATTGAAACTGACGGATCTCGTTCGCCTGACCAGCGCCAATCCGGCGCGCTTGTTTAAGCTTGTTGATCGCGGCCATGTTGCCGTGGGGCAGCATGCGGATTTGACATTGGTAGACCTTAAACGCCAGGTGACGATTTCCGAAAAATGGCTGGCCAGCCGCTGCGGGTGGTCGCCTTTCACGGGCGATCAAGTTACGGGCTGGCCCATTGCAACGATTGTCCGCGGCACATGTGTGATGCGTGACGATGAAATTGTTAACCCGTCCCGTGGTGAGGCGTTTCATTTTGACACGGGCCGTCCGTAAACTCGGCGGCACCCTTAATTTATCTCAAAAGAAAAAGGAAAGATCGATGGCGGATACCTTTCGTGCAGCATTTTTAGAAAAGACAGAAACCGGACAGAACTTAAGTTTTGTCTCGTTGACCGAGGCTGATCTCATGCCCGGCGATGTGACCGTTGCGGTATCGCATTCGACGGTAAATTATAAAGATGGTCTCGTGCTTACGGGGGCAGCGCCGGTTGTGCGGCAATGGCCGATGATCCCAGGGATTGATCTTGTGGGTGTGGTCGAGAGCTCACACAGTGACCGCTTCAAAGCTGGCGATGCCGTTGTGCTGAATGGCTATGGTTTAAGCGAGGCGCATTATGGCGGATACGCCCAAAAAGCGCGGGTCAAGAGCGAGTGGTTGGTGCCCTTGCCTAAGGCCATTAGTCCTGTGCGGGCCATGGCGATCGGGACGGCTGGATATACGGCCATGCTGTGTGTCATGGCGGTTGAGGCAGGGGTGGCGCCATCAGCTGGCGAAATTCTGGTCACGGGCGCTGCCGGCGGCGTGGGCAGTGTGGCCATCGCTTTACTGTCGCGCCTTGGCTATTCTGTGGTCGCCTCGTCCGGTCGCGCCACGCAAGAAGCCGATTATTTGAAGGCCTTGGGTGCGCAACGCGTGATCGACCGCGCCGAGTTGAGCGAACCGTCTAAACGTCCTTTGGATGCCGAAAAATGGGCCGGTGTTGTGGATGCGGTCGGCAGTCATACGCTGGCCAATGCAATATCTCAAACTCAGTATGGTGGGGTGGTTGCCGCTTGTGGTTTGGCGCAAGGAGCAGATTTGCCGGCAACCGTTATGCCATTTATTTTGCGCGGGGTTACGCTGCGCGGCATTGACAGTGTCATGGCACCCATGGCGCTAAGGGAGACAGCGTGGAGCCGTCTCGCGCAAGATCTTGATTTAGCTTTGCTCGATCAGATGACCGAAGTGAAAGGGCTCGATGATTTACCGACCCTCGGCGCTGCGATCCTTGCGGGCCAGACACGGGGCAGAATTGTGATCGATGTGAATGCCTAAGTCGACGATTGGGCTACGGCAGATCGAGAAAGAGCCATGCTTCTTGCATGGCTCTTTTTGCATAACTCTTTTCGAGTGACTCTTTGTATATTCGGTTCTGATTGTCCCAACTTAATCCTATGACCCCTTTGGGGTACGATTAGGATTTCTAGAAAATGGCGTAACCGCCATCAATCACGAATGTGTCTCCACTATGAAAAGCGGATGCGTCGCTCGCCAGATAGACGGCAACCCCACCGAAATCCTCAATCTCACCCCAGCGTCGCGCCGGCACTCGACTGATTACCTTGTCGGTAAACACCTGATTATCTTGCGCGCCTTGCGTCATGTCGGTCGAAATCCAGCCCGGTAGAATTGAATTGCCGCGAATTTTATAACGTCCATATTCAACCGCAATTCCGCGCATGATTGCGGTGAGCCCGGCTTTGCTGGCAGAATAATGTTGATTGCGGGCCGCCCCTTCAATCGCCGCCAAACTGGCAACTCCCACCAAGGAACCGCCTGGATCTCCTGCTTTGGCGCGGTCAACCATGTGCTTGCCCGCAGCGCGTAATGTGAAAAAGGCGCCATCAAGGTTAACCGCTAAAATGGCGCGGTAATCTTCGGTGGACATGTCTTCAAATGGGCCTGATGCCCGCCCGATACCGGAATTAGCGAACACGCTATCCACCCGGCCAAACTGCGAAACAACATCAGCCATGGCGGCATCCACAGCCTTTTCGTCTGATACATCGACCCGCCAAGCCTTAGCGTCGCGCGCGCCATCGGCTTTCAGGCGATCAATCGCGGCGGCATTTTTTGCTTCATTGGTGCCCCAAATTGCGAGCGTGGCGCCGGCCTGCGCTAAGGCACTTGCCATGCCCATGCCAATGCCGCCATTGCCGCCCGTAACCAGAACAACTTTTTCACTGAGATCAAACGGTTTGTACATCACTTCCTCCATTTTAGGGGCAAAGCCTATCGGTCTCGGCGCCCTCTGCCAAGCAGCTTTTTGACCTGATGCGCGATTAATGGCAACGTGCACGCATGACAAATGCGCCTTTCCGATGGACCCTGACGTGGATTAAAACATGTCGCATCCTCTGCCTTGCCTTAGTGATGGCCTCGGGGGCAATGGGGCTGTCGCGGGCGGCCGAAATAGAAATGATGACGCGCTCGGGGGCCATTCACCGGTTTTCGGCTGAGATTATGCGCACGCCTGAAGAGACGGCTCGCGGTTTGATGTTTCGCACGGAACTTGATCAAGATGCAGCGATGGTCTTTGTTTTTGAACCGCCCCAACCTGTTCAGTTTTGGATGCGCAACACGCTTATTCCTTTGGACATGATTTTTATCGATGCAGAGGGCGTGATCCAAAAAATTGTGACCCGCCTCGACACGCAATCTGATCAGGTGACACAGGTCAAGCGGGCGATCGCTTGGGTGGTTGAAATCAATGCCGGTGAAGCTGAGCGTCGTTTTATCGAGGCGGGTGATCGCTTCCAGATCGTCGCGCCATCCTCGGGTCAGTGACGTATAGATGTGATCGATAGAAATGATCTGTGAAAGATCCATAGTGCGCCGGTTAAGGGAGTTTAAAAATGTCATTTGCCATTGAAGCCGCTATCATCCTCGTCGATCAGTTTGATAAGGCTGTTGCGGATTATCAGACCCTGCTTGCTTCTGCTCCCATTATCTCTGATCCCAGTATCTCTGATCCCAGCATCCAAGCTCCGAGCGATTATGAGCCGCGCTCCGACCCTCGCTCCGACCCTCGCTCCGACCCTCGCTCCGATCCTCGCTCCGATCCTCGCCTGGGCCCATCGGAGATACGATGCGCAAAATTTGCGCTGAATAATATGTGGATTGACGTCATTGATATGAATTCTGTGCCCAAGGATTGGCAAGAGCGCTATGCCGACCAAATTCGACCCGGCCTGTTCGCGCTGGCCTTCGTTCCAAGTCCGCGCGCGCCTAACGAGGCGATGAGCAGTTCCGACGCCGAAATTGCAGGCCCGTCGGCCGAGAAGTGGCGTCCGTCGCCATCCATTCCTATTTTGACCCGTTCGGCGCCCGCGCCGGCGCCTATTAAAACAGCGTTGGCCGTCGATCACGTGGTGGTGCGAACCGCGGATGCTGATCGAACGGACGCAGTGTTTGGAAACGATTTGGGATTGCGCTTGGCGTTGCGTCAAAATGTTGAGCAATGGGGCGGCGAAATGTTATTTTTCCGAACCCAACATATGAGTATCGAAGTCGTCGCCAATCCGAGCCATGATCCGATGGATAGCTTATGGGGGATTGCCTATCGGTGTCAGGATCTGGATGCAGAAATTGCCCGATTGCGGTCGGCGGGAGTTACGGTCAGCGATCGTCGTGTGGGGCGCAAGCCAGGAACCAGTGTGGCAACCGTTAAGTCCCATACCCTTGATATTCCGACCTTGCTCATCGCCCATGATGGTTCGCAGGCATAGAAATAAAGGATCCCGTCTTCACTTCTGAGCGACGTCATTGGGAAGAGAGAAGGGTCGGGAGAAATCGATTTAGCTGGTTTCGGCCGTGTTGGGCGCCGCAGCCCGGTTGAGACGGTCGAGCACCGCCTCGTGAAGGCCGCCTGTTTGCGGCGGAAAGCGCCGAACCAAAATACGCCCGCCTTCCGGCAAGAGCTGATCAATCTCATGGAGCAGGGTATAAAGCCGGCTCGCCGCTTCAACATCACTTCCCGACGGGCTTAAATTAAAGCTGCGATCTGCAGGGTCGGTTTGGGTGCCGAAAACAATGACCGCATCTTTAGGTGTGGCGGGATCGTTGGTTAAAAGAAGTTGATGCTGGGGGGCATAATGGCGCGCCAATCGGCCTGGCGCCAAACGGGCTTGATCTTCCTTCTCTGTCGGCGCGTCATGCAAAGGACTGCCTAAATGGGCTTCGATCTGCGATTTGGCGAGCCCGCCCGCGCGTAACCAATAAGTCTGCTCCGTCAAGCAGCCGACAATGCTCGACTCGACGCCGACCGAACAGTCACCGCCATCTAGAACCAAAAGATCTGGAAAATAATTAACCACATGCTCGGCTCGGCTGGGGCTGAGCGTGCCGGACGGATTTGCGCTTGGGGCAACAATCGGTCGGTCGACTGCCCGCAATAAAGCCTGAGCGACCGGGTGCGCAGGCACGCGCAGAGCAATGCTCTCCAGCCCCGCGCTGGCTAAGGGGGCGACGGGGCACGCCATTCGCTTAGGGACAACCAGGGTCAAAGGACCTGGCCAAAAGTGCTCAGCGAGCTTTTGGGCGTTATCGGAAAATACACCCAATTTATCCGCAGCGGCAAAGTCAGCCACATGGCAAATAAGCGGGTTGAAGCTTGGCCGGTTTTTAACGGCATAGACTTTGGCAATCGCCTCGGCCTGCGTCGCGTCAGCTCCCAGCCCGTAAACGGTCTCCGTCGGAAAGGCGACCAGCTCTCCCGCACGAAGTCGATCGGCGCATGTGGAAAGCTGATCGGGCTGGACGCGCGGCATCGACTATGATTTTTTGGCCGCTGGATTTTTAAGTGTTGGTTCTTTGGGTGTTGGTTTTTTAGGTGCTGTTGACGCCGAGCGCTTTGCAGTTGCGCGGGGCTTGCTTACCGTTTTACCCGCATTTGGTGTTCCAGCTCTCGGTGTTCCAGCTCTCGGTGTTCCCGCTCTTGGTGTTTTTGTCTTGGCTGTTCGTGCGGCAGACTTCGATGTTGACGTCTTTGCAGAAGAAGGTGTCTCAACAATTCGATCATGCCCCCGCACGACGGCATTACGGGATTGTTGGCTGGCTTGACGGGTTAGGAAATTCTCAGGCAGGAGCCGCATGCCATAGGCGAGCAATTTGTAGACGAGCCCGTTGATCACAATGGGGCCTGAATTTTGTTCGACCGCCTCATGCGCCTCGCGCACAACCCGTGGCCCTTCGAGCCACAGGAATTTAGGTAGGCGGTTCATCTGCGCTCGGTTACCGACAACATCATGAAAATCGCTATAGGTGAAGCCTGGACAAAGCGCGATCACATTGACGCCCGTGCCGCGATATTCAATCGCGAGACTTTGACTGAGACGCTGCACAAAAGCTTTGGTCGCTGAGTAAAGCGTCGAGCCGGCTGAGCCATTTAAATAAGCGGCAACCGAAGCGACGTTCACAATCCGCCCATAGCCGCGTTCCGCCATATCGCGGCCAAAGATATGCGATAATTCGGCGACGGCTGTGACCATCACTTGGATCATATCGCGTTCAACCTCCCATCGCACATCACGGTAAAATCCGGGGACGGAATAGCCCGCATTATTGACCAAATAATCGACCTGCAATCCGGCGGCAGCAATTTTCTGCGCCAAACGCGCCGGCGCTTTGGGGTCTGCCAGATCATCGGGGAAGCAGGTCACTTGAATTTGAAAGCCGTTCGTCAGCTCGTCTGCCAAAGCGTTGAGGCGATCGGCGCGACGGGCCGTTAAAATGAGATTATATCCGCGCGCTGCCAAAAGACGGGCATAGTCTCGGCCGATGCCCGCGGAGGCGCCAGTGATTAAAGCGGTCCGGTTGAGGTTCATCACATTTCTGCTTTCAATTTGAGTTTGACTTAGAATGCCGTTACCATAGTTAGACCTAGGTTTCAATAAAGCGGGGCATACTTCCCCGAGTTCGTTCGAGGATAGTGATCATGACCGCTGAAACTTCTTCCGCAGCCTATGCGCATGGGTTGAGCTTTCCCCTCGGCACAGGTCCCGATCCCGATCAGCGCATTGAGGTGGCCCCGGGGGTGTTTTGGCTGCGTTTGCCTTTTCCCTTTGGCATTAATCATATCAATATTTGGCTGTTGGATGAGGGCGATGGGTGGGCCGTGGTGGACACGGGCTTTGACCGCGATAGTACGCGCCGCGTATGGGAAAATTGGTTTGAATTATTTTTCGATGGCAAGCCGATTAAACGGGTTATCGCAACCCATATGCACCCCGATCATGTGGGGCTCGCGGGCTGGTTGGTTAAACGCGACGATGCACAGTTTTACATGTCTCGGACAGATTATTTACTGTGTCGGGCTATGGCAGGGGATACGGGTCGCAAAGCGCCAGATGAAGGCGTGCGGTTCTACCGAGCGGCCGGGTTTGATGACGCGTCACTGGCGCGCTATCGCGAGCGCTTTGGGATGTTTGGTGAGTTAATTCACCCATTACCGCAAAGCTTTGAGCGGTTGCGCCAAGGCCAAGAAATTAAAATAGGCCCCTATCTGTGGCGGGTGGAAATTGGCCGTGGGCACACGCCTGAACATGTGTGCCTCTATTCGCCCGAGGTTAATATATTAATTGCTGGCGATCAGATTTTGCCGAAAATTTCTTCTAATATCTCTCTCTTTCCAACCGAGCCGCGCGCCAATCCCTTGCAAGACTGGATCGATAGTTGTCATCGTCTACAAGACGTTGTGCCCGAGGACTGTTTGGTTTTGCCTGCGCATAATGATGTTTTTTTGGGCGTGCGGCCTCGGTTGCAGTCTTTGATTGACGGGCATGAAAATGCCTTAGAACGGCTGACCGCCCTGTGCGATGTGCCCCGTCGGGCGGTTGATCAAGATGTGTTCTCGGTTTTATTTAAGCGTAAAATCAATGCCGATAATTTGTTCATGGCAACGGGTGAAAGCCTGGCGCATTTGATGTGTTTGGTGCATCGCGGTATCTTACAGCAAGACCTGGATGATGCGGGTGTGGCTTGGTTTTCTCGCTGTTCAGGGTGACGGCGCCCCAAACATTAACCGAGCCAAACAGCCATAAAATCAAATAGGCATAAGATCAAATAGGCAGAGCTTTAAATAGGCAGAGCTTTAAATAGGCAGAGCTTTAAATAGGCAGAGGAGATTAAATGAGCAAACAAGAGACCGTCTCGGCGGATATTCGAAAAATGACCTTTGAGCAGGCATTAGCCGAGCTCGAGGCCATCGTGACGCAGCTTGAGACCGGCGACGTCGCCTTGGAGCAGTCGATCGAGATGTATCAACGTGGGAGCCAATTGCGAATATTTTGTGAAGAAAAATTAAACGACGCTCAGGCCAAAATTGAGAAAATTACGGCAGGGGGTCAGGCCACGGAGCCTTTGGATGTCGAGGAGTAACATCCTGCCTTTCGATCAACAGCAGCTCATCGACATTGGCGCACGTGTTGACGATGTTATCCGAGATTATTTGCAGCCAATTGAGTGTGCCGCGCTGCGCGACGCCATGGCCTATTCGGCTGTGGCGGGCGGCAAACGCATTCGCGCTTTTCTCACGCTTCAGTCGGCCGCCTTATTCGAAACCGTGATGGGCGATCCTTGTCGTGTCGCCGCGGCCATCGAAGCTGTTCACAGCTATTCTTTGGTGCATGATGATTTGCCCGCAATGGATGATGATGATCTGCGTCGGGGCAAACCGTCCTTGCATCGTGCAACCGATGAGGCAACGGCGATTTTGACCGGAGACGCTCTGTTGACGGCAGCCTTTTCTATTTTATCCGACCCACGCACGGCGCCGGATGCACAGCTCCGAGTTGCGCTGATGGCGGGTTTGGCGCAAGCCGCCGGTGCGCAAGGAATGGTAGCCGGGCAAATCTATGATATGGCGGGGGCCGGTGATGTTGCGGCGCTCGAAACCATGCACCGTTTAAAAACAGGAGCGTTGATTGCCTATGCGGTGCGCGCGGGAGCGCTTTTAGGAGGGGCAACGGCCGGTCAATTAGCCCGTCTCGAGACTTATTCTCAAAAATTGGGTTTAGCCTTTCAAATTGTCGATGATATCCTTGATGCAACAGCGTCAACCTCACATTTGGGTAAAACCGCTGGCAAGGATAAGATCCAGAATAAGCTCACCTTTGTGTCGGCCTATGGCATTGCGGATGCGCAATCCTATGCGCAGGAACAAGTTCACGCGGCGCTTGAGCAACTCAATGAATTTGGAGACGCGGCAGAGCCTTTGCGACAGATTGCGCAATTTGTGATTAATCGCCAAAGCTGATAGAACTCGGTCAAATTTGGATTGTGTGTATATGAATTCTGAAACCCCACTTCTTGACCAAATTTCCTCCCCCGCCGAATTACGGGCGTTGACGGAGGGGCAATTGCGTCAATTGGCCGATGAGTTACGGGCCGAGACAATTGCGGCTGTGTCGGAAACGGGCGGGCATTTAGGGGCCGGCCTCGGGGTTGTCGAATTGACGGTGGCTCTTCATTATATTTTTAACACGCCCGATGATCGCCTGATTTGGGATGTCGGTCATCAGGCCTATCCACATAAAATTCTGACGGGACGCCGCGATCGAATTCGGACGTTACGCCAAGGTGGCGGACTATCGGGTTTCACGAAACGAAGCGAAAGCCCCTATGATCCTTTCGGGGCGGGCCATAGTTCAACCTCAATCTCGGCCGGCCTCGGCATGGCCGTTGCCAGCAAATTACTCGGTCGCGATAATCATGTGGTCGCAGTCATCGGCGATGGGGCGATGAGCGCCGGTATGGCCTATGAGGCGATGAATAATGCGGGTTCTTTGCGGGAACGCTTGGTCGTGGTGTTAAATGATAATGACATGTCCATTGCCCCCCCGACGGGCGCTATGAGTGCTTATCTCGCGCGCTTGCTCTCGGGAGGCACTTACCGTTCGATCCGAAATGTGGCCAAAGATATGTTCAAACATTTGCCGCATTCTGTGGAGGAGACAGCGCGTCGTTTTGAAGAATATGCGCGGGGCATGGCGACCGGTGGAACTTTGTTTGAGGAGCTTGGCTTTTATTATATTGGCCCGGTGGACGGCCATAATCTTGACCATTTGCTCCCGATTTTGCGCAATATTCGTGATGCCGAAACGGGACCGATCCTCTTGCATGTGGTCACCCAAAAAGGGAAGGGCTATGCGCCCGCCGAAGCATCAGACGATAAATATCACGGTGTATCCAAATTTAATATTGTCACGGGCGAACAAAAGAAGTCGGTGGCTGCGGCACCCAGCTATACGTCGGTTTTTGCCAAAGGGCTGATTGCCGAAGCGCAACACAATGATCGCATTGTCGGGATTACAGCAGCCATGCCCTCTGGCACAGGTCTCGATAAATTTGCCGAGGCGTTTCCAGAACGATGCTTCGATGTGGGCATTGCAGAACAGCATGCCGTAACATTTGCGGCCGGATTGGCGAGTGAGGGGTTGGCCCCATTTTGCGCCATTTATTCGACATTTTTACAGCGCGCCTATGATCAGCTCATCCATGATGTTGCTATTCAAAATATTCCCGTGCGGTTTGCCCTAGACCGCGCTGGCCTGGTGGGGGCTGATGGCCCCACCCATGCCGGAGCCTATGATATGGCTTATTTGGGCGCGATCCCGAATATGGTTTTGATGGCGCCCGCGGATGAAGCCGAGCTGATGCATATGGTGGCGACACAAGCAGCCTATGATGAGCACCCCTCGGCGGTTCGTTTTCCTCGGGGGGAAGGCGTTGGGGTGACCTTGCCCGAGCGGGGACGCATTCTCGAAATCGGTCGTGGTGAGGTGGTGCGCGAGGGCGGGCAGATTTGTCTGTTGGGCTATGGCACTCGTTTGCAGGCCTGCTTGCAGGCGGCGGAACGCCTCGACGCTGCCGGTTTTCGCACAAGCGTGGTGAATGCGCGGTTCATGAAACCGTTGGATACTGAACTTTTAACCCGCCTGGCCCGTGAACATGCAGCAGTTATTTCGGTTGAAGAAGGCAGCCTTGGCGGCTTTGGCGCGCATGTGATGCACTTCCTATCTTCCCATGGCTTGCTGGATACGGGGTTAAAATTCCGCAGCCTCACTTTGCCCGATCTGTATATTGATCATGATGCGCCTGAAAAAATGTATGATCTTGCAGGCCTGAATGCTGATCAGATTTATCATCAGGTGCACGAGCTGATGACGCATAATCATGCCGTGACCCTCAAGCCTGTCGGACATTCGTGACACGGCTAGACCAGTATCTTGTCGATCAAGGCTATTGTGAAAGCCGAAGCCGAGCGGTTGCGGCAATAAAACAGGGGCATGTGCGGGTTAATGAGATCACCATTACGCGCCCCGCTCACCCGATTTCAGATGAGGCGCGGGTCGATTTTTCAGGCCCTGCACACCCTTATGTTTCTCGCGGAGGCCTCAAGCTCGCGCATGCGCTCGAGCAGTTTGATCTCTCACCACAGGGGAAAATCGCGCTCGATCTAGGCGCCTCCACGGGCGGCTTTACGGACGTTTTATTAAAAGCGGGGGCCGCCCATGTTTACGCGCTCGATGTCGGCCATGATCAGTTGCATGCTTCCCTGTCTGCAGATCCGCGCGTGACCAATATGGAAGGCCAGAATGCGCGCCATTTGACCGCCGACCTATTCTCCATTTCGAACCAAAAGCCGATCCAAGTTCTCGTTTGTGATGTGAGCTTTATCAGCCTGCGATTGGTGGTGTTGCCGGCGCTTGCGCTGATGCAGGCGCCCGCCTGGATGATTGTGTTAATCAAACCGCAATTTGAGGCGGGTCAGGCGGCGCTGGATAAAAATGGCGTGGTTCAAGACCCCGCCATTCATATGGAGGTGTGCCAGAATTTTCAAAACTGGTTCGCAGAGCACGCGCCGCAATGGCAGTCCTTGGGCCTGTGTGACAGTCCGATCACAGGGCCACAAGGTAATCGCGAATTTTTATTTGCCGCCGGCCTCAAGTGAGGCATCCCATTGCCCCAACGCAGCCAGTCCGTTCATGCGCGCGCGATGGGCAAAGGCTTCTTGCGCAGCCGGGACTTGGGCCGCATTGCCTCCCCAGGCTTTTAAAGGTGCTGCTTGTAACGCGCGGCCATAGGAAAAGCTGAGTTTCCAAGGTAGGGGGCCACGCTTATTCATGGCATCCAAATGGGCGGTGGCATCTTCATCCGACTGACCACCCGATAAGAAGACAATCCCAGGAACCGAGGTGGGAACACAGGCATGAAAACATTTGAGGGTCAGATCAGCAACCTCGTCAATGCCGGCTTGGTGGGCATGCTGGGTTCCAGAGACAACCATATTCGGCTTCAAAATAGTTCCTTCGAGGTAAACGCCTTGATCATCCAAAGCAGCATAAAGCGCGTTCAGCGCTGCTGAGGTCACTTCAAAGCAGCGTTCAACACTGTGGCCGCCATCCATAATAACTTCGGGTTCGACAATCGGAACAATCGTATTTTCTTGGCATAGCGCCGCATAGCGTGCCAGGGCATGGGCATTGGCATTCAGACATGCGGTTGATGGCGCTCCATCAGCAATATTGATCACAGCGCGCCATTTTGCGAATTTCGCGCCTAATGTCCCATATTCGACCAAACGCTCCCGCAAGCCGTCGAGACCCTCGGTAACCATTTCGCCCGTATGCAGGGCAAAAGGTTTTGCGCCTTGGTCGACTTTGATCCCGGGGAGGCTGCCCGCTTGTTCAATTAAGCTGACCAAGGAAGTGCCATCGGCTGCTGATTGACGAATGGTTTCATCATATAAAATGACACCCGAAATATGATTTTGCATAGCCTCGGTGGTCCGAAACAGCATTTCGCGATAATCGCGACGGCTTGCTTCAGTGCTCTCAACCTGAATGCTATCGAAGCGCTTTTTAATTGTGCCGGTGCTCTCGTCAGCCGCCAAAATTCCTTTGCCATCTGCGACCATTGCTTGAGCAATTGTAGCGAGTTCGGTTTTATTCATTTACGTCGTCTCCCGTCTCAACATATTTCCTCAACATAATTCTTCAAAATATTCCCTCAAAATATTCCCTCAAAATATTCCCTCAATTGGTTCTCCTTAAAGGGCCGATTGGTGTGGGTCGTTAACCAAGCGCAGCAACGCCTGGTAAGGTTTTCCCTTCCAGCCATTCCAAAAATGCGCCACCGGCGGTTGAGATATAGGACATGTGATCTCCCGCGCCTGCATGGTTTAACGCGGCAACTGTGTCGCCGCCGCCAGCAATCGAGATCAGCTTGCTCTGTTGCGTGCGCTCGGCGGCATGACGCGCGGCCATATTGGTTGCTGTGTCAAATGGTTCGATCTCGAACGCACCAAGCGGGCCATTCCAAATTAACGTTTCGGCACGGTCGATGGCCTTGCAAATCTGTTCAATTGATTGCGGGCCGCAATCTAAAATCATTTGATCATCCGGAACAGCTTCAATGGAAACATGATGGGGCGTCTGCCCTGCCGCAAATTCGGGCGCGATGGCGGCGTCCACGGGCAGGATAATCTCGCACTTATGGCGTGCCGCCATCTGCATGACCTCACGCGCGGTCTCCAGCATGGCGGTTTCGCACAGCGACGTACCGATGGCCACGCCTTGCGCCGCTAAAAATGTATTGGCCATGCCGCCTCCGATGACCAACATATCCACTTTTTGCGTCAAATTGCCGAGGAGATCGAGCTTCGTCGAAATTTTGGCGCCGCCAATAATAGCGATCACAGGGCGCTTCGGTGTTTCCAGAGCTTGTTCAAGCGCGTCTAATTCAGTTTGCATGGCAAGCCCCACATAGGAAGGCAATATATGTGCAATCGCTTCGGTAGAGGCATGTGCGCGATGGGCTGCGGAAAACGCATCATTCACATACACATCACCCGCCTCCGCCAGGGCGGCGGCGAATTCGCGATTATTGGTTTCCTCTCCAGCATGAAACCGCGTGTTTTCAAGGATCGCGATGCCGCCATCGGAAAGCGCCGCGATCGCTTGATGGGCAGGGGCGCCGATACAATCCTCGGCAAAACTCACCGGACGATCCAAAAGTGTGCTTAGGGCGTTGACCACTGGGCGCAAGCTCATGCTCGGATTAATCTGTCCTTTAGGACGACCAAAATGCGATAAAATGGCAAGGCGTGCGCCAGCATCGCTCAGTGCCGTGATTGTTGGCAAAACGCGTTGTAATCGTGTGGCATCGCGCAGCTTGCCATCGGCATCGAGCGGCACATTCAGATCAGCGCGCAGAAGCACGACTTTTCCTTGAACACCCTCGCTTAAAAGCGAGCTGAACCGTCGTGGCGCCATATTAACCAAGCTTCGCCATGGTTACTGCGGTATCGCTCATCCGATTGGCAAATCCCCACTCATTGTCGTACCAGCTCAAAACACGGACCAGCTTGCCGTCCACAATTTGGGTCTGCGTGGCATCAAAGCTGGAAGAATGCGGGTTGTGGTTAAAATCGACAGAGACCAAAGGTAAATCGACAACATCCAAAACGCCTCGCAGGGGGCCTTTGGCGGCAGCCCGCATGGCGTCATTAATGCCATCGACCGTAACTTTTTTCTGAGGCGTGAAGACGAGGTCGATCATGGACACATTGGGGGTCGGCACGCGAATAGCGGTACCATCGAGTTTGCCGTTCAATTCAGGCAAAACCAGACCGACAGCCTTCGCTGCGCCCGTTGAGGTTGGGATCATGGAGAGCGAGGCGCTCCGTGCGCGCCGTGGATCGCTGTGCAATGTATCCACCGTGCGTTGGTCGCCTGTAAAGGCATGAACCGTGGTCATATATCCGCGTTCAATGCCGCAAAGTTTATTGAGCACTTGCGCAACGGGAGCCAGACAATTTGTGGTGCACGATGCATTGGAGACGATCTTATGCGATTTGCGCAATTTGGCGTGGTTCACGCCATAGACAACCGTCAAATCGGCATTTGTCGCGGGGGCGCTAATCAGCACTTTTTTGGCACCTGCTTCAAGGTGCTTAACGGCTTGATCGCGATGGGTGAACAGCCCCGTGCATTCGAGAGCCACATCGACCCCTAATTCTTTCCAGGGCAACTGAGCGGGATCGCGCTCGGCATACACCTTAATCGGGCCGCGCCCGACATTCATGGATGATTTGGTTGCCCGAACGCGGGCTGGGAAGGGGCCATGAATGCTATCATATTGTAAAAGAAGTGCATTGGCATCGACTGTTCCGAGATCATTAATAGCGACAACTTCAATGTCCTTGCGGCCACTTTCGATAATGCTCCGCAAAACAAGGCGGCCGATCCGGCCAAAGCCATTAATTGCTACTTTTACTGCCATGAGATTTTCCTTCCTTTTTCGCCTAAGAGACGTTTTTCCGAACGATCTATTATATGATCTGCTTATCCTTGATTGAGGGCGTCGCGCGCGGCTTGCGCAATCGCCTCTGGGGTTATGCCGAAATGCTTGTATAAGTCTGGGGCAGGGCCACTGGCGCCAAAACCGGACATGCCGATAAATTTATCTTCGGGGCGCAAAAACGCATCCCAGCTCTGGCGAATGGCGGCTTCAACGCCGATCCGTACCTGAGCATCACCGAGAATATCGGCTTGGTAGCTGGGGCTTTGTTGGGCAAATAATTCAAAGCAGGGCGCCGAGATGACCCGTGCTTTAATATTGTCGGCACTCAAAAGTTCGCGGGCGCGCATGGCGAGGCTCACTTCAGATCCGGTTGCAAAAAGCGACACATCCGCGTCTTTTTCCGGGGCTAATTCATAGGCCCCAAAGCTGCATAGGTTCTTCTCGCTATAGTCGCGCAATGCCGGTACCCCTTGTCGGGTTAAAGCTAACACGCTCGGCGCATGCTGGGCTTCAAGCGCTGCCTGCCAGCATTCCAAGGTTTCGATGGCATCGGCAGGGCGGAAGACCAAACAATTAGGGATGGCGCGCAAGGCGGCCAGATGCTCGACCGGTTGATGGGTCGGCCCATCTTCCCCAAGGCCAATACTGTCATGCGTCAAGACATGAATAGTGCGGATCCCCATTAAGGCGCCAAGGCGAATGGCCGGACGACTGTAGTCTGAGAATACTAAAAAGGTTCCCGAATAAGGGATCAATCCGCCATGCAAGGCCATGCCATTCATGGCGGCGGCCATCCCAAATTCGCGAATGCCATAATGGATAAAACGTCCATCAAAGGCTTGCGGCTGAATGGCGGCTTGATCGGGTGTGCGTGTATTGTTGGAGCCTGTGAGATCCGCTGAGCCCCCAATCATTTCGGGCACAGCTGGAACGATCGCTTTCAGTGCCTCTTCCGAGGCTTTGCGGGTCGCCCAACCGGGTTTCTCTGTCGCGAGATGTTGCTTGAATTGATTAATTATTTCCGGCAGCGCGCTTGGAAGATCGCCGGCTATGGTGCGTTCGAAGCGCCGCCGCATATCCGCTGGCTGTTCGTTGTCGAGCCGCGCCTCCCAGCATTTACGGGCAGAGGCGTGTGCCCGCCCCGCCATGCGCCAGGCATCCAAAATATCCGCCGGCACGTCGAAGGCAGCGGCGGTCCATCCGAGCGCCGCCTTGGCCTTTTCGATCTCATCAGCGCCCAGAGGCGCGCCATGCGAGGACGAGGTCCCTTGTTTGTTCGGTGCGCCAAATCCAATGACGGTTTGACAGGCGATGAGGGTCGGCACATCGGAGAGTTTGGCCTGCGTGATCGCCTCATCAATCGCGTCCATATCGTGGCCATCAACGCGCAATGCGGCCCAGCCGGCTGCTTCAAAGCGGGCTAATGCGTCGCCCGACTCGCTCAAGGAAAGGGGGCCATCAATTGAAATGCCATTATCATCATAGAGCACGATCAACCGAGACAGTTTTAAATGGCCGGCCAGACCAATGGCTTCATGGCTCACACCTTCCATCAAATCACCATCGGAGGCGATGACATAGGTGTGATGGTTAACGACATCATCTCCAAATCGAGCATTGAGCAAGCGCTCGGCGAGCGCCATTCCAACCGCCGTCGCCAGCCCTTGGCCCAACGGACCCGTGGTTGTTTCAATACCGTTTGCGTGGCCATATTCGGGGTGGCCGGCTGTTTTTGCGCCGAGCTGGCGAAAGTTTTTAAGGTCGTCGATCGACATATCTTGATAGCCGAGCAAATAATGCAGGGCATATTGCAACATCGACCCATGGCCCGCCGAGAGGACAAAGCGATCGCGATCGGGCCATTGAGGATGTAAGGGATCAATTTTAAGGTGTTTGGCGAACAAGACCGTCGCTATATCGGCAGCCCCCATGGGCATGCCAGGGTGTCCCGACTGCGCGGCCTCAACTGCGTCCATGGCAAGGGCGCGAATGGCATTGGCCATTTTTGTTCGCATATCGCGATCGAGAATAGGATCTCCGGCCATTATGTCCTCCATCGACGTTAACGCCTCGTGTGTCGACACTATATCTTTTTCCATTCACATCTTGCACAACGGATATTGATCTGTGCCCAACTATTTGTGTCTTAAGACCAGTCATTCGTGTCTCAAGACCAATTATTTGTGTCCAAGATAGGCGCGTCGGGCGCTTCGATGTGCCCGATGCGGCCGCAAGATGACTTTAACAAGGCCTCTAGTCAATGCCGATTCTGTTTTTTGCGGTATAGTTTTTCAGCTTTTTCTGCCTCCTGATCCGACTAAACGCAGGAGCCAGGGACTAAATCTCGCCGGCGCGCGCCAACGAGGTGTTTCGTGATCCTATGCTCTAATTTAAGCGTGCAATGTTTTGTCCACCCTTCATATTAAGCGTTGCCCCTGAGATAACCGATGTCGACGCCTTGCTCCGGTCTGGCAGATCACATAAACTCCTCTCCATGACCGCACATGAACCCTCGGAACATCGCTCTCCGGAGCAAGCTCTCGCCACATTGACAACGGCCATTGGGGGGTTGTCCGAGCGCATGTTGCGGAAAGCCGAGCGCGCCCGAGATCAGCTACAGCAATTGGATAGTGAAAACACCCAATTGAGGCTTGAAATTGCGGAGTTGAAGAAAAAAGTTGCGCTGCTTGAGAGCGCCACCCAGCGTGCCACGCAGCAAATTGATAAAGCCATTGAGACGGTCGATGGTCTCGATCGGGAGATTTCGGGCCATGGCTGAGTTGGAACTATGGATTGATAACCGCCCGCTATCTGTCTCGGTTCCGGCTGAGGACGAACAGCGTGTGCGTGCGCTTGCCGATGA
>CBFIIU010000002.1:164548-165740 GCA_965662735.1 Alphaproteobacteria bacterium
TTTACGTCAGCGCTTTCGCGCGCGTCGAGGATGGCGTATATTGGCGATAAGAAAAGGCGTGGGACTACCCGGTTCGAGGAAGCATATTTTTCTCGGGACCTTACGATCCTTAAGGGAACTGTCCCTGCACTAGACCGTGGTTTGGAGCATATGGTGCCCACCTACTCATGTAGGTCACCGAGGGTCATGCGAGAGACGGCCAGGGTGGTCCCACATTCGCCCATTGTAACTGAGATGATGAAAGACACGGCATGATGGAGGCGAGACCAACGCCCTCAGATAAGACATTGTTGCGAAGACAGATGTCGGCTCGACGGCGGGCTTTTCAAGGCACGGCGCGGGAAGAGGAAGAGGCCGCCTGTCTCGATCGCATGAGGACGTGCTTTAATCTGAACGCTCAATCGAGCGTTCAATCGGGTGCTCATTCGAGTGTCGCGCAACCCGCTCCAGAGCCATCGCCCACATTATGCGTGGCCGGTTATATGGCGGATGATGGTGAATTAAATGTCGCGCCAATTTTGCTGTGGCTTCAGACCTTAGGGTGTCGCCTGGCTTTGCCCTCGGCACATGATGAGGGGGCACTCATTTTTCGGGAATGGGACGGCACGTCTCTCGTAACCGGACGCTATGGGATTAAAGAAGCCACGGGCGACCCGTGCGAGCCCGATTTGATTTTAGTGCCCCTGCTTGCATGCGATGATCACGGTGCGCGCTTAGGGCGGGGCGGCGGTTATTACGATCAGTGGCTCGCTTCTCGGGGGACAAATGTTTACCGCTTGGGGGTTGCTTTTTCTTTCCAATGTGTTGACACCGTGCCGGTAGAGGCCCACGACCAAAGGCTCGATGGGATATTAAGTGCAAAGGGTTTTCGCCAATGTCGGCCGCATCCCCATGATGCGCGACTTTGGCTGTGATGAGATGATGCGATAGAATTGGATAAGGGGATCGATGCGTATTTTATTTTTAGGTGATGTTGTTGGTCGCGCGGCGCGCGAGGCGGTGGTACGACGGGTGCCGCATTTACGCACTCAATTGTCCTTGGATGCGGTGATCGTCAATGGCGAGAACGCGGCGGGCGGCTTTGGAATTACGCCGGCCATCGCCGATGCGTTTTTTGATGCGGGCGTTGATGTGATTACCACGGGCAACCACGCCTGGGATCAAGCGGATATTCAAACCTATATCGAACACG
>CBFIIU010000002.1:165786-167485 GCA_965662735.1 Alphaproteobacteria bacterium
CCGCGGTGTGGGGTTGTTTGCGATTGGGGGGCAGAATTTATTAGTGGTCAATGTAATGGGGCAGTTGTTTATGGAAAGCTTGGATTGCCCATTTGCTAGCATTGAACGCGAGCTGACGGCGAGCCCGTTGCGTGACGTTGCCGACGCCATTGTCGTTGATGTTCATGCCGAGGCTTCTTCTGAAAAAATGGCTATGGGTCATTTTTGCGATGGCCTCGTGTCCTTAGTGGTTGGTACACACACGCACACGCCCTCGGCTGACGCACAAATTTTACCAGCCGGAACAGCCTATCAGACGGATGCCGGCATGTGTGGTGACTACGATAGCGTGATCGGCATGCAAAAAGAGGAAGCGCTAAGTCGGTTCCTCACCAAAATGCGACGGGGCCGCTTGCAGCCCGCTTTGGGCGAGCCCAGTTTGTGCGGGGTGATCGTCGAAACCGATCCGGCCTCAGGTCTGGCGCGGAGCATTGTTCCATTCCGGGAGGGCGGGAGGCTGGCCAGCACGGAGCCTTCGCGCTAGAGTGTCGTTGATTCGCGCACAGGCCAAAGCGCGTTGCGCCATGGTCAATGCCCCATCATAAAGCGAGCGAGTAAAGACATGGCAGGACATTCAAAATTTAAAAATATTCAACATCGCAAAGGCGCGCAGGATAAGAAACGGGCGCGTATCTTTGCGCGTCTGGCCAAGGAAATTACCGTCGCCGCAAAAATGGGTGCGCCCGATCCCAATAGTAATCCGCGCTTGCGCACGGCTGTTTTGGCGGCGCGGGCACAGAATATGCCGAAAGATAATATTGAGCGTGCCATCAAGAAGAGCGCGGATAAAGATGCCGCCGCCTATGAAGAGATCCGGTATGAGGGATTTGGCCCTGCGGGCATTGGGGTGATTGTTGAAACGCTGAGCGATAATCGAAATCGAACCGCGAGCGAAGTGCGGGCTGCATTCTCAAAAAATGGCGGAAATATGGGCGAAACCGGCTCGGTCTCTTTTATGTTCGATCGCGTAGGTGCGGTTGAATATCCGGCAGAGGTCGCAGATGCCGAGGCGGTGTTTGAAGCGGCAATCGAAGCCGGCGCGGATGATGTTGATAGTTCAGGCGAGGGCCACGAAATTTTATGCGCGCTCGAAGAGTTGCATCAGCTGGTGCAATCGCTCGAAGAAAAATTAGGCCCACCCAGCGCCGCCCAAATTGTATGGCGCCCGCAAAACACCATTAATGTTGACGGAGAGGCCGCGGAACAGGTTTTAAAATTTATCGAAGCGCTTGATGATTTGGATGATGTGCAAAATGTCTATGCCAATTTTGATATTTCCGACGAAATTTTAGATCAGCTGTCGGCTTGACCACAGGACAGCGCACAGATGTATGATGAAGACATGTTAACAGCTTCCGTCAGATTTCTCCCTCAGGCCTCGGTCCAGCCGTCGGGATTGGGGGCGCATGCCTAGCCCTCGCACGCGGCGTATTATGGGGCTTGATCCGGGCTTGCGATCAATGGGGTGGGGCGTGATCTCGGTCACCGGCAACAAATTGGCCTATGAGGCGAGTGGGGTCGTGCGAACAAAATCGAATGATAATTTAGCGACCCGTCTGGTGTGTTTAGAGCGCGGGCTTTCAGACGCTCTGGCCAGCTGGTCGCCTGACGAAGTCGCGGTTGAGAATAGCTTCGTGAACAAAGATCCTGTCGGTAGCTT
>CBFIIU010000002.1:167627-171336 GCA_965662735.1 Alphaproteobacteria bacterium
AATATGCTTCTGCCCTCCGCATCGCCCGAAGATGATCATGCGGCAGACGCATTGGCGATTGCGATCGCCCATGCCTATAGCGCAAGGGTGGGGATGCTCGCAGATAAGGCAGCGTCATGATTGCGTATTTGCAGGGCGTTTTCACGGGTACGCGCGATCAGGCGGTCATTCTAGATGTCCATGGGGTGGGCTATCTTGTCGAGGTGAGTGCGCGATTGCTGAGCCAATTGCCAGCTTCGGGGGAGACTCTTTCCCTGTTTATCGAGACGTATGTGCGCGAAGATCAGTTTCGCTTGTTCGGCTTTGACAATGATCTCGAGCGGCAATGGTTTAAACTCCTAATGGGTGTGCAGGGTGTGGGCGCCAAAGTGGCGCTTGCAATATTGGGCATTTTAAGCCCCGACGAATTGGGTCAATCGATCGCCGCGCAAGATAAAGCAATGATCGGGCGTGCCCCCGGTGTTGGGCCAAAAGTAGCGCAGCGGATTGTCCAAGAGTTGAAAGATAAAGGACCTGAGGGCAGCTTTGTTATAACCGATCAAGCTCCGTCGGCCTCGCGGGAATTGGAAGATGCGTTATCCGCGCTGACCAATTTGGGCTATCCCCAAGCCAGCGCCTTTCCGGTCTTGCAGCGGTTGCGGGCCGCTGATCCGAGTAGTGGCGTACAGGATCTCATTAAAGGGGCGTTGCGGGAGATGTCTCAATGAATGATCGCGTCATTGCCTTGGGCCGTCAGGCTGATGATCTGGATGCGGCGCTGCGCCCCAAAACCTTGGCGCAATTTATTGGTCAGAAAAAAAGCCGAGAGAATTTGGATGTCTTTATTTCGGCCGCCAGAAAGCGGCAAGAGGCGCTCGATCATGTTTTATTGGCGGGCCCCCCTGGCTTAGGCAAAACGACTTTGGCGCAAATTATTGCCCGTGAGATGGATGCGGGCTTTCGCGCAACATCCGGCCCTGTGATCTCAAAAGCCGGCGATTTGGCGGCGCTGCTGACTAATCTCGAGCCGCATGATGTTTTGTTTATTGATGAAATCCATCGTCTTAGCCCCGCCGTTGAAGAAATTCTATATCCAGCAATGGAAGATTATGAGCTGGATTTGATTATTGGCGAGGGGCCGGCGGCGCGCTCGGTTAAAATTGACCTGCCGCCTTTTACATTGGTTGGGGCAACGACTCGCACCGGACTTTTGTCGACCCCCTTGCGCGATCGCTTTGGCATTCCGATCTATCTCAATTTTTATGATGTGGCCGAGTTAACGCAAATTATTCAACGCAATGCCGATTTGTTGGGAATGACGGTCGATGCAACAGGGGCTGAGGAAATTGCCCGACGGGCGCGCGGTACGCCGCGTATTGCGGGACGTTTATTGCGCCGCGTGCGCGACTTTGCTGATTTGCAAAATGCCTCTTTGGTCACGGCTCATGTGGCCGATCTTGCTTTGCAGCGTCTCGATGTGGATGCGGCCGGCTTAGATGGACTTGATCATCGCTATTTGCGCATGATTGCCGAAAAATTTAACGGGGGCCCTGTCGGCATTGATACTATCGCCGCGGCGCTGAGCGAGCCGCGTGACGCGCTTGAAGATTTGGTCGAGCCGTATTTATTGCAACTGGGTTATGTCAATCGCACCCCGCGTGGGCGTCAGTTAATGCCCGCCGCTTTTGCGCATCTCGGCATGACACCGCCTGTTAAATCCGAGGCCGATTTGTTTTCATCGTCAGAGTCGTCTTCTGCAAGGCCGTCTCAGTCAGGGCCGTCTCAGTCAGGGCCGTCTCAGTCAGGGCCGTCTCAGTCAGGGCCGTCTCAGTCAGGGCGAGAGGAGGGGTGATGGGCTTTGCCCCGGATCATTGGCACGAGATTTCCGTGCGCGTGTATTATGAAGACACGGATTTTTCGGGGGTTGTCTATCACGCCAATTATTTGCGCTTTGCTGAGCGCGGTCGTTCGGATTGTCTGCGTGATCTGGGTATTTATCACACTGAATTGGCGGCCTTGACGCCCGCGCTGGTGTTTGTGGTGACCCAGATGCAGATGGCGTTTCATTCGCCGGCGCGAATTGATGATCTGTTGCGCGTTCGGACGCGCTTTATCGACGCGCGCGGTGCTCGTATGCATATTGAACAGAATATTTATTGCGGGGATACAGTTTTATGGTCCGCGCAGGTGGGGGCCGCATGTACCGACTTAAATGGGCGCCCGCGCCGCCTGCCCGCCGACCTCCTGGCCTCCTTGTCCCAGCATATCGAGGCCAGCGCACCTTGATTATGCGGCCTGAGGCGGGGGTCATTGCTCGCTCGGGCCGAATAAGCCTAAGTTTGGTCACAATTGACAGGTATATCCCCGTTTCTCGGTGTGTGAGGAGAATATAATGGAAGGCGTAGTGGTCGAGCAAATAGGTCAGGGGCTAGCCCAAACAGATTTTTCATTGATGGCGCTGTTTGCGCGAGCCGATTGGGTGGTGCAGGTGGTGATGGCGGGGCTGATCCTAGCCTCGGTTGTCACATGGGCGGTGATCCTCGAGAAATGGCGTCTGCTTCGGCGGTACACAGCCTCGGCAGATGCGTTCGAGGAGCGCTTCTGGTCGGGTAATTCATTGCAAGCCCTCTATCGGCAAACCAGCAGCGAGCCGAGCCATCCTTTTTCAAGCCTTTTCGTTGCCGCCATGCGTGAATGGGCGCAAAGCGATGGCGGCAAAATGACCCGCCCTTCCGATGAGACAACCCGCAATATTGAGCGCGCCATGTCTATTAGTTTAGGCCGCGAAATGGCTGATCTCGAGGCGCGGATGTTGCTCTTGGCCACGGTTGGCTCGGTGTCTCCTTTTGTGGGTCTCTTTGGCACTGTTTGGGGCATTATGAATAGTTTTCAAGCGATTGCTGTAACCCGAGATACTAATCTGGCCGTGGTGGCGCCTGGGATTGCCGAAGCTTTGTTTGCGACCGGGCTGGGCTTATTGGCCGCCATCCCCGCCGTGATTGCCTATAATGGGTTTTCAAACGGCTTTAATCGTCTGGCAACACGTCTTGAAATATTCATGGACGAGTTTATTGCCGTTGTGAACCGGCAACAGAGGAAGAGCTGATATGGCAATGTCCACGCTGGGCGGTGATCGGTCGCGTCGGCACCGGTGGCGTCGGTCGCCGATGAGTGAAATTAATGTCACGCCCATGGTCGATGTGATGCTGGTGCTTTTGATTGTCTTCATGGTGGCGGCTCCCTTGCTCACCGTGGGGGTGCCGGTAGATTTGCCTAAAACCAAAGCCAATCCGCTGTCGGGCGATGATGAGCCTCTCGTCATCACGATCACGGCTAAAGGGCAGGTTTTAATTCAGGAAACGGAAGTGGCACCCAATCAATTAGTGGCTCGCCTGCAGGCCATTACCGGCGCCGGCTTTGACCAGCGCATCTTTGTGCGGGGTGATCAGGCGGTGGCCTATGGGATTGTCGCTGACACAGTGGCGCGCATAAATCGCGCTGGGTTCTCACGCGTTGCCTTGGTCACTGAGAACAGAGAAAACGCAAAAGGGCGCTGAGATGGCTTCTTTGGCGAACCGAGATTTTCTGTCTTCGGTTGCCTTGCATGGGGCCGTTATTCTTATTGCGATGAACTGGGCGCCCATGTTGCGCGACACCCCGACGCTATACGAGCCGCTTCCCGTTGAGTTGGTTCCGGTCAGTGAGTTAACCCGTCTCATGAAAAAACAGG
>CBFIIU010000002.1:171541-172322 GCA_965662735.1 Alphaproteobacteria bacterium
TAAATCAGAGCCAGATGCGCCGGCATTTGAGGTCGCCACCCCGCAGCCCTTGGCGCGTCCTGCTCCCGCCAAACCCAAATTGGACGTGAATAAATTGCGGCTCCTATTGGACAAAACCCCCGACACCCCAGCGCCGCCAGCGGCCGACATTGATGTGGCCGAGATGACGTTGAGCGAAATTGACAGTTTTCGGGTTCAAATGAAAAAATGCTGGAGTTTTCCGGCCGGCGCGCGGGCTGGCGATGATCTCGCTGTGATTGTGCGGGTGTCGCTGATGCCAAATGGCATGGTCAGTGATGGGCCTGTTGTGGTAAATAGAAATCAGCTCACCGATCCCTTTTTTCGGGCGGCTGCGGAGAGTGTATTGCGTGCCATTCGGCGGTGCCAGCCCTATCAAATGCCCGCTGAAAAATATGAGCGTTGGCGCGATCTCGAGCTAAATTTTGATCCAAAATTTATGCTCGGGGGTTAGCCACGAAACCCAGATGCAATCAGAGATAAAAATGAGAACCAGTATGACGATACATCAGATGATCCCAAAACGGACTCCGCGTTGCTTTTTTCGAAGCGCAAGGGGTGGGTATGGCGTAGGACGCTCATTGATCATGGCGGTGGGTTTGTGTGTGCTCCTTTTGAGCAGCCTTGGGCCGGCACAGGCGCTTTTGAAAATTGATATTACGCAAGGCAATGTCGATCCGCTGCCCATCGCGATTCTCGATTTTGCGGGTGACCAAAAAGTCGGCCCGGATATCGCTCGGGTGATCACTGCAGATCTTGAGCG
>CBFIIU010000002.1:172795-193824 GCA_965662735.1 Alphaproteobacteria bacterium
ACCGGCCCCGGGTTTATCTGCTGAACATTGAAACGGGACAACAAGAAGTGGTGGGCGATTTTCCCGGCATGACCTTCGCGCCGCGCTTCTCGCCGGATGGCCAGAAAATTATTATGAGCCTTGAGCGGAACGGGAACTCAAATATTTACGTGATGGATTTGCGCACCCGAGAAACCCGCCGATTGACCGGTTCTCTGGCGATTGATACTGCCCCGTGCTATTCGCCGGACGGCAAATATGTGGTCTTCGAGTCGGATCGTCTGGGGACACAGCAATTATTCGTGATGGATGCGGATGGTAAGAACGTCAAACGTATCAGCTATGGAAAAGGGCGTTATGGAACGCCAGTTTGGTCGCCACGGGGCGATTTAATCGCTTTCACAAAGACCTATAAAAACCGGTTCTTAATCGGCGTCATGAAGCCCGACGGCTCAGGCGAGCGGATTTTAACCGAGGGCTATCATAATGAAGGGCCGACATGGTCGCCCAATGGTCGGGTACTTGCTTTTTTCAGGGAAACCGAGGGAGCGACGGGAGGGCCATCGCTATGGACGGTCGATCTCACGGGGTATAATGAGCGTCCGCTTAAAACACAGGGCTTTGCCTCTGACCCCGCCTGGTCACCGCTTATTCAATAGCTCACGCGATCACACGGATGTCACACGGATAAAGTAAGGCTCGTGCGGGGTTCTGAAGTAACTTGTTTGATTGCGATGATTGCGCTTTGGGCATCTTTACCCTATAACCCCATCTAGAACACAAAATGGGTGTCACATTATGGCACTTTAGGGCTTTGGAGGCGAATTATGCTGGAGAATAGATTGTTTAAATTTGCGATTGCGGGCGCCATGGCGATGGTTTTGGCGGCGTGCGGGCAAGCGAATAAGAGTGCTGACACGGGTTCCATGTCAGGTGGGTACAGCGCAGAGCGTTCCGAAGGTGATGCACAATATTTGGCAGAAAATGTATTGGATCGTGTGTTTTTCAACACTGATCAGTCAACTTTAAACGAAGCGGCCATGAGCACGGTTCGTAACCAAGCCCGTTGGTTGCAAGCCAATTCATCTGTTTCAGTGGTGATTGAAGGGCATGCGGACGAGCGCGGAACACGCGATTACAACCTTGCTTTGGGTGCACGTCGCGCGACAGCGGTTCGTGATGCCCTGATCAGCATGGGGGTCAATGCGGGCCAAGTTTCAACCATTTCTTACGGAAAAGAACGCCCTGTTTCGTTGTGTTCTTCCGAGAATTGCTGGTCAAAAAACCGCCGGGCGGTCACCTCGCTTCGTTAAGCGCTTGACCGATTAATCATTTTAAAAGGCACCTTAAAAGGTGCCTTTTTTTTCGCTTGAGCTCACGCGATCGCGTGATCGAGGGCGTGATCGAGGGCAGGATCTGGGCTTGAACCTTGGCGGGGCTCTGCCTTAATCTGCCCATAATTTTTCGATAGGTTTCGGGTTTCTGCGAGAGGTCTGGTCTTTAAAACCAATGCGGTGGGGCTTAAGGTGATCGTCAGGAAAGACCTAGAGAGAGAAGACTTAAAGAGAAAAGACTTAAAGAGGAAAACCTAGATGAGAGGGTCAACCGGCTTCTCACAAACAGGTGAGCAGGAAATAAATATATGCAAAACAGTCAGATAGAGAATAAAGGCATCGAGGCGGGCTGCGAGCGCGGGCAATGTGCGCGAAGCGCCGCGCGGGCGCTGGACCCCGAGATCGGAGGCCTGCGCCGCGCTTGGGTATTACGTGCAAGCCTGTGTGCTTTTGCGGTCATGGCGCTGTCGATGCCGGCTGGGGCGCAAAATATGGGGACCAATTCTGTGCGCCAAATAGAGACATTTGATGCGCGCACCATCCCCGATCTGGCTCCTCAAAATGCCGCCAGTGGCGCGACCAACCCAACCAATGGCGCATCGTCATATGGGGCTAATAGTTTTGAAGCGATCACTCTGCGCCTGACGCGAATTGAGCAATTGCTTCGCGCCCAGCAAAATCTTCAAAATGCGGATGTTTTGACGGCGATCGAACGAATTCTCGCCCGCCTCGACACGCTTCAAGGCGCTTCAGCCAGTCGGACAGCCTCTCCCTCTAGTCAGTCGGGCGGTTCTTTTGATGATCAGCAAGCCGCCGATTTGCGCTTGCGCTTGTCGGCGTTGGAAGAGTCGAGCCGCCATATTCGGGGGCAAACCGATGAAATTTTGCGTTTGCTTGGAGAGATGGAAGAAAATCGGGCCCGCGCAAGTGCCGATTCTGAATTTCGTTTTCAAGCCCTTGAAGGAAAGTTACGCCAACGTGAGAATGCTGGTTCGGAGGAGCCCGTCGTGATCGGCACCGTGGCGCCGAGCGCCACTATTTCTGGTGATGCCGAAATCATGCCCCGCTCGGGCCCGCTCGTGGGGGAAGATACCGATAATCCGGCTCTTGAAAGTGCTGCCACGCCGCGCGAGGCGTTAGCGGATCCTGAAAAATTATATGATCGTGGCCTCGCCCTGTTGCGCGATGGCAAATATGCGCCTGCTCGCGAGGACTTTAAGGCGATCCTTAAAAATTATCCGCAACATGAACGGGCGGGGAATGCGCAATATTGGCTGGGCGAGACTTATTATGTCGAGCGCGATTTCAAGCAAGCGGCGGAGGCTTTTTTGGCGGGCTATACCGTGTATGAAAAAAGTGGAAAAGCGCCGGATAGTCTCTTGAAATTGGGTATGGCTTTGGTTGCGTTAGATCAAAAAAGCACAGCCTGCGATGCGTTTGCGGAACTGGCTGTGAAATTCCCCGATGCGTCTCAAGCGATTAAAAAGCGGGCGGATATTGAGAAAAACCGTGCCGGGTGCTCGTAAAACTCAACCGCACGCGCCGCCCAAGGCGCCGCCCAACACGCCGCCCAACACGCCGCCCAAAGCGGCGGGCATATGGCTCGACCATTTGCGTCGCTTATATGACGCTCCGCATTATGCCTTAGCGGTTTCCGGCGGCTCGGATTCGATGGCTTTAGTGGCGCTGGCCGCTCACTGCCAAAACCTCTCAGGCCCCTCAGACCAAACAGGATTTTCTGTCCCCCGTTTTACCGTGTTGACGGTCGATCATGGGTTACGTCCCGAGGCAAAAGCCGAGACCCGTCTTGTCAGCCGGCAGGCACGTGCCTTGGGTCTTAAAGTTAAGGTATTGACAGTAAACGATAAATTGTCATTTGGGGGTGTGCAAGCAGCGGCGCGCGACGCGCGGTATCGCCTCATGGAAGACTATTGTCACGCGCAGGGCATTACGGCTCTGGTCACCGCCCATCATGCGCAAGATCAGGCAGAGACGATGCTCATGCGGTTGGCGCGGGGCAGTGATTTGGCGGGGCTGTCGTGTATTCCTCCGATCAGCGTGCGCGGTCAATTGGTGGTTATTCGCCCCTTTTTAGAGCACATGCCGGATGATATGGCCGCGATCTGCCATGCGGCGGGCCTCAGCGTCGTCAGTGATCCGTCCAATCATGACACGCGCTTTGAGCGGGTGCGGTGGCGGAACGCCTTGCCGCGCCTCGCTGAATGGGGTCTGACAGCATCTATGTTGGGGCAAAGTGCGGCCCGATTGCGTCGTGTTCATGATGATTTAACCAAGCTCGCGCATGATTATTTGCGGCAATGGCAGGCGATCCTGCCGATGGGGGTCGTGCGCCTGCCTCGGGCTGAGTTTGTGGCCTTGCCGCAAACGATCCAGCGGCGGTTGCTCACCGATTGTTTTGTATGGCTGGGTGGGGCAAACCATCCTCCCCGCCAAAGGAGTATGGATGCGGTGCTCGCCCTCAGCGCCGCGTCGCACAGCAGCGGTCGGACGCTTGCTGGTGTTGATCTGCGTATCCGGCGTCAAGATATTGTGCTGGGCAGAGAAGCGGCCGCCGCACAGCTTTTGCCGGCGCTGACCGTGAAACGACAAATGTCAATGATTTGGGATGGACGGTATAGGCTCGAAATAGCCCGGAAGCACCGCGGAAATCAAATTGCTGCTTTGGGGCGAGAGGGCCTGAAGGCGTTGAAAGCGCAAGGATTTGTGTCCGATCCAGCCATTCCAACGCGTTTCTATGCCTCTGTGCCCGCGATATTTGAGGGGTCGCAGCTTGTCAGTTGCCCGCATCTTCTCGCGGATCAGCAGGCCCAGGCCGGGTTGATTTCTCCTTTTGCGACAAAATAACCCCTCTTCAGAAAAGCGACACAAAGGTTCTGGTCGCATCTGGAAAATCCCTGTCTTTGCACCTATGTTATAGGTAAGACGATGATCGGTTGAGGCGCCAACAGGGCTGTCGCGGTTATGTCTGCGGAGAGGTTTAACTATGTCTGGAATGCGCAATTTTGCAATTTGGGTTGTCGTCGCACTGATGTTGCTGACCTTATTCAATATGTTTAATGGGCCGGTGAGCGATCAAAATAGCCGCGAGATTACCTTTTCCCAATTCACGGCTGAGGTCGATGCAGGATCGATATCCGACGTCATGATTTCAGGCGACACTGTGAAGGGGCGCTATGCGACAGGCGGAGGCTTTACCACTTTTATTCCGCAAAACGATCCGAATTTGATCTCTCGTTTGCAAGCCCGCGGTGTTAATATTTCCGTAAAGCCGGAAAATACAGGGCCAACCCTTTTGGGTGTTTTGATCTCATGGTTCCCCATGTTGTTGCTGATCGGGGTGTGGGTATTCTTCATGCGCCAGATGCAAGGCGGTGCGGGCAAAGCCATGGGCTTTGGCAAGTCAAAGGCAAAATTGCTCACCGAAGCGCATGGCCGCGTCACCTTTGACGACGTTGCTGGCATTGATGAAGCGAAAGACGACTTGCAAGAGATCGTCGATTTCTTGAAAGACCCCACTAAATTTCAAAGATTGGGCGGTCGCATTCCGCGTGGCGCATTATTGGTGGGCCCTCCAGGCACCGGTAAAACTTTGCTGGCGCGCGCCATTGCCGGCGAAGCGGGAGTGCCGTTTTTCACCATTTCGGGTTCGGATTTTGTTGAGATGTTTGTGGGCGTGGGTGCGAGCCGCGTGCGCGATATGTTCGAGCAAGCCAAGCGCAACGCGCCGTGTATTATCTTCATCGATGAGATCGATGCTGTGGGTCGCCACAGGGGTGCTGGTTTGGGCGGTGGAAATGATGAACGCGAACAGACCCTCAACCAGCTCTTGGTTGAAATGGATGGCTTTGAAGCCAATGAGAGCATTATCTTGATCGCGGCCACCAACCGGCCAGACGTTCTTGATCCAGCTCTCTTGCGCCCAGGTCGGTTTGACCGTCAAGTGGTCGTTCCCAATCCCGATATTATTGGTCGCGAAAAAATTCTGAAAGTTCACATGAAGAAAACACCGCTGGCGTCGGATGTCGATGCGCGGGTGATTGCGCGTGGCACGCCTGGTTTCTCGGGCGCCGATCTCGCCAATTTGGTGAACGAGGCGGCCCTTCTTGCGGCGCGTCGGGGCAAGCGATTGGTCTCTATGGCCGAGTTTGAAGACGCCAAAGATAAGGTGATGATGGGTGCCGAGCGCCGCTCAATGGTGATGACGGAAGAAGAGAAAAAGCTCACAGCCTATCATGAAGGCGGGCACGCATTGGTTGCGCTGAACCTTGAAGCCTCAGACCCCATTCACAAAGCCACCATTATTCCGCGGGGCCGCGCCTTGGGAATGGTGATGCGCTTGCCGGAACGCGATTTAATCTCCGTGACCCGCGCCCGTCTGAAAGCCGATTTGGCTGTGGCGATGGGGGGACGTATTGCCGAGGAGTTGATTTTCGGTCATGACAAGGTGACTTCGGGCGCATCATCGGACATTCAAATGGCGACCAATATGGCCAAGGCCATGGTCACCCGCTATGGCATGAGCGACGATTTGGGGCCACTGGCCTACGCAGAAAACGAGCAAGAAGTGTTTTTGGGGCATAGCGTATCAAGAACGCAAAATATGTCGGAAGAAACCCAGCGTAAAATTGACAGCGAGGTGCGGCGTTTGGTTGATGAGGGCTATGCCACAGCGAAACAAATTTTGACCGAAAAAATGGATAAATTGCACATCATCGCTCAAGGTTTGCTGGAATATGAAACACTGAGCGGGGACGAAATTATTGGTTTGCTGAAGGGCGAGCCGCCGCATCGTCCAGATGCGAATGACTCTGGTCCGAAGGGTCCGCGGTCTCCGTTTCCGACAACAGGCGGTGCGCCCGTTGCAGGGGCTGAGCCGCAAGGTTTGTAGGCCGTATTAGAAGCATCACTGGCCACAGATTAATGAGCCGCCCGCGCATTTTTGGTATCCTCAATATTACCGAGGATAGCTTTTCAGATGGCGGGCGGTTTCTTTCACCTGATCACGCCATCGCCCAAGCGCGAGCGCTGGTCGCAGCTGGGGCTGACGTGTTGGATGTTGGTCCGGCCTCGAGCCACCCGGACGCTCAATATGTGCCCCCAGAGGCCGAAATTGACCGCCTGCAAGCGGTCTGGCCTGAATTGCGCGCCCTGAATTGTCCGATCAGCCTCGACAGCTATCATGTCGAAACACAGCGCTGGGCGCTTGCGCAAGGGGTTGAGTGGTTGAACGATGTCACAGGATTTCCGCACCCCGAGCTGTACCCTGAATTAGCCGAGAGTGCCTGTCGCTTGGTGGTCATGCATGCGGTTCAATCGAAGGGCATGGACAGGCATGCCGCGCAAAGCGGGCAGGGTCGGGCGCAACGCATTGAGACCGACGCCAACCAGATGATGGCGCAAATTAAATCCTTTTTTGACGAGCGGCTCAACGCTTTGAACGCCGCAGGTATTGCCACGGATCGATTGGTGATTGATCCCGGCATGGGCTTTTTTTTAGGAAATCAGCCGGATGTATCCTTGCGGGTTTTGGCTCAATTAGATGATTTAAAATCAACTTTTGGGCTTCCTGTGCTGCTGTCGGTTTCGCGAAAAAGTTTTTTGCGCGCGCAGTCGCAGCGTGCTCTCGAGGATATTGGCCCGATGTCGCTGGCAGCAGAATTATGGGCCTGCCAGTTGGGCGTCGACTATATTCGGACGCATGAGGTTGACCCCCTCAAAGATGCGCTCGACCTATATGCAACACTCCGTCAGCACCGCAAAGCTCTGTAATATTTCGATAAATTCTTTTATTTGCCGCTTGTTCCGAATTCCGGCATGAACGAGGTTGAGGTTTTGTGAAGGGCGAGTGATGATCCGAAAATATTTTGGCACAGACGGAATTCGCGGAACAGTGAACGACGAAAAAATGACGGCCGAAGTGGCTTTGCGTCTGGGGATGGCGGCTGGCCATCTGTTTCGCAATGGCAATCATCGGCACCGCGTGGTGATCGGAAAAGACACACGCTTGTCTGGCTATATGATTGAACCTGCTTTGGTGGCGGGCTTCACCTCCATGGGCATGGATGTGTTTTTATTCGGTCCGATCCCCACTCCGGCGGTCTCTTTCCTCACGCGCTCATTACGGGCCGATCTCGGTGTGATGATTTCGGCGTCGCATAATCACTTTGAAGATAATGGCATTAAATTATTTGGCCCAGACGGGTTCAAGCTATCTGATCAATTGGAGAGCGATATTGAGGCGCTCATGTCGCCCAGCTCTGGCTTAAGCCTGGCCGCACCTGCCGCGCTGGGGCGCGCGAAGCGGATCGACGACAGCCAAGCCCGCTACATTGAATTTGCCAAGCGGACTTTTCCCCGAGACCTGACGCTTGATGGCGTGAAGATTGTGCTCGATTGCGCGAATGGCGCCTCCTATCGCGTGGCACCAACAGCCCTATGGGAATTAGGTGCTGAGGTCATTGCCATTGGCGTCGAGCCTGACGGTTTTAATATCAACAAAGAATGTGGTTCCACATCGACAGCACAGATCCGTGCCCGTGTGATCAAGGAAGGCGCTGATATCGGTATCGCACTGGACGGGGATGCAGATCGCGTCATTATTATTGATGAAAAAGGGCAAGAGGTTGATGGCGATCAGATCATGGGCTTGATTGCGCTTGATTGGCTGGCCCATGATCGTCTGCGGCAACCGGGAATTGTGACAACGGTGATGTCGAATTTGGGCTTGGAGCGGTGTTTGAACGAGGTTGGCTTAGCCATGATCCGCGCCAATGTGGGCGATCGCTATGTTGTCGAGCAAATGCGGGCCGGAAATTATAATCTCGGGGGCGAGCAATCTGGCCATATTGTGCTCAGCGATTTTTCGTCCACCGGAGACGGTTTAATTGCGGCCTTGCAAGTTCTCGCGGTGATGAAGCGGCGGGCACGCAAAGTCAGCGAAATTTGCTCCGTGTTCACACCGGTTCCCCAAATTTTGCGAAATGTTTCGTATGGAGGCGGCGAGCCTTTAGGCGATAGTAAAGTGGTCGAGGCTATTCGCGCGGCCGAGGATGTGCTGGGGCGCGATGGGCGTATTCTGGTGCGAAAATCCGGTACAGAAAATTTGATCCGGGTGATGGGCGAAGGCGATGATGCCCAAGCGGTTGATCGTGCTGTCAGTCAAATTGTCGAAGCGGTCAATCAAGTCGCCTCAGCCGCCTAATCATTGGCGAACGCAAAAGGAAGTGTGAAATCATGTCGCGCGGTCGGGTCCTCGTTATTGCCGGCTCTGATTCTGGCGGAGGAGCCGGTTTACAGGCTGATTTAAAGACGATTACCGTCATGGGAGGGTATGGCGCATCCGCTGTAACCGCTCTGACCGCCCAGAACACGCAAGGCGTGAATGATATTCTCGACGTGCCTGGGGCTTTCATTAGGGCACAAATACACGCCGTGCTCAGTGATATTGGGGCAGACTGTCTGAAAACGGGCATGTTGCATCGACGCGATATTATCGAAATCGTTGCTGAAATGTGGGAGGCCTATGGCAAGCCCACCTTGGTTGTTGATCCTGTGATGGTTGCAAAAGGCGGCGCGCGCCTGTTGCAGGCCGAGGCGGTTGACGCGCTTCAGCACTTGCTTCTTCCCGCGGCAAGTTTGCTGACACCCAATTTACCTGAGGCGGGTGTGCTCATGGGGCGCGAGATCGAGCGGGTGGATGATATGAAGCGCGCGGCCGACTGGCTGATGGATCGGGGCGCACGTGCAGTGCTGCTGAAAGGTGGCCACGGACATGACAACACAATTACCGATCTGCTGGCCCAGCAAAGCGGCTTTACGATGTTCGAAAATGAGCGGATTGTAACGCCCCATACGCATGGAACGGGCTGCACATTGGCCAGTGCAATTGCCACTGGCTTGGCGCGCGGTATTCCGATCGTGGAGGCGGTGGCGCTGTCGATCGATTATGTTCGATGTGCTATCAAGGCGGCGCCGGGGCTCGGTCAGGGCCATGGGCCTTTAAACCACCGTGCGGATATCCCCAGCTATCTCGACACTCATTTTGGCCGAGAAATCAAAGACTGACCCTCTCACGGCTCTGTGGGGCGATTGGGTGCAGCTGGTTGCACCAAAAAGGTCGATTGACTTTTGTTTCGATAATGACTAACCGTTCTCTCGGGCCACCCTTCCCCAACGAAGGGCAACTATCTGAGAGGGTAGACATATGTCAGATCTCAAAAAGCCGGACCAGCGTCCGCAAAACCCCAACTTCTCATCTGGGCCATGCGCTAAGCGGCCAGGATGGTCATTCTCCCACTTATCGACAGACGCTTTAGGGCGGTCCCACCGATCAAAAATCGGTAAGGCCAAGCTCCTGGATGCGATCGAACGCACCCGAACAGTGCTCAAAATTCCGGACGATTATCATATCGGCATTGTGCCGGGTTCTGATACCGGCGCCTTTGAGATGGCCATGTGGTCGTTGCTGGGTGCACGGGGCGTTGATGTCCTCGGCTGGGAGAGCTTCGGCCTCGGCTGGGTCAGTGACATTGTCAAACAACTTAAATTATCGGATGTCCGCCGGTTAGAAGCGGGCTATGGCGCGTTGCCCGATCTTGCGAGCGTCGATTGCGACCGCGATGTGGTCTTCACCTGGAATGGCACAACTTCGGGTGTGCGCGTGCCCAATGGCGACTGGATTTCGAGCCAACGCCAAGGGCTGACCTTATGCGACGCCACATCCGCCGCTTTCGCCATGGATCTACCGTGGGATAAGCTCGATGTCACCACCTTTAGCTGGCAAAAAGTGATGGGCGGCGAAGGGGCTCATGGCATGTTGATCCTATCGCCGCGCGTGGTAGAACGGCTTGAGAGCTACACGCCTGCTTGGCCGATGCCAAAAGTGTTTCGCCTCACCAAGGGTGGGAAATTGATCGCTGGCATTTTCAAAGGCGAGACCATTAATACACCTTCCATGATGGCGGTTGAAGATTATCTCGATGCCTTAATTTGGGCCGAAGGAGTGGGTGGTTTTGCGGGCTTGCAAAACCGTGTGCAGCAAAACTTTAACGCCATTGATGCGTGGGTCGGAAAAACCGATTGGGTCGATTTTCTGTGCCCTGATGCCGCTTTACGCTCAACGACTTCTGTCTGTCTCGTCATCGGATCTAAAGAGGTGACTGCGCTCGAAGCAGATGCGCAGGCCGCCTTTGCAAAGAAGCTTGTGTCTTTGTTGGACGCTGAGGGTGTGGCTTATGACATTGGGGCCTATCGCGATGCACCTGCTGGGCTTCGGATTTGGGCGGGTGCCACGGTTGAGACAAGCGATCTCACGGCTCTTTTCCCCTGGTTAGACTGGGCCTACGCCGTCGCTTTGACTGATCTCGCGTAATTTTAGATAAGGATAATATCATGCCGAAAGTGCTAATTGCCGACAAAATGAGTGCGGCTGCCGAACAAATTTTTCGTGATCGCGGGATCGATGTCGATGTGATCACCGGTCTTGATCGTGACGAATTGATCAAAATTATTGCCGACTATGATGGCTTGGTTGTGCGCTCGTCGACCAAAGCGACGCCACCGGTCATCGCCGCCGCTGATCGCTTGAAAGTGATCGGGCGCGCCGGGATCGGGGTCGATAATATTGACATTCCGGCCTCAACCGAGCGCGGGATTGTGGTTATGAATACGCCGTTTGGAAATTCGATCACCACTGCGGAGCACGCCATTGCGCTGATGTTTGCGCTTGCGCGTGAGCTCCCTGCGGCGAATACGTCGACCCATCAAGGCAAATGGGAGAAAAACCGTTTCATGGGTGTTGAAGTCACAGCCAAAACATTAGGTGTTATTGGGTGTGGTAATATCGGCGCCAATGTTGCCCAGCGCGGTTTGGGGCTGAAAATGAAAGTGATCGCCTTTGACCCGTTTTTGACACCAGAGCGTGCAATTGAATTGGGTGTTGAAAGTGTCGATCTCGATACTTTGCTGGCGCGCGCTGATTTTATTACCTTGCACACCCCCCTCACCGACAAGACGCGGAATATCATCAATAAGGCCACCCTCGCCAAAACCAAAAAAGGCGTACGCATTATTAACTGCGCACGGGGCGGCTTGATTAACGAGGCTGATTTGAAAGAAGCGCTCGACAGTGGCCATGTGGCAGGCGCTGCATTGGATGTGTTTGAGCAAGAGCCAGCCAAGGAAAGCGCATTTTTCGGAATGGATAACGTGGTCTGCACGCCGCATTTGGGTGCGTCCACCGAAGAAGCGCAGGAAAATGTGGCGCTGCAAGTGGCCGAGCAAATGTCGGATTTCTTACTCACCGGAGCGGTGACAAATGCCATCAACATGCCGTCCATTTCGGCGGAGGACGCGCCGCGGCTTCGCCCGTTTGTAGCGCTTGCGGAGCAATTGGGGCTGTTTGCCGGCCAAATTACGGAAAGCCGCATTGAGGCTGTCACCCTTGAATATGCAGGGGAAGTCAGCGACCTGAACTGCGCTCCACTGACCGCTGCGGCCATTGCTGGTTTGCTGCGTCCTCTTTTGTCAGATGTAAATATGGTAAGCGCGCCGGCATTGGCCAAACAGCGTGGTTTACAGGTGTCCGAGTCCAAGCAAGAATCGGCAGGGGCATTTGATAGTTATATCCGCCTGATCGTGAAAACCGAGCGTCAAGAGCGCTCTGTTGCTGGCACCGTCTTCTCAGACAGCAAGCCGCGGATCATTCAGGTGAAAGGGATTAACCTGGAGGCGGAACTATCGCCCCGTATGCTCTATGTGACCAATACGGATAAGCCTGGATTTATTGGCGCCCTCGGCAGTTTGCTCGGCACGCACAATATTAATATCGCTTCCTTCAGCTTGGGCCGTGATAAGCCTAATGGCGATGCCATTTCTTTAGTCAGCGTCGATGAAGAAATCTCTGGCGATGTCCTGTCGGCGATCCAAGCTTTGCCGCAAGTGGTTCAGGCAAAGAAACTCTATTTCTAGGAGGCTGAGCTATGGCCAATGTGGTGGTCGTCGGTTCCCAATGGGGCGATGAGGGTAAAGGCAAAATCGTAGACTGGTTGTCCTTGCGGGCTGATTTGGTTGTCCGTTTTCAAGGCGGCCACAATGCCGGCCATACATTGGTCATTAATGGCGAGACCTATAAGTTGAGCCTCTTGCCATCCGGTATCGTTCGTCCGGGTAAACGGTCAGTCATTGGCAATGGTGTGGTGATTGACCCATGGGCGTTGATCGATGAGATGGAGCGCTTGCGTGCGCAAGGCGTGGCGATTTCCCCTGATAATTTGAAAATTGCCGAAAATGCATCGCTGATCATGCCGGTTCATCAAGAGTTGGATGCGGCGCGTGAGGCGGCGCAAGCCGGAACGAAGATCGGCACCACCAAGCGCGGCATTGGCCCTGCCTATGAAGACAAGGTAGGACGGCGTGCGATCCGTGTCGCTGACTTGCTGTATCCTGAGGCTCTTCCTGCCAAGGTGGAAGATCTGCTGAGCCACCATAATGCTCTGCGGCGTGGTATGGACTTGCCGCCTTATGATGGCGCTGAGCTGGTTCAGAAATTGCTGCAGATTGCGCCCCAGATAACCCCCTTCATTGCCCCAGTTTGGAAAATTCTCGATCAGGCGCGGCGCAGCGGTGAACGAATTTTATTTGAAGGGGCACAAGGCACTTTGCTCGATATCGACCACGGCACTTACCCATTTGTGACGAGCTCGAACACGATTGCGGGTCAGGCGGCCGTTGGCAGTGGCATAGGCCCATCCGCCTTGTCGCATGTCTTAGGAATTACGAAAGCCTACACCACACGGGTTGGAGAAGGGCCATTTCCAACCGAGCAAAAAAATGAAGTGGGGGAACGGCTGGGTGAGCGCGGTCATGAGTTCGGAACGGTGACGGGTCGGAAGCGGCGCTGTGGCTGGTTTGACGCTGTGCTGGTGCGGCAAGCCGCTATTACGGGGGGGATTAATGGCATCGCCCTCACGAAACTCGATGTGCTCGATGGTTTTGACGAAATTAAAATTTGTACAGCCTATCGTCTCGATGGTCGCGAGATTGATTATCTGCCGGCGACGGCCGCCGAACAGGCGCGCATAGAACCGGTATATGAGACCATTCCGGGTTGGCATGAAACAAGTTATGGCGCACGCAGTTGGGCCGATCTGCCGGCCAATGCCGTCCGATATGTGCGTTATATTGAAGAGTTGACCGGCACTCCAGTGACCTTGTTGTCTACAAGCCCCGAGCGCGACGATACAATTTTGGTGCGCGATCCTTTTGAGGATTAGAGGCCTCTCGCGGATTATTCTGCAATCTTGATCTTTTGGTCGATTAATTTGCGGTCTTGGTCGGATGATCAATGACAGGGGCTGAAGGGAGATCGTCGTTCAAGGCGGGTTCTTGATCAGCTGCGGCTTGAATTGCCGCACGAATTTTCTCAAAGGCGCGCTGTTCGATCTGCCGAACGCGTTCGCGACTAATATCATATTCTGCGCTCAGCTCTTCCAGTGTTTTGACCGGTTCATCCAATCGTCGCGCTTTAAAAATATGGCGTTCGCGCTCATTTAACACGGCCATGGCCTGGGCCAAGAGGGCCAGCCGGTTGTCATGTTCATCATTTTGGACCAGCTCAGCCTCGGGGTCATTGCGCTCATCGACAATCCAATCTTGCCACTCATCACTCTCCTCATCGTGGCGAATGGGGGCGTTTAAGGATTGATCGCCGCCCGTCAGGCGGCCCTCCATCATGCGCACCTCATCGGATGAGACATTCAGACGGTCGGCAATTTCCGTGACTTGGTCAGGGTTGAGCTGACCATTATCAATGGCTTTCATCTCGCCCTTGAGCCGCCGGAGATTAAAAAATAATTTCTTCTGGGCAGCGGTGGTGCCAATTTTGACCAGGCTCCATGAGCGTAAAATATATTCCTGAATAGAAGCGCGGATCCACCACATCGCATAGGTTGCAAGACGGAAACCGCGCTCGGGGTCAAATTTCCGAACCGCCTGCATCAGCCCGACATTGCCCTCTGAGATGACCTCGCCAACCGGCAGACCATAGCCACGATACCCCATAGCAATTTTCGCGACCAATCGCAGGTGGCTGGTCACTAATTTATGGGCCGCTTGCACATTGCCATGGTCGGCATAATCTTTGGCAAGCTTGTATTCTTCTTGCGCCTCAAGCACCGGAAACTTGCGAATTTCCTGTAAGTATCGGTTCAAGCTACCCTCTGGGGAGGGGGCAACGGTCAGGCTGGTTTTCTCACTCATAATAACCTCCTCTCTCAGATATAAGGACGTCGATCGCCAAAAAAAAGGCCTTGATCGGCAATTTGTGATTTATAGGCTATCCATTAAATCACAGAGGTACGCCATGTCGGCCGGAGGCTCGGCGCTAAAAAGCATGGCCTCTCCGGAGCGTGGATGCTCAAAGCCAAGCGTCGCCGCATGTAAGGCCTGACGACCTAAGGCCTGAATGGCCTCGCCAAGCGCCTCGGGCAAGCGCTCAATACGCGAACGCATGCCGGCACCATAAACGTTGTCGCCAATAACAGGATGACCTAAATGGGTCATATGCACGCGAATTTGATGCGTGCGTCCCGTCTCCAAGCGGCACTCGACTTGCGATAGCAGTTCACCGTGATGAGAGAGGCAGCGATAATGGGTGATGGCCTCACGCGCATCATGGCCTTTCGAAATCGCCATTTTCACCCGATTATGCGACGACCGACCAATGGCGGCATTAATTGTTCCTGTCGTGGGTAAGGGGCGGCCCCAAACAAGGGCGTGATATTTGCGGATCAGCCGGCCATCCCGACCATGGCTCTTAAACTGTTCCGATAAGAACTGATGGGCGGCATCATGTTTGGCGATCACGAGTAAGCCGCTGGTTTCTTTATCAAGCCGATGAACAATGCCAGGCCGCCGCTCGCCGCCAATGCCAGCGAGGCTATCGCCACAATGCGCGATGAGGGCATTCACTAATGTGCCAGATGGATTTCCCGGCGCCGGATGAACCACGAGCCCCGCAGGTTTATTGACCACGAGAAGATCGTCATCCTCGTATACAATGTCGAGCGGGATCGCTTCGCCGGCAAGCGGTGTCGGCCGCACAAGAGGGGGGGTTACGAGAATAAGGTCATCGGTTTGAACATTGAGGCTGGGCGTTAGTTTGGGGTGAGCGACGCCGCTGCGCATCAGGCGGATGTGGCCGTCTCCAATCCAGCCTTGGATGCGCGCGCGGCTCACATCTTGCAAACGCGCCGCTAATATGCGATCCAGCCGAAGATCGGTTTCTTCGGGCAAAACAATGATCTCGATGGGGCCGTCATCCATGCTGCAAGATACACGTAAGCCGGAGGAACAGCAAATGACCCGCGCACAGCCGCCAAAACACGCTTCCGAGGACCCTAACGCTTCGGATACGACCGCGTCGCCCCATTTGGCGCGGTACACACGGATCATGGTGGTGATCGTGGTCGTTCTCGGCATTCTCTTATTGGTCGCTTTTGCTGTTGTGGTCGGTACCATAATGAAGCGGATGGCGGGTGGCACACCTGATGACCGGCTCGATGACGCCCCAGCCATTCGATCCTCGGTGCCGATGATGACCCCATCAATCGGGGGCCAAGACATCTTACTGGATTTGCCGGAAGGGACAGAGGTCGCAATGGTCACTGTGTCTCAGGGGCTGATTATTGTTCAAATTGGGCGCAAAGGAACATCGCGGTTAAGTGATATTATGAGTTTTGATGCACGCACCGGCCAGCGACTTGCGCATATCCGCGTCCCCCAGAACTAAAACGGGAGCCAACCACTATCGGGCGTGAACTTGACGTAGCCAATATTGGCGCCAAGGCGCATGCCGACGCCAGCTCGCATCGGCACGACGATGACATTGTCGCGCTCAAGAAAATTAACCGACACGCCGCCGAGATAAAAAGCCGATCCTTCAACGCCGACAAATCGCTTATAGATTTCGTCAGCTTGCGTCAGCCCATAGACTAGAGCAAAGCTTTTTGCGGCATTACCGCCCGTATCAATCCCTGCAGACGGTCCCCGCCAATAGATCGGGCGGCTGCGCCCGTCTTGCATCTGTAATTCACCCCGGCCATAGCGCAAACCGATCATGATGGCGGCGCTGACTTCTTCGCCCTTGATGATGGCGGATGGAGGTCCATATTCCGCGAAAATACGACCAACGATTTCTGCCATGTTTTCGGCAGAGGTTCCTAAAAACTTAGCCGCCTCGATAATGACTTTGCTCTCGGTAAACGTCTCGATCTGTTCGACTTCTTGCGCCGAGGCGATATTTTGCGAAAAGAGCAAACCCGCAGACACAAGAATGAACGCGCATATTAAGGCAGCGCGTCGCGTGATCAGAGCTTCAAGCGTTTTTAACACTGGCATTTTTGCCCCATGGGTTTCAAGGAGACTATCTCTTGATTTTATTATTTTGTCGAGCGCTTGCGACGAAATAGGGATTTGCGAGGCCATCTGCCAATTTTCCATAGGTGAGGGGGGTTCCGTCGAAGCGGCACACCTGCCCACCGGCACTATTGACAATCGCATGGCCGGCGGCGGTATCCCATTCCATTGTCCGTCCATGGCGTGGATATAGATCGGCAACGCCTTCGGCGAGCAGGCAGAATTTCAAGGACGAGCCCGCGCTCATCGTTTCAGCGACGGGCAAAGTATCGAGATAATCGCGGGTTTCATCCGATAAGTGTGAGCGCGAGGCGACGACCGTTAAAACGCTGGGGTCTGGGGAACGCATGTGAATGGGCTGTAATGCCTCTTGCTCAACCACTCGGTGGTTGGGGCATTGCGCGGTAAAGGCGGATTGGGCACCCGATAGATAAAGTGTTTCGCGTGCGGGCGCATAAATGACGCCGGCTCGGGCGTGGCCCTCGACAATGAGGCCGATATTGACGGTAAAGTCGGATCGACCATTTAAAAATTCTTTGGTGCCATCCAGCGGGTCGAGCAGAAAAAAACAATCGTCCAATCGTTCCGGCAAAGCCTCAGCGCAGGCCTCCTCGCCGATCACCTGAATGGCCGGGGCAATTTGGGATAATTCGGCGGTGATCAGTGCTTCTGCCTCGCGATCGGCAATGGTCACGGGACTATCATCGGCCTTCATCTCGCCCGAAACTTTGCCGAAATAGGTCATAATCCGTTCGCCGGCGGCAATCGAGACATGCGCAAGCGCCAATAAAAAACTGGGATCGTTTGGATCAATGCGTTTCATCTGGGCTGGTTAGCATGATACGCCACAAATGGCCAGCCACTGGACGGGCGCCAGGAGGGAACAGGAGGGGACGACAAGGGGGGAACAGGAGGCGGTGACTGGAGAGGAGAATGACCCCATCTGCACAGCCCTCCACCCTCCACTGCGACGTTATCGAAACTTTTACGCCGCTTTTTTATAGCTCACTCGATACCCTCGGCCCCAAACTGTTTCAATGAGGGAGGCGCCACCCAATGCGGCTTCCAGTTTCTTGCGTAATTTGCAGATAAACACGTCAATGATCTTGATTTCGGGTTCGTCCATGCCGCCATAGAGATGGTCCAAAAATGCATTTTTAGAGACCACCCCACCTTTTTGTAAAAACAACAAACGCAATACTTCGAATTCTTTGCGGGTCAGATTGACGGTGCGACCATGCGCTTCAACCATTTGGCGCCGGAGATCGAGTTGCAATTCGCCAATGGTCAAAAGGTTCTCGCCATATCCACTCGCCCGGCGAATATTGGCCCGAAGTCGCGCCACTAATTCGGCGCTCTCGCAAGGCTTAATGATGTAATCATCGGCGCCGGCCTCCAGGGTTGCCAAACGTGCATGCAGTTCGTCGCGGCCAGACAGAATTAAAATCGGAATATCAGGATGATCAGCGCGAATTTGTTTTAAGCAGCTCTCGCCCTTCATATCGGGGAGGCCAAGATCTAAAATGACGGCTTGAAACTGATAGGAGGAGAGGAAGTCGAAAGCGTCTGCCGCATCATAGGCTTGCTCGGATGTAAATCCATGCGTTCCAAGCATATCGGCCAGGCTATCGTTTAAGAGCGCATCGTCATCAATAATCAAAACTTTCATTACATTGCTCCTTTATTAATATTTTTCATCGTTATTAATAAAAACTGATTTTACCGATCACAGGCAAATCACGTTTTCGTGATCAGAAAAGTGCCTTCACTAAACGCCGAAAGGATGAGAGATCTTGCTCAGATACGGGGTGAAAAGGGGGGCGGCATTTTAGCCGACGGGCCGATGCGGGTCGGTTTAACTTGCTGTTCTGCCTGTCAGGGTATATATGCACGGCCATGAGCGGTGATCTGCCAAAAATTGATCTGGGTCTTCCTGGCCCGCGCGAGACAACTCGTGTGGTGGTGGCCATGTCGGGTGGCGTCGATAGTTCTGTCGCCGCGGCGCTGGTCAAGCAGGCTGGCTATGAAACTGTTGGCATTACCTTGCAACTCTATGATCACGGTGTTGCTGTGGCCAAGAAGGGAGCGTGTTGCGCAGGGCAAGACATCCATGATGCGCGCCGCGTCGCCGATCATCTTGGGATCGCACATTATGTTCTTGATTATGAGAGCCGCTTTCGCGAGAGCGTGATGGATGATTTTGCCGATAGCTATCTCGCTGGCTACACCCCCATTCCGTGTGTGAAGTGCAACGAAACCGTTAAGTTCCGTGACCTTTTAAAAACCGCGCGTGATTTGGGGGCGCAGGCATTGGTCACCGGACATTACGTGGCCAGCCGTTTATCGGATCAGGGATGGCAAATGTACCGTCCCCACGATCTCAGCCGCGATCAATCCTATTTCCTGTTTTCGACCACGCGCGAACAACTCGCTTTTTTGCGTTTTCCTCTGGCCGAGTTTACCAAGGATGATATTCGCCGATTTGCAGCGACGCTGGGTCTGGGTGTAGCCGATAAACCCGACAGTCAGGATATCTGCTTTGTGCCCAATGGCGATTATGCCTCTGTGATCCAACGCCTCAGGCCAGACAGTGCGCAACCCGGGAATATTGTCGACCTTGATGGAAATATTCTGGCCACGCATCAGGGCATTTTGCATTACACCATAGGCCAGCGGCGGGGCTTAGGGGTGGCAACGGGCGAGCCCCTTTATGTTGTTGCCATTGACGCGCAAACCCGCGAGGTCGTGGTTGGGCCGCGCTCAGCTCTCGCGCGAACGACTTTGGAATTGGACGCGGTCAATTGGTTGGGGGCATCGGAGGGTGGGCCGGTTCTCGCCCGCATTCGCTCAACCACCGAGCCAGTGCCGGCGCGGGTTCAATTGGTTGACGATGGGCGCGCGATTGTTCATTTAGAAACGCCCGAGGAGGGTGTATCCCCCGGTCAGGCGTGCGTTTTCTATGGGCGCGACGGATCGGCTGTCTTGGGCGGCGGTTGGATCGCCGCCAGTCGATGAAACCTTCTATCGGGCCTGTTTAAGGCTGAAACATCAGCTATATCCGCCTTCCCAAGCGTCAATCTTCTCTATGAGCCTCATCGTTGGCATAAATTCTGTATGGCAATGGCTTGATTGGCGCAACCGTTCCCGTCATAGTGAGGATTGGTTCCCAATATAGCCGCACGGTTAGTTATGCAACGCGCGTCACAAAAACAAAATCTTCGGCAGACGCAGAATGTCATGTTGAGCCCGCAAATGCAGCTTGCGATGCGGGTTTTAGAGGCTTCCCAGCTCGATTTGGCGGACCTTATCCAGCAGGAAATAGAGACCAATCCCTTGCTTGATATTGAGCCCCCGACAGGGGATGTTCTGTCGAGTGATCAGTCGAGTGATCAGTCGAGTGACCAGTCGAGTGATCCTTTAGGCGACCTATTAGCCGACCAGGCAGAAGGAGCGCTCGATGGGTTAAATGAGATGGCGCTCGAACTGGTGCTGCCGAGCGATACCAGCACGCAAGATGAATTCGACCTCGATTATATTCGGGAAGAACGTGAATGGACGGCCTTACGCGACCAAGGCGAAGAACGTTCACCCGCATCCGAGCGGAGTGCTCAGCTGAGCGCAACTGACGTGATCATTCGCGATCTTTTTGATCTTTCCCTGCCTATCGATCTTCGCGATCTTGCCATTGTCTTGGTCTATTGGCTCGACGAGGCCGGATATTTACGAGAGAGCGACACCGAGTTAGCCGCCGCTCTTAATACTGATGGTGAGAAAATCGCGCAGGCCCGCGCCTGTTTGCAGTCGCTCGAGCCCGCAGGGCTAGCGGCGCGCAGCCTCACAGAATGTTTTGCAATTCAGCTCGAGCGTAAACATTTATTGACGCCGCTCATGCAGGATATTTTGGATCATTTGGATCTGCTATCCCAGGGAACCATGGCCCAAATGGCGCGCGCGCTCAATGTGGCGCCCGATCAGATCAAGGAACATTTGGGCCATTTACAGAAACTCTCCTCGCGCCCCTTATCGGAGCTTGAATTTGCGTCCGATGTGGTGATGGCTCCTGATATTCGTATTTTTGAACGGGCGGGCCAATGGGTGGCAGAGATTAACGAGGATCACCTGCCAGCGGTTCATCTGCGGGAAGATTATTGGCAAGAACTTGCCCGCCTCGATAAGCGATCGCAGCTTGAACGTTACTTGCGGCAACACCGTCAATCAGGGCGATGGTTGCAGCGCACGATTTTCACCCGAGCGATGTCGCTCTTGCGTGTGAGTAATGCA
>CBFIIU010000002.1:193923-197428 GCA_965662735.1 Alphaproteobacteria bacterium
CTCGGGGTTATGCCGTTAAAGACACTGTTCACATCTGCAGTTGGCTCAGATGATGTTGGCGATGCTTTCGCATCGGGAGCGATCAAGCATCGCATTAAAGCCCTCATCGATGCTGAGCCATCGGCAAAGCCTTATTCAGATTCTCAGTTGCAAATGATGCTGAAAAAAGAAGGGATTGATGTGGCACGTCGGACGGTGACTAAATATCGCGAGGCCCTCGCATTAGGCTCATCCGTTGAGCGGCGGCGTCACAAACAATTGGTCTCCTAGGAGCCATTTCTGCGCCTAAGCTGTTCGAGCCGATAGAGGAAAGTTGGGAAGAGAGCCGATGTAACCGCTAGGGTTATATCGCTTCTGAGAGGGTAGGATTTGCAACGGTCTCTTCCCGAGCACTATCCAGCAAAAACCGTGCCAAAATTAGTCTGTGTTAAAATGAAGGCGTGGATTGTCGTAAGAGATGTATGGAAACGCGGAAGACATCGGCGCTCTCAGGCGATTTGGGGCAACCCCGTCGACAAAAATCGGGCAATCATTCCGACCATCATGAGGAAGCGAGTGTGGCTGAGGACGCAGGGGCTTTGCCCAAAAAGCCTCCAAGCCCGATCACTTGGCCGGAGCATTATTATATGACCGCCCAAGAATGGATGCAAAAAGTGCGCTTAGTGCGTGATCATTCTACTTTGCACTGAAATTCAACGACGCATTTTGTAAGCTGATCAATGCCAACATATACTTTGTTACCACCGGACTGACGCGCATAGACACATGTATTACCTTCTGGGCTGCGCATGAGTTTCTCAAAACGGCACAATTCCAACTCTTCTGGCATATCCTCTTTCGTGGATTTATAGGTTCGGCCCGCGGCAAAGCTGGTCACGGTGCTCATCAGTACCGTCGCACTCAGGCTTAAAATGAAGATGAAATGTGGTCGCGTAAATAACATTCTAATCACTCTCTTTGAATTACTTTGGTCCTTTTACCCTCGGTCCTTTTAGCCTTGTTCGGTTTGCCCAATATCGGGCTCGTCGGCGCCGGGCAAATAGGCTTTTCCTTGAAGAGCGCGGGCGCCAAACTTCTCGACCAGCTCGGGATTTTCCGACATTAATTGGGTTAGTCGCTGATTGACAATGGCTTCCGCGGCCTCCTGCGTTTCGGCTTCAATGTCAGCAATTCCGTCTATAATCCAATGTACTTTTACCCGCATCGCAGATTCTCCTTAAACATTCGCATAGCGTATGAATCCGTCGCTTAGACACCTTATCTTTAACTTAGACACCTTGCTCTTTTTTCCGTGAAGGGGGCCTCTCTCCGTTCTCGAGTTGAGGCGCGGTTGACTGTTGAGGCGCCTGAAGGGCATCAAAGCGCTTGGTTGCTTCGGCTTGTAATTCGATCAGACGTTCGGGGTCAATTTCGGGCGCAATTTCCTCGCGCATCCGGATCCCCATCGGAAGGCGGAACGCAGCCGCTATGGCGTACCAAATATACGCCTCCTCCATATTGGGCTCGGCTAGAAAATCAGTATTGAAGCGCGCGAGTTGGGTGATCGCACTCATGTCGCGTTGCTGGATACGTTGTCTTAATCCCTCCGCCACAACCGTCCGAACTTCTTCAATCACGGGTTCAGTGAGTAAGTCAATGAGTTCGTCAGACAGCGCGCCGGCCCGCCGGATCCCACCTAATTGGGCGCGCCAACTCCAGATGAGTGCCGTCTTATAGTCTTGAGGGCGTCCCAGTCCGCGTTTCAACAATAGCGCCAAATTATATTGCGCATCATAGACCGATTTTTCCGCAAGTGGTTCAAACAGGGTGTGCGCTTCGCCATATCGTTTCTCTTTCACGGCTTCAACCGCGGCATCGAACAGATCATCGTCGACACTGCGCACTGGTTGCGGGGGCTGTGCCTTGGCTTGGGGGGGCGCTGTGCGGGGCGCTATACCAGAAGGAGGGGGCGCTACTGCACCGGATTTCGGGGCGGTGTCCGGTGGTGTTTGAGGTTCGGGGGCTACATTTTCCATGATGCCTTGGGTAAGGGGAACTTGCGTCGCAGGCGTTCCGGGTAAAGCGCCCGGTATTTGCGCCCATGCGATCGACCCGCTAGCGAGCAGCGCAAGGAGCGACAGATATGTGCAGCCACGTAGATCCGGGCCAGCTGCTGCCATTATCGACCGGCCATCATGATCAATTGCAGATAAAAGACGCGCATTTTGAACTTAGAGTTTTCGGGCTGTTCATACACGACGATGCGCGGACGATCCGATTGAGGTTTTTGAAACTCGATCGACATGGTTTCGGGCAAATGTACGCCATTTTGCGCAAGCGTTCCCTCTGGGTCGCGGGAAAACAGCGCGTGAAACTCGGAATCAATCCAAATGCGAGCCAGCACCTTACCCAAAATATCAGGTAAAAATCGGCGCACCTGCTCACGATCCGCAATATAGGTTTCTTCCTCGACTAAATCGATTGTCGCCGCTGCACTGCCCCGCTTGGCGGGCAACAGTTTTCTGAGTGGCACAAGAGCCGTTGATTGACGCTCACCCATTCCTAACCTCCATCATATGCCCTGAGTATGGCACAAGGAGGGCCATCAGAAAAAGAGTGAAATTTTCATTAACCCCTGGGTTTTTTTTGGCGGGGCGGCTTTTTTGGCACGCAATTTGGACGCAGAGGGGACGAAATAAGGAGTTTTACATGCTGTCAGTCATCCGAACGGGGCTCGACGCCGCCATGCAAGAGATCTCAGTGATCTCAAATAATGTCGCCAATGCCAGTGCGACAGCGTTTAAGCGCAGTCGAACGGAGTTTAGCGATATTTACACAGTTGCGACCGAGCAGGCTGCTGGCTCAGAGCTGGGTTTGGGTACACGTAAGCTCGACCCCCGGCGCCTTCATGAGCAAGGGGGGCTGCGCGAGACAGGAAATGCGCTCGATGTGGCGATTAACGGCAATGGCATGTTTGTTGTCCAAAATATGGAAAATGAGAATGACATCAAATTCACGCGCGATGGGTCGATCAATCTCCGTTTGAACGGTCGGTTAGAAACCGATGAGGGCTATGCCTATCTCGACGTTAACCAAGAAGAAATCTTCATTCCTTTTAATGTGGTTCGCCCCGATGGCACCAACGGCATTTTGACGGAAATCAAAGTCAAGGCGAATGGCGTTATCGCCGCCTCCTATGGCCCTCAATATAATGTGGAACTGGCTCAATTGGGTTTGGCGCGGTTTGAAAATGAGCCTGAATTAAAATCGGAAGGCCGAAATTTCTTTGTCGAAACGCCTCTCTCTGGGGCCCCAAGCATTGAACAAGCCTTGGAGCAAGATAATGGGTATTTTCAAGCCGGAGCGCTTGAAATGTCCAATGTGGATATCACGGATGAAATGAGCATGATGCTGCGCGCCCAACAGGCCTATAATGGGTCATCACGGCTCATGCAGTCTGAAGCAGATATGATCCGTCGCTTGCTGGGATAGGCTTGAAATAGGTTGGGAATAGGCTTGGTAAGGG
>CBFIIU010000002.1:197667-198477 GCA_965662735.1 Alphaproteobacteria bacterium
CTGAGGGCATGGGTGAGCCGTTCAAAAGCGGGACGGGCCAAAGCCACATCGAGCTGCATCACCGGCCGTTCGACGGGAATTTGTAATTGCCCAGAGGCTGTAATCGTGTCGTGAGGTAAGGGTGTAATCGTTACCATGCAATGGCCACGCGCAATATTGACGAGGCTACAGGTTACATTTAATTGCTGCCGCGCCTTAACGCTGATCAAAGATAATTCCGCTGATTGCACGGACATTCGAATAGATTGTGTGGGCTGCCAGTCGGAGGGGGTCACAATATCCCATCCTGCGATTGGCGGATATGTTCGCGAATACGACTAATGGCCGCTTTTTTAATTTGCGAGACCCGCCCGGTGGTGACTTCTAAGATTTCGGCAACCTCATAAATATTCAATTCTTCCACATAGAAAAGTTGAACAACCAAGGCCTCGCGTTCCGGCAAGACCTCGAGGGCTTGGCGCAGAAGCTTTCGTAAGTCCGTATCAGAAACAGCTTCTTCAGGGTTTTCACCTGGAGAGGCAAACCAAATGGAGTAGTCATTGTAAACACTATCCAGCGATTCATGTGTATTCGCGGCAAAGGCGTTTTGCCACTCCAGCCACTCACTGACGGGCAGCCCCATCTCTTTGGCCATCTCGTCGTCGCGCGGGCTTCGATGATGGGCACGAATAAACGCGTCTTCTACCGCCGTTGCGCGTTGTCGCATTCGAATGGTCGTGCGACAGAGGTTTGAGTTTTTGCGCAAATAATCGACCATGGCACCGCGAATACGTAAGCTCGCATAGCTGGCAAAGGCCGCTCCTTCTTGGG
>CBFIIU010000002.1:199005-200650 GCA_965662735.1 Alphaproteobacteria bacterium
GGTGGGCTCTCCCACCAAAACAATCACAGGTTTTTGTGCGGCCGATACAAAAGCAAGCGTGCTGTCCGAAGCGCCGGCAGGCGCATCAACCACTAAAATATCAGTATCCTTGGTCAACTCATCCGTCGCCCGAATAATGCGATACCGCGCATTATTGTCTAAATTTAGTAGCTCATTAAGACCACTGCCGCCTGAAATAAACTGTAAGCCATGCGACGCCTTTTGGCGGATCGAGCGCAGCGTCTCCGTGCCATTAACCACGTCGCTAATGGTTTTATCGGAGTCGAGGCCGAGCATGATATGGGCGTTGGCCAGCCCGAAATCCGTATCGAGCAAGCAGACGCGCGATCCCGTGCGGGCCAGCGTCAAAGCAAGATTAATCGCCAGGCTGGTTTTGCCCACGCCACCTTTGCCGCTTGCTACTGTGATTGATACTGCCATAACCCTATCGACACACCTTAAATTTGATTCAACAAATATTGCTGAACAGGTTCCGCGTGAGCAAGCACCAATGCATCCAAAAAGGATTGGGTTGCCGTCAGAAAACCTAGTTTAGCATCTGATTCCGCCAGAGCAGAGAATTCACTTGCACCAAACTCACATTCATCAAGGTGAGTGAGTGCAACTATCGCGCCATAGCTCGCATAGGGGGCCAGGCTTTGACGAATGGCTCTCGGGCTCGAGGCGCCGGACAGGGTTACAATAAGCCCAATTCGGCTGGCATCGATTTGGCCAGACATTTGCGCCAGCAAGGACAGACCCGCCGGCGTGTCGGCGCTGCAATCAATGATGATCTTGCCGTCTTGCTTTGCCAAGACTTGCGACACATTGGCATCGGTCAGGTTTAAAAACGGAAGATTGAGCAAACGGGCATGGTTTCGGCTGTCGCCAGAGAAACTAATTTTATCCGCGTCATATTTGGCCATGGTGATGCCGAGCTCTGGCATTTGATCATGCAGATAGGCGGCAATTTTTGCACTCAATGCGGTTTTTCCTGCGCCGCTCGGGCCAACAATCAAAAAGACGTCGCAATCGCTCAAGAATTGGTGATGGGGCACGGTCATATCGGCCGCCATATTCTGAGCAAATTGGTGTTTGGCGTCGTAGACATTTTCATCGAGCGCGGTCGGCATATAAATCTCGCGAACATGGTCACTAAAACCAGCCTGCTTGAGTTGTATCGAAACTTGGCGCTGCATGGTTTCGGACAGGGCGCTTGCTTCCGTGATAACCATCCCGGATATTTGGCGCGATAAATCAGCAACGGACTGTTGAAGGCGGGCGAGCTCGTCTGCGACGTCGACATTACCCATGGCGTGACCCGCGCCTGTGGGGGGTGTCTCCTCGGGATAAAGGTCGATTATTTTTGAAGGTCGGTTGACCTCGGCCTCTGTCTCGTCAGTCTCAGCTACACTGAGAGGCTCGACGCGATCCATCGCCACGTCATAAGCGGCATAGACGTCATGGGCCCCATTTGTGCGATCCGCAGCTTCCGAGGAAGATGAAACGGGTTTCGACAGGGGACGATCTTGCAAAATTTGATCGATATCGGAGGGTGTGAGCAATCCTTCTGCCTTTTTCTCAGCTAAAATATCGGCCGTCGTGCGCTCAAAATCCTGCGGTTTGAGGGATAAATCCGCAGTCG
>CBFIIU010000002.1:200684-225445 GCA_965662735.1 Alphaproteobacteria bacterium
CCTGCGCGCGCGACGAGGCGGTAAAGGTGTTTTACTTTCATTGGTCGCAGTGATCTCGACCTTGCTCCCAACTTTGCGCGTCGACAGGATGACCGCGTCTTCGCCGAGTTTACCAACAATTTCGTCCATTGCCGTGAAACCATCAACAGCAGTTACAGTGAGTTTCGGCATACCTGTTCTCCCTTAGTTTTCTTATTGCGCTGAGCCAGCATCGCCAATCGTGGCGACGACATCGACTTTTCGGTTGTCGGGCAGCTCGGCAAAAGACAAGACAATCATATCTTCAATGTGCTGATGAATAAGCGTCGCCAAAGAGCGACGGATGACGGGTGACACGACCATCACCGCTTGGCGTCCCTCTGCTGACATGCGTTCGCTCACTTCGGAAATGCTTTGCATCAGTTTCGTCATCAGCTGGGCGTCCAGAATAATATCACCCTCTGGATTTTGGCGCGCCATGTTAATCAGCATATGTTCGAGCTCACCCGCGAGTGTGATCACGGGCAGGGCTTGATTGAGAGGGGCCACTTGCTGGATCAGCAAGCCAGCCAATTGCGGGCGCAGTGCTTCGGCCATATCGGGCATGGATAAATTGCGCGTGGCTAAAATGGATACACTTTCGAGAATGCGGCGAAGATCGCTCACCGGAACGCGTTCTTTGAGCAAGATACGGATCACACCGGTCAATTCATGAAGCGGGATAAGCTTGGGGACGACCGACTGAACAAGATTAGGGGCGTGCTGGGTTAAATTATCGAGCAGCGTTTGGACGTCATCTTGACCGATTAATTCATGCGCAAACTTATATAAAATTTGGCTGACATGTGTCGCCAGAACTGACTCGGGGGCGACCACGACATACCCATTGGCTTCCGCTTCTGCTTCCTGCATGGAACGGATCCAGATGGCATCCATCCCAAATGACGGGTCTTTGACAGCGATGCCATCCAATTTGACAGAGGTCGCTTCGCCCGGAATAGCCAGTTTGCGATCGGGGAAAATTTGGTCCTCGCCCACAATCGTTTGACCGATCCGGATGCGATACTGGTTGGCATCAAGCGCCAAATCGTCACGAATGCGGACGGCGGGTAGAATAAACCCCAGTGCCTTAGAGACTTGTCGACGAATACCTGTGATCCGATTGACCAGCGGCCCTCCCTCATTTTCATCGACCATTTCAACAAGGCCATAGCCCAGCTGAACTGAAATCGGTGCCGTATCAGCAATTTCGGACAATTCAATATCGGTCGAGGGGGTATTGGTCTCCGTTTGCTCTACTGATGTTTCCTCATCCGCGGTTTCTTGAAGGGCCTCTAATTGTCGAACATAGAGACCGGCTGCTGCGGCCAGGCCTGCGGCGGTGAGAAATAGAACATTTGGCATGCCTGGAACCATGCCCATTAACAACATCACGCCTGAGGCGGGGATCCAGGCGCGGGAAATGCTGAATTGTTTACCAATATGCTCGGCCATGTTTTGCGTCGATGACACCCGCGTGACGATGATCGCTGTTGCAATGGCAAGGAGTAGGGAAGGGATCTGGGCCACCAGCCCATCGCCGATTGACAAAAGCACGTAAACGCTTGCGGCTTGATCAATCGGCATATCGTGTTGGGCGAGACCAATAATCAGCCCGCCAATAATGTTGATTGCGAGAATAAGAATTGACGCAACAGCGTCACCCTTCACGAATTTCGACGCACCATCCATGGAGCCATAAAAATCGGCCTCCATAGCGATTTCTTCGCGTCGGGCGGCGGCTTCTTCTGTAGTTAAAACGCCCGCATTTAAATCCGCATCAATTGCCATTTGTTTGCCGGGCATGGCGTCCAATGTAAATCGAGCAGACACTTCTGAAACGCGGCCTGCGCCGCGGGTGATCACGACAAGGTTGATGATGATCAGAATAATAAAGACGAACAGGCCAACTGCATAATTGCCGGCAATCACGAATTCGCCAAAGGCTTCGATCACTTGGCCCGCAGCATCTGTGCCTTCATGGCCTTCACTCAGCACAACTCGCGTCGAGGCGACGTTCAAGGCCAAGCGTAAGATGGTTGCAATCAACAAGACGGCGGGGAAGCTCGAAAAATCAAGCGGGCGATAGGTGTTCACCGCGACCATAAGAACCAGCAATGAAACCAAAATATTACAGACAAAGAACAGATCTAAAAGGACAGTAGGAAGCGGGAGCACCATCATGGCAATAACGGCCAGAATTCCAATGGGTAGGCTCGATGTTGTTAAGAGCGAGCGCATATCGCCTAGGCCTAAATTTTTCAGTGTCATTTCCATGACAAGCTCTCCGTGTCAAAAATACGAGGTCGCGACCCCATTTTCATCCTATGTTGGGCTGGCAAGGGCTGAATTCGGCGCTTTTCTTGCATTTCTGCTCTGGCGCCTCAGCCGATTGTCGAGCCTGCGCTAAGAGAGAGGCAAATAGCGTGCCAAACGCGTCTCAATATTGGGGATCGGGGTCTTTTGGGGCGTGTGTGCATTAATCTGGGTGAAATGGCACGGGAAATGCAGACCAGCGTCGAGTGATTATTTTTGTTCCGGAGATTTCTATGTCACCTTTGAAAAAAATGATGTCCATGGTTCTATTGGTCGGTCTTGTTGCCGCTTGCGGACCGGTTGCTCCCATGGGTTACAAGCTGAAACTTGAACAAGACCAAATGTCGGGGTCTGACGCACGTGTGATGGCGATCGATACGGTCACAGCAATTGGCTATGCCGTCGTGTCGACACAGCCAGGTCGATCCGATGCGCAGCGTCGGTTAATGGCTATTCGAGCTGCACGGATGGCGGCGATGCGCGATCTTGCCGAACAAATTCACGGCTTGAAAGTGGATGGGAATACAACGGTCGTCGACCTGATGGTGCAAAATGACACCTTCCGCGGTGTTGTTACCGGCATTATTCGCGGCGCACGCACGGTCCGCATCAATCCAACGGGTGAGGATACGTATGAAATCGTGCTTGAACTTGATCGCGCAATGATTGGCGATTTGATGCGTTCTGCGCGAAACTATAGCTAAACAATTAGGGCGCTGACGGTTCTGTGATGCTTCGGTTTTTTGTCTTTTTTGTTCTCGGTGCAGGCGCAAGCGCGATGGCGTTTGCCAATGATGCGCCGCAAGATGCAATACAAGGCACAAGTCAAAGTGCAGAGCACGGCAAAATGCAAAGTGCAGAGCACGGTAAAATACAAAGTGCAATGCATTCGACAGCTCCCCGCAGTGATACTCAGCCTGGATTAACTGAGGTAGAAACGGTTGGTCGAGTGGTTTTCTCGGAAGATCGTCCGCCCGATGAGCTGCGCCGAATGGCCCTTTCTGATGCACTCTATCTTGCTGCTTTGCATGGTGCCGCGGAAATTCGCGGTTTTTCAGCCGTTGATGGCGCGACCCATTTGCAAGAGCATGTGGTGGTTCAGCCACGGGGTCATGTGGTGGATTACACAATTATCGAAGAGAACCGAGTGCAAGATCACTATGAGATCCGCATTCGCGCTGTGATCGGCAATGCCGAGAATGCTTCGGCGAGTTGCCACAGCCAGGCGCCTCGAACAATTACCATTTTTAAGCCCATGATTTTCGTTGACCCCAATTTGCCCGCATGGGTTTTGCCGGCCATTGGTCAGAGCTTGAGCCAAGCCCTGCAAGATATTCGTAGCCACACGCAAATTAATATGAAGCTCGCGCTCTCTTCGGAGTTAAAGCCTGAACAGATCCGCAAACAAAAAGCCGACATGAATTATGCAAGTTTAATGGCCTCCACGCGCATTGAGCCGGGTGACTATGCAATGGTACCGGAAATCTCGATGACCGCCATGCGCGAGCGCCGGTTTGGACTGGCCGACGTCAGCCATGCGCAAATTAGTCTCCGACTGGCCTTGTATCAGGGCCCTGATTTGGTGCCCGTGATAGCAGATGGAGCCGAAATGCAGGCCATCCAAGGCATAAGTCATCAAAGCACCATTCGAATGCACAGTTTTTGGGACAATATTGATCTCTTGATCAATCGTCATAAGGATCAGCATATTGCATCGCTTGTGGCCGGATTGGAGAGCGGTTCTTTGCATGCCGTCGATGGATTGGCCTGTCAGCCGATTCAATCGCAGCTCGCACAGCAAGATAACCAATTTTATGTGCCGATCGGCAGCCGCCATGGCGTTGAAGACCGCCAGCTTGGGGTCATTCCCGCGTCAGATGGCGGATGGGTTGTTGCGCGCGTGAGCCGTCTTGAGGCTGATCGTGCTGTACTCGAGCCGCTGGATGTCCGAAAATCATTGGCGCCTTTTATTGGTAGTAATATCCGATTTATGGAGACCCACTAATGTACTCGTCCCTTGCCCGTTTGTGTGTTTTATCCGCGATTTTCGCATCGCCAATGGCGCTTGCCGCTGAGCCAATCGTTATTTTGCGCCCCCCGCAGTCAGGGGGTGAAGTGATGTCCGGAAATAACGCATTTGCCCGTAATCCTGATCATTCTGCCAAGCACATGGTGAAAAAGAATGAGAGCTTGCATGTGATTATAAAGAAATATTACGGCAATAGCGGCTTGAACACGCGCTTTTTGCAATTAGCCATTGTCAGCAAGAATAGACACGCCTTTGTGCGGGGAAATCCCAACTTCCTGTATGCTGGGAAAACCTTGCATTTGCCTTCGGTCAATGAAATTCGTGACATGGTCATGGCTTCCTCGTCGTCGAAACCATCAATGGCGCCAGCCTCACGCAATAATCATATCTATTTTCATGGCTTCTAGTTGCAAAATTTTGATCGGGCTCATCTGCATCGGCTTTGCAACGAGCGGAGCGGCGCTGGCCAAGCGCGCCCAAGCCGATGCGCTGTTAAATGTGGTGACGGGCGCGGATGTTTCAGAGGCCATCAATCTCGCTTTGGTCTCGGCAGGGATCACCCATCGTGTTTCGATTGATCCCGACCGCAAATTTTTTAAATGCGATGGGGTGCTAAATGTGACGCCTTTGCGGGGAGAGTGGACGACCGCGCGGGTTGAATGCCCGCAGAGCTGGGTCCGTCATGTGCGCACCGGCTTCGATAAGCGCGGGGGTATCGTTGAGGGCGCCGATGTCGAAGGCAAACAGGTTCTACGGGCGGTGCTTGTCCAAAGTGTCCGCGCCGGCGATGTGATCACGTCCGAGCACATCGCCTTGAAATCGGTCAGTAAGCGCGCCGCCTTTGGCGCCTATTCGGACCCCCAATTCTTGGTCGGACGGCGATTTAAAGTGGCCTTGGGCGAAAATTCAGTCATTCAGGCACGCCATTTGCATCCTGATTGGATGGTCTTGAAGGATCAGTTGGTTGAAATTGAGTATCATCAAGGCCATATTTCGGTTGCGATGCAGGGCAAAGCGCTGGAAAATGGCCAATTCGGGGACATGATCGAAGTCGAGAACTTAAGCAGCGGCGAAATTATGAATTTTTTCGTCGTTACAGCGAAAAAAGTTGCAGTGCGACCTAAAATGGCTGCTCACCAAGTCGTAAACGAACATGTAGGAGACTAGTTATGGTAGATTCGATTAAGAATACGATCAATCGGATTGACCCTCATCAGGTGAGGGCCAAGCCCCCGTCTGTCAACCCAGATGTGAAATCGTCAGCGGCCGCCAGTACGGCGAGTGTCTCGCCAGAAGCGGCGACAGCCTCATCGGTGCATATTAAATCAATGGCCAGCCAGCCCCCCGTCGATTCGGAGGCGGTATCCCGTATTAAGGATGCCATTAAGCGGGGCGAGTACCCCGTGAATTTGGACCAGATCTCAGACGCACTGATGGATGCATATCGCGACTTGAAAGGCTGAGTGGTTACCGATACGGTAACGCATGAGCACTGAAACATCTGTCGCAGACCTATTAACCTCGTTCAGACAAAAACTGGACGAGGCAATTTCTATGTCTAGTTCGCCTGTTGAAATGGCCAAACATTTGTCCATTATCGAGGCTTTTATTACTGAGAATTCGAGCCTTTTGCAGGCTGCAGGGCCCGATCAGTTGGCCCCACATTCCGAGCTGATCGAAACCATTATCCGCGATCTGAGTGATCTTCAGAAGAATACGGATGCCCATCTGGACTGGTTTGCTGCGATGAATCTATCGCTTGCCGACACATCACGGAGCAAGCCATAATACGGCAGGAGAATGTGGATGGCCGATGCTTCAAATGACATGATCGCCTTTTATTCAAGCGTGACGGGGTTACCCTTTATTGTACTCTTGGTTACCGTCTTGGTGGCCTTGGGCGCGATTATTGGATTTTTCCTTCAATACCGGTTGCTGCGGCGATATCAGGCAGATGTCGCATGGCAAAATCAGCAAATTGGCAAACGTCTGCAAGCACTTCAAGGCGTCATGGCGACGGGAGATCAGTCCGGCTCGCTAGACGAGATGATCGATGCGGTTCAGGTCCGTCTTGCCTCAGATCTCGCCTCTGAATTGGCGCCTGTTTCCCGCCAAGTTGAACAGTTAAATGCCCGGGTGGGGCAGTTGCATCAAGAGTTGTCGCGTATGATCGATGCGGCCAATGAGCAAGAGCAGATTTCACGCGCGATTGATATGGCGAAGCAAGGGGCGCGGCGCACTGAAATCGTCGAAGCCACCGGACTTTCGGCCGAACAAGCGGATACAATCGTTCGCTTTCATGGCCCTGCTACATCCTAGCCTGACCGTCGGTCTACATTGAGAACCCCTCTCCTTCAGCGCAGGAGAGAGAATGATATTTTCCGCCGCGTACCGCCGAAAAACGTTGGCTTTTAGTATTATAGTGGACGCTGAGATCGTCGACGATCGTGTGCCATCCTTCCTCAGCCAGCACCAAAATGCCGGGTAGATCCCGCTGGTGAACCGTAACAATAACGCGCTCTGTTCCCGACCGTTTTTGTCGCTCCACCATGTTAATGCCAAGCGGATTGCTTGAGCACTGATATTTTGTTTGCGCGAAGCGAACAAAATAATCGCACGCGCCGAGGCTAAAGAGCATGGGCAAAATCAGAAATGCCAGCAGCGTCCGTTTGAGTGCCTGAGGCTCGAGCACTCTAGGCTTTAGGATCATTGGTGCTGGCATCTGTATCGGTTTCATCGTCGTTGGCGCTTGCTTGTTCTGAACTTGCCTCTTCTGAGCTGGCTTCCTCTGAGCTTGCTTCTTCTGCGCTTGCTTCTTCTGCGCTTGCTTCTTCTGCGCTTCCTTCTTCTGCGCTTCCTTCTTCTGCGCTTGCTTCTTCTGAGGTTGTTTCTTCTGAGGTTGTTTCTTCTGAAGCTGCTTCTTCTGAAGCTGCTTCTTCTGAGGTTGTTTCTTCTGAAGCTGCTTCTTCTGAGGTTGTTTCTTCGGGTAGGGGATCGCCTGGCGGGGATTCAGGAGACGCTTTCTCGGCATGTTTAACTGTGTCCTCGGCCTTACCCGAGTCGATCAAGCGTTTGGCATCCGCTTCCTTCACGTCAATGACTACACCCTTTGGAAAAGCGACGCCATTGACGGTGCTATCTTCAATGAGACGAACACGCTGCATTCCGGCATGCACTTCTGTTTTGAGTTCTGCAACCACCGCTATCGGCGGAGTGTTTTGTGCTTCACCTTCAATATCGGATGATGTCGGTCGGCCTGACAAGGTCACTGGATCAAGGCCCGACAATTCATTGACATAGTTACGAATGAGGACAACTCGCGCCGCCAGAGCCGCAATCCGATTAATTTGATTTTTTTCTTGCGCTAATACTTTGCGAACGAATTCGGCAATCTCCGATAAGGGAGCATCTTGAAAGCGATCGACAATCTTGTCGCGGATCGTGGTGATTTCTTGCGGCAAAGTGCGCAGCTGTCCGCGATGCCTTCTCTCGCTGTTTTTCAGATTGGCCGCCATGTTTTCAACTCCTTTAACGCCACATGTTTCTCTTTGGCATCCAATTTGCAATTTCCGAGCCAGAGATCCGTCTATTGGACAGAAAAACGACTAATAAAAGGTTAACGCATTTATGAATAAGATTGCAGAAAATCTGGCTTTTCACGCATCGGCGCTGGCATTGCGCTCCGAGCGGAGCAAGATCATTGCGTCTAACATCGCCAATGCGGCAACGCCACATTATAAGGCGCGGGATATCGATTTCACGTCCGAAATGCAACGTCACGAGCGTTTTGGACCGCTGCGCGCCACGGATGACCAACATATTCCGACATTCCGTCCAGTGTCGCCGCAAGATATGTATTACCGCGTTCCCCTCAATCCTTCGCTAGATGGAAACACCGTGGAACTCGCCGTTGAGCAAATGCAGTTTTCAGAAAATACCATGCGATATCAGACCACGCTTGAGTTTCTCAACGGGCGTATTACGGGCCTGATGTCGGCGATCCGAGGTGAATGATGAAACCCATTGCACACGCCCCGATCAATAATGTGTTCGATATCGCCGGTCGTTCGATGGCCGCGCAATTGGTTCGGATGAACACCATTGCCAGTAATTTGGCGAATGCGGGAAGCCTAGCCGGCTCGCCCGAGGAAGCCTATCGCTCCATTCGCCCTGTCTTTGAAACGGAATATGCGCAGAATTTTCCCGATACAGGCATGTCGACCACGCGAACGACGCAAATCGTGCCGTTGGATCGTGAGCCTGAGAAAGTGTACATGCCCGACCACCCCAAAGCCGATAAGGACGGTTTTGTCTATGTCGCGGCGGTCAAACCCGAAGAAGAAATGGTCGATATGCTCGAAGCCAATCGCCAGTACCAAAATAATGTTGAAGTCGTCACCACCATGCGCGCGTTAATGATGCGCACCATCAATATGGGCAAATAGCAGAATAGGACCCTCCAATGAGCACAATAGATCCCTCCCAAAGTCAGAGCCTGACCGCCATTCTTGATAAGCTCGGCGTGAACCAGAATGATGACACGGCGAAGAATAAAGATCAGCTGGGTCAAGAGGATTTTCTAAAGCTGATGACAACACAGCTACAGAACCAAGATCCGTTCGCCCCTATGGAAAATGCTGAGTTCATTGCTCAAATGGCACAATTCTCAACAGTGACTGGCATTACCGAAATGGGCCAGACCTTGAAAAGCTTGTCCAGCCAACTGGCGGAGTTCCGTTTGGCAACTGCGACGAACTTGTTGGGAAGCTCGGTTTTGGTTCCTGGTCATATTGCCCGCCCTGACGAGGATGGTGCCATCCATGGGGTGGTCGACTTGCCGTCGAGCGCATCAATGGTGAATTTGGCGTTCACCAATGAAAGAGGTGAATTGATTGATACGGTTGAGTTGGGCGCACAAGCCAGCGGCTTAGTCGGCTTCTCATGGGAGAATATCCCACAAGATATTATTGATGCAGGTGAGGCGATCCGGATTGATGCCTATGCGGATACGGGAGAGGGGCTGAAGAGCGTCTCGTCCTCCGTCTTTGCTGAAGTTCTTGCCGCCACCACGGGCAGCGCCGCAGAGGGTGTAACCCTCGATGTCCGCGATTATGGCGCCATTTCGGCCGCCAATGTCTCAAGTTTCCGGAAATAAATAAGTCCTTAAGTTTTAGGTTGAATGGAGTAAACTATGTCGTTCTACACTGCCCTCACAGGTCTTAACGGGTCGCAGGCTGATATTTCAGCAACATCAAACAATATTGCTAACGTTGGGACGACCGGCTTTAAGCGAAGCCGCGCTGAATTTGGCGATATCTTTGCAACCTCTCCCTTGCAGAACTCATCCTCATCGATTGGTTCGGGTACAATTCTAAAAGGGATCAAGCAGCAGTTTACCCAAGGTAACATTGTGTCCTCGCTGAACGCTCTGGACTTGGCGATTTCAGGTCAGGGCTTTTTTGCTTTGAAGCCTTCTTTGACATCCGCCCAAACCGTATACACACGAAATGGTTCGTTAAACGTCAATAATGACCGCTATGTGGTCGATAGTGCCGGCCAGTATTTGTTGGTCTACCCCGTGAACAATGACGGATCGGTGACCGCCAAAGATTTGACCAGTGCCGTTCCTTTGCAGCTGCCGGTAACATCAGGCGATCCAAAAGCGACAAGTAATATTGAGCTGGGGGTGAACGTGCCCGCCGATGCTGAAGTGGTTCCCGAAAAACCTGAATTTGCAGACGGCTATCGCTTTGATCCGAATAATCCAGAGAGCTTTACTAACTCAACCTCGATCACCATCTTTGATGATCTCGGTAACCCTACCATTGCAACGATTTACTTTATTAAAACACAAGGCGCGTCGGCCGATGATCCCACCAACAAATTTGACACACGTTTGGTGATCAACGATACGGTCATCGACCCGGACCTTGTCAATGCGGTTGACGACACTGGCCGTCAGATCTTTATTGACCGCTTTGGGAACCAAGCGACCACCGTACCGGATGATAACTACTTCCTCGAGGGAAAAGGTTCGCCGCTGTATAAGTTGGATGATCTGCAGGCCCAAGTGCCCTCGCAGCCCGCAAAATTAACCGGCGAAACGACATCCTTCGACTTTGGTGAAGAAGGCGACCAATTGGTTGAGATCGTCACCGACCCGATGCAGTTCCTATCAACCCGTGAAGGTGGAAACTCTGAAGGCAATGTGTATTGGGGTAAAGACTTTTTGCTGGTCAATGTCGATGACGGTGACCAACCAGTCAGCATCGACATCCACCCTGGAAAATATAATGCCGAGCAACTCGCAGCGGAAGTCCAGCGGGCCATTAACGAAGCCTATGGCGACGACAGAAAAATCCAAGTTGTTCAAAATGTCGACGATACGCTCACCATCGACTTGATTAAACTAAACGCCGACGGTGTTCCAAGTGGCTTGTCGGAAAAAATCTCGGTTGACTTATTGGTTGATACATTTGTGTCCGAACAAATCCCTGGTCTCGATGTGGATGGCGCGTCGCCCGACTTCACGCTTGAGCAATTCCTCGCTCATGCGCAAGCGCGCTTGAATGATACGCTCGATAAGGTCGCAGTTTCTAATGTGGCAGGCGTCGAGAGCACAACAACCCTCGGTGACGAGCTGAATGTGACGAATAAGTTGTTTGCGCGCACATCTGGTAATCAAATCGACGAGGTGCTCACGCAAACGCAAACCATCGAAGTTGAACATTGGCAGATGGATGAAACGACGAATGAAGTCACTATGTCGACCGACTATGTGAATTATTCATTCTACGGACGCCGTCCGAGCCTGAGCGTTTATGACAATAAAACGGCAACAGCTGTTAATGCGAGTGGGAACACTATCGAATATGATTCAGCGCAAAACCTTCTGACCATTGAGCTCGCCGATAATAATGCGGCGATTGGGGCCGGTGCCACTATCCGTCTTGCAGGCGTTTTCTCGAATTCGACACTGAACGATAATCTGAACGGCCGCGAATTTACGGTTCTCGATGTCATTAATGGATCAACGGTCCGAATTGATACCACAGGTTTGTCCTTACCAGATAATAGCCAGCTTGAAACCGCGACAGATATTCATGTGCTGAGTTCCGAGTCGAGCCATATAGAAGCGTTTTTCGAAGGCGAGAGCGATGTGTATGAAGGGGCGTTGGTTAACTTCAACAGCGAACGGATCATTCTGCGCGAAATTGGATCATCGACGAAACATGGCTATACCAATTCGGATTTGATGAGCAACGTCAATCAGATTGTGGCGCGCGAGACTGTCGATGGCGATGCCACTGCGGTTGACGACGCTGTGTTTATTGCTGGCGGTGCGACCACCTCGAGTTTTGGCGTCGGAGACACGTTTACCATCGACTTTGGGAATAAGGACGCCGATTATGCCTTCACGCTTGCGGGTCAAAATTATACCGTGGGAACCGCGGCGGCGGTTTTGGCTGGCAATGATTTTGCTGCTGCAATTGCAACAACAGTTGCTGCAATTAACGCCGATAATCCGGGTAACCACACGCTCACTGCGACGGCCAATGGCAACCAAATTTCGATCAGCAATGGCGGATTGGCTGCCGTCACGTTGGGTTCTGTAACCGCGACGCCGGCCTCGACGCCTGGAATTATTAAAATTGCCGGCGAGACCCTTTCTTTGACCGATGAGGCCGGTGATCCGATCGATTCATTGGCGATGCTCGGCCTTACCGATGAGACAGGAGCCGATGCCACCACGACCGAAACGGTCTGGGTCGATGAGAAGAACCCGCCGATTAAAATTAATTATGATGAAATTAATCAGCGTCTTCAGTTCAGCGTCGATCGAACTGTGCTGGGAACAGGAACCGATAGTAACTTCAACTCGTTCAAAATTTCCGGCTCACCCAATGCCGAAGACACGAATAATCTCGGTGTGCCGGCAGAAGATGATGCGATCGAGTCGCTGATCCGTGGTGGTGAGGTGCTTTTCACCGAACCTTTCGTCGCGGATGGCGAAGAGGTGCAGCTGAACGATAAACGCTACGGCATTGCGGTCGGCTATAACTCAGACACGAAGACCTTTACATTTAGAAGCGGGTCGACGGGCGAGCAGATTGACGCGAACGGGGCCATTGGCGTCGATAGCGCTCAAAAAGCCTCAAATATCCAGATTGGCCGCTATTCGATCAGCACAACCGATGGCTCTGTGATTAATAGCACGGTTGATTTGACCAGTCGCGCCCTTGGCTTGGGCGATAATCTGTTGATGGGGGTCGGCTCCACTAAGACGGATGCGATTTTTGAAGCAGGTCGTGGCTTGGGGTCCGAGCCTGCGGTTGCGATCGGCGCGCCGGCAAAAGAAGCGCTAACGGAAGTGTTTCGTTTGTCCGCGCAGAACGGTGAGAATGTTTTCAATGTATCGGTGAACGGGATAAACGGGATTATCGAAATCCCAACCGGCAACTATGTGGGATCGACACTCGCTGGCGCGCTCGAAGAACGTATTAACCAGATCCGCGATCCGGAAACCGGTGAAACCGTGGGTGGCGTTCGGGTGCGCTATGATGGCGATACCAATAGCTTCAACTTCACCACAGGCACCTCGGGCAATACGTCTACGATTAAAGTTAAGGGTGCCGCGCGCTTGGGGCTCGATGATGTGCCGCTGGGTGTGGGATCGGTGCCTGAAATCTTTAATTTGGTTCAAGCAACCAATGCCGATGGTGTTGCGCTTTATGTGGATGCTGAAGGAAATGTGGTTGAAAGCCCGCCTGAGAACCTCGTCGAGGGATATTATCCCCTCTACATCGACGAAGGCGAGTTAACTTTCGACAAGACGGGTAAATTGCTCAGCCCGAAAAACCAAGTGCATTATGAGAAACAAGAAGAAGGGTTCTCGATTTCATTGGATATTGATTTCGGCCAGAGCACACAGTTCGCTCAACCTTTCTCGGTCTTGTCGGTCGAGCAGGATGGTTTTACCTCCGGTCGTCTGGACGGTCTGGAAATTGATGCGTCCGGTACTATCCGCGCCAACTATACCAATGGTCAGAATAACCCCTTGGGTAAAATCGTTGTCGCTAACTTTAACAACCAAAATGGTTTGAAGCAGATCGGTAACGCCACCTATGTGGAGACGGCCGTGTCGGGGACGCCGCAAGTGGGTGAGGCGGGATCGGAAGGCTATGGTAATATTCTGTCGGGTTCTCTCGAGCGCTCGAATGTTGATATTACCGAAGAGCTCGTGAATTTGATCACGGCTCAACGGAACTTCCAAGCGTCGGCAAAAGCCATCGAAACCACCACAACCTTGACGCAAACCATCATTAATATCCGGATGTAAGTCGAGCGAGGGACCTAGGACATGGATCGGTTAATCTTCACAGCCTTGAACACAATTCAATCGGCGCAGGAAAATAGTATTGTCCGATCCAATAATCTCGCCAATGCGACGGTTCCAGGGTTTCGAAAAGATCTCGAGCCGAAGGTCGTTAAAACGAGCTTTCTGGATGCGGTTGAAGAGTTCGAAACACGGGCCTTTGCCTTGCGAGAGGGCAAAAACCGGTTCTCGCGTGAGGAAGGCCGGATCGATTACACCGAACAGCCTACGGATTTGGCGATACGGGGCGAAGGATTTTTCGTCATTCAACCCAAATCCGGCGGCGAGCCGGCTTTGTCGCGACGCGGCGATTTCCGGATTGATGCAACGGGGGTTCTGAGCGACGGGGCTGGTAACCAGCTGTTAAATGCGCAGGGACAGCCCTTCGCCATTCCCCCTTTTCGGGAGCTATATATTGGCGATACCGGTTTGGTGAGCATTGAGCCGGTTGGTGGCGAGCCGGGAGAACTCGTCGAAGTGGGGCAAATCGCCACTACTTTGGCATCCGGTAGCGATTTAAAGAAGTTTCCCGATGGTCATATTCGCGCGCGCGATGGCTCGATCCCGCCAACTGACCAAGAATCGCGTCTGGTGCAAGGATATTTAGAGAGCAGCAACGTCAATACCGTTGAAGAACTGGTCGAAAATCTGCGCCAGCAACGCGCTTATGAGCTCAATGTGAAGATGATTTCCATGGCCCGCGAGCTCGACGAGTCCGGCGCCAGCCTCATGCGCATGCCCAATTAGAGCCGCCTATGCGCCCGTTTTGGCGGGCTGTTGGCGCATTTTCGGGCGATATTCTCCCCTCCACAAAGCTTTGGCACACCTCTTGCTTAGACTGAGATAACAGTCGTTTTAGGAGGACACAGTATGACCGCCAATGCTATGCACGTCGCGAAAAGCGGCCTGAATGCTCAACAAACACGGATGCAGGTGATCGCCAACAACTTGGCCAACGTCAACACATCCGGCTTTAAAAAAGACCGCGCCAATTTCGAGTCACTTCTCTATCAAGTGCGACGGTATGCGGGTGATCAGACCTCTGCAGATACACGCCTCACATCGGCTTTTTCGGTCGGAACGGGGACGCGCATCGTGAATACCGAGAAGATGCACTCACAGGGCAGTCTGATCATGACAGATAATGCGCTTGATGTTGCCATTGAAGGCTCAGGGTTCTTCCAAGTGCTCATGCCCGATGGCCGTATCGCCTATACGCGAAACGGGGCTTTCTCGCGCAATGAAGAAGGTACGCTAACGACGCCGAGTGGCTATGTCATTCAGCCCGAGATCCAAATCCCCGAAGGGGCCACGAATATTAATATTGCGGCCAGCGGAATCGTCAGCGTCACGGTTGCCGGCGATGCGGCAGCTCAGGAAGTGGGGCAGTTAACGCTCGCCGATTTCCCCAATCGTCGCGGATTGCAGCCCATTGGTGAGAATATGTTTGTGGCAACGGAAGCCAGCGGTGGCGAGATTATTGCTAATCCGATCGAGCAGGGCTTTGGGAAGCTGGTGCAAGGTGCTTTGGAAGCGTCAAACGTGAACGTTGTCCAAGAACTGGTCGACATGATCGAAACCCAGCGCGCCTATGAGGTCAGCTCAAAGGCCATCACCTCCGTCGACGAGATGTTGCGTTTCATCTCCAATAATCTGTAGGCGGTTCTGATGCGTCGCGCCTTAGCTTTATGTCTGCTGCTCCCGTCACTGGCGGGCTGTAGCACCTATATGGAAAATCGTCGGTCGGAGGATTTTGTTCCGATCTATGACACCATGGTGCCTGAAATGAACCAACCGGCTGTGTCGGGCGCGATCTTTAATGCGAGCGCCAAAACCGGTCTGTTCACGACCGATCAGCGCGCCCGTACGGTTGGTGACATTCTCACCATCTCCTTCGTCGAGTCCTTTGCTGCTACGAAATCGCAAAGCACGCAAACCGCGCGCGACGATACATTTGGGGTGACCTTGCCGTTCAACCAAAGCGCCCTGCAAAATAAACTCACAGCAGGGGGGTCACAGTCCTTCTCGGGGTCAGGCCAAGCGGCACAGTCGAATAGTTTCACCGGCCAATTATCGGTCAGCGTCGTCCGTGTCTACAGCAATGGCAATATGGAAGTGATGGGCCAAAAAATGATCACGCTGAATAATGGGAATGAATATATCCGCGTGCGCGGCATTGTTCGTCCAGAAGATATTTCAGCCGACAATATTGTGCGCTCGTCGAAATTAGCAGATGCGAAAATCACCTATACGGGTGCTGGCGATGTCGCGGATACCGCAAAACCAGGTTGGCTGAGCCAAATTTTACGCGCAGTCGCACCGTTCTAGGGGTTTATTTATGGTCGTTCGGTTTTTCCTGAGTGTCACACTGCTTTTAGGGCCTTTCGCTTCGGCCTTTGCGCCGACAGCGCGTGCGGACCGTTTGAAAGATATGGCATCGGTAGCCGGCGTTCGGAGTAATCAGCTGGTCGGCTATGGCATTGTCGTGGGCTTAAATGGGACGGGTGACGGCAATACGCGCCTGACCTTGCAAACCATTCAATCCATTGTCTCGCAATTTGGTCAGTCCACCGATATTTCGGGCATTAAAGGTAAAAACGCGGCCGCGGTTATGGTCACCAGTGACTTACCTGCGTTCACCAAGCCAGGCCAAACCATCGACGTCACCGTGTCCACATTGGGTGAAGCCAAGTCATTGCGCGGCGGCACTTTGTTGATGACGCCGCTTCTCGGGGCGGATGGCCAAACTTACGCAATTGCGCAAGGAAACTTGCTTGTTGGCGGGCTGGGCGTGCAAGCCGGCGATGGGTCGTCTGTCGCCATCAACATCCCCACCGTTGGTCGTATTCCGCGCGGCGCTTCCGTTGAGCGCATGGTCGATACACCTTTTCTCAATAATGATTTCTTGGTGCTTAATTTACATCAAGGTGACTTCAGTACCTCCTATCGTTTGGCGGAGGCCGTCAATAATTTCTTCAATGATAATATTGCCGTGCCTCTTGATAGTTCGTCTGTGCGGGTTCGCGCGCCGGCCGATCCAGCGCAGCGTGTTGCGTTTATGAGCTTGATTGAAAATATCGACGTAGACCCTGCGCGCCCGGCGGCCAAGGTGGTAGTGAATGCGCGCACCGGCACGATTGTGATCGGGGGCGATGTTCGGGTTACGCCTGCTGCTGTGACCCATGGGTCGCTGACCGTGCGCGTTAATGAAGATCCACAAGTCACACCCACCCAAACAGTTATCGCAACAGAAAATCAAGTTGCCGCGACAACCGATGGCGCGGTGGTGACCCCAAATAGCGATATTGAAATTGATGAAGAACAGGCAAAAGCCTTTGTTTTTGACCCGGGTGTCGAACTATCGAGCATTGTCGACTCGATTAATGCAGTTGGTGCGACGCCAGCGGATCTCGTTGCCATTCTCGAAGCCTTACGGCAAGCCGGCGCTTTGCGGGCCGAGCTCGTGATTATTTAGAGGTTGCCATGAACCCCGCTCAGCCGATTGGTGGAATTGACAATATAGATAATTTGCGGCGGGTTTCGCAAAACTCTCCGTCTTATCAAAAAGCATTGCGGGCGGCGGCTGAAGAATTTGAGGCGGTTTTCGCAAAGCAAATGTTAGAGCAATCGCGCCAATCAAAACTAGCGGATGAGCTTTTTGGTGGAAACGGATCAGACACATTTCGATCAATGTTAGATCAAGAATATGCCCGAAACCTGGCGCATAACACTTCTTTAGGGATCGCTGAGGCGTTGGTACAACAGCTCAATGGCTCTGTGCGGAGCGGGCGGTAACCGATGGCCAGTCTCTTCGATATTGCCAAAAGTGGTGTCCAGTCTTATCGGCAGGCCTTGTCGGTAACGGGTCAGAATATCGCGAATATCAATACTGAAGGTTATCGCCGCCGCGAAGCCAATTTGAGCGAGGTAACGGCCAGTCAAGGTGGTATCACTGCGGTTGCCAGCCAAACCGGCTTGGGGGTTCGGGTCGACGGGATCCGGCGATCCTTTGATTCATTTTTGCTCGATCGATCGAATTCGACGACCGCTGAATATGAGCGGATCAATGCTTTTTTAGATCAGCTCAAATCGCTTGAAAACACGCTCTTGCCCTCAGATGCTGACTTAGGAAGCCAGATTGGCCGCTTCTTTAGCGCGCTACAAGAAGTCGCTGCGGCCCCGGGCGATTTGCCCCCGCGTATTTTGGCGCTCGAGGAAGGTCGGGGATTAGCCGAAGCCTTTCGGACTTTGGCAGGTCAGCTCGATGACATTCGTCGCGGCGCGCTGAGCCAAGCCGAAGATGCCGCGACTGCGGTAAACTTGCTGAGCGATCAGCTGGCCGAAGTGAATGCGCGTTTACTATCCGCGGGTCAAAGCGGCAATGCACCTAATTCTGTGCTGGATTTGCGCGACCGGCTGATTTCGGATCTATCGAAGCTGGTTGATGTCACGGTGGACTATGGCGATCGCGGCATTGCGAATTTAAGCCTCGGAGGCTCGGGCGTCGGTCCAACCCTCGTGAGCGCGAATAAGTATAATAAAATCGGGATTGTCGATAATCGAACCAGTTTGCAAGCGGTCATTCTATCCGGTGGCTCGCAAACCCCCACCAACCAAATTGGTCGAGGTGCGTTGGCTGGATTTATTGATGGATATGAGTTTGTCGGCGAAGCTGTTGGCGATATTGATTACCTAGCCTCTTTGGTGACGCGTGAAATTAATACACAGCACCATCTCGGTTTAACAATGGATGGTGTTGCGGGAAGCGATATGTTTGCGGCGCAAGGCCTATCCACCGAGCTTGGTCGCGCCAATCGCGGTGAAGTCACGGTTGATCTTTTGGTCACCGATCCGGGCTTGTTGCCGAAAAATGATTTTACCCTCACCTATCGGGCAGAGGCGGGCGCGTGGTCGGTCACTTCGGGCGATATTGCGCTAACGGCACTTGGAAATAATCGCTATTCCGCTGATGGCTTTTCTTTCACGCTCGGGGGCGCGCCCAAAGATGGCGACATTGTCACGCTTTCTCCAAGCGCTGGCGCAGCGGCGCAAATGCAGTTCTTGCTCACGCGGCCACAAGACCTTGCGGCGGCTGGTGCAACCAATGTTATGCAAGACACGGCCAATGAGAGCGACGCCACTTTAGAGCTGAGCCAGATCGAGCTGGCGGCACCGACAGCGCCACCGCGCTTGGATACGATTCTTAAAAATTCGGCTTCACCAGTCGTCGCGACGCAATTTTTGCGCGATGGTGTGGTTGCGGCAATACCGGCAGGGACGACCAATATTAGTCTGTCCTCCTTCGCGGAACAGGCCCGCGCGCAGTTTGAGGTCGGGCTTACTGAAATTCGGAATAATCCGCGGCTAAGCGTGGCGTTGACCACGGGTAATGAGACGCAAAGCTATCGGTTCGATTTATCGTTTGCCACCGCCTATCCACGTGAGGTCGGCGATAGTAATTGGCGCGAGCTGACCGATTTAACGCAAGCCCTTAATCGCGGTGTTTTGCGGGCCGATACAGGCGAGTCTCTGGCAGATCTTGGTATTTTTGCAAGTGGCGCGGGTGGCCAATTGACGCTAGCGGCGGCGGAAGGACAATTCGCCTCCGGCACTCAATTTGACCATGCCAATGGCACGGTCAACCCAATTGTGTCGCAAGCGGCTGCAGCATCCACCATTCAAATTTTTACCCGTGAGGGACGCCATCTTGCGGGCGCCCCGCTGACCGCTGATCAAATTACGAATTTGATGACGACGGAAAATGGTTTTACGGCGGGTGCGGATTATCGCGCCGATTATCTCAATAATATGACAGATGCCTATCGGGGCATGGACTTAACGGTCAGCCGCACGGGCGGCATGCAACGCATTGATATTGGCGCGAATGGCGATCGGGCTAGTGCTTTAGGTGGCGTCGATCAAATTCCGGTCAGTGCCACCGATCGCTACGCCTTGGCGATCACCCTCGATAATGGCCGAAGCCTGTCGGTTGACGTGCCAAGTGGTGCCTCGGCTCAATATGCGGCCGCACAATTTAATGCGGCGTTTGGCCCGCTCGGCGTGTCAGCGCAGGCGCAAAACCGCTTCATCTTAAGTGGCTTCTCGCGCACGGGCGAAGTGGCCTTTGATATCGAGTCGCTCAACCAGCGGCCCATTCGAATTTCAGCCGAAATAACCCCCCAAAATCTAGCCGGCCTCGTCGATGCGATTAATGCGGCGACCAGCTTGACGGGGGTGAGTGCAAGCTTGAATGCCAATCGTGATAAAATCATTATGGTCGCTGAGCAAGCTCAAGATGTCATGATTGGAAATTTGGCCGCTGACAGCCCCGCTTTTTCTGCCGAAATTGTTAATTCCCAAGGCCAGGTTGTGAGCGATCGCGTCACCTTTAACCATGGGGATACGCCCGCAAATACGGGGCGTTTCAGTGGGACGGTTGAGCTTTTGTCGGCCGCAAGTTTTTCAGCAGAGATCGGCGACACGGTTCTGCAAAGCCGCACCGACCCCCATATAGGCGGACTGGTCGAGGTGTCGAGTAACCTCGATGGGTCGCTGAAAACAGTTAGTTTTTCTGCAGAACCAGAGGTCGATGGCAATTTAGAAGATGGCTCGGGCCTGCGTGCCTATGCCGCCTCGGCAATCTATCAGCTGACCTTGCCGGCCGAAGGCGAGGCGCCCGAATTTTCGGCCTCTTTATCCAGTGCGGATTTCGAACCGATTTCGACGGAAGAAATTACCCGTCGTCTCGTGGAGCAGCTGCGTGGGCAAGCGCCTATTGCATCCCTCTCTGGATCGACTGGGGTAGCCGCCGCTAATCGTCCTCTTGAGGGTGACCAAGTCACCGTTCGGTTTGACGATGCGCTCTACACCATCACCATGAAAAATGGTGAATTAGAAATATCGGGCGGTGAAGCGGGGCGGCTGACGGCTTTATATGACGCTGATGGTTATATTCAGCTTGTCACATCGGGTACACTCTCTGCTCAATCAATCTCTGTCGTTGACGACGCAACCATTGCCGGCAATGCAGATGCGGCTGCGCGCTTTGGGCTCTCGGCCCCCGTTTCGCGCTTCACAGGATCGGCGATTGATCTGGCCGGCTCTGATCGGGCCATGACCTTTACCTTTAATGGTGTTGAGGCCCGCCTCGGCATTGATGAAAATGGAGCGCTCGACCAGTCTCAATTGCCCGACGGTCTATCTGTGGCCTGGCGTGATGCTGGTGTCGGCCAAGGGCGTCTGGTTTTTACTTATGACGCGGCCTCGGGTCCGATCGAGTTTGCACAAGATCAAGCCACTGAGGCGCTCGGCTTTAAAACGACTAATCTCTCTTTGACCCTTGGCACCTCGGGCATCGCCATTCGCTCGACCAATGGCGCTGTGGTCGACCTCGCCGCACAGGCCACCAGTCTTGCAGCGCAAAATGTAACCATGTCCAATCTGCCCAATGAAGATCTAATCATCATTATGACAGGCGGTGGTGCCCGCAGCCTAGGCGCCGCTTACGACATCGCTCCCCCGGTTTCTGAGCCGCCGGCCTATGATATTCGGGTCGTCAATGATGCCGGAACCAAAATTGAAATTTTTGATGCTGAAACCGGCCATTCAATTGCAACGCGCGATCTTAATGCGGAAGGGCGGGCTCGTTTCACCGATATGGAGTTCCGGGTGAAGGGCCAAGCAGTTGCCGGCGATGTGTTTCATATTATGGCAAATGTGGGCGGCACAGGTGACGCGCGCAATATTGGCGCGATTTTAAGTCTCCAAAACGCGGATATTAACGGCACCTTCTCGGGCGGCTTCCAAAGCCTATTCGGTCAATTGGTCACGCAGGTTGGCGCTTCTGTTCGCACCAATGATATTGCGCTTGAGGCTGCGGAATCCAGCCGCGACGCCGCACGCGAAGCCGAAATGTCTTTTTCAGGTGTGAACCTCGATAGCGAGGCCGCCGCACTTCTTGAATATCAGCAAGCCTATCAGGCCTCGGCACGGGTTCTGTCAACGGCCCGAGAACTGTTCCAATCACTGATGGATGTGATCTAAGGAGAAAATCATGCAGGTCAGTACGAAACTATTTAATGAACGCCAAGTTGATCAGTTTTCTCAGCTCAATAAGTCGGTTCAGACCTTGCAAGAAAAAATTGCAACGGGCCAAAATATTCTCAAAGCCTCTGACGACCCTGTCGCCGCAGTCAACTTATCTGCGGCCAAGGAGCAAAGACATCTTCTCGACCGTTTTGCCGAAAATGTTGAGGGTGCGAAGCGTCGTCTGTCCTTGGCCGATGGCGCGCTGCAAGAAGCCATTAATGTTTTAACGCGAGTTTCCGAATTATCGGTTCAGGCGGCTAACGGCACCTATGGCGCGGCCGAGCGTCGCGCGATTTTGGCCGAAGCCGAGCAATTAGTGCAAGTGGTGTACGAAATTGCGAATACCAAAGATGCCCAAGGCCAAAGCCTATTTGCAGGGTTTCGGAGCACTGGAAACGCCTTTGAACGTGATCTGAATGGCAAAATTAACTATGTCGGCGACCGCGGCGTTTCAAGTGTTCAAGTTTCGGAAAACATGAATGTGGCAACCAGCCTGGATGGTGGTTCGGTTTTTGCGCGTATTGAGACCGATGCCGGCCGGCAAAACATCTTCGACATGTTGCAATCGGCTTTGCGGGCCATTGATCCGGCCAATGATCTGGCGCCACAGGCGTCGGCGACGGGTCAGGCTGCATTGACCTTTGATTTGCCGCGTGACCCCCAACAATGGGAATTTACATTGTCGGGCAGTAAAGGGGCGGCAACCCTATCCGTCGCTCTCGCCGACGGTAAATATAATGATTTCATCGACGGCATAAATAGCCTGACAAATTTAACGGGCGTTCGCGCCGAAATGGACATGGCATCGGGGCACGTTCGGCTTATCGATGATGAAAATGGCGAGATCACCATGCGTGACATTTCGGTGGAAGGGGTGAGCCGCGCCCGCCCCGAAGGTGCCAGCACCGTCTTGTTCGCGACGCTCGATGGAGCGGGGCAGACGGTTGGCGAAGCTCGCCGCCTCGGTGATCGGGACTTACTGATCGGCAGTCTCGCCGAAGATATGAATAAGGGCATCGACCATTTAAGTGTGCAGCAGGCCTTTATCGGGGCGCAGATGAACAAGGCTGATCGCCAATTCGATGTGATCATGAAGCGCCAAATCGCTGTGTCGGAGCGCGTCGCGGATCTTGGGGAGGCCGATATCGCGGCCCTCGTCACTGAACTCCAGGCCATGTTGGTTAATCGTGATGCCGCCCAACAGGCTTTCGCCAAAATCGGTCAACAAAGCCTGTTCGATTTCTTGCGGTAACTTAAACCTTCTATCATGAGACACCATGTTTGATTTTATTCATATCGGGATGGGTAAGTGCCTATCAACATCTCTACAAACATTATGGGCACGGTCGGACAATTATAACTATGCTTCTGGTTCTCAGATTCAGATTGCAGTTGAAAAAATTATAAAAGAAGTGAATGACGCCGCGATAATAAATCAATTAAGGAGATTGCAGTTCTCGCTTTCTTCAGATGATGGGCTTCACGATCAGGAAAAGCCTAGTATTCTTAGCTGCGAGGGATTTACATTTACTTTGTTCGAGAATCCCAGCTTGGACGTCTATATTCCAAACAAGCAGCAGGCTATTTCAAAAGAACTGTTAGCTCATACCAAAAACATTCTGATTATTATCAGGGATCCATTGCATTGGATAAAATCAGCCCACTCGCAAATGATTAAACAAGGTGGTTCCCTCTCGCTTCTGGATATGTCTGAGAAGAGACATGATGCGATTACTGGGAATTTGAATTTGTCCTATATTTTGGATATTTGGTCTCAAAACGGCGCAAAAATAACGGTCCTGCCGATGGAAATCTTTAGTGAAAATAGGGAAGAATTCTGGAACATATATGAAAGTCATTTGGGTGTTGATCGGCCAACAAAAAATGGTGCTGTTCAGAATGTACACAGTAACGTGTCTAACTATAATACGTTAAAAACACATCAATCCTTGAATGCTTTACTCAAAGAGATTGAGCGCCGATTCCTCGCGGTAGAGTTTCCCGAGAAGGAAATGTGTTTAAAAGCTACGAATATCTTGCGCGTCTGGGGAACACGTAGAGCTTTGGAAACAGCAGACGGCGATGATGTCGAAGCTCTTAATATATATTTGAATGAATCGCACCTTCAGGATTACGAGCATGACAAGCTGGATGTGAATCGTGAACTCAAGCAGAAAATATCCGACCACTTTATTTCTGCAATACCTGATGAGGACTACATATCAGCATTTGATATCAAGAATAGGTATAGAGAAGCGCTCTGGAAAAACTGACTAAACGTAAGATCCGCTAGGCAATGCGCGAGTGACACAATCAGCAAAAGATGAGCGTTTAGATGAACTTAATGGCTTTTGCCAATGGAGCGGCGTATTGGTGGTCAGGGCACTGTCCCTAAGTTTCCCGCTGTAAACCTTGGGCGGTGAATAGCGGATTGAGTGCCTTTGGGATGATGTTGCCTTATCACGGATACTCCTTAAAGTGCAGTTCTATGCAGAATTCAGATCCCATCCAGCGTGAAGGACTGGCCCCGAATTTTTGGGAGCATAAGCGGTTGCGCGACATGAGCCCGGTCGAATGGGAGGCCTTGTGCGATGGATGCGGGCTGTGTTGCCTCAACAAGCTTGAAGACGAGTATACGGCAGAGGTCGTGTTAACGCGCGTTGCCTGTCGTTTGCTGGATGATCAAACATGCCGGTGTCGGCAATATGACGGTCGCCACGCTATCGTGCCCGAGTGCCTGGTTCTCACCTTAGAGACGATTGCTGAAATTGCCTACTGGTTGCCCAATAGCTGCGCCTACAAGCTGCTGTGGGAGGGTAAGCCCCTTTATGACTGGCACCCATTGATTTCTGGGACAGCCGATACGGTTGTGCAGGCAGGGATCTCGGTGCGTGGCATGACTGTGTCCGAAGAGGATGTAGAGCTCGCCGATTG
>CBFIIU010000003.1:0-58230 GCA_965662735.1 Alphaproteobacteria bacterium
GCGCCAGATGGTTTGCCAATGCCGGCATCTATTCGTTCTGCTGCGAATGACGCGGCTCCGGCTGCCGAGGACGTGGCGGATCAAGTTGTCGCTGATGATGCTGTGATCGAAGAGCATGGTGATGCAACGTCGGAAGCTTCAGGGGCTGACGCTGCAGCTGTAGCAAATGAGAAGGATGCCGAGTAATGAAGGCGGATGTTATTACGCTTGATGCGAAAGCCAGCGGATCTGTCGATCTGAACGACGCGGTCTTTGGTCTTGAGCCACGCGCCGATATTCTGCAGCGCATGGTCACCTATCAATTGTCGCGTCGCCAAGCGGGCACGCACAAAACAAAGACCCGCAGTGAAGTGACGGGGACCACGAAGAAATTTGGCCGCCAAAAAGGTGGTGGTGGTGCACGGCACGGTAACCGTAAGTCCAATATCTTTATTGGCGGTGGTCGTGCCCATGGTCCTGTTGTGCGCAGCCATGCCACGGATTTGCCTAAAAAGGTTCGGGCCCTTGCCCTGCGTCATGCGCTGTCGGCAAAAGCCCGTGCTGAGCAATTGATTGTGTTGGAAGACACAAACACAGCGTCTGGTAAAACCGCTGAATTGCGCGGTGCGTTTGGTAAAATGGGTATTTCCAATGCCCTAATTATCGACGGTGAGACCGTGAATGATAATTTTGCTCGCGCGGCACGAAACATTGAGAAAATCGATGTGTTGCCAGTTCAAGGCATCAATGTCTTCGATATTTTACGGCGCGACACCTTGGTTTTGACGAAAGCCGCCTTGGCCCGTTTAGAGGAGCGCTTAGCATGAGTAAGATGACACATTACGATGTTATTCGTGCCCCATTGATCACAGAGAAGTCGACTTTGGCGTCCGAGCATAATCAAGTTGTTTTTCAGGTTGCGATTAATGCGACGAAGCCAACCATCAAAGCCGCTGTTGAGGCGCTGTTTGACGTCAAGGTCAAGGCTGTGAACACAAGCATTCGTAAAGGCAAAGTGAAGCGTTTTCGCGGTATTGCTGGCAAACAGAACGACGTCAAACGAGCCATTGTGACACTCGAAGATGGTCACAATATTGACGTGACAACAGGCCTATAAGAGGGACGGAGAGTTATTATGGCACTTAAAAGCTACAAACCGACCTCACCTGGACAGCGCGGTCTGATTATTGTTGATCGCAGCGGTCTTCATAAAGGTAAGCCGGTAAAACAGTTGACGGAAGGCCTGACCAAGTCGGGCGGTCGCAATAATGCGGGCCGTATCACGGCACGGCGTCGGGGCGGTGGCCACAAACGGACCTACCGGATTATTGATTTTAAACGTCGCAAATTTGATATCGCGGCGACAGTCGAGCGTTTGGAATATGATCCTAACCGCTCTGCCTTTATCGCGCTTGTTAAATATGATGATGGCGAATTGAGCTACGTGCTTGCGCCGCAACGTTTAGGTGTTGGCGATAAAATTATCTCTGGCAACAAGGTTGACGTGAAGCCGGGTAATGCGATGCCGCTAAAAAGCATACCGGTTGGCACCATTATTCATAATGTCGAGTTGAAAGCCGGCAAAGGCGGGCAAATTGCGCGCTCTGCTGGAACCTTCGCTCAATTGGTGGGTCGCGATCAATCTTATGCGATTTTGCGTCTGACCTCGGGTGAGCAACGGCTTGTGCATGGTGAGTGCATGGCAACGGTCGGCGCGGTGTCGAACCCTGACCAGAGCAATATTAATCTTGCGAAGGCCGGTCGCTCGCGCTGGTTGGGCAAACGCCCCTCCGTTCGCGGTGTTGCGATGAACCCGATCGATCACCCACATGGTGGTGGTGAAGGCCGGACCTCGGGCGGACGTCATCCTGTGACGCCTTGGGGTAAACCGACCAAAGGGCGGAAGACCCGCAGTAATAAAGCAACCGATAAATTCATTCTGCGTAGCCGCCATTTGCGGAAGAAACGCTAGGGAGCGCATATTATGTCACGTTCTGTTTGGAAAGGTCCTTTTGTCGATGGCTATCTGCTTAAAAAAGCAGCGGCTGTTCGTGAATCAGGGCGGACCAATGAAGTAATCAAAACATGGAGCCGTCGCTCGACAATCTTGCCGCAATTTGTAGGTCTGATTTTTGGTGTTCACAACGGACAAAAGCATATTCCGGTTTCAGTGTCGGAAGACATGGTGGGGCATAAGTTTGGCGAATTCGCGCCCTCGCGGACCTATTACGGCCATGCGGCTGACAAGAAAGCGAAGAGGAAGTAACGATGGGTAAAACATCGACACCACGTAAGCTTGCTGATACCGAGGCGCGCGCTGTTGGTCGGATGATCCGTACCAGCCCGCAAAAGCTGAATTTGGTTGCTCAATTGATCCGCGGCAAGAAAGCCGAGCGCGCGTTGGCCGACTTATCGTTCTCGCGTCGCCGGGTGGCTTTGCAAGTGAAGAAGGTGCTGGAAAGCGCGATTGCCAATGCCGAGAATAATCATGATTTGGATGTTGATAGTCTGGTCGTGAGCGAAGCCTATGTAGGAAAAAATTTGGTTATGAAGCGCTTTCGTGCCCGCGCCAAAGGTCGTGCGTCGCGGATCTTGAAGCCGTTTAGCCAATTGACGATCGTCGTTCGCGAAGTCGAGGAGAAAGCGTAATGGGGCAAAAGGTTAATCCGATTGGAATGCGCCTCGGCGTAAACCGCACTTGGGAATCGCGCTGGTATGCGCGCAAGGGCGACTATGCAGGTCTGTTGCATGAAGATCTGAAAATTCGCGATATGCTGATGAAGCGTTTGCGCCAGGCCGGCATTTCGCGTGTGGTGATCGAACGTCCACACCGCAAATGCCACGTGACCATTCATTCGGCGCGTCCAGGTGTGATTATCGGCAAAAAAGGCGCCGACATCGAAAAGCTGCGTCGCGAAATTGGTAAATATACTGAGAGCGAAGTTCTGTTGAACATTGTTGAAGTCCGTAAGCCCGAGATTGATGCACAATTGGTCGCGGAGAGCGTGGCGCAACAACTTGAACGCCGCGTCGGTTTCCGTCGCGCGATGAAGCGGGCGGTACAGTCAGCGATGCGTTTGGGTGCCGGTGGTATTCGGATTAATTGTGCCGGTCGTTTGGGTGGTGCCGAGATTGCGCGGACTGAATGGTATCGTGAAGGCCGCGTACCGCTTCACACATTGCGCGCCGATATTGATTATGGCGTTGCCGAGGCCATGACTGCTTATGGTATTTGTGGCGTTAAGATTTGGATTTTCAAAGGTGAGATTATGGAGCACGACCCAAGTGCTCGTGATCAGCGTGAAAGTGCGGCGGTTGCATCCTCATCCAACCGTGCGCCGCGCCCAGCCGCAGGGAATTAAGAGATGTTACAGCCGAAACGTACAAAATTTCGTAAAGCCCATAAGGGGCGGATTAAGGGCAATGCCAAAGGTGGCACCTCCCTCAATTTCGGTTCTTTTGGTTTGAAAGCGACCACGCCAGAGCGTGTGACAGCGCGTCAAATTGAGGCCGCACGTCGGGTGATTACACGTCACATGAAACGGGCGGGTCGCGTCTGGATCCGCATTTTCCCTGATGTGCCGGTATCGAAGAAGCCGACTGAGGTTCGGATGGGTAAGGGTAAGGGCTCGCCAGAATATTGGGCATGCCGGGTGAAACCGGGACGCATCATGTTTGAAGTAGACGGCGTTCCCGCAGAAGTCGCAACCCAGGCGCTAAGCTTGGCGGCTGCAAAACTGCCCGTACAGACCCGTATTGTATCGCGGCCCGGCGAGCAGGCGTAAGGAGCGTGACGATGGATTTGAATGAGATCAAGGCCATGACCCCGGATCAGCGCTCGGATGAGCTGATCAAGCTGAAGAAAGAGCAGTTGAACCTGCGCTTCCAAAAAGCTTCGGGACAATTGGAAAATACGTCACGTGTTCGCACAGTACGCCGGCTGATCGCCCAAATTAAGACAGTTCAGCGCGCTAGTGCTGGGCAGGCCTAAGGAAAAGGAAACGCATTATGCCGAAGCGGATATTGCAAGGAACAGTCGTCAGCGACAAGGGTGACAAAACGGTCGTGGTAAATGTCGAGCGTCGTTTCACGGACCCGGTGATGAAGAAAACGGTACGGAGCCGCAAGCGCTATCACGCGCATGATGCGGATAATAAGTACAAAATTGGTGATACGGTTTTGATTGAAGAGTGCCGGCCACTCTCCAAGCTTAAAACTTGGGTTGTGATCGAGCAGTAGGTAGCAGGTTTTTCGGAACCGTAGATAAAAGGAATTGGGTCATGATACAGATGCAAACCAATCTGGATGTAGCCGATAATTCGGGTGCGCGACGGGTGCAGTGCATCAAAGTCCTGGGCGGCTCAAAGCGCAAAACCGCAGGTATAGGTGATATCATTGTGGTGAGTGTGAAAGAGGCCATCCCGCGGGGACGCGTGAAAAAAGGTGACGTAATGAAAGCCGTCATCGTGCGCACCGCTAAAGAAGTGCGTCGGCCGGACGGCTCAGCCATTCGGTTTGATCGGAACGCAGCGGTGTTGATCAATAATTCCGGAGAGCCAATCGGTACCCGGATTTTTGGTCCGGTGACACGCGAATTACGTGGGAAAAATCACATGAAAATCATTTCCCTCGCGCCGGAGGTGTTGTAATGGCTACTAAGCTGAAAATCAAAAAAGGGGACCGCGTGGTCGTTCTTGCCGGTCGTGACAAGGGCAAAACAGGCCAAGTTTTGCGTGTATTCCCCACGGAAAATCGGGCACTCGTGCAAGGCGTGAATGTGATTAAACGCCACCAGCGGCAAACAGCGCAAACGGAAGGTGGTATCATCTCTCGTGAGAGCAAAATCCACATTTCGAATATTGCCCTTGCCGATCCAAAAGATGGCAAGCCAACGCGCGTGGCAATGCGAGTAAATGATGATGGCAGCAAGTCGCGGGTTGCCAAGCGTTCGGGGGAAGTGATCAATGGCTGATACGCAAAATTATGTACCACGCCTGAAGAGCGCTTATGACTCTGCTATTCGCGCGGAGCTCATCGAGAAGTTCGGGCTGAAAAATCCAATGACAGTGCCAGCCTTAGATAAGGTTGTGATCAATATTGGTGCCGGTGAAACAACCCAAGACACTAAAAAGATCAATTCAGCGCTTGAGGCTGTTGAGCTGATCACGGGTCAAAAACCGGTGATTACGCGCGCCCGAGTGTCGAATGCGAGCTTTAAAATTCGCGAGGGAATGCCGCTCGGTGTGAAAGTGACCCTGCGTCGCGCCCGCATGTATGAGTTTGTTGACCGTTTGGTGAATATTGCTCTCCCGCGCGTCCGAGATTTCCGCGGTCTTAGCCCTAAGAGCTTTGATGGCAATGGTAACTATGCGCTGGGGATTAAAGAACACATTGTTTTCCCAGAAATCAATTACGACAAAGTCGATACGATTTGGGGCATGGATGTTGTGGTGTGTACCACGACAAATGACGATGATCAGGCGCGGGAATTGCTGCGCGCATTAAATTTCCCGTTTACGGATTAAGAGGAAGATTATGGCTAAAAAGAGCATGATTGAGCGTGATAAGAAACGTGTCCGCATGGCCAAGCGCTATGCGAACAAACGGGCCGCACTTCTTGCCGCAGCGAATGATGAAGCACTCTCGAATGAAGAGCGGTTCAAGGCCCGTTTGAAACTCGCCGAACTTCCCCGTAATGGTGCGCCGATCCGGCAACGTAATCGGTGCGGTGTTTCCGGTCGTCCCCGCGGTTATTACCGCAAATTAAATCTGTCGCGGATCGCGCTGCGTGAGTTGGCCTCGAAAGGGCTTGTTCCGGGCATGGTCAAGTCGAGCTGGTAGGAGATAAGAGAATGAATGATCCGCTAGGCGATATGCTGACCCGTATTCGTAATGCGCAAATGCGCGGCAAAGCTACGGTTGTAAGTCCGAGTTCAAAGCTGCGTATTTGGGTGCTCGATGTGCTCCAGGAGGAGGGCTATATTCGTGGCTATAGCGAGAGCGAAGAGGGCAATGGCACTAAAAACATTGAAATCGAGCTTAAGTATTACGAGGGCTCACCCGTTATTCGCGAGATTCAGCGCGTGTCCAAGCCGGGCCGTCGTGTGTACTCATCGGTGAAAACCATGCCTGTTGTCCGCAATGGTCTGGGGATTTCGATTGTTTCAACCCCAAAAGGCGTGATGTCGGATACGGCGGCGCGCCAGCAAAATGTCGGCGGAGAAATCCTCTGCCGAGTATTCTGATCCGGAGGTCTAGGAGTATATTATGTCTCGAATTGGCAAAAAACCTATTCCTGTCCCCAATGGGGTGGAAGTCTCCCTATCAGGGCAATCTGTGACCGTTAAGGGACCAAAAGGCGCGTTAAGTGCCGTTTTGTCTGATCAGGTCACCATTGCGCAAGGGGATGATGGAATCTTAGTGCAACCGATCAACAAGACGCAGACGGCCCGCAGTTTCTGGGGCCTCAGCCGCACCATGGTGTCGAATTTGGTCACGGGTGTCAGTGATGGTTTCTCAAAGAAATTGGAATTGCAGGGCGTCGGTTATCGTGCGCAAATGCAAGGCAATGCGCTGAAACTGTCTTTGGGTTTCAGCCATGACGTCACCTATGACGTGCCCGAGGGAATTAAGATCGAGACCCCCTCGCAAACGGAAATTATTGTGACGGGCTCGGACAAGCAAGTCGTTGGTCAAGTTGCTGCGGAAATTCGGTCATACCGGAAACCAGAGCCTTATAAAGGCAAAGGCGTTCGGTATTCGGGCGAATATGTCTACCGCAAAGAAGGTAAGAAGAAGTAACGGAGCGAGATGATGGGGCAGAAAATTACGAGCACTGAACGGCGCAAACAGCGTGTAAGACGTCAGCTGCGCAAAGTCGCCAACGGTCGTCCGCGGTTGTCGATTTTCCGTTCGTCGAAGCATATTTATGCGCAAGTGATTGATGATGGTGTGGGCCGTACATTGGCCGCCGCGTCATCAATGGACAAGGATTTTGCCGGCAAAAAAGGGAGCGATTGTGAAGCCGCTGCTTTGGTTGGTAAGTACGTCGCTGAACGTGCAGGCAAAGCTGGAGTTACCGATGTTGTATTTGATCGGGGCAGTTATCTCTATCACGGTCGCGTTAAAGCGTTGGCTGAAGCCGCGCGCGAAGCCGGTTTGAATTTCTAAAGGAGAAAAGCGTGGCTAGAAACGAAAACAGAGAAGAACGCGAAAGCGAGTTCGTCGATCGTCTGGTTCATATCAACCGCGTTGCAAAGGTTGTTAAAGGTGGTCGTCGGTTTGGTTTTGCGGCTTTGGTTGTCGTTGGCGACCAAAAAGGGCGCGTTGGGTTTGGCCATGGCAAAGCCCGCGAGGTTCCTGAGGCAATTCGCAAAGCCACAGAAAGTGCCAAGCGTAAGCTGGTTCGAGTGCCGCTGCGCGAAGGGCGTACGTTGCACCACGATATTGCTGGGCGCCATGGCGCCGGCCGCGTTGAATTGCGTTCAGCCCCTCCCGGAACCGGTATTATTGCGGGTGGTCCGATGCGTGCAGTGTTTGAAGTTTTGGGTATGCAAGATGTGGTCGCTAAGTCGATCGGGACATCGAACCCTTATAATATGATCCACGCAACATTTGATGCTCTGTTGAAACAGGCCAGCCCACGCTCTGTCGCGGCTCGTCGGGGCAAAAAAGTCAGTGATGTTATTGCGCGCCGCACCGAAGAGGTCGCGGCAGATGAAGAAGCGGTTCCAGCTCAATAGGCTGGCGCAGTAGGGGAATTTGATCATGGCGTCAAAAAATAAAACGATCACCGTTGAGCAAATCGGCAGCCCGATCGGCCGCCCTGAACGTCAGCGCGCAACATTACGCGGGCTCGGCCTGTCGCGTCCTGGGCGTCGGCGTGTGCTTGAAGACACCCCGGCTGTTCGCGGCATGGTCAATAAAATTAGCCACCTCGTGCGCATCGTCGACGAAAGCTAGTCGGCTCGGTACTTAGTAGGGAAAAAGACAATGAAATTGAATGAGCTACGCGATAATCTGGGTGCCCGTAAATCTCGCATGCGCGTTGGGCGCGGTTCGTCCTCGGGTAAAGGTAAAACTGGTGGGCGAGGTGTGAAGGGTCAAACATCGCGTTCCGGTGTTGCGATTAAAGGATTTGAGGGCGGCCAAATGCCGATCCATATGCGTTTGCCAAAACGCGGCTTTAATCCTCCGAACCAAAAGAAATTTAACGCCGTTAATTTAGGCGATCTGCAGCAAGCCATTGAGGCGGGCAAGATTGCGAAGGGTTCCCTTGTGACAGCTGAGAGTTTGGTTGCGGCGGGTGTTTTACGTCGCGCGCTTGATGGCGTTCGGATTTTGGCGCGCGGTGAGTTGACCGATAAGCTCGACTTTAACGTGGCCGGCATGAGCAAAGCGGCGTTGGCTGCAGTCGAAAAACTGGGTGGTTCTGTCACGGTTCAAAACGCTTCCGAACACGCTTCCGAAACTGAGTAAGTACAGAAAGTACTGACGATATGGCATCCGCAGCAGAACAGCTTGCCGCTAATTTGAGCTTCTCGGCTTTTCGATCGGCTGATGAGCTTAAAAAGCGCATCTGGTTTACCCTGTTTGCGTTGGTTGTATATCGTCTCGGCACATATATTCCATTGCCAGGTATTGATGCGGGCGCGCTCGCATCGGTGTTTCAGCAAAATCAATCTGGCATTATTGGCATGTTCAATATGTTTGCCGGTGGCGCTGTCGGTCGGATGGCCATTTTTGCCCTCAACATCATGCCCTATATTACGGCGTCCATTGTCATTCAATTGATGACCTCGGTCGTGCCGCATTTGGAGCAGCTGAAAAAAGAGGGCGAGCAAGGCCGAAAACAAATCAACCAATATACGCGCTATGGCACTGTGCTTCTGGCGACCTTGCAAGGCTATGGCATTGCCGTTGGCCTTGAAGGCGCGCAAGGGGTTGTAACCGATCCCGGTTTATTCTTCCGCATTAGCGCCGTCATCACCTTGGTGGGCGGAACTGTATTCTTGATGTGGTTGGGTGAGCAAATCACGGCGCGGGGCGTTGGGAATGGCATTTCGCTGATTATTTTTGCGGGAATTGTGGCTGAGCTGCCAAGCGCCCTCGCGGGTACCCTTGAATTGGGACGCCAAGGCGCTCTGTCGACCTTTGTTATTTTAGGTCTGATGATCATGGTCGTGGTCGTTATTGCCTTCATCGTGTTCATGGAGCGAGCGCAGCGCCGGTTGCTGGTTCAATACCCGAAGCGTCAGATGGGCAATAAGATGATGGGGGGCGAAAGCTCGCATTTGCCGCTCAAGTTGAACACGGCAGGCGTCATCCCCCCGATTTTTGCGTCATCACTTTTGCTGTTGCCGATGACCATCGCCAATTTTAGCGGGGGTGAAGCAGATAGCGTGATGACGACGATCACAGCCTTATTGGGGCGCGGACAACCCGCTTATATGGCCCTATATGCTGCTGGTATTATCTTTTTCTGCTTTTTCTATACATCGATTGTCTTCAACCCAACCGAGACCGCGGACAATCTGAAGCGGTATGGCGGGTTTATTCCAGGCATTCGCCCTGGCCAACGTACCGCAGAATATATTGATACGATTTTAACGCGCTTGACGACGGTTGGCGCGATCTATCTGACGCTCGTTTGTTTGCTGCCAGAAATGCTGATTAACGCCTATAATGTGCCCTTTTACTTTGGCGGCACGTCGGTTTTAATTGTGGTGAATGTGACCATGGACACGGTATCGCAAATTCAAAGCCATTTGTTCGCGCATCAGTATGAGGGCTTGATCAAAAAATCACGCCTGAAGGGAGGGCGTTCATGAGATTGATTTTTCTAGGACCTCCTGGGGCAGGGAAGGGCACGCAGGCTCAGCGGATTGAAACGGAGCTGGGGATTAAGCAATTGTCGACTGGCGATATGTTGCGTGCTGCGGTTGCCGCTGAAACGCCGATCGGCTTGCAGGCCAAGGATATTATGGCGCGCGGTGATTTGGTGCCGGATGAGGTTGTGGTTGGGATTATCTCTGATCGCATCGATGATGCGGACTGTGCATCCGGTTTCATTTTAGACGGATTTCCCCGCAATGTCGCCCAAGCGGAGGCCCTCGACGCGATGCTGGCGCGCAAGGGCCTTGATCTCGACGCAGTGGTTGAATTAACCGTCGATCCCAAAATTCTTATTCAGCGCATCCTAACCCGTGCGGCTCAAAGTGCTGAGGGACCACGCGAAGATGATACGGAAGAGGCGTTAACCCATCGCCTGACCGTTTATGATCAACAGACAGCGCCCGTTTCGGCGCATTACAAAAAACAAGGTTTATTGCGCGCCGTTGATGGCATGTTGGATATTGATGCGGTGACGCAAGAAATTAAACAAAGTTTGGGCATTTAAAAGGGGTAAGGAACGGTTTATTCGGTTGACTGGACAGGGAATTTTCATATAATCCGCGACTTATGGCTGGGTTATCTGTTTGCTTCCGAAAACTGTCATCCAGCAGGTTTAACGATCTGTTTTTAAATCAAATTCCCTAAAGCGGCCGGTAAGGCTGGAGCAAGGAGAAGCAAGTGGCTCGTATCGCTGGTGTAAACATTCCGACGGCAAAGCGCGTAGTGATCGCTCTGACCTATATCCACGGCATCGGCCCGAAAAAGGCCCATGAAATCTGTGAAAAAATCGGCATCCCGCTTGAGCGTCGTGTGAATGAGCTGAGCGAAGCCGATGTGATTAAAATTCGCGAGACCATTGATGCGGATTATATGGTGGAAGGTGATCTTCGTCGCGAAAACTCAATGAACATCAAACGTTTGTTGGATTTGGGCTGTTATCGCGGCTTACGGCACCGCCGGAATTTGCCGGTGCGTGGCCAAAGAACACATACCAATGCACGTACTCGTAAAGGCCCTGCTAAGGCCATTGCCGGTAAGAAGAAATAGGTCGAGGAGTGGTACGATATGGCAACTGATAAAACACGCATACGTCGTCGCGAACGGAAAAATATCGTTTCCGGCGTGGCCCATGTCAATTCGACCTTCAATAATACGATGGTCACCATTTCTGACGTGCAAGGCAATACGATCTCATGGTCGTCAGCTGGAACAATGGGGTTTAAAGGGTCGCGTAAATCGACCCCCTATGCCGCGCAAATGGCTGCAGAAGATGCCGGTAAAAAAGCGATGGAACACGGCATGAAATCGTTAGAGGTCGAAGTGCAAGGGCCTGGTTCGGGTCGGGAAAGCGCGCTGCGTGCGCTGCAGGCCGCGGGCTTCACGATTACGACTATTCGCGACGTCACACCCATTCCGCATAATGGGTGCCGTCCTCCAAAACGCCGCCGCGTTTAATTTATCGACTTATTTCGCAAGGAAAAAAATCGTGTTTCAAAAAAATTGGCAAGAACTGATTAAACCCAACAAGCTCGAAATCACGCAAGGGACGGATGAGCGCCGTCATGCACGCGTGATTGCCGAGCCGCTCGAGCGCGGCTTTGGCTTGACGTTGGGCAATGCGCTGCGTCGCATTTTGCTGTCATCTGTTCAAGGTGCCGCTGTTACGTCTGTAAAAATCGATGGCGTGTTGCATGAGTTTTCATCCGTACCAGGCGTGCGCGAAGACGTCACCGATATCGTGCTGAATATTAAGCGCATGGCGCTAACAATGCATGCAGAGGGTACCAAGCGCCTTATTTTGAGCAAAAAAGGCCCGGGTGTTGTTACAGCAGGTGACATTGAACCAACAGCAGATATTGAAATTCACAATCCTGATCTGGTTTTGTGCACGCTCGATGAGGGCGGCGAAGTTCGCATGGAGTTCACCGTTACCACGGGTAAGGGTTATGTGCCTGCTGAGCAAAATCGCGACGAAGAAGCCCCCATTGGCGTTATTCCGATCGATGCCTTATATAGCCCCGTGCGCCGCGTAACCTACAATGTTGAAAATACGCGTGAAGGCCAGGTTCTCGATTATGATAAGCTGACCCTCGATATCGAAACCAATGGAACTGTTACGCCAGAAGACGCCTTAGCCTTTTCTGCACGAATTTTACAAGATCAATTGCAAACTTTCGTTAACTTCGAAGAGCCTGAAGTGGTTCAAGAAGAAGTATCCCCCATCGAGGAAACAGGTTTCTCGGCGGCTCTGTTGAAAAAAGTGGATGAGTTGGAACTGTCGGTTCGTTCAGCCAATTGCTTGAAAAACGACAATATTGTTTACATTGGTGATCTGATCCAAAAATCCGAAAATGAAATGCTTCGGACGCCTAATTTTGGTCGTAAATCATTGAATGAAATCAAAGAAGTTCTGTCCGAAATGGGCTTACATTTGGGTATGGACGTGCCGAATTGGCCACCTGAAAACATCGAAGACTTGGCCAAGCGCCTTGAGGAAAATTACTAAGCGCCGTTTGGCGATTATAGGAGAGTATGATGCGTCACGCCAAAGCTGGTCGCAAACTGAACCGAACAAGCTCGCATCGCAAGGCCATGCTGAGCAATATGGCTGTTGCGCTGATTAAGCATGAGCAAATTGTCACGACTTTGCCCAAAGCAAAGGAACTGCGACCCTATGTTGAAAAGCTGATTACGCTTGGAAAACGCGGCGACCTTCATGCGCGTCGTCAAGCCAGCGCGAAATTGCCAGAAGAGCAATATGTCGGAAAATTGTTTGAGACGCTCGGCCCCCGCTATGCAGAGCGGAATGGCGGCTATACGCGTGTTTTAAAAGCCGGCTACCGTCATGGCGATAACGCACCCATGGCTGTGATTGAATTTGTTGATCGCGACCCTGCGGCGCGCGGCCAGGATTCTGGTCCTGTGATCGTCGATGATGAGGACGTCTCGGAAACGGCTTAATCCCATGAATTTTTCGGGGCATTTGAAGAGGCACGCCGTTGGAGCGTGCCTTTTTATTTTAGGCGCATCCTTTTGTGTTCCCGCTTTCCTCTCAAGCACCTCGACTGCGCAAGCCGAATCCCAAATTCCCACGACGCGATTGGAGCTCCAATATTCGATGGCGCCCGTGGTCGCGCGTGTTGTGCCCAGCGTCGTCAATGTCTATGCAACGCGTATCGTGGCATCGCGTCGTCGGAGCTTGTTTGACGACCCGTTTTTTAACCAGTTTTTTGGCGATGGGTTTGGCCGCCGCGGCGAGCCGCAAAAGCGAACCCAAGAATCTTTGGGATCGGGTGTCGTGGTGGATACGAGCGGGCTGATCGTAACCAATCACCATGTCATCGAAGATGCCGAAGATCTCACAGTGATTTTGTCCGACCGACGCGAGTTTAAGGCCCGATTGGTTCTTGATGATGCACGCACGGACCTTGCTGTCTTGCAGCTGGATGAGGCGCCGAGTGATTTGCAGGCCATCGCCTTGCAAGATAGCGATCAAATTGCTGTGGGGGATTTGGTGTTGGCTGTCGGGAATCCGTTTGGTGTGGGCCAGACGGTAACCAGCGGAATTGTATCGGCGCTGGCTCGCACACAAGTCGGCATTTCAGATTATCAATCCTTTATCCAAACCGATGCCGCCATTAACCCGGGCAATTCAGGGGGCGCCCTGGTGGATATGAATGGTCAGCTTATTGGTGTGAATACCGCTATTTTCTCACGTTCTGGCGGCTCGGTGGGGATTGGCTTCGCGATCCCGGCTAATATGGTCGCGCAAGTGATCCGCGCCGCGCAAAAGGGCGAAAAAGTTGTTCGCCCTTGGCTGGGTGCTGAGTTGCAGAATATATCGGCCGAACTGGCGACGGCCATGGGGTTAGATCGGCCAATGGGCGCCGTTGTGACATATGTTCATCCAGCGAGTAGTCTCGCGCGTCAAGGCCTTCAATCAGGCGACGTCATTACTGCGGTTGATGGGGTGGGTGTTGCTAATGTCGAAGAGCTGCGCTATCGCGTGGCGACCCGTGACATTGGGACGAAACTGGAATTTACTTATTTGCGCGATGGTCGGCGTAAACAGACCAAGGTCACAATGATCGCGCCACCGGATCGGCCCCCGCGCGATGCCTGGCAAGTCGTTGGTCAATCGGTTTTGCAAGGTGCACGTGTGGCAAATATAAACCCTCAATTGCTCGAAGAATTTCGTTTACCAGTTGATCGATCGGGGGTGATCGTGGTGGATGTGGTTCGACCGAGCTTGGCGGCACGTTTTGGTTTCCGTGTCGGCGATATTGTGCGCAGTGTTGATGGGACAGCGATCACCTCGGTTGCGGACATGAAAGACCAAGAGACAAGCTTTGCGCGCATTGGTGCGACTGTCGAAATTCAGCGCGGTGAACGCGTGTTAACGGGAACGGTGCGCTAAGATGGTGCGCTATCAAGAGGTCGTGCGCGATGAGGAAGGGATGCGGTTAGACCGCTGGTTCCGTCGCCATTTTCCACTCATGTCGCAAGGCCTGCTCGAAAAATTGTGTCGAAAAGGGCTGGTGCGCGTTGACGGCGGTCGAACCAAGGCAGCCTCGCGGCTGGCGGCTGGTCAAACTATTCGGATCCCGCCAGAGGTCGTTTCAGCGGAGCGCCCTAAAAAAAGCGTCGATTATCGCCTGGCCGATGAACTTAAAGAGAAGATCATTTATCAAGATCGAGATTTATTGGTGATTAACAAACCCAGTGGTTTGGCCGTGCAAGGTGGAACGAAAACGGAGCGGCATATTGATGCCGCCTTGCCCGCTTTAACATTTGATGCGGAGGAGGCTCCGCGCTTGGTGCATCGGCTCGATCGTGACACGTCGGGCTTGCTCCTCTTGGCTCGAACCCGAGCGGCGGCACAAAGTCTGACCCGACAATTTGCCCGACGCGAGATGCGAAAAGTGTATTGGGCGCTCGTGCAGGGCAATCCCCGTCCATCGCGCGGCCGGGTCGATGTGCCGCTTGCAAAACGTGTGGGCCGGAGCGGGGGAGAGCGCGTTCACGCGGCGCGCAGCTTCGATGAGGATGCATTGCGGGCCCGCACCGACTATGCCGAGTTAGCGCGTGCCGGGCAAAAATTTAGCTGGGTTGCCCTCTTGCCGCATACGGGGCGAACCCATCAATTGCGTGTGCATATGATGGCTATTGGCCATCCCATTGCGGGCGATCCCAAATATCGTCGGATGGACGATACACAAGAATTTGGCGGAATTATTGAAAAGAAACTGCATTTGCATGCGAGATCGGTTAGCGTGATGCATCCGTCGCGGCAGCAGATTCTTCATTTCGAGGCGCCGCTCACGGGCCATATGGCGCAAAGCTGGTCTGATCTGGGATTTGATCAAGCGGATGGCATTGATCCATTTGAGGAGGCGTAACGTGTATTTGGTTGTTTTTGATTGCGATGGCACATTGGTCGATAGCCAACACGCGATTATTGCCGCCACTGAGTATGCTTTAACGCGTGCGCATTTGCCGATCCCGGAGCGTAAAAAAATACTCAATGCCGTTGGCTTACCTCTCGATGCGGCTTTGCAACGTCATGCGCCCGATGCCGATGCCGACCTCTTGGCGAAAATTGTCGAGGATTACCGTGAAGAGAGCGTGCGCTTGGCTCAGCAAGATACGCGGGGGCAAATCATGTTTCCGGGGATGCGCGACTTGATTGTCAGCCTTGGACAAGAAAAACAAGTGCGTCTTGGCATGGTCACCATGAAGTCGCGTCGTGGCGTCGAGCGTGTTGTCGATGCCTATGACATTCGGCCGTTTTTTCACGCCTTAAAAAGTGCAGATGATGGGCCCGGTAAACCTGCACCTGACTTATTGCTCGAGGCGATGCGTGAGCTCGATATACCCGCATCGAGAACAATGATGATCGGGGATACGAGTTTCGATATGTTGATGGCACGAGCCGCGGGAACCTATGCCATCGGTGTAAGTTGGGGCTATCAAACCGTCGAAGAGCTTGAAGAATCCGGGGCCCATGAAATTGTCGCCTCGCCCGAGGAATTGGCGCAGTCCATTCATATGTTCATTTCTTAAGCGGTCGCATGAAACGCTTTTACGAACAGGTTAATGTTGTTGGTATCGAGGGGCGCTATCACGTGACCTTGGATGATAAACCTGTCAAAACGCCGGCGCGGCGGGATATTCATGTGTCCGAAGCCTTGGCCGCCTTGCTTGCCGAAGAATGGGCCCGACAGGGCGAGACCATTCAAGCGACCGCGATGACGACGATGCGTCTTGTCGCCACGGCTATTGATCGGATTACTGACAATCCAGCTGCGGCGCTGGCGGAGTTTCGCTCCTATGCTGGGTCCGATCTTTTGTGTTATCGCTCGCCCGAGCCTCGCGAGCTGGTTCACCGACAACAGGCGCTGTGGGATCCGATATTGGACTGGGCGCGCCAGCGCTATGATGTGTCTTTTGAGCTGAGCAATGGCATTATGCCGGTGCCACAGCCTGAGGAGACGCTCAATCGTCTTGGAAGAGCCGCCGGCCATGATGAATTGCGACTATCTGGGCTGATCTATGGGTGCCATATGATGGGCTCGGCTGTTCTTGCGCTGGCGCTTGCCGAGGGTGAAATCGCGCAGGATCAAGCCCATTCGCTCAGCTGTTTGGATCATCTCTATCAATTAGAGACTTGGGGCGAAGATGCCGAAGAAAGGCGACGCCTTGATCAAATATTACTGGAATTAGAGAGTTTAACCAGATACTTTCGTTCCCTAGTACCAGCATGATGATTGTTTTTGCAAGACCGGGGAGGGTGATGCATGAGAGATATTATTGCTCAGCTTGAAGAGCGGCGGCGCGTCGCACGTCTTGGCGGAGGCCAAAAGCGCATTGATGCCCAACATGCGCGCGGAAAATTAACGGCCCGCGAGCGCATTGATTTGCTGCTTGATCCCGATTCCTTCGAAGAGATTGATATGTTTGTCGAGCATGATTGTCATGAATTCGGCATGGAAAACCAAAAAGTTCCCGGAGATGGGGTTGTGACGGGATGGGGCACAGTCAATGGTCGGCCGATCTATCTTTTTGCGAAGGATTTTACTGTTTTCGGTGGGTCGCTCTCGCGGGCGCATGCTCAGAAAATTATGAAAGTGCAGGATATGGCCCTGCGCAATGGCACGCCCATTATTGGGCTGCTCGATGCCGGGGGCGCGCGCATCCAAGAGGGTGTGGATGCTTTGGGGGGCTATGCGGAAGTTTTCCAGCGAAACACGCTGGCCTCGGGCGTCATCCCCCAAATTTCTGTAATTATGGGCCCTTGCGCAGGGGGGGACGTCTATTCGCCTGCGATTACTGATTTTATTTTCATGGTGCGCGATACGTCCTACATGTTTGTGACGGGTCCGGACGTTGTGAAAACGGTAACCAATGAAATCGTCACCGCAGAGGAATTGGGCGGCGCAAAAGTCCATACCACCAAATCCTCCGTCGCCGACGGTGCGTTCAACAATGATATTGAGGCGCTGGCGCAGCTGCGGCGCTTGATTGATTTTCTTCCCCTGTCCAACCGCTCGGGCGTGCCGCAACGTGAGACGCATGACCCGATCGACCGAAAAGAATTATCTCTCGACACCTTAATTCCTGATAACCCCAATATGCCCTATGACATGAAGGAATTGATCCTCAAGATTGTCGACGAGGGTGACTTTTTTGAAATTCAGCCGAGCTTTGCCAAAAACATTGTCACGGGTTTTGCGCGCATAGATGGGCGCACAGTGGGGGTGGTCGGCAATCAGCCCATGACCTTGGCGGGCGTGCTCGATAGTGATGCAAGCCGCAAGGCTGCTCGGTTTGTACGGTTTTGCGATTGCTTTGAGATTCCCATTATCACCCTTGTTGATGTGCCCGGGTTTTTGCCGGGGACGTCGCAAGAATATGGTGGCCTCATCAAGCATGGCGCGAAGCTTTTATTTGCATATGCCGAAGCAACGGTGCCCAAAGTCACCTTGATTACGCGTAAGGCCTATGGGGGCGCTTATGATGTGATGGCGTCAAAACATTTACGCGGGGATGTTAATTATGCGTGGCCTACCGCCGAAATTGCGGTGATGGGAGCGAAGGGAGCCGTTGAAATTATTTTCCGTCAATCCATCGACAATGCCGATGAAATTGCGAAGCAAACCAAAGCCTATGAAGATCGTTTCCTCAATCCATTCGTGGCCGCCGAGCGCGGCTATATTGATGAGGTGATCCAGCCGCATAATACGCGTCGGCGCATTGCGCGCGCACTCGATCTCTTGCGCGGGAAGCAGCTCGAAAACCCTTGGAAAAAACACGACAATATCCCCTTGTGAGGCAGCGTTATGATTAAAAAAATTCTAATTGCCAATCGTGGTGAGATTGCGTGTCGGGTCATTAAAACAGCGCGCAAAATGGGCATTGCAACAGTTGCGGTGTATTCAGATGCGGATGCAGGTGCGCTGCATGTGCAAATGGCCGATGAGGCAGTGGGCATCGGCGCTTCAGCCGCGAGCGAGAGCTATCTCGTCATTGATCGTATTTTAGACGCCATTCGCCAAACGGGCGCGGATGCCGTCCATCCTGGCTATGGTTTTTTAAGCGAGAATAAAGCCTTTGCAGAGGCTCTTGCTAAAGAGAACATCACCTTTATTGGCCCGCCGCCCAATGCGATTGAGGCGATGGGCGATAAAATCACATCTAAGAAATTGGCAAGCGAAGCCGGCGTCAACACGGTTCCTGGGCATATGGGCCTTATTGCCGATGCCGACGAAGCCGTGCGGATCTCTGAAGAAATTGGCTATCCTGTGATGATCAAAGCTTCGGCGGGCGGCGGCGGGAAGGGCATGCGCATTGCCTGGAACGAAGCGGAGGCGCGCGAAGGGTTTCAATCCTCAAAGAATGAAGCCGCTTCGAGTTTTGGGGATGATCGAATTTTCATCGAGAAATTTGTGACCCAGCCACGCCATATTGAGATCCAGGTCTTGGGTGATCAGCATGGTCAGGTTATTTATTTGGGCGAACGGGAATGTTCGATCCAGCGGCGTAATCAAAAAGTCATTGAAGAGGCGCCGAGCCCATTTCTAGACGAAGCGACCCGTGTCAAAATGGGTGAGCAAGCTGTCGCGCTGTCGCAAGCGGTTGGATATTTTTCGGCCGGCACAGTCGAGTTCATTGTTGATGGCGATCGAAATTTCTATTTCCTCGAAATGAATACGCGTCTACAGGTCGAGCATCCCGTGACGGAGCTGATCACGGGCATTGATTTGGTCGAACAAATGATCCGTGTCGCGGCTGGTGAGAAATTATCCATCACGCAAGCCGATGTGCGCCTCGATGGATGGGCCATGGAGAGCCGTATTTATGCGGAAGATCCGTATCGCGGTTTCCTGCCCTCGACGGGGCGGCTTACCCGGTATCGCCCACCGGTTGAAGAATCGCGCGATGGCTTTACCGTCCGCAATGACACAGGGGTTTATGAAGGCGGCGAAATTTCGATTTACTATGACCCCATGATTGCCAAGCTCGTGACGCATGCAGCCGACCGCGATCAAGCGATTGCCGCCATGGCAAAGGCGCTGGATGGCTTCCGGATTGATGGTATCCGGCACAATATTGATTTTCTGGCGGCTATTATGGCGCATGAGCGGTTTCGATCGGGTGCGTTGACGACCGCGTTTATTGCCGAGGAATATCCAGACGGATTTATCGGCGCTCCGGTCTCTGCTGAGCGGCAAAAACATTTGGCGGTGGTCGCCTATGCTTTGTCAATGCATGAAGAAATGCGCGCGCAGGAGCACTCGAACACCATGTCGAGCTATCAGCCAGACTATGATTTGACCCGCTGTGTGCAGATCGGTGATGACGTCTTGACCGTGTCTTATGATGGCGACACCTTTATGATTGAGGGGCAGTCGATCGATGCCGATATTGATTGGCTACCGGGAGATCTATTTGCCCATGCGCAGATTGATGGCAGCCCGCATGTGTTTTGCGTCGATCGCTTAGCCCAGGGTTTTGCCTTAACGGGGGCGGGCGCCCGCGTTGAGATTGCGGTGCGCAGTCAACGGGCTCAGGCGCTGATGCAATATATGCCTGAAAAAATAGAGGGCACGAGCGAGAAAGAGTTATTATGCCCCATGCCGGGCATGCTTGTGTCGCTGGCGGTGTCTGAAGGGCAGGACGTCAAGGCTGGTGAGGCTTTAGTTGTTGTTGAAGCCATGAAAATGGAAAACATCTTGCGTGCCGAGCGCGATGGCACCGTCAAAAAAATCCATTTTTCGGCGGGCGACAGTCTTGCGGTTGACGATGTGATTTTGGAGTTCGACTAAGCCTCTACCGCTTATTCTGGGGGAGCATTTTTCTGAGTGTCATTTGCGGCGGGAAAGTGTGTGCTGAAACTCTCGAGCAGGGCCCGATCCAAATCGGTGAGGGTCACAAGATGACCCAGATCGACGATACTGGTCACACCTTGGTCGCGAATGCCACACGGGACGATCCCCGCGAAATGCTCCAACTCCGGCTCAACATTGATGCTTAAGCCGTGAAAGGTGATCCATTTTCTAACGCGCACGCCAATTGCAGCAATTTTGTCTTGGCGGTTCGGTCCAAGCTCAGGACGGTTGACCCACACGCCAACACGCCCGTCGACCGTTTGCGCATGAATATTAAATTGGGCCAATGTATCGATAATCCAATGCTCTACCGCCTGCACGAATTTGCGAATATCTTTGCCGCGGCGCGTCAGATCGAGCATGATGTAGACAACCCGCTGTCCCGGGCCATGATAGGTATATTCTCCGCCGCGACCTGCCGAATAAACGGGGAAGCGATCGGGTGTCAGCAGGTCTTGTTGTTGGGCGCTGGTTCCCGCTGTGTAAAGCGGCGGATGCTCCAAAAACCAAAGGCATTCTGGGGCATTGCCCGCCGCAATTTGGGCGACACGCGCCTCCATAAAACGAATGGCCTCGTCATAAGGCACAAGTGTTTCAGAGAATTTGAGCTCGATTTCTGGCATATCCTTCAGTAGCACAAAACTTTTATCTAAATATACAAAAAATATATGTAGTATAAATTATTATACATAATTGAATTGCATTATTAAGCATTCTCAGGCATAGAGAGAGAAGATATGGAGGCGCTTATGTTGCCAATCATCCTTGATGTTTCATGTATGCGCATTGCCGTCATCGGGCAGGGGCCACAAGCGATCCGTCGGCTTCGCTTGGTTGATGCAGCTCAAGCGCACAATGTTCACGTTTATTCTGCTGATGCGGATGATGAATTCCGAGAGAAGGCGGGGGAGCGTCTGATCGACCGCCTGCCGACCGAAGATGAAGTGGCCTCGTTTAATGTTGCTTATGTTGCTGGCGTTGCCGAGGAAGAGGAAGAGCGTCTGACTTCGTGGGCGCGGGCGCATAAAACGCTGATCAATGTCGAGGATGTGCGACCGCGATGCGACTTTCATGTGCCGGCAACCGTTCGCCGTGGCGACTTGCTGCTGACTGTATCGACAGGTGGAAAGTCTCCCGGCCTGGCCCGACGTCTTCAAAAAGATTTAGAGCATAAATATCCAGAGCTTTGGGCCGAGCGTTTGAATGAGCTTGCGGCGGCACGCGAGGCCTGGCGGGCCCAGGGGTTAAGTTTTTCCGATCTGATTTCGCGAACAGATCAATATATCCGCGAGAAAGAATGGTTTGACGAATGAGCATTGCCACCCCCTCAATCCGGTCTGAGACCGAGATGGTTGCTGGGTTTGAGGATCTTGAGCCTCGAGAAATTATTGAACGCGCTTTCGAAGTGTTTCAGGAACGCTTATGCGTTGTATCTTCATTTGGCGCCGAGTCTGTTGTGCTTCTCCATCTATTGGCTGAGGTTAAGCCCGACGTTCCCGTGATTTTTTTGAATACGGGAAAATTATTTGGTGAGACATTGCGCTACCGAGATCGTCTGCAGCAGGTCTTGGGCCTTACTGATATTCGCAGTATCGCGCCAAGTGCCCATGATCTTAACCAATCAGATCAAGACGGGGATTTATGGTTGCGCGATACGGATAGCTGCTGTCATATCCGTAAGGTTTTGCCACAGGCGCGCGCGATCGCGCCATTTGAGGCATTGATCACTGGTCGAAAGCGGTTTCAAACGCGCGAACGTGAAAGCCTGAAAGCGCTTGAAATGCATGCAGATGGTAAGTTTCGCGTGAACCCGCTGGCCAAATGGTCGCTGGACGATATTCGCGCTCATATCGAAAGCCATTATTTGCCTCGTCACCCGCTGGTCAAAGACGGCTATTTGTCGATTGGCTGTATGCCCTGTACATCACGCGTTCAAGAGGGCGCAAACTATCGTTCTGGACGCTGGGCAGGGCAAGATAAGGATGAGTGCGGCATTCATTTAAATGTCGATGGGGACGGAATTTAGGCTCGCTTTTACCTGCATCAATCGCTTGTTAATCGGCCTTAGATTTGCTACACCCCAAACTTCAGTGCGGTCGTGGCGGAATTGGTAGACGCGCAGCGTTGAGGTCGCTGTGGGGTAACTCCCGTGGAAGTTCGAGTCTTCTCGACCGCACCACTTTCCTTGGAGAGTCACCTCTAACCCTATGTAATTGAAACGAATTAAAGTTTCTTTCTACAAAGGGGTAGACCAGATGGTAGACCATAACCCGCATTATCTCCTAAAAAAACGCAATGTCTTTTATTATTCAAGACGTATTCCAGCCCAAAGGCGGCACGTCTATGGAAAGTCTCGTCTGGTCTTCTCGTTAGAAACTAGGTCGTACACAGATGCGCTGGCTTTAGCGAGATGCGTGACGGCACGTCTAAATGCCGATTGGGAATGCAATACTCTGCCAAACGGTTTGACGGATAAGATAGAGACAAAACTCTCGCCAGTAACACAAGAACCAGACTTGCTTGATGCGAGGGATGGTTACTTAAGAATTAGAGGCGAGGGCAGGCCTGATACTTTTAGGCGAGCCGCTACCCGAAACTTAAATGCTGTTGTTGAGACAGTGGGTAATAAACCCTTAACACAGTATTCCTCTCTTGATGCAGTGAGGGTAAGAGATAGCCTCTTGCAGCGTGGGCTTACGGTTATATCCGTTCGGCGCATGTTTGCGACCATTAATGCTGCTTTTAACTTTGCTACTTCCGAATATGGGATAGACACAACCAACCCGTTTGCATCTGTTAACTTCCCGCCCTCTAATCCTAAAAAGAGATTGTCAATTCCTGCAGACTTAGTTCGAGAGATACAGCGGGATAGTTTGAGAATAGGTGATGACCTGCGTCTATTAGTTGCCCTTATTAGTGACACAGGTATGCGCTTATCAGAGGCAGTAGGTCTTTGTGTAGAAGATGTTTATCTGGAGGATGATATTCCCCATGTAAGCGTGCAACCTCATCAGTGGCGACCACTTAAAACACAACAAAGCCAACGTCTCATTCCACTTGTAGGTGCTTCTCTGGCTGCTGCTCAAAAGTTGATGGTTGTTAACCAAGGTAGGTTTTGCTTTCCTCGTTACACAAACGAGGACGGCTGCAACGGCAATTCTGCAAGTGCTGCTTTGAATAAATGGCTAAAAAACAAATACGGCGAAGCGGTTGTAATGCATGGTTTTCGGCACGCCTTTAGAGATAGGTTGCGAGCAGTTGACTGCCCATCGGAAGTGATTGACCAGCTTGGTGGATGGTCAGATAACAATGTCGGGCGAAGATATGGCAATGGCTACGACTTAGATGTTTTACGTTCTTACCTATTAAAATTTATATAATCTGGGACGACGCAAAAAGAAGGTGTTTACCGTTGGAAAATGATATGGAAATGAATGCGAGGTAAAAATTTTTATGTTTTCATTTTTCAAGATTAAACTAGGCGTGTTTGTCTAGAAGGGTTTTGGTGAACTGGGTCAGTCGTCAAGTAGTCAAAGAATAAATTGTGGTGTAAGTCGTTAGATGGGAGGTTAGACTTTCTTCCGCCGGATGAGACTACATCGGATAATTATTTAGTTGCTAGATTGAATAATTAGATATACTTCCTAATCACGTTTTTCTTGGAGGGTTCTATGAAGAAGGCATTGTTAGTTTTATCTGGTCTTTTCTCTATTTCGGGTTGTGCTTCCATAACCAATGACGCTTATGTGCCTATGGCTCTATCTTTCAGCGATGGCAGCGAAGGAGTATGTCAGGTTTCAAATAAGCGGATGGGTATATCAGCTGATATTCCTGGGAGCATTATGGTGCGTCGTAGTGACGATAATCTCACTTTATCGTGTGAGACTGAAGACGGACGAAAAACAACCGCTTCCGTACCAAGTGAAATGGGAGCAAAAATCGTTGCTAGCGCAGTATTTTTGGATTTAGGAATAGTTGACGCTATTACCGATAAGCATAGAAATTATCCTTCTAGCTTTGTGGTGCCTGTAAAGCCTAAGAAGTAAGGTGCATCATATAAAATGTGACCGTGGGGGGCTTTAAAGCCCCTCAAAGCTATGGGGCTAGCAAGTCGATGGCTTTTTCATATTGCTGTAGCTTGGTCAAACTTGCCCGTTATAGCTCTAAGGAATTTCCTCTCGCAATAATGAGGACACTTTGTAGTGAGTTCCTTTAAAAATAGTTTCTACTTGATATTTTACTGGTCCAACTTATAGTTAGGGTGTTGAGTTAAGTGGAGTAGAATTATGTTAAAAAGAGTTTTAGTAGCGTCTGTTTTCGCCTGTTCTTTTATGCCAATGGCTGCTCACGCCTCTTGCACGACTATAGGCACATTTACATCTTGTACCGACGGGAATACCTATAATCGCATTGGCAATTCTGTATATGGTTCAAATGCGAGAACCGGTTCTACGTGGAGCCAACATCAGTATGGCAACACAACCATTGGCAGTGACAGCAACGGAAACAGTTGGAGTACCACTACCACGCCTTATGGCTCTTACGGGTATGATAGCGACGGCAATTCCTGGAATACTTTCGGTCGCTGAAAGCCATAAGATAGAGTTGGTGTTAGCTTCCGCTAAACAACCCAAACAGCACATCCTTTGCCTCTTGCTCGTGTGATTGAGGCACTATGATGCTGTCATGGATAGGCAGAGCTGGTATATCTCTGTCTATCAAAGTGAGCAGTGTCTCCTTGATTACTTCAGCCTCGATGTACTGAAGCACAGGCCAGCCATGGTCTTCCATGGATAGGTCTGTAAGCCATGGATAGACTCGTAGGATGGCTTCACCAACCTTAGTGGCCGCCATGCCTTTTTTCCATAAACCCTTCTCTCGCAGCTTCTCTGTGGCTCTGGCGGGCCATCTGACACAAGGTTTAGCGTTGGCTAGGGTTATGGTCATCCACGCCTTAACAACACTGCGGTGTAACCCCTCAATCACATCATAAGGGTCTGGTGCATTGGGTGGAGGCTTGCCTATTAGACGATGTGCGATGGTGAGATGGCTTGCTGTAATATCTATCTCAACAGTTGGCTCACCATTAATGGTTATGTGTTTTCTGTCTTTAGAAGGTAGGGCTTGGTAATGGTCGCTGCCTATCCCACATAGCCTGCCACCCTTGTCCCAATTATAGCCTTCATCAGTGTAGTTATTAAATGTACGCCTAAGACCCGTGAAGCATGCACCCCCAATGTCTTGCTTATTGAGGTAGTCATTTATCTTCTTCATATCCCTCGTTTCAGAAGCATATTGTGGGTCTAGACGATAGGAAGAATAGGATACTCGTCTACCTTTATATTTAAATCTGCCATGCCTTACTGATGGGTAACGAACATCAATATAAGAAGCAGGTTCTAATTTCTGAAAGTGACGCTCAATCTTCTTCTTACCAAGGCCATACTTATTACCGCATAGCTTGATAAACTTAGGTGTAACCGTGAACTGACTAGCCTTGGTTGAATGCCAGCCTGTTATCTGTTCTTCACCACCTATCTCATCTGGAAAGTCAGTTAGCGGGTAAGTGCCACCTAACTCATGGGTGATGTATCCCTTGGCCTTTAATGCAGCCATAGCCTTCTTGAAGAAGGGATATGATACGCCATAGTAAGACAAGCTAAACGCATCCTTAGATAGGGAGCGATAGATAATCTGATGAGGGTTAAGTTTGGTAATACAAATCAGCGAACATAATAATCTGCTGAACATAAGCTTGGCTGTTTTTGCCTGCTTTTGGGTTAGCTTTTTAGAATTAGTTTTATGCAAATGAAGACTAATAAACAGTTGGTCTACAATCTTCTTAGCTTCTTGTGTGATTGGTGTTCTATCAAACACCCACATTCTTGTTCTTAATTCTTGTACATTATTCAATCATCCATCCTCCTAACGTAAATAAATAGTTGTAGATATAGGACTACACTTCCTAGAAAGGTCCTGGTGTAAATAGGGTATATGTAACTAACACTAAGAATAAGCCGTTATTGTTAATTAACTATGCAATTCCAACGTGTTATACCCTATTATAACACAACCAGTCCTTCCATAAAAGGGAATTTTACTGGATAGCTGGCTTATTCTTAAAGTGAGGGTCGTCCATCAAAGCAATGATGAGAAAACCATGAATATCTCATGGCTCTAACCTCATTTTAACCTGTTTATGCCAAGGTCTTTTGAGGGATATAATCAAAAGCATTATAAGGCGTAAAAGAGAAGAGTGGCGAGTTGAGCGAGTACGATAGGCTGGTAAGGTATCTAAGTGAAAATATGCGCATGTCGCATATCTATCAGCCTGTCATGATAATGCGCCTACTTAGGTCTGGTGGCGAGGCTGACGTTGCGGCAATTGCTTCTGATTTGCTGATGTATGATGTTTCCCAGCAAGAGTATTATCAGGTCAGAGCCAAGGATATGGTTGGCAAGGTGCTGACCAAGAATGGGGTAACGCAGCGAGAGAAAAACACATACAAGCTTATCGGCTTTGAACACCTATCAGAGGAGGAGGTGGAAGCTTTAATTGGCCTGTGTCAGGAAAAGCTTACAGATTTTCTGGTTGATAGAGGTGAGAGATTATACGCCCATAGAGCCAATGATAAACTCGTTCCAGGAAGCAAAAGATACGAGGTGCTTAAGCGAGCAAAGTTTAGGTGCGAGTTATGCGGCATATCCGCCGAAGACAGAGCATTGCACGTTGACCATATTCGTCCCCGCACCAAAGGAGGCGACAACGAGTTGTCCAACCTACAAGCACTTTGTCAGTTGTGTAATACAAATAAGCGCAATACCGATGATACGGACTTTAGAGACATTGCAAAAAAATATGAACACAGGGCCGACGACTGCATATTCTGCTCACTTGCTCCTAACCGGGTCGTAGAGGAGACGGAACTATCTTTAGCCTTCAGAGATGCGTATCCAGTGAGCGAAGGCCACACTTTGATTGTTCCAAAGAGACATGTGAGTAGTTACTTTGATTTATATCAGCCTGAACTAAACGATATAACTAGGCTACTACTGGCTTTGAAGGCACGTTTACTTAATGAAGACCAGTCTATCACAGGCTTTAATGTAGGTATAAATGATGGTGTTGATGCTGGTCAGACGATTAATCATTGCCATGTGCATCTCATACCTCGACGGGAAGGCGATATGCCAGACCCAAGAGGGGGTGTGAGAGGTGTTATACCTGACAAGCAAAAATACTAGCCTCCATAACGTGAAGCAGTTTTATCAAACTGGTTAGTGAAAATCTCACCACCCGAACGATAAGCTAACACCCATCATACAATGCCTCTAGGAAGGCCATAGAGAGTCATACAGAGGCTTGCTGTGTCATTAGCTTGTCTGGCATAACCTGTGTTTAGATTGGCTTTATTTGGCTTTGAGAGAGTTTATACCTGTGTTGAGAAGACTAATGTTACCGCTACGAATGCTATCAGTGTTGCTGATACTAGGCTTGGTTTATGGGTGTGATGATATTCGCAACCCGTTCGTTAACGATTATGAGAGAGCAAAACAACTATACAAGGCAGGAAATTGGCAGGCAGCCTTTAAGTGGTTCTCAAAGGCAGCAGAGCAAGGACATGCAAACGCACAAGCCGTCTTAGGCTCAATGTACGCTAATGGTGAAGGCGTAGATGAAGACGACAAGCAAGCTGTCTATTGGTTCACAAAGGCAGCGGAGCAAGGACGTGCATCGGCACAAGTCTTGTTAGGCACAATGTTCGACAATGGTGAGGGTGTAGCTGAAGACGACAAGCAAGCTGTCTATTGGTATACCAAAGCAGCAGAGCAAGGACATGCAACGGCACAATTCAACTTAGGTTTAAATTACGCCATTGGTGAGGGTGTAGCTGAAGACGATGTTAAGGCCCATATGTGGTATAATATTGCGGCAGCTAATGGCAATGAGGGTGCTAGAGCGCTTAAGGATATTTTAGTTGAAACAATGTCACCATCTCTAATAGCCAAAGCACAAGAGATGGCTAGAGATTGTGTGGCTAAGAACTACAAAGGCTGTTGAAGCTAGCTTCCCCAATACCCCGACTATGAAACGTCAACTAATTTAACTCGCTGTATGGCAGGGTCTATTTATATATATCAATGCAGGGTGTTTTTTTTGGGGGGTGTGTCACTAAGGGTAGACCAAATGGTAGACCACTGGCGGCAGTTTTTATGGAAATTGCCGTCTTGAACCAAAATAGGCATTTATGTAAATATATAAAAAATTAATTACATAGGTCGCTGTGGGGTAACTCCCGTGGAAGTTCGAGTCTTCTCGACCGCACCACTTTCCTCAATTTCAGAGCTGTGTAGGCTCGGAGAAATATTAAATTTCTATGACATTTTTATGAATTTTGATGGATTGTTCCATGGAATTGTCGTATTGACACTTTTGTAACTGTTTTGAAGGAGTTTACATGTCTAAAAATATTCTTGGTTTTGTATTTGCCAATATCTGTCTTCTGGGTGTTGCCCATGCCGACGATCATGGTTCGATGAAGGGCACTTGGTTTGGAGCGGTCGATTATTCCGTTAATTTAGACACCCAAACAAGCCCTACTGATTCCCCAGACGAGAGTGAGCCCTACGGCGGTGGTTTGGTTGACGAGTTGGACACTTCTTGGGGGGTCGGCGTCGGATACCGCTATCCAAATAATGTGGCTGTGATGCTGCGATATGAAGAAGCTGATATTGAGCCGAACAACGTTGCCGTTGTCACGAACGACCCATCGTCTCCCTATGAGGTTACATCTGGCGGTGGCGACATCACGAATGTGATGTTGGAAGGCGCCTATTTCATGCCTATTTCACCGAAGTTTCAGGTTTTTGCAACTGCCGGCATTGGCTATGCGAATATCGAGTCAAACCCGGCCTATTTTGGTTTTGATGACGGGCCTGAACAGGTTTCTTGCTCGGAATCTAAAGACAGTGTGTCTTATCGCTTAGGCCTCGGCGGAGCATATTATTTGACAGAGAAAAATGGTTTCTACGCTGGTCTAACCCATACTAATTATGGGGATATGAAAGTGAAAGATATCGACGAAGACACTGGCCTATGTGTAACGACAGAGTCGACGGCTTATGATAAAGATGTGCAGTCTCAAGATCTTCGTTTGGGCTTTTTCTTCCGCTTCTAATTAGAATTAGCGCAATAGCACTTTGAAGAGCGCGGTAGCGAGACTGCCGCGCTCTTTTTTTTTTGCGCGTAAGCGACCGATGAAATGAAGCCGGTGGATGTCCAATACATCAGGGGGGCGGGCGTAGCATTTTGCTGCGTAGAAATAATTATGGGCGAATCGGATAACGTTATCAATTAAAATTTTTGAGGATTTTTGACTATGCGTAAAGTGGGTCTCATTCCGTTCGACGTCCAGAATGAAGCGATTGCTGTTTTGTTTGTCACCTCTATGGCGCGAGGGCGTTGGATATTGCCGAAGGGGAATGTTAAGAAATCGGAAGACCCCATTGACGCTGTGCGCCGCGAAGCATTTGAGGAAGCTGGTATTAAAGGGCATGTTCTTGAGGAGTTTCCCTTTACCGTTCCGATTAGTAAGAAAATGAATGACGGATTAGGCGTGGTTCCTGTGACCTATTATCCCTTTTTGGTCTGTGATCAATTTGATGAATGGCCCGAGAGTAAAAAGCGCCAACGCCATTGGGCTCTTATTGAGCAAGCCCATCGTGCGGTCCATCGTGCAGATTTTCTGGATCTTCTTAAAAATTTTGAAGCACTCCGCCCGTGGATTACAGAAGTTGCATTGCGTGATAAAGAGCGGCTGCAATCGCGGCGGAGCAAGGCACGGTAATCACCCAAGCGGCGGCGATTGAGAGCGCGAAACTTCTGCGAACCAGACGTCGGCGTGAGCGCGCTTCAATACTGTTAAATGCATCTTGCGCTGTTGCGTTGAGCTTGTGGCCCGGTCGTAATTTTTGCCGATTGGGATTTTCTAAAAACTCTCGCAAAAACCCGACCCCGAAAATGGCGCCAATTGCGATGTGTGTTGAACTCACGGGCAAGGCCATTGAGGTGGCAAGGAGAACTGTGATCGCCGAGGACAAGGCAACACAATAGGCACGCGGTGCGTTGAGGCGGGTAATTTTCTGGCCAACGGTTCTAATCAAGCGTGGGCCAAATAAGAGCAGCCCCAAGGAAATCCCTAACGCGCCGACCATCATCACCCAAATGGGGATCGCGGCTTTACTGGCAATTCCCGCATCGCTTTCCAGGGTCGACACAATCGCGGCCAAAGGGCCAACCGCATTGGCGACATCATTCGCCCCATGCGCGAAAGACAGAAGAGCCACGCCTAACAGAAGCGGAATGTTAAAAAGGGTGTAGAAATCTTTTTTGCTGGGGCCGGTTCGGTTAATCCGCGGTCGCAACCAAGGGCGCGACAGGGCGTATGTGAGGAGGCCGGCAAGAGTGGCAGCCAAAATGATCTCAACCATGTCGAATTTAACGAGGCGTTTCAGGCCTTTTGTCGCCATGTAAGCGACAAAGGCCGAAGCCATCAGCGCATAGAGAACAGGCATCCAGGTGTGTGCCCCTGCGTATCGATCGTCGGCATTCAGGATCAAGCGCTTGATGAGATAGAGTAACACGCCGGCGATCAGCGCACCAAAAAGCGGAGAGATCACCCAGCTGGCCGCAATCGACCCCATCATCGGCCAATTAACCAAGTCGAAACCACTGGCGGCAATACCTGCGCCCAAAACGCCCCCCACAATTGAATGCGTGGTCGAGACCGGCGCGTTTAACCATGTTGCAAGATTAATCCACAAAGCGGCGGCGAACAGAGCACTCAGCATGAGTAGACGAAAATCGCTGACGGCCAAACTGGGGTCGGGGGTTATAATTCCCTTAGCAATGGTGTTGACCACGTCGCCGCCGGCGAGCAGCGCCCCTGCGCTCTCGAAAATGGCGGCAATCAGAACAGCCGTGGTGACCGTGATCACTTTGCCGCCAACAGCTGGACCCATATTATTGGCGACGTCATTCGCCCCAATATTTAGGGCCATGTAGCCCCCCACCATTGCCGCGATAACTAGAATTAAGGTGTGCGTGGCATCATCGGAAATATAAGTGCCAACAATGAGGGCAACGAGGCCCAAAAAGAGTGCAGCCGCCGATAATGGCAAGCTAGAGGACAGAAAGGCCAGTGACTGGCTTTGCGAATAATCGAGCCGTCGCAGGTCATTAACATATCGGTGGTCTGGATTTTTGGGATGATCAGAAATCGTACTCACTCCTTAATAACTGCGGTCGTACGGACACAATATTTTTGAGAAGTGACCGAAAAGACCACTCCCTTGCCTATGCTTTTTAGGCCCCGACAATGCCAACCACATTAGGTTTGTTCGCCATTATAGCGAAGCGATTAATGGGCGATTAATGGGCCATTGACGGCGTATAACCGTGGATAAGCTTTTATCGGCCGGTGAATTTAGGCATTCGCCTACCTTGAAAGGCAGCAACAGCCTCTTTGTGATCCTTAGAATGGGCGGTTAAAACCTCGGCCTGCAAGCTGATCGGCATCGTCGTTGCAGCAATGCTGCGCATATAGGCGTTAATGGCGGCCTTGGAGGCGGCAATCGCCAATGGGGGACCTGCGGCTAACTTTTCTGCGATGGCGATGGCCTTGGGAAGAACCTCTTCGGTCGTATCGGTGCAAAAGCTTGCAAGACCCATCTCGGCAGCTTGTTTGCCGTTAATCATGTCGCCCGTCATCAGATAATATTTGGCTCGGTTGACGCCAATGAGAAGCGGCCAGATCAATTGACCGCCATCCCCTGCGCCGATCCCCATTTTGACATGTGTATCGCCGAATTGGGCCTCAGGTCCCGCAACGACCACATCGCATAAGAGAGCGACATTGGCGCCCAAGCCGAGCGCATAACCCTGAACAGCCGCGATAATTGGCTTGTCGCACAGGAGAATATTATCGACAATTCGATGCGCTTCATCTGTTGATGGAAACTCAATGGCTGTGTCAGCGGAAAAATCACCTCCCGCGCAAAAGGCGCGGCCTTGGCCGGCGAGCACTAAGGCGCGCATTTCAGGATCGTTTTGAAAATCTCTGCTAAATGTCATCAATTCGTGATGCATCTGATTGTCGATGGCATTCATTTTTTCAGGTCGGTTGAGAGTGACAATGGCCACGCCATCGGGCCGACGCTCAATGAGAAGTCGCTTATAATTATCTTGAGAAAGCATCTAGGCCTCCATGCTCGATTTAAAATGTGTCAGAAGAAGTTTAGCGCGACCTGAGAGCAGCAATCCCCCGCACAGAGCCACAAAGAAGATCAGCGGCTCCGGCTCTGTAAAGGCGAGGCTTGCAATGGCAGGGCCAGGGCATAACCCCCCGAGCGCCCAGCCAACACCAAATATGGCTGACCCGATAATGAGAGGAGGGTCGATCAATGTGCTTTGCGGAAGATGGAATGTTTCGCTCATAAGCGGCGAAGCGCGTCGCCGGATGATGAGGTGACCAATTGCATTGACGATGAGACCGCCTCCCATCACAAAGGCGAGTGAGGGATCCCATGCCCCTGTTATGTTGAGAAACTGAAAAACTTTTGTGGGGTTGAGCATGCCAGATAGGGCCAGCCCAAAGCCAAATACTAAGCCCGTGATCAGGGCAATCAAACGAAGCGCCATGCTATTAGCCTCCAAATGTCGAGATCAGATAGGCGGTGATCATGCCTGTCGTCATAAAGGTGAGAACGGCTGTCAGAGAACGTTTCGAAAAACGTGCGAGCCCGCAAATTCCGTGCCCTGACGTGCATCCCGAACCAATGCCTGTACCGAGCCCAACCAACAGCCCCGCCAGAGCGAGAAAGCCTGAGCTTGTGACCATCTCATGCGCTGGCCACTCGCCGAAAAGGATGAAATAGAGCATCGGGCCTAGAATAACCCCGATCAAGAAAATCGACTGCCAGTTACCGGCGTCCGAACCCCGTGACCCCGTCAGAGTGGATAAGGTTTGGTTCAAGATGCCCGAGGCGCCCATAATGCGCCCGTTGAAAAGATACAGACCAAAAGCGGCGAGCCCGATCAGACTGCCTCCGAGGGCTGCTGAGACGGGCGTAAAACTCGCCCAATCAATGGTTATGACCTGCGTAATTTCGCTCATTTTAAATCCTCCACTTCTAATGCTCACCCCGCCCTCAGGTCATTGGTGAGATAATACGAAAAGATTAATCTTCTCCGTCAGAAGCGTCAAAACCCGTCTTCGTCTCACCAATCGGGTGTTTATGCGGCGCTGACGGCAATCCCCATTTGAACGAGCATGACGATGGAAACCAACCAGGTCAGTGTGCGCAGATAGGGAATGTCAAAAACATAGGCGGGCACATAAATAACCCGCGAGATCAGCCAAACCAGCATGAGATAGGATAAGTCTTGCCCTTGCATGAGCCCAATAATGCTTAGCGCAATGAAAAAAGGCATGGATTCCATTAAATTAAGCCAAGCGCGCCGGGCGCGGGCATTCATTAATGTGATCTCTGGCGCGTTATCGCGAGCCGACAGCAAAAAGGAAAGCGTATATTTTTGATTCATGAGCCCAATAACATTCGGGAGCATCACTTGGAAGCCTGCTAAAATCATGGCATAGAGAAGAAGGTCTAGCATGTTCGGTCCTTTCGTAGGTTAGCCTAAGTGAGCTTACGTTATTTGCGCGCAGGTCAAACAGTTTTGTTTTGAAAACGACTAGGTCGGGATGGATCACTTCACGTGATGGGGTTTAAACAGGAAAAAGGTGATGTCCGAACAGCTACCCGAAATCAATGATGTCGAGCTCATCGATGGCGAAGTTTTCAATTATGATGAACTGCAGAATTTTGCAGCTCTCATTGAGACCGAAAGCCGTCGCCAGATTTTGCGCGATTTTGACGAGCTACACCCCTCCGATATTGCTGAGCTGATCACGCTTCTCAGTCCTGACTTGCGTGAAAAACTAATCGGGCTCGTGGGTAAAAAAATCCCGGCTGAGGTTTTTGCTGAGCTCGACCCCGGTACTTTAAGTGAAGTCGTTGAGCTGATGGATCTCCGCACGCTGGTATCAGCGGTGAAAGATCTCGATACAGATGATGCGGTGTTTGTTCTTGAGGACATGGACGAGGCCGATCAGCAAGAAGTTCTGAAGAAAATTCCAGAGAGCGAGCGACGCATTTTGCAAAGAGCGCTCGATTATCCTGAGGATAGCGCGGGTCGCTTGATGCGGTCGGATTATGTGGCCATTCCCCCCTTCTGGACCGTTGGTCAGACCATTGACTATTTGCGCGATGGAACCGATTTGCCGGATAGTTTTCTCGAAATTTATATTGTTGATCCGACGCATACGCCCGTCGGTGTGGTGCAATTAAATCAAATTTTGCGGGCCCAACGTCCGCGCAGTATGAGCGATTTGCAGGAGAGTGAGTTCACCGTTGTTAGTGTCAGCATGGACCGCGAACAGGTCGCCCGGCTTTTCGAGCGATATAATCTGGTCAGTGCGCCCGTGGTGGACGAGGATCAACGCATGGTGGGCGTGGTCACGGCGGACGACGTTTTGGAGGTGATAACGGAAGAAGCGGGCGAGGATATATTGCGCCTTGGCGGTGTGTCGGGCGAGCAGACGATAACGGATAATGTTATTCAGGCAACACGAAGTCGGTTTTCGTGGCTGCTGATTAATTTGGGGACTGCCGTCTTGGCGTCCATTGTCATTGCCTTGTTCGATGCATCGATCGAAAAAATGGTGGCCTTGGCCGTGTTGATGCCGATTGTGGCGTCGATGGGCGGAAATGCAGGCACCCAGACCCTTACCATTGCTGTGCGCGCCTTGGCCACACGCGAGCTCTTATCGTTGAATGCGCGTCGTGTCATCCTGCGCGAAATGGGTGTGGGATTGCTGAATGGCTTGATGTTCGCAGTTATTGGCGGCTTGGTTGCTGGTTTTTGGTTTTCCGATATGTGGCTCGGCTTTGTTTTGGGTTTGGCCATGATTGTGACCTTAATCATTGCGGCCCTCGCTGGAATCTTGATACCCATTGGGCTCGATAAGGCTGGAATTGATCCCGCGATTGCCTCGGGCGTTTTTGTAACAACCGTAACCGACGTGATCGGTTTCTTTGCGTTTCTTGGGTTTGCAACCGTTCTGTTGGTGCAGGGGGGCTAATGCGTAAAGCATTATCATTTCATTGGGTTATTTGTTTTACCTTATTTGCATTCCCGGCATTCGGGGCTGAGCGCTGGCGAACAGTTGCCGACATTCCTGCGGTTTTGCCAACGGCAGAAGCGACCGTGATTAACCAACAAATTTATGTTTTGAGCGGTTCAGTAGGGCACGGATTACGGCATTTTTTCGAGGTCTATGATCCTGTCGATGATGGGTGGCGTCCGCTGACGCCCTTGCCAGCGGATATTAGTGATTTTGCGGTTACAAATATTGGCGGCCGGATGATGGTTGTGGGCGGTCGTGATCGCCAAACAGGGGATGTCAGTGATGCGGTTTGGCTCTACGTTCCCTTTGCGGCGGTATGGGTTGAATTGCCCCCGTTGCCCCAGGCCATGATCAATCATGCGATTATATCCCTGAATGATACGGTATATTTGGCCGGCAATAATAAAATGTGGCGCATGGTTGGCGCGCAGGGCAGTTGGTCTGAGGTGGGTGAACTGCCCCTTAAAGATGCTGCGGTCCGTATTGTCAGCGATGGAACCGATTTATTTCTGGTGGGTGGCGAGCCACAACCCGCCATCTGGCGCTATCACGTTGCAGCGACAAAATGGTCTCGATTGCCAGCCTTGGCAAGTGCGGCGGCGGGTGGTTCTTTGGTTGTACTCGGCGCTCAGTCCGATCCGCAATTACACTACCTTGGCGGTTATGATGCCCAGGCGCAGAAAGCATCTGCGGGACATTACGTGTTGAAAAACGGCAAATGGCTTAAAGCACTTGATTTGCCGCAAGGTCGACATCGCATGGCAACTGCCGTGCTCGACGATAAATTATATGTGATTGGCGGTGCGGCGGGAGATGGTTTTTTCCGTTTCTTTACAGGCTCTGACCAACTTTATGTGTACAGCGCATCGGACGAATGACCCTGCATTTGATGAAATTATGCGTCGGCTCGAGTAGTCTTGAGGAGCTTTCGAATTGGCAATCTGGCCTGATGCGTCGTTATGGGCAATGTTTTCATACAACCCGCATGTATCCAAAGCGGGTTGATGAGTTGATCGATGGCGGGTCAATCTATTGGATTATGGGCGGCGTAATTTCGGTGCGCCAGCGTCTTCTCGACATTGAACGTTTCACCGATGCTGATGGCGTCAAACGCTGTCACTTAATTCTCGATCCCGACTTAGTGTTGACGCGCCCCAAGCCGCATCGACCTTTTCAAGGATGGCGTTACTTAATGCCGGAAGCGGCCCCGAGCGATCTCTCTGTGTCGGGGGACACGTTGAAGGAAATACCGGATGACATGCGGCGCGAGCTCGTCGAGCTTGGATTGATCTAACGCGCCTGCATATTGTCGAGGAGACGAATGTCACCGAGACGTGCCACAATTAAGGCTCGTCGTTGGCGCGTTCCTGCATGCGGGGGTGCCAATGTGTCCGCATCTCGAATAACGGCATAATCGACCGCAGTGAAACCCGTCTCAAGGAGCGCTTGGGTGGCGGCGTGTTCTGCATCCTCATGGGGCGCCTCGCTCTGGGCTAGGTCTTTTAAAATCGCATTAAGTCGCCCCGCAATGGCGCGCTGCTCGGCGGTCAGATAGACATTGCGCGATGACATGGCGAGCCCATCGGCCTCTCGAATGATCTGACCGCTTAAAATTGTGACAGGCAGATCGAGATCTCGAACAAGCCGACGAATGACTAGGAGTTGTTGGTAATCTTTCTCTCCAAATATTGCAAAATCAGCGGCGCTTTGAATCAGTAATTTTGATACGACCGTGGCGACACCACTGAAAAAATGCGGCCGATGGGCGGCCTCAAGGTCGAGCGCGGGACCGGTCATGTGGATCGCGGTGGCGAAGCCCTCTGGGTACATCTCAGATACTGAAGGAATGAACGCCATATCTGCACCAAAAGCCGTGATTTTTTCGCAATCTTGGTTTTCTGTTCGCGGATATTTGTCTAAATCTTCATGGGCCGCAAATTGTGTCGGGTTAACAAAAATGGAAACCACAATCCGATCGACATGGGGGTTCAACTCTTCGATCAAGGATAAATGACCCGCATGCAAGGCGCCCATGGTGGGCACAAGGCCAATTTTTAAACCGGCTGCCTTCCAAAGCATCACGGTGCTGCGAAGCTGCTCCACTGTGCGACAAATCTGGATCATCGATTACAGGCTCCGGCGCATGTGAAAACTTTGAGGTCGTGTCACGTTTTGGAAGCCTAAAGTCGACAGGGCGGCCCCATATCCACTGTCACCGACGCCTCCCCAGGCTAAACTGGGATCGAGATAATCGCATCGGTTCATGAAGAAAGTGCCACATTTGATTTGCGACCCAATCTGTTCGGCTTTTTCAAAATCATGTGTCCAAATAGAGGTTGTGAGGCCATAGGCACTATCATTCATCAGTTGAACAGCTTGGGCACTGTCTTTGACGGGCATAATGCCAATCACAGGGCCGAAGCTCTCTTCGCGCATCACATCCATCTCATGTGTAACTTTGGTCAAGATTTGTGGGGGAAGATAATTAGCCGGTAAGTCTCCCGCGAAATCGCTCTCTGACAAATGGGCCACGGCCCCCATGGCGCGAGCCTGGGCAATTTGATCTTTGATATTTTGTGCGGCACGTACCGAGATGACGGGGCCGAGCGTGGTCGATGCCGCAAGCGGATTGCCGAGCGTTAGGCGCTTGGTCTCTTCGATGAAGGCCTCTAAAAATGGCTCAAATATGGCTTCGTCGACATAGATGCGCTCAATACCGCAGCACGATTGGCCCGCATTAAAAAAGCTTCCGTCAACCAACTGATATGCTGTTTGCTCTAAGGCGGCATCCGCACACACATAGGCCGGATCTTTGCCCCCCAGTTCAAGCCCGCGATGAATGAAGCGGTTGGCGGCTGCATGTTGAATGGCTTGGCCGCCGCTGACGGACCCCGTGAAGTTGACGAAATCGACAGCCGATGAAGCGATCAAGCGAGCGGTTTGCTCATGAGTGAGGCGTAAATGGGTGAGGACGCCATCAGGAAAACCAACGGCTGTCGCGGCGTCTTGTAGACGGTCGCCCACCAGAAAGGTTTGTTGGGCATGTTTTAAAATGACGGTATTGCCAGCCATGAGAGCGGGGATCAGCGTGTTGACGGCCGTGAGATAGGGATAGTTCCACGCCGCTATCACCAGCGCGACGCCATGTGGCTGAAAGACAATTTTGCGGGCAATCGTTTGGTCAGAGGGGGGCGACAGTGGGGCCAATGCCGAGGGCGCTATGTCGATCATATGGGTTGCGCGCTCAACGAAGCCGCCGGTAATCTCAAACGGAGTTTGCGCAATGGGGCGCCCCATTTGCCAGCTTAACTCTGTGGCCAAGTCGGTGGCGCGTTGGGCCAGATAATCGACAAAGGCACGACACAAGGTGCTGCGTTGAGCAATCGACATGGCGCGCCAAACTTGCGCGGCCGAGCGCGCCTTTTGAGATGCGCGATCTATTTCCGCTGCAGTCGCATAGGGGGCGGTTGCGAAAATCGAGCCGTCGACAGGCGATATGATTTGAGCGTCTGGCATTTTAGGTGTTGTAGCTGTCTTTTGGGGAGGTAGCCGATGTTTCTGGCATTTGAGGATCCGCGATATAGGCAGCCGATATGCCGCCATCGACGAAAAACGTGCCGCCAGTGATAAATTGTGCTTCCGACCCCAGCAAAAAACACACCATCCCCGATATGTCATCCGGCACGCCCATGCGCCCCATTGGAATATAGCGCTGACGCTGTTCCCATGCGGTTTGTGAAGCAAACAAATGCGCATTGCGTTCTGTGCGAACTGGACCCGGCGCAACGCAATTGGCGCGCACGCCCTGACGGGCATAGGTGATCGCAATTTCACGTGTCATGGCTTCAATCGCCCCTTTGGAGGCTGTGTAGGCAATTTGTGGGATCGCCGATGCCGCATGCGCCACCACGGACGACATATTTACAATTGCGCCTTGGCTTTTCAGCAAATGAGGCAGCGTCAATTGACACATTAAAAAGATGCCGGTCGCATTAACCGCCCATGTGTCATTCCATACCGATAAAGGGGTAGAGACGGGATCACAATCTTCGGGAGAGAGAATGGCCGCATTATTGACCAGCCCATTAATGGCGCCCCAATCTGCCTGCACGGACGAAATTGCCTGCTCTAAAGCCTCGGCGTCGCGTAGATCCGCGCTATAGGCCCGCATATGTTTGGTATCAACGCCGGCTGATGCGAGCTGTTCTTGAGCGCGCTGGGCGAGCGCTTCGTCACGTTCAAGCAAAGCGAGGCGGGCACCCCATTTGGCGGCCCGGCGTCCAATCGCCTGGCCCAAAGGCCCAGCGCTTCCCGTAATGATAATGACAGCATCGGTTAACATGGTCAGAACATAGCCTGACCTAACGATTTTGGCATCCCCAATTGGCACTAAAATTTGGGGCTCTGCCGGCTGATAATCAACCTGCCGAAAGTGATAGAATCATCGTTATATCAGCGGTTATAAAACAAACGAGCCAAAGGCGCGTGGGCACGATGAATAAACCCGACGAAAAAACACATGTTATTGTGGTAGGGAATGAAAAAGGCGGAGCGGGTAAAACAACCTCCGCCATGCATATTGCCGCATTTTTATTAGGACGCGGGCTGGGTGTGGGTACGCTCGATTTGGATATCCGGCAGCGTTCTTTCTCGCGCTATATTGAAAATAGGCTGCGATGGGCGGATCGGCGTCGGATGGCGATGCCCGAGCATATTGAAATTCCAAAAGCGCAAGGGGATCGCATCTCGGAAATCCAAGCGGCGGAGCAGAATAATTTTATTCGGGCGATGGCGCATCTGCGATCGCGATGCCAATTTGTTGTTGTCGATTGTCCAGGGGCTGATAGCTACTTGTCGCGGCTCGCGCATGCGATGGCGGACACTTTAATCACCCCCATCAATGATAGCTTTGTTGATTTTGACCTCTTAGCGCGGGTCGACCCCGACACTTTGGCCTTACAGGGGCCGAGCATCTATTCTGAAATGGTCTGGGAATGTCGTAAGGCGCGTGCACAGGCGGATCGCGGAGAAATTGATTGGGTTGTGATGCGCAATCGGACCAGCCATATACATGCCAAGAATCGCGAGCGTGTGGATCTGGCATTAGAACAATTATCGAAGCGACTGGGGTTCAGGGTTGTTAACGGGCTGTCCGAGCGGGTTATTTTTCGTGAGATGTTTCCTGCCGGTTTAACGTTGCTTGATCTCACAGAAGATGAAGCCAATACAAATTTGACCATGTCTCATGTGGCGGCCCGCGCAGAAATTCGCCATATGATTAAAGAATTGGCGTTACCAGGAATAGAATTTTAATGCCTTTCTTATTGCTCGGTGTCGCAAGTGTTACTTTTCTGGTGATCGTTATGCTGCTGATCTCGCGATTACCCTCGCATGCTTTGCGGCGCATGACATTTTGGTTTCTCGCGGCTCTGACCGGTGCAGCAATTCTGTTCTCTGTTCTGACAGGTCGGTGGGGGTTGGCTGTGGCGATCGGCTTCGGTGTTGTGTCGGCGCTGGTGGGGCGCTCGCGCAGGGCACAGCGTCAAGATCAGGCGCGCGACGACCCATCTCGCGGCGCCTATTCCACTACGAACTCGCTCAGCCTTGCCGAGGCTCGTGATATTTTAGGGGTATCTGAAGAAGCGGATCGCGACGAAATCGAGAGCGCTTTTCGACGTCTGATCCAGAAAATGCACCCTGATCACGGTGGAACAGATTGGATGGCAGCGCGCCTCAGCGATGCCCGACGCATTCTAATTGATCATATTAATAAAGGCTGATCGCGTTAGGGTGAAATGGTGAAGCAATCGGCATTGTTCTGGCGCAACGAAGAACAGATTGCTTGAGCAGATTTTTGAGTGAGTCCCGCTAAGCGCGCGCGATACAGTCGGTGACCATTACATTCAACCGCCGATGTGCTCGACGAGACATCTTGCGGAAGCGTTTCGCTGACCATTTGCGACATGACGCGGTTGATATGGGCGCTGGCTTCTTTCTGTTCGTGAAAGGCGCCTAATTGAACGGCCCAGCCGGTTTGGCGATCTTGAGAAACGGGGTGGCACCCCGTTTTGACAGACTGTGACACGTGGTCATCAGTTTTGACGGGGTGCGAGTAGGCGGCTTGCGCGATTATCGGCGCATAATTTGCAGCCGAAGCGCGGCTGGCTCCAGAGGGGTTTCGTGTCTTCATAGAGGCTGTCGCAGGAAAGAAAGTGGGGCGTGGACGCGGCGTCAGTTGCTGTTGTTTGACCGTTTTCGAGGAGGCCCGATGCAAAGTTTTCTCGGTTAGAGAAATGGCTTTACGATCCCGCTCTTTGGAAGACTTTCCGCCAATGACGACGGTAATAAGCCGTTTGCCATCGCGTTCAGCAACGCTCACAATATTGTAGCCTGATGCACGAATATAGCCGGTTTTCATGCCAATCGCCCCAGGCAGTCGGGTCAAGAGCCGATTGTGAGAGCGATAGCTTTGGCCCCGATAGTTCATCGAGGTCTGCGACCAAATATGTTTATATTCTGGAAAGTCGTTCAACAGGGAATAGGCCAAGCGGGCCATATCGTGGGCGGTGGTGACTTGCCCCCAATTATAGAGGCCGGATGCATTTTTAAAGGTAGTGTCGAGCAGGCCCAGTTCCCTCGCGCGCCGTGTCATCATGCGGGCAAAGCTGTCTTCTGATCCCCCAATATGTTCGGCGACCACGGTTGCGACATCATTCGCACTTCGGACAATGAGCGCACTTAGGGCGAGGGAGACGCTGATGCGCTCGCCAGCCTTTAAATAAAGCTTACTGGCAGGACGGTTCGCCGCCCGCGCTGATACGATCATTTTACTGTCGAGCGTCAGCTCTCCCGAGCGTAAACGCTCCAGCACCATATAAATGGTCATCATCTTGGTGAGAGAAGCAGGATATCGTTTTTGATCGGCGCGTGAGCGCGATAGGGTGGCTCCGGTATGTCCATCGATGACAACCGATGATTGTGGGGGAGCAGCAAAGGCCGATGACACAGTGACCGGCAGCGCGATCGACAAAGCCATCACACACAGCAGCACGAGGCTAAATGCACGACTAAACACTTGTCCACCCACTTGTCCACCCACTTGTCCACCCACTTGTCCACTCACTTGTCCACTCACTTGTCCACTCACTGGCCTACGCACGAGCCTGCTCACGCGCCCATTTAGGCGTGCTCCAAACCCGCGCATCGTCGACGAGCCCTGACCCATATCTGCCGTGCCAGCCGCTCTCTGTCCAAGCGTGTCGGCCTGCTGTGCCCTAAAAAAATTCCCTAACATGAAGAGACTGTAAGCAAATATCTTGCCACGTTAAAGAGAAAACCCCACATAATTGGGGACAGCTGTTCGGTGCTCGAATGAGGCGATTGAGGGGCGTTCTGGGCTTGCGCTGACCGGCAATTTAGCATTTCATGGGGCAATATAGGATATTGAATAGACTTATGACGGTTTTTAAAGGATTTTTGTCTCAAGTAGAGCAGCTGAATGCCGGTCCCGGTCGTGACGATGATCGGCCGAACGACATAGGCGTGATCACCGAAACGCGAACCAAAACCAAAAAACCTGCGCTCTACCGGGTTATTTTGCTCAATGATGACTACACCCCAATGGAATTTGTGGTCTATGTCCTTCAGCGCTTTTTTCAAAAATCTGTAGAAGAAGCAACGACGATCATGTTGCATGTACACCAAAATGGTGTCGGAATATGTGGAGTATTTACCTATGAGGTTGCCGAAACCAAGGTGACCCAAGTAATGGAATTGGCGCGTCAGCATGGTCATCCCTTGCAATGCACCATGGAGAAAGAGTGATAGGAGATCAACATGCCCGCATTTTCTAAAGAGCTGGAGATGAGCCTTCATCGCGCTTTGAGCTATGCAAATGAACGAAAACATGAATTTGCAACATTAGAACATTTATTATTGGCGCTGACCGAGGAAGAAGACGCGCGGGCGGTGCTCGACGCGTGCGGGGTGGACATTGATCTGCTGATTGATCAATTGCATAGCTATATAGATGAAGAGCTGGTGGGGTTGATTAATGAAGATAATGAGGACTGCAAGCCGACCGCTGCTTTCCAAAGGGTTATTCAGCGCGCCGTCATTCATGTTCAGTCCTCCGGTCGCGATGAGGTGACAGGCGCTAATGTGCTTGTTGCCTTATTTGCTGAACGCGAAAGCCATGCAGCCTATTTCCTTCAATCACAAGAAATGACGCGCTACGACGCGGTAAATTTCATCTCGCATGGTGTTGCGAAAAAGCCGGGCAAATCGAAGGATCGACATGTTTCTGGCGCTGATGAAAATGAGCTCGATGATGAGATGGCTTCCGATGGGCAGGCATTGGCGGCTTATTGCGTCAATTTGAATGAGAAAGCGCGCAACGGCAAAATTGATCCGTTAATTGGCCGCGAGAAAGAGGTCGAACGCGCGATCCAAATTCTGTGCCGCCGCAACAAGAATAACCCTCTTTTGGTTGGGGATCCTGGCGTCGGCAAGACAGCTATTGCCGAGGGCCTGGCGCGGCGCATTGTCGAAAATGAGGTGCCCGACGTTTTAGCCGATAATGTGGTCTATAGTTTGGATATGGGCGTATTATTGGCCGGCACCCGCTATCGCGGCGATTTTGAAGAACGCTTGAAACAGGTCATGTCCGAGCTTGAGGAAATGCCCGAAGCTATTCTGTTCATTGATGAAATTCACACCGTGATTGGCGCGGGCGCAACGTCGGGCGGAGCCATGGACGCGTCGAACTTGCTGAAGCCGGCTTTGCAAAGCGGTGGGCTGCGGTGCATGGGGTCGACCACCTATAAAGAATATCGTCAGCATTTCGAGAAAGACCGTGCATTGGCACGCCGCTTTCAAAAAATTGATGTGGCGGAGCCCTCCGTTCCGGACACGATTAAGATTTTGCGCGGATTAAAGCCGCATTTTGAAAAATTCCATGGTGTGCGCTACACGCATGATGCCCTCAAGGCTGCCGCAGAATTATCATCCCGTTACATGAGTGATCGCAAATTGCCCGATAAGGCCATTGATGTGATTGATGAGGTTGGGGCGGCGCAAATGCTGGTGCCGGCGTCGAAACGGCGGAAAACAATCGGTGTTCGGGAGATCGAGGCCGTTATTGCGACCATGGCGCGGATTCCACCAAAAAATGTGTCCAAATCGGACACTGAGAAATTGCGGGATCTTGATGTAGGATTGAAACGCGTTGTCTTCGGCCAAGATGCCGCCATTGATGCGTTAGCGGCGTCCATAAAATTGTCGCGCGCGGGCTTGCGAGACCCAAACAAACCGATCGGCAATTATTTGTTTGCCGGCCCAACGGGGGTTGGCAAAACTGAGGTGGCTCGCCAACTGGCCGGATTATTGGGGATCAATTTATTGCGCTTTGATATGTCAGAATATATGGAGCGCCATACTGTTTCTCGGTTGCTCGGCGCGCCTCCTGGATATGTGGGCTATGATCAAGGCGGCTTGTTGACCGATGGCGTGGACCAAAATCCGCATTGTGTTCTATTGCTGGATGAGATTGAAAAAGCCCATCCCGATTTGTTCAATGTTTTGTTGCAAGTGATGGATCACGGAACATTGACAGATGCCAATGGCCGACAAGTTGATTTCCGCAATGTTGTTTTGATTATGACCAGCAATGCCGGCGCCGCTGATATGGCAAAAGCGCCCATGGGCTTTGGCCGGAAAGAGCGCGATGGAGAGGATTTGGATGCAATTAATCGAACCTTCTCGCCCGAATTCCGAAATCGGTTGGATGCGATTGTTCCCTTTGAGCGCTTATCGCCGGAAGTTGTGGGCAAAGTGGTTGAGAAATTTATTCTCGAGTTAGAAGTCCAGCTCTCCGATCGAAATGTTATTATTGATGTCACGCCGAAAGTGATGAATTGGCTGGTCGATCAGGGTTATGACCCGCTTATGGGGGCGCGGCCCTTGGGGCGCATTATCCAAGAGCACATTAAAAAACCGCTGGCGGATCAGCTTTTATTTGGTGATCTCACTAAAGGTGGGGTGGCCAAGGTCGATCTCGATGAGGAGGGCAAGGTATTTGTTACCGTGTCGCCCAATAGCGAGTTAGACATTGGTAAAACCGCCTCGCGCGAGACGGTCGATCACTAAGGCTCTCGGAGCCCATCCGGTGCTTAAAGAGGGGCGATTATAGAGCGGCCCGGATTTTCTGGGCGATTTCTTCCAGTTCCGATGGATCGGCGGGCTCGCGCGCATGAAATGCGAGTTCCAATCCGTCATGGCGCGGTAAAATATGAATGTGGATATGGGGAACGGTTTGTCCCGCAGCGGAGCCGTTGAGTTGCGCAATCATCAAACCGGGAGCGTCCATGGCTACTTGCACAGCTCGCGACATGATTTGCACTGTCCGCATCAGCGCCGCACCGGCAGGTTCGGGCAATGTCAGGATGTTCGTCGCAGGCGTTTTTGGAATAACAAGAACATGGCCCGGAACTTGGGGCATGATATCCATAAAGGAGAGCGTTTCCGCATCTTCATATAAGCGAATAGAGGGGAGTTCGCCGCGCAGTATTTTGGCGAAAATATTGTCTGTGTGATACGCGTCATCAAGTTTAATCATTCGTCCTCAACACTGTGTTTAAACGGCGCCAGCTTGCTCAGCTCACTTATATCATTGTCCACATATTCTCTCTCGCTTTCAAGATAATGTGACACAGCCTCTCGGAGACCATCATGGGCAATATAGTGGGCGGAGTAGGTCGGGCGAGGCGCATAGCCCCGGGCAATTTTATGAGCGCCTTGAGCCCCTGCTTCAACAGTGGATAGACCATGCGCGATCGCAAAATCGATGGCTTGATAATAACATAGCTCAAAATGCAGGAACGGGTGGTCTTCGATACACCCCCAATTTCGACCATATAACGTATCGCCCCCAATAAAGTTGAGGGCGCCCGCAATATATCGCCCATCGCGTTGCGCCATAATGAGCAGAATATCTTCGGGCATTCGATGATGGATCTCATCGAAGAAAGCGCGTGTGAGATAGGGAGAGCCCCATTTGCGCCGACTCGTGTCGAGATAAAAACGATAAAAATCATCCCAATGGGCGGGGGTAAGCGCTTCGCCCGTTACCCAGTCAACCGTAATATTGTCGGCCAGCGCCCGCGCGCGCTCTTTGCGGAGATTTTTTCGCTTACGTGCGTTTAGGGCATCCAAGAAGTGGTCAAAACTCGTGTATCCATCATTTTGCCAATGAAATTGTTGGTCTTTTCGACGCAAGAAACCCTGATCTCCAAGCCGGTGCCATAGGGCTTCTTCAATGAAATTAATGTGTAATGAGGAAAGGTGATGCCCTGCCAAGAGGTTGAGGGCGCCCGCCAATAGCGATGCCTCGATTTCTTCTAAGCGCTCGGGCGAGCGGGTGAGTAGGCGTGGCCCGGTTACAGGTGAAAAGGGAATGGCGCTCAAGAGTTTCGGATAGTACCGTCCCCCGGCTCGCTCAAACGCGTCTGCCCATGCAAAGTCGAAAATATACTCGCCCTGGCTATGGGTTTTTAAATAAAGCGGCATGATGCCCAATATATCGGCGCCATCTTGCACAATTTGGTGGCATGCGACCCAACCCGTATCAGGGATGGCTGAGCCGCTGGTTTCAAGGGCCACAAAAAAATTATGTCGTAATAGAGGGTGATAGGCTTGGCTTTCAGGGTTGGCGCATTGATCCCACTGCGTCGCCTCAATGTCACTCGCCGATGAAACAGTTCGAACGGTCAGGCTCATGCCATATCCCTAGATGGCAATTGTGAAGACGGCGTCAATTTCAATGGCCCATTGACGCGGCAGGCTCGCAACGCCGACCGCAGCTCGGCTATGGCGTCCGCGATCGCCCAACGCCCCCGCAATGAGATCGGACGCGCCATTCACAACAAGGGGGTGCTGATCAAATGTGGGATGGGCATTTACATACCCGCACAGCCGCGCACATCCCGTGACGCGGTCAAAATCCCCCGCGCAGGCCAGCCCGAGTTGAGCAAGAATATTCACAGCAGCCCAACGTGCCGCCGTCACAGCTGTTTCGATATCAATGTCGTCACCCACCTTACCTTGGATTTCGACACCATCATAAATGGGCCCTTGCCCCGATATGAAAACAAAACCCTGAGCATCGACATATCCAAGATAATTGGCCAGGGGAGCCTTCGGCGTTGGAAGGCTTAACCCTTGATCGGTCAGGAAGTGACGAACAGGGCAGTGATCAGCTTCGGGCATGGTATGTCCTTTCTTGCGTGCTGCTGAGAAGGGCGCGCGGCCCCAGTCTAGAGCAGGTCTCGCCCTTTGCGAACCGATTGTGTCCCAAATTTTTCGCGCAATCGGTCCATGGCGCGCTCAGTGTCAATTTGCCGTTGGCGGTCGGGCTCCGCCAGGTCGGGGTAGTCTGCATCGTGGGCGTCAACCAGATGCGTGACACCGACGCCGATCAAGCGATAAGCATCCTTCGGATAGTCTTTGACCAAGCTGTGTAACATGTGCCGCGCATCGTGATAGATCGCCTCTGCCATTTGTGTTGCATTGCTGCGTGTCAAATTGCGGGTCCGCTGACGAAAATCGCTGGTTTTGGCTTTTAAAACGATTGTGCGGCCAGCCAATTGTTTCGATTTGCAGCGCGCTGAGGTACGCTCACATAGACGCCATAAATGCTGTTCAAGCGACGCAAGTGAGCTGATATCGGAACTGAAGGTTTCTTCGCTTGATATTGATTTTGTTTCGGAAACAGGATTGACGCGCCGCCGATCAATGCCTTGGGACAGTTCGCTCAACCGTAGTCCAAAGCTGTTATACCGTTTGGTGAGATCGCGCAAATCCATCGTTTGTAACTGCCCAATCACGGAGATGCCATCTTGGCTCAATTTGGTTTGCGTGGCCCGACCCACGCCCCAAATTTTTGAAACTGGCATGGGCGCAAGGCGGCTAACTGTTTCGGCGCGCCCGATGATCGAAAACCCTCTCGGTTTATCAAGATCCGAAGCTAGCTTGGCGAGAAACTTATTGTGACTGAGGCCAATGGAAACCGATATGCCGATGCTCTTTTCAATGGTTTGCGCGAGTTGTGCGAGAAGTTTTGCGGGGGGGAGGTGGTGTAGCCGCTGTGTACCTGTTAGATCCAAAAATGCTTCATCAATTGAAACTGGTTCGACCAAAGGGGTCAGCTCTTCCATCAGACGCCGGATCGCATAGCCAACCTCCCGGTAAAGCGCCATATTAGGGGGGCGGATGACCGCATCGGGGCATAAACGCTTTGCCTGAAACATCGGCATGGCGGAATGCACCCCATACATGCGGGCGATATAACATGCTGTGGAGACGACCCCACGGGTTTCTCCGCCAATGATGAGGGGGCGGTCGGCAAGTTCGGGGTGATCGCGTTTTTCGACGGCAGCGTAGAAGGCGTCACAATCAATATGGGCGATCGATAAATCGGCCCATTCTTCATGAATAAGGAGGCGCGGTGAACGACATTTGGGGCAGCGCACCTGCGACTGCATCAGATCAACAAGGCAATCGCGGCAAAAGCCGGATGCGTTAATGTCCGGCTTCGTCGAGCCGGGCGGTGATCCAGTCATGAGCTTGCTTCCAGCAATCAATGCGCGTTGAGGCACCGCTGGCGGCATCAATGCGCTTAGCGAGGCGTTGGTCGGCAACAAAATGGATTTTGTGGGCCTCTCGGCATGATTGGTCTACACTGTTAATATTATGCGGAATATCATCGAGGAAAAACACAGGCGCCGAGATTCGATCTTCAAGCCAGGCGACCGCGGGGCCCTTCAGACCCGACCCAATGACCACCGGATAATCTATGCCATGGTCGACCAAATTATCGATACGGTCTTGCTTATAGGCTTCTGGCAAATTGGTCAGAATAACGATCTGGGCCCGCTCGGCGAGGGATTGCAGGCTGGCAGAGGCATGATCAACCGCGCGCATGGACCGCGTACGATCGGCAAAAAAATCATCCAATAAATTAGGAACCTCGACAACTTCATCGGTTTCTTTGGATCGAATATTTCCGGAAATGGCGAAGTTGTTGAGATTAATCCATAGCCCTTGTCGATCCAAATAGTCTTCCATGGCTTCCATGAAATGCACCAGCACCTCATCTGCGTCACTGATAATTAAGGGTCGGCCGGGGGCGAGTGTCAGTTCACTCAGCTGACGTTCTATTTCGGGCAACAGCGTGGGGCGTGAGGGGGACATGGTTAACAATACTCAATCTGGTCAAAAGGTGTATGGGGTAGTTCTAAGACTTTCTTATCCTAAGTCGAGTCTATGCGCCGTCTATTCTCACATCTTGCGCCGATCTTGATCAGATCCAGCCGAGATCCAGCTCAGTAGTGTTCATGTCCAGTGGGGGGCATCGCCCCCCGGAAGCCCTGCACGCGCTCGCATCGGTGTGTCAGGAGCGATATTGAGGTCATGACACAATTTCAGCAATGTTTGCTCATCGCCGAGAATGAAATCAAGGACACCGCCCAGAAACGTCGCATCATGTGCGCCCGACGTGACATCCTCAACCGAGACCCCACTTGTGGCCGCGAATTGGTCAAACAGCTCGGTTTGTTCGGCGAGCCACGTGAGGGCCTGAAGGGCTAACACTTCAGCAAGCTCAGGAACCAAGGGCAGCAAGCGGTCGGAAGATGAAGAAAAAGTCATGTCCGTGTTTTACACCTTTGCTTGGCATTACCCAAACAAAAAGGAGCCATAAAAAAAGGCGCCCAACGGCGCCTTCTCAATCATGTTCAGCCAATGGCCTACTTAATTTTTGTCTCTTTAAAGTCAACATGTTTGCGGATCACGGGATCGTATTTCTTGACCACCATTTTCTCCGTCATGGTGCGGGCATTCTTCTTGGTCACGTAAAACGCGCCGGTTCCCGCTGTGCTCTCGAGTTTGATTTTAATCGTGGTAGGTTTTGCCATGATACATCCCTTTTTGAGGCGGTCTCAGACCCCTTTGCGGCGGAAACTATAGGATCTTACGGACAAGTCAAGTTTTTTTGGCTAAAGATCCGATATCACCGATTTATTGTGTCTAAACCGAACAAAAGTGGCAGGTTTTGCATGGCGTTTCGCGGGATCTATGGTTAGGCGGGTCTCGACGATTTTCAAGACTTGCTTGGTGATCAGGGGCAGATCGAGATCATGTGCCTCGGCGGGCGAAATCCAATGCAAGCCCGTGAGCTCTCCCGATGCGCGGCTCATATCTTCGGGGTCGCTGGCCAGATACTGGTCTGCGATCATAAAAAATCGAGTGTCAAAGCGGCGAACGCGCTGGGGTGGGGTGATGGCGCGGGCAATAAAATCAAGGGCTTCGAGTGGCGGACGAACTCCATGAGCGAAATAATTTTGCCAATCGGCGTTGGTGCTCGACAGAGGTGTTTTCGTAGGCGCACCGACGACGAGGCCCGTTTCTTCATATGTTTCGCGAATTGCGGCTAATGCGGTGGCCCGCAAGCGCGCTTCCGTGGTGCGTTTGTCGACGTGCTTCGCAAGCCGTCGGCGAACGGGCGCGCGTAAATCCGTGGGCAGCGAGAGGCGCGAATCGCAAGGGTCGACCCGTCCCCCTGGGAAAACATATTTATTGGGCATAAATTTATGGTTGGGCGAGCGTTTTCCCATCAAAATAAAAGGTTTCCCTTTCAGCTCCCGAATAATGATCAAGGTCGCAGCATCGCGTGGGCGGGCAGACCGTCCCGCTGAGCCGCGGAATTCTGATCGCGCACCCGGGGTGATGCCCGATACGGGCTGGTAGTTAGACGACATAAAAACCTCTCAACAAAGACCCCTAAAAATAGGCTGATTCAACCGCATTGGCTGATCTTAATCAGAATTTTCGGCAAAGCCATGCATGCCCAGCGCCCATTGCCAGCCAATGATCGCGCCTTTCACGCGCGGCAAGGCAAGTAAGGCTGTGATAATGGCCACGAATGAAAAAACGGTTGCATGGATCCATAAAGGGGGGGCGTAGAACCGCTCCACCAGCAAAGCCAAAGGGATGACAACATGGCCAACGATAAAAATGGTGAAATAGGGGGGAGCGTCATCGGCCTCGTGCGCGCCCAACATCTCTCCGCACTGGCTGCATTGATCATGCGTCTTTAAAAAAGCCCGATACAATGACCCTTGGCCACAGGCGGGACAAGTTTGACGAAAGCCTCGCAATATGGATTTGCCCAATCCCCGAGGTGATGCGGTGTCCGTCATTTCCGTTTTCCCTTTTTCTTCTGCGATTTCAACTTACTGTTCTGCGGTTTCATCTTAGCGGTTTTCTGTGGAGCTTTGCTCTGGCGTGGGTCGCTTCCCTCTTGGGAGAGGTCGGCCCCTGGTTTTTTATGGATTTTCGGGCTTTTACCGCGCGGTCGCGTGGAACGATCGCGTGCAGGATTACGTTTTTTGAGGGGATGCCCTCTCGTCTCCAGAAACTCGCCGCCGGAGACAAAGGAAAACACAATGCCTCCTTTGAGCGGCAGGGTTTCGCGTAATTGAACTTCCACAATGCTGCCAATTCTGAAGCACAGTCCGCTCGATCCGCGCATGGTGAAGCCGTCTTCATCGACTGTAAAATACTCATTTCCGAGGCGTGAAATTGGGATCAACCCCTCTGCGCCACTCTCTTGAAGGCGAACAAATAGGCCCGCACGCGATAGGCCTGAAATACGCGCTTCAAAAGTTTCACCAATTTTATCCGACATATAGGCCGACAAATAACGCTCGCGTGCCGTTCGTTCCGCGAGCATGGCCTTGCGTTCGGTCAGTGAAACAAGCGATGCGGTTTCGTCTAAATGATCCATGTCCCATTGGCTCAGCCCGTCAGGGCCAAGGTGCAAGGCGGCAATCAATGCTCGATGGGTTAATAGATCGGAATACCGTCTGATGGGCGAGGTGAAATGCGCATAATGGCTTAAATTCAGACCGAAATGACCAATATTGTCGGTCGCATAGACGGCCTGTGCTTGGGTTCGCAAAACCGCTTCGCTGACCATATCGCGTTGGAACGGATCATCGGTTTGAGCCAGGACATGATTAAAAAGACGGGGCAGGAGCGTTTGCCCCAAATCAACCGTAACCCCGAAAGGCCTGACAAAATCAGCGAAATTTCTGAGCCGTTCGCGCTCGGGGCCATCATGAACACGAAATAATTGTGGCATGTTTTTTTGGCTTAACATTTTTGCTGCGCAGACATTTGCGGCCACCATCATCTCCTCGATCAGCCGATGCGCCTCAAGCCGTGGCGGATAATAAATTTCTGAGATATGCCCCGCATCGCTGATCACAACGCGCTGTTCGGGTCGGTTGAGGTCGAGCGGGGCGCGCTTGTCGCGCGCGATCGCCATGGCTCGATAACAGGCCCAGAGATTCTCAAGAGAATAACCAGATGCCTGATCTGCCTCAAGATCTTCCCCCGGCATCATTGTGTCGAAAGCGGCTTGCGCTTGTTCATAGCTCAAGCCTTGATCAATTTTAATGGTGGCGCGATGAAAGCTAAACGTCTGCGGCGCGCCTTGCGGGTCGATCTGGATTTGGGCCACCAGCGCCGGACGCTCCTGATGGGCGCGCAACGAGCATAGGTCTGCCGATAAATGCTCCGGCAGCATCGGGATTACGCGATCGGGCATGTAAACCGAATTGCCGCGCCGACGCGCCTCGCGATCGAGCAGTGAGCCCGGGCGAACATATGCCGCAACATCAGCAATGGCGACCCATAGCGTGAAGCCGCTCGACGTTCGGCTGGCACAAACCGCATCGTCATGGTCGCGGGCATCGGCGGGGTCAATGGTGATGAAGGGCAGGTGGGTCAAATCCTCGCGCGCAATGTCCGCGCTGAGGCTTGATTGCTCAGCTTCGCGGATCACTTCGGGCGGAAATTCGAAAGGCAGATCTTGCTCGGCGATAGCGATCAAAGAATAAGCATGGGGGTGATTGGCTGGGCCAATGGTTTCGATCCATTGCGCCGAGGGCATATCCCGACGTCGCCCGGGAATTTTTTCGGCGATAATAAGCGTGTCGTGCACAAGCTCATGCTCGGGCCCGCTTAACCGATAATCCGTGCGATCCCGACGATTGGCCGAGACAAGATGTGTGCCATTGGCGTTTACATGAACTCGACCGATAATTTTTTCGGCCCGATCTGACGATAATTTTTTGATGATGCGCGCACGATAACGTTGGCCCTGCTCATGTGTGAGGCGGGCCAGCGCCTGATCGCCGACCGCGAGTTCCAGTGAATGGGCACGTCCCTGCCGAAATTTACGCTGCGGCGGAACAATGATTTCGACCGGCGCGCGATCATCGTTTGGGCGATGAGGCGACGTATTGGCTCTGGCGTCAGGCGACGTATTGGCGCTGGCGTCAGAGGATTGCGCGATCGGGCGTGCCAGTAAGTGTCCATCATCTCTGAGCGAAATAATTTCAATTACGGTGACGGCGGGCAGTTGGTCATGCGGGCGAACACCCCCCTTGCGCGAGCCATCGATCAAACCTTCTTCTTGCATCTCGTTGAGCAGGCGCTTGAGCGAAATGCGATCGCTGCCTTTTATTTTAAAGGCGCGCGCGATTTCTCGTTTGCCGACTTTCTCGTCGCTGTCACGAATGAAGGACAAGATGTCCGCGCGCGTCGGGAGAGTACTCACCTCAACCTTCCCATTTGGCTCTATGCTTTTTTCTTACGGGCTGGCGCTTTTTTCTTTGCGGGGCCTTTGGCGCGGCGAGCTTCGACAAGTTCTAACGCACGTTCCATTGTGAGGTCCTCTGGGTTCTCGTCTTTTGGGATCGTGGCATTGATTTTATCGTGTTTCACATAGGGGCCAAACCGACCATCCATCACCCGCACGGGCTTGCCGTCATCTGGATGTTCGCCCAGTTCTTGAATAACGCTTTTATTTGGTCCGCGTTGCCCTCGGGCTGTTTTTTTCTCAGCCAAAACCGTGACAGCATGGTTGACGCCGATAGTGAAGACATCCTCAATATTCTCGAGGCTAGCGGATTGCTTGCCGCTTCGCAGATAAGGGCCGTACCGACCAATATCCGCTGTGATCTCTTCTTGGGTTTCGGGGTGAAGCCCGACTTGGCGCGGAAGCGAGAGCAATTTGAGCGCCGTCTCGAGGTTCATTTCAGCAGCACTATAGCCTTGAGGAATGCCCGCACGTTTCGGCGTTTTATTGTCTTCATCTTTTTCACCCAGCTGAATATAGGCGCCAAACCGTCCATTTTTGACATGAATATCCATGCCCGTTTCAGGGTCAGTGCCCAGCAGGCGCTCAACATCGCTCAGCTGTTCTTCGTCTCCGGAGAAGGGTCGGGTGAAGCGGCACTCTGGATACAGCGTGCAGCCGATGAACGCCCCATAACGACCCGTTTTGAGGCTTAATTGGCCTTCGCCGCATTTCGGGCATTGGCGGGGATCGCCGGAGCCTGTGTCCTTAAAAATATACGGACCCAAAACATCATTCATGCGGTCCAATACATCAGTGTTACGAAGCTCAAGCGTTTGATCCACAGCCGGTTTGAACTCTTGCCAGAACCGACGCAGCACTTCGCGATAGCTTAATGACCCATTGGAGACGCGATCAAGATCGCCCTCTAGACCTGCTGTGAAATCATATTCAACATAACGCTCGAAGAAATTTTCGAGGAAAGCGATGACGAGCCGCCCCTTATCTTGAGGAATGAAACGATTGCGGTCCATCACGACATAATCGCGCTCGCGCAAGACACTGAGGACACTGGCATAGGTTGACGGGCGACCAATACCTAATTCTTCCATTTTCTTGACCAATGTCGCCTCGCTATAACGGGGCGGCGGTTCCGTAAAATGTTGCTCGGGCGACACATGTTCGACCGTCGTTATTTGGCCTTCCTTTAAATCGGGTAAGCGCTGCTCTTCTTTATCTTCTGCAGGTTCGTCGCGCCCCTCTTCGTAAACCGATAAAAATCCCATAAAGGTGATGACGGTTCCAGAGGCGCGTAAACCGGTTTGGCCATCAGCGCTGACGATGTTGACTGTCGTGCGTTCTACCCGCGCCGGGCTCATTTGGCAGGCGATTGTGCGTTTCCATATGAGTTCATAAAGACGCCTTTGATCATCGTCGAGCAAGCGCGCCAGATCAGCGGGCAAGCGGAAAATAGATGTGGGACGAATGCCTTCATGGGCCTCTTGCGCATTGGCGGCGGTTTTGGTGTATCGCTTGGGGGCGTCGGGTAAATAGTCAGACCCGTAATCTTTAACAATGAGGTCACGAATTTCGGTCAATGCTTCGGGGGCGAGATCGAGCCCATCTGTTCGCATATATGTAATGAGACCGGTCATTTCACCGTCAATGGACACGCCCTCATAAAGCCGCTGGGCAACTTGCATGGTGCGGCTCGCCGAGAAACCCAGTTTGCGGGCGGCCTCTTGCTGCAGCGTGGAAGTGGTGAACGGGGCAGAGGGGTTACGGCTCCCCGGTTTGCGTTCAACGGAAGAAACAGTAAATGACGCTGCCTGAATAGCGGCCTCGGCACGCGCCGCATCTTCGGCGTTTGCGAGGCTGAACTTATCGACTTTGTGCCCATCTAACATTTGCAGTCGCGTGGCAACCCGGTCGCCGGTCTCTGTGCTTAAGATGGTGTCGACGCTCCAATATTCGCGCGGAATGAAACGCTCAATTTCAATTTCCCGTTCGCAAATTAAGCGCAAGGCGACCGATTGCACGCGGCCCGCTGAGCGAGATCCGGGCAGTTTGCGCCACAAGACAGGCGAGAGGTTGAATCCAACCAAATAATCGAGTGCACGACGCGCGAGATAGGCATCGACGAGCTTGCGATCAATTTCCCGCGGGTGGGCCATAGCTTCGAGCACTGCATTTCGCGTAATCGCATTAAAGACAACGCGATGGACGGGTTTGTCGCCAACGACTTTCTTATTTGAGAGAATTTCGAGCACATGCCATGAAATGGCCTCACCCTCTCGATCGGGGTCGGTGGCCAGTATGATGCGGTCAGCGCGTTTTGCGGCGGAGGTGATTTCTGAAAGTCGCTTACTATCTGAGCCGCGCACTTCCCACTTCATCTCAAAATCATTGTCGGGATCGACCGATCCATCCTTTTCGGGAAGGTCTCTGACGTGCCCATAGGAGGCGTAGACCTCAGCATCTGAGCCGAGATACTTATTAATCGTTTTGGCCTTTGACGGCGATTCTACAATAACCAGATCCATATTCTTTCCGATCTATCGGTCTCCATAAATGGGCAAAATGCCAGATCTTGTCAAATGTCGGTTTTTGACGACCTGTAGAATTGTTGACGCAAGGCCCTCAAAATCAGGGAATTCGCTCACCAAAGGGGCAGGATAATTAAAGGCAGGCGTTTCGCCAAAGGGGCCAAATTTCTCCTCCAACGCGTGTGACGTTTTTCGTTTTGCTCATTTTTCAATCGGGTGTTCGGTTTTGCATGTGCCGGGATAATGGCTCACGCGCCCATCGAGACTATGATAGAGCACACCCTCGAGGTCTAATAATGCTAGATAGAGGCTCAACCGAGCGAGAGGGATTTGGGACAGGGTCACCAAATCTTCAATATGGGTGGGCGTGGGGCTCAGCAAGTTTTTGAGATGAGCGAGTTCATCTGGGTCAGGCGAACCCATTTCTGTCGCGGAGGTGGGACGAAGAGGCGCGGCGTGGGGACTTTCTAAGCGGGAATGGCGGAAGTCATCCTCAAGCGCATCCATAATATCTTCAGCTGTTTCAACTAAGACAGCACCCTCGCGCAATAAATGATTACTGCCATGACAACGTGGATCAAGCGGCGAGCCGGGTACGGCTAATACGGTTCTGCCGAAATCGGCGGCAAAGCGCGCCGTGATCAGCGAGCCCGATCGACGTGCCGCCTCGATCACCAGGGTCGCGATGCTGAGCCCGGCGATAATCCGATTTCGCTGAGGAAAATGGTGTGATTGTGGCGCTGTGCCCGGTGGATGTTCCGTGATGACTAAGCCCGCGGCCAGAATATCGTTTTGAAGGCGCTTGTTTTCGGGCGGGTAGGATATATCAACACCATTGCCCAAAACGGCTATCGTGCCGGCATCGAGCATTGCTTTGTGAACAGCTGTATCAATGCCACGCGCCAATCCCGAAACCCCAACCAGCCCATGCTGGCTCAGACACTCGGATATTTTTTGGGTAACAGTGAGCGCGGCTGCCGACGCATTACGGGCGCCGACAATGGAGATGAGCGGGTGATCGAGAAGACTTGCGTGTCCGTAAAGCGACAGGATCGGGGGTGCCGTTGGAATATGGGCGAGCAGCGATGGGTAATGGGTCGATCCATAAACTTCGAATGTGCCCCCGAGCGCCTCTGTCTCGGAAATTTCTCGATCGATAATGTGCGGGGCAACCAGTTCGAGAGGCTTTAAAAATCCTTTGAGATAGAGATTGGGCAGGGCATCCACGGCCGCATCGGGCGTTGCGAAACTCCGCATGAGCAATTTAAAGGTTGTTGGCCCAATGCGATCTGTTCGCGCCAAACGCAGGCAATCAAACAAATGGTCTGGGTGATGCCATGGGCTCGGCGTCGAGGCTGGGTGAGCACTTGGAAAGTCGGGAATGTGGGTCATATCTTCGCTTCGGCAGGGTTTTGAGCGGAAACGAGAGCGGTCGGGCACCAGAGAGCGGAAAAAGTGAGCGGAAGAAGAGAGCG
>CBFIIU010000003.1:58420-63709 GCA_965662735.1 Alphaproteobacteria bacterium
GACTCCGTCCCTGATCGGATACGCTTAATATTTTCGCGATGCGCCCAAAAAGCGAGGGCCGACATGAGCGTAAAAACAAGGGCGCCCTTGGGTTGGTCTAATACGGCAAGGGCGGCAGGGGTTATCACACATGCGATGAGGGCCGACAGTGATGAGGTGCGCCAAATCACGGCAGAGGCAATCCAGCTGGCCACAAAAACGAAGCCCGCAAGAGGGCTCAAAGCCAGGCTCGCGCCCAAGTAAACGGCGATGCCTTTGCCACCATGAAATTTGAGCCATACGGGAAACACGTGCCCTAAAAAGGCGCCAAGGGCGGCTGCAAATCCGGCGTGTTCCATATGCGAGAAGGCGAGAATAGGGAGGGCCGCTTTTAATGCGTCAAGAATGAGCGTTGCCAGGGCCACGGATTTATTTCCGGTACGCAACACATTCGTAGCGCCAATATTGCCCGAGCCAATCGTACGAATATCGCCAAGGCCTGCAATTTTCGATAGCAGCAATCCAAACGGAATTGATCCGGCAAGATAGCCAACCACGAGGCCCAGTGCTGTTTCAAACATCATTCCACCGATCTGGCATCATAGATACATGCGCCATTGACGAAAGTTGCGGCAACCACGCCTTGAACCCGCCGACCATCTAGCGCCGCGTTTTGGGACTTCGATGCCAGCTGATCGGCGTCGATGACCCACGGCGCATCGAGATCAACCAAACATAAATCGGCTGGCTTTCCTTCAGCAATTTGTCCGCAGTCGAGATTAAGAATGGCGGCGGGATGTGTGGTTACTGTTTTCAGCAAGGTGAGAAGATCAATATTTTCCGCGTGATGGATGGTAATCAACGTTGTCAGCAAGGTTTCTAAACCCACAGAACCGTCCGCTGCTTGCGCGAAGGGTTGCCGTTTCGCATCTGCATCTTGCGGGTTGTGGGCCGACACAACCACATCAATCAGTCCGTCGGCCAATGCGTCAATCAGCGCTTGGCGATCATGCTCACTGCGCAAGGGCGGGTTGAGCTTGGCGAACGTCCGATAATTTTCAACATCATTCTCATTCAGGTATAGATGATTGGCCGACACACCACAGGTCACCGCCAATCCTTTTCGACGTGCATCGGCAATCACGGCTAAGCTCTCGGCTGAGGAGAGCTGCGATAAGTGGTAGCGTCCGCCCGTCGAGGCCACCAAGCGGATGTCACGATCGATCATGACAGTTTCTGCACAGGAGGGGATGCCAGCAAGGCCCAATCGCGTTGCTAACTCGCCCTCATTCATCACCCCCGCGCGCGATAGGTTTTCATCCATCGCATGATGCACAATCAATGCATTGAAATTGGCGGCGTAAGAAAGCGCGCGGCGCATAGTCAAAGCGTTCATGACCGCCCGATCGCCATTGGTGAAGGCGACCGCGCCCGCCTCAAGCAATAAACCGAACTCCGTGAGTTGGTCGCTATCGCATCCCTTTGTGATTGCGGCCATGGGAATGATGTTCACGCTCGCCGTATCGCGGGCGCGCCGGCGGATGAAGTCGACCAAGGCGGCATCATCGATCACGGGTTGTGTGTTGGGCATCACAATCATCGTCGTCACGCCACCACGCGCTGCCGCCTCTGATGCCGTGGCTAAGGTTTCGCGGTGTTCAAAACCAGGCTCTCCTGTAAACGCCATCATGTCGATGAGGCCAGGGATCAAAGCCTTGCCCTCTCCATGAATAATTTGAGCGCCCGATGGCACGCTTACACGATTTGAAATTTCAGCAATGTGACCATTTGAAATACGTAATTGCGCGTGCTCGTCTCGCCCCGAGGCGGGGTCGAGAATGCGCACCTGATCAAAAATAACGTCAGACATTGTGGCTCCCATTAGGCAGATGGGCGGCCAGGGCCTCCAAGGCGGCCATGCGCACAGCCACACCTATTTCGACCTGTTCGCGAATAAGGCTGATATCGGGGTCGTCGGCGATGATGCTGTCAATTTCAACACCTCGGTTCATGGGTCCGGGATGCATGACCAGGGCCCCGGGCTTAGCATAGGCAAGCTTATCGTGATCGAGACCATAAAGATGGTAATATTCGCGCGTAGAGGGGATCAAGGATCCGTTCATCCGTTCATTTTGCAGGCGCAACATCATCACAATATCGCACCCCGCGAGGCCCGATTTCATATCGTGAAAGACCTTGGTTCCCAATCGCTCCATGGTGGCGGGGACCAATGTGTGTGGGCCGACCACATGCACTTGACTGCCCATCAGGTTGAGTAAAGCAATATTGGATCGGGCGACGCGCGAATGTGCAATATCGCCGCAAATCGCGACCCGTAATCCTTCAAGCGTGCCAAGGCGTCGACGGATCGTCAGCGCATCAAGCAGGGCTTGCGTCGGATGCTCATGCGAGCCATCACCGGCATTGAGAACAGAGCAGCTGACTTTTTGTGCAAGCAAGGCAACGGCACCGCTGGCGCCATGACGCACGACAATCAGGTCGGGGTTCATGGCATTTAAGGTCACCGCAGTGTCGATTAGGGTCTCGCCCTTATTCATTGCCGAGGCGGACACATTCATGTTCATCACATCGGCCCCAAGGCGTTTGCCGGCAAGTTCAAACGAGCTTTGAGTGCGGGTTGAGGATTCGAAGAAAAGATTGATTTGTGTGCGCCCGCGCAGCGTGTCGGATTTTTTGATCGCTTGACGATTAAAGTCAATATAGCTGTCTGCGCGATCGAGCAGGGCCGTAATCTCTGACCGCGATAGCCCCTCAATGCCCAGCAAGTGGCGGTGTGGGAAAGAAGACGTGTCGAAACTACTCATTAAAAGTGAATCCTATACGTCTTTGGCCCCCTTGTCGCAAGCACTTTATCCTCGGGGTTTTGCAGACGACGCTCAAATGCATCAATAGGGGCAATCCTTAGGTGGCGATAAAATCCAAATAGCCTTGCAAAATGAATGCCGCCGCCATTTTGTCAACGAGCTCGGCGCGACGTGCGCGTGAGGTATCCGCGTCGATCAGGGTGCGTGTGACGGCCTGCGTGGAAAGGCGTTCATCCCAATAGGCCAAGGCAAGACCGTCCAAAGCCGGATCTGCGGCGCGCTGAAGGTTGCGGACAAAGGCGCGGGTCGATTGGACGCGCGGGCCCTCGCTGCCATCCATGTTCAGCGGCAACCCCATAATCATGCCTCCGACCCCTCTATCGCGGATAATTTCACACAGCGCTTGTGCGTCAGCGGTGAATTTCGTTCGCTTGATCGTGAAATAGGGGGAGGCAATGGTCAGTCGGGTATCCGATAGGGCAATGCCGATGGTCTTACTACCGAGGTCGAGGCCGCATAGAATTTGCCCCGCTTTAATGTGTTGGCGGAGTGTCGCCGGTGGGTCACAGATCATCATTACTTTTGAATAGCCGACTTCTTCCCGCTCGGAAAGAGTTCATGTTGCTCGAATCGGATAGCTTTGCTAATGTCCGCCAATTAGATAATCACGTTGATAAAGGGTGTTTAATGTCCGTAGATGTGTCCACGGTCCGTCGCGTTGCGCGTCTTGCGCGGCTCGGTGTTGATGAGGAAAAATTGCCGGCTTTGGCTCAAGAAATGTCGACGATTCTCGCATTTGTTGATCAGCTCAATGCGGTCGATACTCAAAATGTTCAGGCGATGACCAGTGGTGTGGATCGAGAGATTAAGCGTCGCGACGATGTGGTGACGGCGGGCAACCAAGTTGACGATATTTTAAGCAATGCGCCCTTGCGCGACGATGATTATTTCGCCGTCCCGAAAGTCATCGAGTAGGGGTGGTTATGACAGCTCTCATAGATCTCGATCTGGCCGCCGCACGCGATGGCTTGGCTCAAAAAGAATTTACCGCCACAGAATTGGTGGATGCGCATATTGCGCATATGGAGCAGTCGCGCGCCCTCAATGCCGTCATTTTGGAAACGGCCGATTTGGCGCGCGAGATGGCGGCAGGGGCCGATCAGCGATTAGCCAATGGCACGGCGCGCCCCCTTGAAGGCGTGCCGCTTGGGATTAAGGATTTATTTTGTACAAAAGGCGTTCGCACGACGGCGTGTAGTCAAATTTTGGGGGAGTTCACGCCCCATTATGAATCGCGGGTGACGCAGAATTTGTGGGACGCTGGCGCCATCATGCTGGGCAAGCTCAATAATGATGAATTTGCGATGGGGTCGTCGAACGAAACCTCGCACTTTGGCCCTGTTATCAATCCGTGGCGTGGCGCGCAAGGGGAACACTTAGTGCCGGGCGGCTCGTCCGGCGGGTCGTCTGCCGCCGTCGCCGCGCATATTGGAGTTGCTGCCACAGCAACGGATACGGGCGGCTCCATTCGCCAGCCAGCCGCGTTTACCGGAACCGTTGGTTTGAAACCGACCTATGGGCGGTGTTCGCGGTGGGGCATTGTGGCCTTTGCATCATCCTTAGATCAGGCTGGCCCGATCACCCGCACTGTTCGCGATGCCGCGATTATGCTGGAGCATATGGCGGGTCATGATCCGATGGACACGACCAGCGTCGACGTGCCGGTGCCCCAATATGAGGCCGCGCTGACGGGCGATATTCGCGGTATGCGGATCGGCATTCCAAAAGAATATCGGGTCGATGGCATGCCCGACGAGATTGAGGCGTTATGGTCGCAAGGCATTGACTGGCTGAAAGCGGCAGGCGCCGAGATTGTCGATGTGTCTTTGCCGCACACGCAATATGCGTTGCCGACCTATTATATTATTGCACCGGCCGAAGCATCCTCCAATTTGGCACGATATGATGGCGTACGCTACGGCCACAGGGTGAACGGAAATAGTATCACCGAGATGTATGAGGCAACCCGAGCCGCCGGCTTTGGCGATGAGGTGAAACGTCGTATTTTGATCGGTACCTATGTGTTATCAGCCGGATATTACGACGCCTATTACGTTAAAGCACAAAAAGTTCGTCGCTTGATTTCGGATGATTTTTCGGCGGCCTATCGCCAATGTGATCTGTTGCTGACGCCGACCACACCGTCTCCCGCATTTGCCTTGGGCTCGCATTTTGATGATCCCGTTCAGATGTATATTAACGATGTGTTTACGGTGACGGTGAACTTGGCCGGCTTACCCGCTCTCTCCATTCCAGCGGGCATGAGCGCAACCGGATTGCCCCTCGGACTGCAACTCATTGGCCCTGCTTTTGGCGAAGAGACGGTTTTGCGGGCGGGGCATGTGATGGAGCAGGCGGCTCAATTTACAGCGCGTCCAGATCAGTGGTGGGTGTAACACATGGCGGCAACGGATAATTTGATCGA
>CBFIIU010000003.1:63738-78205 GCA_965662735.1 Alphaproteobacteria bacterium
TAGGGCTTGAAGTGCATGCCCAAGTGTCTTCGGTTGCAAAATTATTTTCAGGGGCATCGGCCACCTATGGCGGTGAGCCAAACGCCCACGTGTCGCTCGTGGATGCGGCCATGCCCGGCATGCTGCCTGTAATTAATTGGTTTTGTGTCGAGCAAGCCGTGCGCACGGGGCTGGGCCTAAAGGCAAAAATTAATACCTATTCTGTTTTTGACCGCAAAAACTATTTTTATCCCGACTTGCCGCAAGGCTACCAAATTTCGCAATTTAAGGATCCGATTGTTGGTGAAGGACAAATCGAAATAGATCTCGACGATGGAACGGTAAAGTCGGTCGGCATTGAGCGTCTGCATCTCGAGCAAGATGCTGGGAAGTCGATGCATGATCAGCACCCTAGTTTGAGCTTTGTCGACCTGAACCGCTCGGGGGTCGCGCTTATGGAAATTGTCTCCCGGCCGGACATGCGGTCGGCGGCAGAAGCTCAGGCTTATGTTAAAAAATTGCGGGCAATCTTGCGCTATTTGGGCACGTGTGACGGTAATATGGAACAGGGCAGTTTACGCGCCGATGTGAATGTGTCGGTGCGACGTCCGGGTGATGAGCTGGGGACGCGCTGCGAGATTAAGAATGTTAATTCTATTCGTTTCATCGGGCAGGCGATTGAATATGAAGCGCGGCGACAAATTGCAATCATTGAGGATGGCGGGACGATTGATCAGGAGACACGGCTCTTCGATCCGCGCTCAGGTGAAACGCGTTCAATGCGTTCAAAAGAAGAAGCCCATGATTATCGATATTTCCCTGATCCTGATTTGCTGCCCCTGACCTTTTCGCAAGAGTGGGTTGACGAGATTGCAGCGCATTTGCCCGAGCTTCCCGACGACAAAAAACGGCGGTTTATCGAGACCTATGGTTTGTCGCCTTATGATGCTGGAATTTTGGTCAGTGAACGGGAAAGTGCTGAATTTTTCGAGAGTGTTGCGGCAGGCCGTGATCCCAAAATGGCCGCCAATATGGTGATCGGAAGTGTTTTTGCTGGCTTGAACAAGTCGGGCTTAAGCTTGGCTGAGAGCCCAGTGACAGCCGATCAGGTGGGGGCGTTGGTCGATTTAATTGCCGACAATACAATTTCCACTCGTATCGCCAAAGATGTGTTCGATATGATGTTTGATGAGGGGCCCGATCAAGGGAAAGACCCGTCGGTTATTGTCGCGGAGAAGGGGCTGCAGCAGGTTACAGATACAAGGGCGATTGAAGCAGCTGTCGACGCGGTTATTGCGGAAAACCCTGATAAAGTTGAGCAAGTGCGCGCCAAGCCGAAAATGGCGGGATGGTTCGTTGGGCAGGTCATGGCCAAGACGGGCGGCAAAGCCAACCCGCAGGCCGTAAATGCACTGGTGCGCGACAAGCTCGGTGTTCCAGACGAAGACTAGACCCGAGTGGGAATCCTTGGCGGTTTACTCGCCTTTGAAATGGGGGCTGCGTTTTTCGATAAAGGCGGCCACACCTTCCCCAAAATCACGCGTTCGCCCGGCTTGCCGCTGAAAGCGCCGTTCCATATCCAGCTGCTCTTCATAGCTATTATCGGGGCTGGCATTGAGCAAATTGCGGATCAGGCCAAGCGCAACTGGCCCTGCAGCGAGTTGCTGGCCGAGCGCTTGAGCTTCATCCATCAAGGCCTCATCATCATACACTCGATTAATGAGGCCCCATTCGAGCGCTGTTTCGGCCGACAGACGCTCGCCCATCACGGCTAATTCTTTGGCGCGCGCCATGCCAACGAGACGAGGCAACAGCCATGTGGCGCCCCCATCGGGCACTAAGCCAATGCCACGAAAGGCCTGCAGGAAAAAGGCCGAGCGGCCTGCTAATATCATGTCGCCCATTAAAGCAAAACTCATACCGACGCCGGCGGCTGGGCCATTGACGGCTGTGACAATCGGAACGTTTAAATTGCGCAGGCGACGCAAAAGAGGGTGGTAATGCGTTTCTAAAACGGCTCCAGCATCGGGCGGGGCGCTATGATTGCTCGTTTTATTTTTTTCATCGACCGCTGTCAGGTTAGCGCCGGCGCTAAAGCCGCGGCCCGCCCCCGTCACCACCAGGCAGCGGATAGAATTAGCCGGATTTTCAACAAAAGTTAACGCCTCTGCGAAGCCCGCGAGCAAGCGGGCTGAGAACGCGTTTAGGGTTTTTGGATCATTTAGGGTGAGGGTCGCTACGTTTTCTTTGCAGCTCAATAATACGCCGTCGAAATCATGTTCCATTACTCGTTCCTTTTGCGACTAAATAAATCTTCTGATCTTTTTGTAAACGAAAGATGAGCGAAAAGAAATATTGTCGCCGACAGAAAGATTTGGTTAAGTGGTCGCATCGTAAACAAGGGAGTTTTGAATGGGTGTCCAACGCAAAATGCTGGAAGTAAAAGATACGCCGGAAAAAGAAATCCGTCGTCTTGTTGATGTTCAAAAGAAAGCGCATATCGCGGAAGGCGCTATGAGCGCCGAGCGTCGCATCGCCCTGATCGATGCCTGCATCCGGCTGTTGATTGACAATAAAGAGGCGATCGTTGACGCCCTAAATGCTGACTTTGGAAGTCGTTCTCCGGAAGGCTCATTGGCAACGGATATTGGCGGTACGCTCGGTGCGTTGAAATATGCCAAAAGCAATGTGAAAAAATGGATGCGTGCCTCGAAGCGCCACTCTATGTTCCCACTTGGTTTGCTGGGTGCGAGCACACGTGTTGAATATCAGCCGCTTGGCTGCGTTGGCAATGTCGTTCCGTGGAACTTCCCCTTCAACTTGGCCTTTGGTCCAATGGGAAGTATTTTTGCGGCGGGCAATCGGACCGTTATTAAACCCTCAGAATATACGCCCCATTGTTCGCTTTTATTGAAAGAGCTCGTGGCAAAATATTTCCAAGAGGACGAAGTCGCCGTTGTGGTTGGCGGGCCGGAAACCGGCGCTTTGTTTGCCAAAATGCCGTTTGATCACCTGTTATTTACGGGGGCGACGAATATTGCGCATCATATTATGCGGGCAGCGGCAGAAAATCTGGTTCCCGTCACGCTTGAGCTCGGCGGAAAATCTCCGGTGATTGTCTCGCGCAGTGCCGACATGAAAAAGACGGCGGCGCGGGTGATGACGGGTAAAACATTGAATGCTGGGCAAATATGTTTAGCGCCCGATTATGTGATGGTTCCGCGTGAAAAATTGGAAGATTTCGTGGCAGAGGCATCCGCCTCAGTGACGGCCATGTTTCCCACAATGAAAGATAATACGGACTACACCTCGATTGTTAATGAACGCCATTATGAGCGCCTCACCGGCTATCTGGCTGATGCGAAGAAGAAAGGCGCTCGGATCGTTGAGATTAATCCGGCCAATGAGGATTTCTCGCAACAACCGCATTATAAAATTCCGCCGACAATTGTCGTTGAGCCGACGGATAATATGAAGGTGATGCAAGAGGAAATTTTCGGCCCGATCTTGCCCGTGCGGGCCTATGATGATGTCAATGAGGCCATACAATATGTTAATGAGCACGACCGCCCCTTAGGTCTGTATTATTTTGGCGAGGATCGCGAGGAAGAAAATAAGGTCGTTAATCGGACAACATCAGGTGGGGTCGCTGTGAATGATGTGATCACGCATATTATGCAAGATGACGCGCCATTTGGCGGTGTTGGCCCCTCTGGAACGGGAGCGTATCACGGTAAAGAGGGATTTATTAATTTCTCACATGCCAAAACGGTCTTCCGTCAAACCCCGGTTGAGTTTGCCGCAGGTATGTTACGTCCGCCTTACGGAGATAAAATCCGCAAAGTATTGGATGGCATGATCAAAGCGTAGACTTTGTTATTCGAGCGAAAACAAATAGGCGGCCTTGAGCCGCCTATTTTTATGGGAGTTTGATCCTCATAAAGGCTGGCATGCCCCCTTCAAACGCATCCGATGGCTCTTGCTGTTTAGGGCGAGACGCGGTCGTTTCTTTTTCTTTTTTGGGCTTTCGCTCAGCGCGAGCGGGTGGTTCGTTCTGAGATGCGGCGTCTCGCGTTTCGGTCTTCTGAGGTGAGGGGCGCGCGGTCGGCTCTGGACGGTTCAGATCATCTTCTAGAGCATTTTCCAGAGCATCGTCTGCTAATGCCGGCGCGCCTTTTGCGAGTAATCCTCGGCGTCGCGGTTTTTTTGTGTCAGCTGTCGTTTTCTGAGCAGGTTTGCGGAGTTTTTCATCCGCTCCTGAGGCATCAGCTGACCCTTTTTTAAGCTCCGGTTCAAACTCTGGCTCAAACTCGAGAACCGATTTTCCAATCAGTTTTTCGATGGCGCTCCAGTATTTCTCGTCTTCTTTCGTGACGAGCGTGAAGGATTCTCCGGTTCGCCCGGCCCGGCCGGTTCTTCCAATGCGATGCACATAATCATCTGCGTGAATGGGCACATCAAAATTGAAAACATGGGTGACTTCAGGAATATCAAGACCTCGGGCCGCTACGTCGCTGGCGATCAAATAGGTAGCATCGCCATCACGAAACCGATCGAGCATCTTGATGCGCATATGCTGATCCATGTCCCCATGCAGCGCACAAGCGTTAAAGCCATGGCGTTCCAGCGAGCTTAGCAATGTGCCAATATCGCGTTTGCGGTTGCAGAAAATAATGCCGTTTTTAATGTCTTTGGCCGACAAAATAGCCCGTAAGGCTTTGCGCTTATCTTGCCGCCGCACGGACACGAAGAATTGACTAACACTCTCATTTGTTGAGGCAGGGCGGCTGACTTCAATGCGAATAGGGGCTTGTAGAAACTGCTCCGAAATGCGGGTGATTTCCGGCGGCATTGTTGCCGAGAAAAACAAGGTCTGCCGTGTGAAAGGGAGAAGTTTTACAATGCGCTCAATGTCAGGGATAAATCCCATATCCAGCATCCGATCGGCTTCGTCAATGACCAGCACTTCGACGCCGCGCAGGAGAACTTTGCCGCGTTCAACATGGTCCAATAACCGTCCGGGCGTCGCGATCAGCACATCTGCTCCGCGTTCGATTGCTTTTTCTTGGTCGCCAAAAGCAACGCCGCCGATTAACAGGGCTTTGTTCAGGCGCGTATAGCGTCCGTAAATATCAAAATTTTCTGCAACTTGAGCCGCTAATTCGCGCGTGGGTTCGAGGATAAGCGTGCGGGGCATGCGCGCCTTCGCCCGCCCGCGCATCAAGCGGTGGATCATAGGCAGCGTGAATGAGGCTGTTTTACCGGTTCCCGTTTGGGCAATGCCCAAAACATCGTGTCCAGCAATAACTTGCGGAATGGCCTGAGCCTGAATGGGGGTGGGGGAGGTGTATCCCGCTTCGTTGATTGCGCGCATAATCTCTGGCGCGAGGTTTAAGTCTTCAAATGTCATCTAGTGTGTGCCGTAACGCATGCTCTGCATGCTCTTTCTGTTTTATGCGCCAACGTTGACGCTTATTTTTCTAGGCCGTTTCGGCCCAGCCCAATCCGGGCGAGCATAGAAGGGCGTGGGCGAAAGTCAATCAGTTACTGCGGGGTCGACGGATTATGTCGTTAGGGCCGACGCCCTTGATTGTATGGCCAGACTGCGGACGGTCGGTTTGTGGACGTTCTCTGGCGGACTTTTAAATATCGAGGTCATCAGCAAAGGCGGCGTGTTCTTGAATAAATTGAAACCGAAGCTCTGCTTTATTTCCCATGAGCCGTTGAACAACATCGGCGGTTTCTTTGATTTCCTTCTCGTCAATCGTGACCTGCAATAAGCGACGTTTGCCGCGCATCATGGTCGTCTCTCGCAATTGCGCGGGCAGCATTTCGCCCAAGCCCTTAAACCGGCTGACATCGACCTTGGCATTGGCGCGAAACTCGGTTTCTAACGCGGCAAGGCGTTCCTCGTCGCTGCCCACATAAATGCTCTTACCTCCCTGGCTGAGGCGGTAAAGCGGCGGTACCGCAAGGTAGAGATGCCCATCGCGGATCAGTTGCGGAATTTCCTCGTGGAAAAAGGTGATCAGGAGCGATGCAATATGAGCGCCGTCGACGTCGGCATCGGTCATGATAATGACCTTTTCATAGCGCAGACGATCCGACCGATAGGAGGCGCCTATACCGCATCCTAAAGCTAAGATTAAGTCAGCAATCTGCTGATTTTGTTGTATTTTTAAACCTGTTGCATTTGCAACATTAAGTATTTTTCCTCGCAAAGGGAGAACCGCTTGCGTTTGGCGATCTCGCGCTTGTTTCGCCGAGCCTCCCGCACTATCCCCTTCGACGATGAATAACTCGGCACCCTTTGCCGTATTTTGGCTACAGTCCGCGAGCTTGCCAGGGAGGCGTAACTTACGCGTGGCAGATTTACGGCTGACATCTTTTTCTTGCCGCCGGCGTTGCCGCTCTTCGGCTCGCGTGATGACCCAATCGAGCAAGCGTGCGGCGTCTTGCGGGGCCGAGGATAACCAATGCTCAAAATGGTCGCGCATTGTTTGCTCGACAATGCGGGTCGCTTCTGGGGAGGCGAGCTTATCCTTTGTTTGTCCTTGAAATTCGGGTTCACGGATAAATACGGAGACCAAAGATACGGCGGTGCTCATCACATCATCGGCGGTCAGGATGCTGGCTTTTTTGATATTGGCGAGTTCGCCATAGGCGCGCAAGCCTTTGGACAAGGCATTGCGCAATCCCTGCTCATGGGTGCCGCCTTCAGGTGTTGGCACGGTGTTGCAATAAGACGTCGATTGTCCATCCACGCCGCCCACCCAGGCCACGGCCCATTCGACCGAGCCATGGCCCCCGGGCTTATTGACCTTACCTGCAAAAGGGGCGGGCGTTACGGTTGGATGTTTGCCGATCTGCTCAGCCAGATAATCTTGCAAGCCATCGGGGAATTTGAAAACGGCTTCAGCGGGCACCTCACCTGTTTCGTCCAGCAAGCTCGGGTCGCAATGCCATCGGATTTCAACGCCCGCAAATAAATAGGCCTTTGCCTTTGTCATCGAAAAAAGGCGTGCGGGGTCAAATTCAGCCTTCGCGCCAAAAATTTGCGGGTCGGGGTGGAATTTCACCAATGTGCCGCGCTGATTAGAAGCGCTTCCAAGTTCCTTCAGCTTACCCTTTGCATGGCCGCAGGAGAATTTTTGTTCATAGGCTTTTTTGTCTCGCCAGACCTGAACCACCAATTGGTCGGATAAAGCATTGACAACAGAAACGCCGACGCCGTGCAGACCCCCCGAAGTGTCATAGGCATCGCCCCCAAACTTACCGCCGGCATGCAAGGTGGTCATGATCACTTCAAGCGCTGACTTTTCTTTAAAGCGGGGGTGCGGATCGACCGGAATACCGCGCCCATTATCGCGGACACTTAGCCAATTATCCGGCTCAATGGTGACGTCAATATAAGTCGCGTGCCCAGCCACAGCCTCATCCATGGCATTGTCGATGACTTCGGCGAAAAGGTGATGAAGGGCGCGCTGATCTGTGCCGCCAATATACATGCCCGGCCGGCGACGTACGGGTTCCAGCCCCTCGAGAACCTCAATATCCTTGGCGGTATATTTTCCCTGCGACACTTCCTTCGCCGATGAAGATTTGCTTTTCTTCGGATCAGCAAACAAGTCATCCGTGTCAGAACTCTTTCCTTTGGCCGATTTTGTCGGTTTTGGCGACAGTTTTTGCGCGGGTCCCGTTTTTTTGGGAGGCAGTTTTTTAGCCATGACCAGTTTTATCCCTGAGGTGTAATACGCGTAGGCATGCGAAGAGCACGCATCGAATCACACGCATTCTAGGCTAGGTTTTGATTTTTCCTAAGAATAACTTATCATGCTATAGTTATCTTCAAGATCGAGATCCGTGCCGGTTCAAACAAAGTTATTAGAGAGGGAATGTCCATGGCGTCAGTTACTGTTGCGTCTAAGTTGAAATTGCCATGTGGGGTGACCATCCCCAATCGGATCTGTAAGGCCGCAATGACCGAGGGTCTTGCGACACCGGATAATCGGGCGACCGAACAACATGCAAATCTCTATGGTAAATGGGCAGAGGGGGGTGCAGGCATTTTGCTCACGGGCAATGTGCAGGTTGATCACCGCTATCTCGAGCGGCCAGGGAATGTGGTGATTGAGGGGCGTCAATCTGCGGAACAAAAAGCAGCCTTGCGGGCCTGGGCGAAGGCTGGCACGCGCGACGGAACGCATTTGTGGATGCAAATTAGCCATGCTGGCCGTCAAACGCCGGCTGCGGTTGCCGCCGAACCGGTTGGGCCATCCAATATCGGATTAAAAATGCCGGGGGCACAATTCGGAACACCGCGGCCGCTGACGGAAAAAGAGATTAAAGACATTATTAAACGTTTCGCGCATGTGGCTAAAACGGCTCGGGAAACCGGCTTTACGGGCGTTCAAATTCATGCCGCCCATGGCTATCTTATTTCTGAATTTTTATCGCCCGATATTAACACACGAACGGACGATTGGGGGGGGTCGCTTGAGAATAGGGCGCGCCTGCTGCTCGAAGTGGTTCGCGCGGTGCGCAAAGCTGTCGGAAATGATTTTCCTGTGTCGGTTAAACTAAACTCAGCCGATTTTCAGCGCGGTGGTTTCTCCCACGAGGACTCCGTGACGGTGGCCTCTTGGTTGAATAAAGAAGCGATCGACTTGCTGGAAGTGTCGGGTGGGACCTATGAACAGCCCAAGCTCGTGGGGCTCGATAATCTCTCTATTAACCCTCAAAAGTCTGAAGTTCGTCGCGAGAGCACCATTGCCCGCGAGGCATACTTCCTCGAATACGCGCGTGATATTCGTGCGGTAATGAAAAAGCCCATGATGGTGACAGGCGGGTTCCGGTCGCTCGAGGGCATGAACGCTGCATTAGCGGCAAAGGCATGCGATGTTATTGGCGTGGGCCGCCCCCTCTGTGTCGACCCAAATGTGGTTCGCAAGCTTCTCGCGCGCGAGATTGATGTTCTGCCAGCGCCTGAAAAAGAAATGCAAATCGGCCCAGGCTGGCTTGGGCTTAATTCGCCTCTACGGATCATGGCTGCACTTAATGGCTGGGGACAGCAAGGCTGGTTTTGCCTGCAATTGCTCGAAATGGGCGCCGGGAAAGACCCCGATTTGTCGATGGGCGTGTTCAAAGCCTTTTTGCGTTATCAGGCGAATGAAAAAGCATCTGCGCAGCGTTATCAAGCGCACTGGCAGGGCTAATGGCGTTCGGATGGCCGACGTCGGTCATCAACTGACGCATCAATAAAAAAGGCCGGGTGGAAACCACCCGGCCTTGTTTGCGTTTGAGGGGAGGGATCAAACGCTGTAGTACATGTCGAACTCGACCGGATGTGGCGCGTGTTCGAAGCGATACACTTCTTGCCATTTCAGGTCCATATAGGCGTCGATTTGATCATCATCCATGACACCGCCTTTTTTCAAGAAGTCGCGGTCAGCATCGAGGGCATTGAGGGCCTCACGCAGAGATCCGCAGACCTGAGGGACATTTTTAAGTTCTTCAGGTGGCAACTCATACAGGTCTTTGTCCATTGAGGGGCCTGGATCAATTTTGTTTTCAATCCCGTCAAGACCGGCCATCAACATGGCTGTGAAGCCCAAATAGGGGTTCGCGGTTGGATCGGGGAAGCGTACCTCAACGCGTTTCGCTTTCGGGGATGACCCGAACGGAATACGGCAAGAGGCCGAGCGGTTGCGTGATGAATAAGCAAGCAGCACGGGCGCTTCAAAGCCTGGGATCAAGCGTTTGTATGAGTTGGTGGATGGGTTGGTCAGCGCATTAATCGCTTTGGCGTGTTTAATGATGCCACCGATATAGTACAAGCACTCTTGCGACAGGCCAGCATATTTATCGCCTGCAAAAAGTGGATTGCCGTCTTTCCAGATTGACTGGTGAACATGCATCCCCGAGCCATTGTCGCCGGCCACTGGTTTGGGCATGAAGGTGGCGGTTTTGCCATAGGCATGGGCGACATTGTGAATGACGTATTTGTACATTTGGATTGCATCACCCATCTCTGTCAGCGTGCCGAATTTTAAGCCGAGCTCATGTTGTGCTGACGCCACTTCGTGGTGGTGCTTTTCAACTTGCATGCCCACTTGCCGCATGACGGACAACATTTCTCCGCGCAGGTCTTGGCAGCTATCAATGGGGTTGACTGGGAAGTAGCCCCCTTTGGTGCGGGGACGGTGGCCCATATTGCCATTCTCATATTCTGTGCCTGAGTTGATCGGCAACTCTGTGCTGTCGAGTGCAAAGCCGGTGCTATAGGGGTCGGTTGAGAACCGGACATCATCAAAGACAAAGAATTCGGCTTCAGGTCCGATGAACACCGTGTCGCCAACGCCGGAGGCCTTTACATAGGCTTCGGCTCTAAGAGCGGTTGAACGTGGGTCACGATTGTACGACTCGCCCGTTGCAGGATCGATGATGTTGCAAAACAGGGTGAGTGTAGGTTCAGCGTAAAAAGGGTCCATTCCAGCTGTCGAGGCGTCGGGCATCAGCACCATGTCGGACTCGTTAATGGCTTTCCATCCTGCGATGGACGACCCATCAAACAGTGTGCCTTCAGCAAAAAAATCTTCATCGACCAGCGACTGATCCAAGGTCAAATGGTGCATTTTACCGCGTGGGTCAGTGAAGCGTACATCAACATAGTTGATGCCCTCGTCTTTAATTTTTTTCAAAATAGATGAAGCGTCTGACATAAAATTCTCCGAGTAGTTAAAGTTTATAAAGAGAGGTGAGAGTGAACCATGAAGGGTTACAGTGCATCATCCCCGGTTTCTCCGGTTCTGATCCGAATGGCCTGCTCGATGGATGAAACAAAAATCTTTCCATCGCCAATGCGCCCGGTCTGCGCCGAGGATTGGATGGCTTCAATGGCTTTGTCGAGAAGATCGTCAGGAATAATCAGCTCGATCTTAACCTTTGGCAAAAAATCGACCACATATTCCGCACCCCGATAGAGCTCGGTATGACCTTTTTGCCGACCAAAGCCTTTTGCTTCTAGTACCGTGATCCCCTGAAGACCCGCTTCTTGAAGTGCATCTTTGACTTCATCGAGTTTGAAGGGTTTGATAATCGCTTCTATTTTTTTCATATTCATCCTCGTTGTATCGATCGCGATAACGATACGACCTTAAGACATATAGACCCAGTGATCGTACCTACCCCATACAGGAGGTGTGCCAACACTCAAAAATGCGAGGTTTTGATGGGTTCCGCGCATTTTTCACAGACCCGCTGGCCATGATTTGGGGTCGAATGGCGGAGTTCCGAGGTAAGCAGGTCCCTAAAATGGCTTTGTAATCTCAATATATGCCTAAAATTTAGCCATTATGATTAATTTATGAGCAAAAATGAACTTTGTGGAGCTTTTTGGAGCTTTAATCTGATGATTTCGCGGCGCGATCACACATGTTCGATCCTTATCCATGTGTTCTCGCTTGTTTAGCGGAGAATTGATCTGTAGTAATTATCCTACCCTCGACATGTTCATGTCTCTATAGGAGTTTTTTATGGTTCAGCCAAACACGCCAATCCTGATCGGGGCGGGATTAACCGTCAACAAAAACAAAGATATCGCTCATGCAAAAACCCCGCTTGACCTTTTGGTCGATGCCGCGCGTGCGGCCTTAGCGGATACGGGTCAAGAAGCCGAAATGCGGGCAGCAATCGACGCCGTGGCGGGTTTGCGGTTTATCACCGCGTCGCCAGAGGCGCGGGGCATGCCTGGCGGTCATTATCCCAATCCAGGCTTGAGTGTTGCGCATCAATTGGGGCTATCGCCTGATCGCAGTTTTTATGCGCCTACTGGGGGCAACACGCCGCAATTCATGATCAATGATCTTGCGACACGGATCCATAGTGGTGAGATTAAAACGGCTTTGCTGGTCGGTGGCGAGGGGCTTGGGACGTTAATGCGGGCAGCGGCCGCAGGCGTCGATGTTTCTGGTTGGAACGATGATCCAGAAGGCCCCCGCACTGATTATGGAGTTGATAAGGCCGGGGTCAGCGCCCTGGAGAGCGCCCATGGGATGTCATTTCCGGTTAACACTTACCCTATGCTGGAAAATGCTCTTCGGGCGCATGTGGGGCGCAGCATAGACGATCACATGAACCATATTTCAAACATGATGTCGGCTTTCACGAAAGTAGCCGCGCAGCACCCTCAAAGTTGGTTTCCCATCGAGCGCTCGGCTGAGGAGATCCGAACCGTCACCGATCAGAACCGGTGGGTGGGCTTTCCCTATCCAAAATACATGAATAGCGTCATCCAGGTCGATCAGGCGGCGGCCGTGATTTTAACCTCAGTTGGAGAAGCCGAGGCCTTGGGCATTGATCGGGGGCGATGGGTGTTCTTGCACGGATGTGCGGATGCCAATGAGACCTGGCTGGTGAGCGAGCGGCAAGACTTGCATCGCTCATATGCGATCCATGAAATGACCAAAGCTGCTCTCGCTATGGCCAAATGGTCGATCGATGATTTGGATTATCTCGATCTCTATTCTTGCTTTCCGGTGGCTGTGGAGGTGGCGTGTCGTGAAATGGGGATCGCGGAAGATGATCCGCGCGGATTAACCGTGACGGGAGGTCTGCCTTATTTTGGGGGCGCTGGGAATGCGTACACATTGCTCTCTGTTGCGACCATGATGGATAAGCTGCGCGCCCATCCGGGCAGCAAGGGGCTGTGTACGGGTAATGGTTGGTACTTAACCAAGCATTCGATTGGCCTGTATTCGACAGAGGCTGTGGAGGGCGATTGGCCGGTGCCCAATCGCGAGGCCGTTCAAGCAAAAATAGATGCCGTGCCGACGGTGCCGGTCGATGAAGCGCCGGCCGGTGCGGCCCGTATTGAAACCTATACGGTTATCCATCCCGCTGGAAAGCCGCGTCTTGGTCTTATTCTAGGGCGGCTTGCCGATAGCAATGCTCGGTTTGTGGCGCATATCGCCGATGAAGATGGATGGCTTGATTATATGATGCAGGTGGATGTCATAAACCATACCGGGCAAGTGGCTGTTGGGGCCGATGGCCTGAACTGGTTTGTTCCAGATGGGCAGCCGTCTTAAAGCGACGGCCAGGGAGTAGAGAATGACCCATATTTATATGGTGCGCCATGGGAAGGCCGCCGCGGCATGGGATGCCGATTTAGACCCCGGCTTGGACGAAGTTGGGCAGCAGCAGGCGGCAGCACTCATTGGCGCATTAACGGCGCAAATTGATGGGCCTGTGCCGATTATTTCAAGTCCGTTGAAACGGTGCCAAGAAACCGCTAAGCCGCTGGCAGCGCATTGGGGGCAGGAGATTGTGATTGACCCTCGGGTTCGCGAATTACCGTCTCCCACCGATGATCTTAATGAACGCGGTGCTTGGTTGCGACGGGTTATGGCGGGCACATGGTCGGCGCTCGATGCCGAAACCGCGTCGGTTGATTTTCGCGCATGGCGTGAGGGAGTGGTTCAGGCCGTGGCGGAGGCCCGGCAGTCGCCAGCTGTGGTGATTGTGTCTCATTTCATCGCCATTAATGTGGTGTATGGGCTGGCGATGGGACAAGACGACATTGTGTGCTTTCGTCCCGACAACACCTCTGTGAGCCTTTTTAAAGTTGAAGAGGGTCGGATCGCGTGCGTGGAGAGGGGTGCTGAGGCCCAAACGCAGGTTAATTAGAATTCGGTTTGGAGGCTCTGGCAATCCGGCGCAGAGCCTGCTATAGACCCGCTAACTTTAAATTAATGATTTCTGTGCTGTATGAAGCGGGCGTGGCGGAATTGGTAGACGCGCTAGATTTAGGTTCTAGTGTCTTACGGCGTGGGGGTTCAAGTCCCTCCGCCCGCACCAGCAAAGTAAACATGATCGCATAAGCGGAAGAGGACGATATGCAGGTAAAAGAAACAAAATCGGAAGGTTTGGCGCGCGCTCTGGAAATAACAATTCTCGCGAGCGATTTGGGTACCCGACTAGACACGCGCTTGGATGAGATTAAAGGCCAAGTGCAGTTAAAAGGATTTCGTCCAGGCAAAGTCCCTGCATCGCATATCAGAAAAACATATGGGCAGCAGCTCATGTCGGAGATTGTTCAACAAGTTGTTGCAGAGACGAGCGAAAAAGCATTGACCGATCGCGATGAACGTCCAGCCTTGCAACCCGAAATTTCCTTGGTTTCAGAAGCGGGCGCCGTTCTCGCGGGCTCTGCTGATCTCGTCTTCGAAATGAAATTTGAAGTGATCCCTGAAATCACGCTTACCGATTTTTCTAAACTCAAGCTGGAGCGCCCTGTCGTTGAGGTCTCGGATGAGCAGATCGATGAATCATTGGAGCGTTTGGCATCGTCGCGCACGAGCTATGCGCCGCGTGATGCAAAAGCCAAAGCAGAAAATGGCGACCAGATTACACTCGATTTTATCGGCCGTATTGACGGCGAAGCCTTTGCAGGCGGCACAGCTGAGGGCGCCAATCTGGTATTGGGCTC
>CBFIIU010000003.1:78305-81005 GCA_965662735.1 Alphaproteobacteria bacterium
CTCGATTTTATCGGCCGTATTGACGGCGAAGCCTTTGCAGGCGGCACAGCTGAGGGCGCCAATCTGGTATTGGGCTCTGGGCAATTTATCCCTGGCTTTGAAGACCAATTAATCGGTGCGACGGCTGGCGATAAAGTTGATGTAACGGTCAGCTTCCCTGAAGACTATGGCAGTCAAGATTTGGCTGGCAAAGAAGCTGTGTTTGAATGCACTGTGCACGAGGTATCGGCACCCGAAGAATCTAAAATCGATGATGCCTTCGCTTCATCTTTAGGTCTCGAATCGTTGCCGAAACTTCGCGAAGCGATTGCTGAGCAGATTGGTCGCGATTACGGGCAAATGTCTCGCGCGCATCTTAAAAAAGCATTATTGGATGCCCTTGACGGATCACACAACTTTGAGCTGCCGCCTGCTATGGTCGAGCTTGAGTTTGGTCAGATCTGGCACCAGTTTGAACATGAATTAGAGCACCAAGGTAAGAAGCTGGATGAGCTCGATGAGAGCGAAGATGAGCTGCGTGCAGAATATCGACAAATCGCCGAACGCCGCGTGAGAACGGGGCTTGTGCTCGCGGAAGTGGGTAATCGCAATAAAATTGAAGTGACCCAGGAAGAAGTTAATCAGGCGTTGATGCAACGCGTGCAACAATTCCCGGGTCAAGAGCGGCAAGCGCTCGAATATTTCCAGAAGAACCCAGACGCCATGGCCCAATTGCGCGCGCCTATTTTTGAAGAAAAAGTGGTCGACTTTATTGTCGAATTGGCGTCGGTCAACGATAAAAAAGTTGATATTGAGGAGCTAATGCGCGACCCGGGCGACGAGGCCGAACAGCAAAACGCGAAGCCCGCCAAAAAAGCCTCTGCAAAAGCGGATAAGAAAGCTGAGCCGAAAAAGGCTGCGTCGAAAAAGGCGGATGCGGACACTCAACCTGCAGCGAAAAAGCCGGCAGCAAAAAAGCCAGCGGCTAAAAAGCCAGCAGAGACAAAGTCAGACACGAAGAAACCGGCAGCGAAAAAGTCGACCGCCAAAAAATCTGACTAAATGCGGCAACGCTAAAACTTCGTGCTTGGCAAGCTGGGCGACTTACCGCACAGTGGGAGTTCAATAATTTAACGGGAGCATCGGATGCAAGATCCTGTCGAGACAGTTATGAGCACTTTGGTGCCCATGGTCGTCGAGCAAACCAGCCGCGGTGAACGGGCTTACGATATTTACTCGCGCCTTTTGAAGGAGCGGGTCATTTTTGTCACGGGTCCCATTGAAGATCACATGGCGAGTTTGATCACGGCGCAATTGCTATTTTTGGAAGCTGAGAACCCGAAAAAAGAGATTTCGATGTATATCAACTCCCCAGGCGGCGTGGTGACATCGGGCATGGCGATCTATGATACCATGCAATATATTAAACCAGCCGTGTCGACCTTGTGCATTGGCCAAGCGGCCTCAATGGGGTCTTTGCTTCTCGCGGCGGGTGAGCCGGGGATGCGGTTCGCTCTTCCAAATGCCCGCGTGATGGTGCACCAGCCCTCTGGAGGTTTCCAAGGGCAAGCGTCGGATATTGAACGCCACGCTCAAGAAATCCTTGATATGCGGGCTCGGTTGAACAAAATTTACGTCAAACATACCTCGCAAACGCTGCGGAAGATTGAAGACGCGCTGGAACGAGATACATTTATGACTGCAGAGCAAGCTGAGGCGTTCGGGTTAATTGATAAGGTTGTCACGCGTCGTGGTACCGATGTTGCATCAACTTCTGATGAAGGGTGAGGTAGGCTTGCTGGCACAGTGAAATTTGTGTTGAATGACTTAAAGATGTGATGCGGTCGGTGTGAACGACTGAGCACAGAACAGAAAAAGGGGCATGCGGTGAGTAAAATCGGTGGATCAAGCGACAGCAAAAGCACTCTATATTGCTCTTTCTGCGGAAAAAGTCAGCACGAGGTTCGTAAACTTATTGCTGGCCCAACCGTATTCATCTGCGATGAATGCGTCGAATTATGCATGGACATCATCCGCGAAGAATCCAAAGCCTCTTTGGTAAAGACCACAGAGGGCGTTCCGACGCCTCAAGAGATTTTAGAAATTCTGAATGATTATGTGATCGGCCAGGCGCACGCGAAGCGGGTTTTGTCGGTCGCCGTTCACAATCATTACAAGCGCCTGAAACATGCGTCAAAATCATCAGATGTCGAATTGTCGAAATCCAATATTTTGCTTATCGGCCCCACGGGGTGCGGTAAAACATTGCTGGCTCAAACGCTCGCGCGTATTCTCGACGTCCCTTTTACAATGGCCGATGCCACCACACTGACCGAGGCAGGTTATGTGGGAGAGGATGTGGAAAATATCATCCTCAAACTCTTGCAGGCGGCGGACTATAATGTCGAGCGCGCGCAGCGCGGCATTGTTTATATCGACGAGGTCGACAAAATTACGCGCAAATCAGAGAACCCATCAATCACCCGCGATGTGTCGGGTGAGGGGGTGCAGCAAGCCCTGTTGAAAATTATGGAAGGGACGGTTGCCTCTGTGCCTCCGCAAGGAGGGCGTAAGCACCCTCAGCAAGAGTTTTTGCAGGTCGACACGACAAATATATTATTCATTTGTGGTGGCGCCTTTGCGGGCCTCGATAAGATGATTGCGAAACGTGGTCATGAAACCTCCATTGGGTTTGGGGCTAATGTTGATGCGCCAGATTCC
>CBFIIU010000003.1:81105-83417 GCA_965662735.1 Alphaproteobacteria bacterium
GGCGATTTGCTGAAAAAGGTTGAGCCCGAGGATTTGCTCAAATTTGGTTTGATCCCAGAATTTGTTGGACGCTTACCGGTTTTGGCCACGCTTGAGGATTTGGATGAGGCTGCGTTAATAACAATTCTATCCGAGCCTAAAAATGCGTTGGTGAAGCAATATCAAAGCTTGTTTGATATGGAAAATGTGCGCCTGACTTTCACCGACGATGCTTTATCGCGCATTGCGAAGAAGGCCATTGATCGTAAAACGGGCGCGCGGGGTTTGCGCTCGGTGCTTGAGGGAATTCTGCTCGATACAATGTTTGATCTTCCGGGTCGCGAAGGCGTCGAGGAAGTGGTGGTTAATGGAGATGTTGTGGATGGCAAAAGCCAACCCCTCATGATCTATGCTGCGCATGACGAGCCAGCAGCGTCAGCGGCTCCTTCTGCCTCCTAATTTTCCCGCAGCCGTTTCATTGAGAGCTCGGGGGATCAGCCCACATCTCTAGGTGCTGCGTGAGAGCTCTCTGAGGTTTTGGATCTATTTAGATATATGCGGCTGTTTAACACTGTGTGAGGCTGTGACAGCAAGATCGATTTCGGTCTGAGCCGCGGCCCGCGGCATTTTTGCTAGAAAACTTGAATTTTGTTCAGAGGCTCACCACATTAGTTGGGTAGCAAATGGTGCGAAAGTAATTTGCATTTTGACTGGGCGAGCGGAATCGACCGTAAACTTGGTGAGTAGTAACTTGGAAAGGATATATCATGACGGCTGATTATGAGACGGAGCAAGATATTCGGGATCCTATTCCTGAGGTCCTTCCAGTTCTGCCCTTACGCAATATTGTCGTTTACCCCGGGATGATTGTGCCGCTATTTGTTGGGCGCGACAAATCCGTCCGTGCCCTTGAAGATGTCATGGATAGCGACAAGAAAATAATGCTGATCTGTCAGAAAGATGGTGAGAATGATGATCCGTGTTCAAAGGATCTCTATGAGATCGGAACGATCGGATCAATTTTGCAAATGCTGAAATTGCCTGACGGAACCGTGAAGGTTCTGGTTGAGGGGATGAGCCGTGCGCGCGTGATCGAGTTTTTAAACAATGAAGCCTTTTTTGAAGCGAGTGCGATCCCGCTAGATGAAGCAGATCGGGAAGGCGAAGAAACCCGCGCCCTTATGCGCGCCGCCGTCGGTCAATTTGAAAACTATGTTAAACTAAATCGTAAAATTCCGCCAGAAGTTCAATCGAGCCTGGGCGAGATTACGAGCCCCGCTAAATTGGCGGATACGATTGCCACCCATCTGAATATCAAACTTGAAGAAAAACAAAGTTTGCTTGAGATGTTGTCGGTCAATGAACGTTTGGAAGCGGTCATTGGCTTTATGGAAGGCGAATTGGGGGTTCTTCAGGTTGAGAAAAAAATCCGTGGGCGCGTTAAGCGTCAAATGGAGAAAACTCAGCGCGAGTATTATTTGAATGAGCAATTGAAGGCTATTCAAAAAGAGCTTGGTGAAAGCGAAGATGGTGGCGACGAGTTATCGGAGCTAGAAGAACGCATCGCCAAAACCAAGCTGTCAAAAGAGGCGCGCGAGAAAGCGGACGCCGAGCTTAAAAAATTGCGCTCGATGAGCCCAATGTCGGCCGAAGCAACGGTTGTCCGGAATTATTTGGATTGGTTGCTGGCCGTGCCATGGGGCAAGAAAGGTCGCGTTAAAAAAGATTTGGCCGCGGCAGAGCAGACGCTCGAAAAAGATCACTATGGGCTTGAGAAAGTCAAAGAGCGGATCTTGGAATATCTTGCGGTGCAACAACGGGCCAATAAATTGCGGGGCCCCATATTGTGCTTGGTTGGCCCTCCTGGGGTTGGCAAAACCTCTTTGGGCAAATCAATCGCCAAGGCAACGGGGCGCGAATTCGTGCGCATGTCGCTTGGGGGCGTGCGCGATGAAAGCGAGATCCGCGGGCATCGGCGGACATATATCGGATCAATGCCTGGCAAGGTCATTCAGTCGATGAAAAAAGTGAAAACCACAAATCCTCTGGTGCTTCTGGATGAGGTCGATAAATTGGGGGCAGATTATCGCGGTGATCCATCGGCTGCGCTTCTTGAAGTGTTAGATCCCGAACAAAATAACAGCTTCAGTGATCACTATTTGGAGGTCGATTATGATCTCTCCAATGTGATGTTTGTGACGACCGCTAACTCGCTCAACATTCCAGGTCCATTGCTCGATCGCATGGAAGTGATCAGAATTGCCGGTTACACCGAAGACGAAAAGGTTGAGATTGCACGGCAGCATCTCTTGCCGCAGGCCGTTGAAGAGCAT
>CBFIIU010000003.1:83517-94695 GCA_965662735.1 Alphaproteobacteria bacterium
GAATTGCCGGTTACACCGAAGACGAAAAGGTTGAGATTGCACGGCAGCATCTCTTGCCGCAGGCCGTTGAAGAGCATGGTTTACGTCGCGGAGAATTCGAAATCGATGACTCCGTGTTGCGCGATATTATTCGCTACTATACGCGCGAGGCGGGTGTTCGAAACCTAAAGCGTGAAATCGCCAATTTGGCCCGTAAAGCGGTGACCGAAATTGTACGCGGCCGCGATAAACAAGTCCACGTTACCAGCGATAATTTGAAGGACTATCTCGGAGTTCGCAAATTCCGCTTCGGTGTTGCCGAGCAAGATGACCAAGTGGGTGTGGTCACGGGTCTGGCGTGGACTGAGGTGGGCGGCGAGTTGCTGACCATTGAAGGGGTGATGTTGCCTGGCAAGGGTCGGATGACGACGACGGGCAAATTAGGCGATGTCATGAAAGAATCGATCAATGCGGCCTCCTCTTATGTGCGCGCGCGGAGCACATTTTTTGGCATTGAACCTCCTTTATTTGAACGCAAAGATATTCACGTTCACGTGCCTGAAGGGGCGACGCCTAAGGATGGCCCGTCGGCGGGAACGGCGATGGCCACAGCCATTGTCTCGGTCATGACTGGCATTCCTGTGTTGCGCAATGTTGCAATGACAGGTGAGGTGACCTTGCGCGGTCGGGTGTTGCCGATCGGTGGCTTGAAGGAAAAACTTCTGGCTGCGCTTCGCGGCGGTATCACTAAAGTGTTGATTCCAAAAGAAAATGAGAAGGATTTGGAAGAGGTTCCCAATAATATTAAGGAAGGCCTCGAGATTATCCCTGTTGAGAATATGGATGAGGTGCTTAGTCATGCGCTCGCTTATAAGCCGACAGCCATTGATTGGGATGAGGAAACCTATAATGCGTCCAAGGCCGCTGAGGGCTCGGGGGCAGGGGTTATTGCGCCTCATTAAGCGCTGGGGGTGATTTTTTCTCATTGAAAATTTGGCGGAATTCTGCGTTTTTTCTTTTGACCGGTCTCCGAATCGCATCATACGCTTCCACTGTGCAATTTTGTTTGGAGAGGAAGCCATGAACAAAAACGATTTAGTTACCAAAGTGTCCGATAGCACCGGGCTCTCAAAAGCAGACGCAGGTCGCGCGGTCGACAGTGTGTTTGATTCAATCACCGCTCAACTGGTAGCCGGCGGCGAAGTCCGTCTGGTCGGTTTCGGCACATTTGCAGTTGCCAGCCGCAAGGCCACAACGGGTCGCAATCCGCGTACGGGCGAAACGATTCAAATCAAGGCATCACGTTCGCCGAAATTTAAAGCCGGCAAAGCATTCAAAGACGCATTGAACTAGAATTTCCCCAATTAAAGCGCCGGGTCGATTATTCGCCCCGGCGTTTTTTTTTGCTTTTTGTGTTGGTCTAGTTTATAGACCTCGTCGTGGGGCGGTTAGCTCAGCTGGGAGAGCATCTCGTTTACACCGAGAGGGTCGGCGGTTCGATCCCGTCACCGCCCACCACCACACTGTTAATTGCATGAGTGACCATTATTTTCGGTCACTTGATGACCGATCTCATGATTGTGTGCTTGACAGTCTGACGAAGCGATCGTACATGTCTCGAGCCGTTTCGACGCTTAGAGCGGGGGTGTAGCTCAGTTGGTTAGAGCGCTGGCCTGTCACGCCAGAGGCCGCGGGTTCGAGTCCCGTCACTCCCGCCACTTTTTCTCAAAAATATCCGAAAAACGTCGCTGCCTGTTTTGACGCGAGCGCGATAGCATCTGGGGTCACGTAGGACCGGATGTTGTGGCCCTTGGCAACCAGATTTAAGTCCGAAAAATGGGAAAGGGCTTGTGTTTACACTTGCATCATAAATCGGCGCAGATATACTCCGCCCGCAGCACGTTCGTGCTCTATGCGTAAGGTAGAATTAGGATCGACATCATGCAGGATCTTCTGACCAGTTACTTCCCGATTTTGATCTTTATGGCCTTAGCGGCCATCATAACCTTAGCCATTATGGTTATTCCGGTTTTTGCAGCCCCTTACGCACCCGATCCTGAAAAGCTAGCGCCATACGAGTGCGGCTTCGAAGCGTTTGATGACGCGCGCATGAAGTTTGATGTGAAGTTTTATTTGGTCGCCATTCTCTTCATCATTTTTGACCTTGAAGTCGCCTTTTTGTTTCCATGGGCTGTGGCATTTGGCGACATTGGTGTTTTTGGATTTTGGTCAATGATGTTCTTTTTAGGCGTATTGACCGTCGGATTTGTCTATGAGTGGCGCAAAGGCGCGCTCGAGTGGGACTAAGAGTTAGGAATATATAAGCATGGCCGATACACAATCTTCCTCTCCCGCTACCCCTCGATCGACAGCGAAGCCAGGGCAACGGCCGGCGCCAATGGCCGATCCCTATTATGCGCAAGTGTCTAATCAGTTATCGGATAAGGGCTTTGTGCTCACGACAGCCGAAGATCTGATCAATTGGGCGCGCACGGGATCCTTGCATTGGATGACTTTCGGTCTGGCCTGTTGTGCGGTGGAGATGATGCATACCTCTATGCCGCGTTATGATGTCGAGCGGTTCGGCTTCGCGCCGCGCGCATCCCCTCGACAGTCGGATGTGATGATCGTGGCGGGCACATTGACGAATAAAATGGCCCCAGCCCTGCGCAAAGTTTACGACCAAATGCCAGAGCCACGTTACGTGATCTCAATGGGGTCATGCGCCAATGGTGGCGGATATTATCACTATAGTTACTCCGTGGTGCGGGGATGCGATCGCATTGTTCCGGTCGATATTTATGTTCCGGGCTGTCCGCCCACTGCCGAGGCTTTGCTGTATGGCGTCCTGCTGCTGCAAAAGAAAATCCGTCGAACCGGTACAATTGAACGCTAAGCGATTACGATGACCCAGACCTCTCCTCTTGAAACGTTGAGCGCGCATATTGGCGAAAAGCTCGGCGAGAAAATTAATCAGTCGGTTATTCGCTATGGCGAATTGACCATCGAGACCAATGCCTCGGACATCATTTCTGTTTTGAAATTCCTGCGGGATGATTCCAAATGTTTGTTCGAACAGTTGATCGACGTTACGGCCGTTGATTATCCGCAACGCGCGTGGCGTTTTGATGTGGTCTATCACCTTCTATCGATGAGCCGGAACCACCGCATTCGTGTCAAGCTGGCGGCCGACGAAGAAACGCTGGTGCCTAGTGTGGTGGGTGTTTTTGACACGGCAAATTGGTTCGAGCGCGAAGTGTTTGACATGTATGGCGTGCGTTTCTCGGGCCACCCTGATTTGCGGCGTATTCTCACAGATTATGGCTTTGAAGGGCATCCCCTCCGCAAAGACTTCCCGCTCACCGGGCATGTGGAAGTGCGCTATGATGACGACCGCAAAAAAGTTGTCTATGAACCTGTATCATTGGTTCAAGAATTTCGCGATTTCGACTTTGAGAGCCCGTGGGAAGGAGCGCGTGGCGCTCTGTCGGGCGACGAAAAAGCAGCTGTGGAGGATAAATAGGCATGCCTGATACGGCACTCGAAGACCGCAAGTTTACGATTAACTTCGGGCCTCAGCACCCCGCGGCGCATGGTGTGTTGCGCTTGGTGATGGATCTTGATGGCGAATTGGTTGAGAGGGTCGACCCGCATATTGGTTTGTTGCATCGCGGCACGGAAAAGCTCATCGAACACAAAACCTATTTGCAGGCCGTACCGTATTTTGATCGCCTCGATTACGTGGCGCCGATGAACCAGGAACATGCCTTTGCTTTGGCTGTTGAGCGGCTTTTGGGGATCACGGTTCCAAAGCGCGGACAATATATTCGGGTTCTGTATTCTGAAATTGGCCGCTTGCTCAGTCATCTTCTCAACATCACCACACAGGCGCTCGATGTGGGTGCGCTTACACCCCCTCTTTGGGGATTTGAAGAGCGGGAAAAAATGATGATCTTTTATGAGCGCGCCAGTGGTGCGCGCTTGCATGCGGCGTATTTCCGTCCAGGCGGCGTGCATCAAGATCTTCCAGAAGACCTGATTTCGGATATTTATGATTTTTGTGATCCGTTCTTGAAAGTCATGGATGATATTGAGGGTCTGCTGACCAATAATCGCATCTTCAAACAGCGAAATGTCGATATAGGCTGCGTGAGCGTTGAGGATATTCATAATTGGGGTTTAACCGGCGTGATGGCGCGCGGGTCGGGCCTGGCGTGGGATTTGCGTCGTGCTCAGCCTTATGAGGCCTATAGCGATTTTGACTTTGATATTCCAGTTGGCAAAAATGGCGATTGCTACGATCGGTATTTGGTTCGGGTCGAGGAATGCCGTCAGTCTATTCGCATCATGAAGCAATGTATTGAGAAAATGCCCAGTGGGCCGATTTCCTCGACAGATGGCAAAATTGTTCCGCCCAAGCGCGGCGAGATGAAGCGCTCGATGGAGGCTCTCATCCATCACTTTAAGCTCTACACAGAAGGGTATCATGTGCCCGAAGGCGAGGTATATGCCGCGGTTGAAGCGCCGAAGGGTGAGTTTGGGGTCTATCTCGTATCGGATGGGTCGAACAAGCCGTATCGCTGTAAAATTCGAGCGCCCGGCTATGCACATCTGCAAGCCATGGACTATCTCTGCCGCGATCACATGCTCGCCGATGTTTCGGCTATTTTGGGATCGCTGGACATTGTGTTTGGGGAGGTTGACCGATGAGCGTACGCCGTTTGCATTCCGAGCAACCTGCGGAGTTTACATTTTCTCCAGAAAATGAGGCGTGGGCTGACGCGCAGATTGCAAAATATCCTGAAGGCCGCCAAGCGAGCGCGATTGTTCCGCTTTTGTGGCAAGCCCAGAAGCAAGCGGGGGGGTGGCTGCCCGAGCCTGCTATCCGTCATGTGGCCGAAAAACTCGATATGCCCTATATGCGGGCGCTTGAGGTAGCAACCTTTTATACCATGTTCAACTTGTCGCCTGTGGGCCGTCATTTTGTTCAGCTGTGTGGAACGACTCCGTGCTGGTTACGTGGGGCGGACGACCTTAAAGCCGTGTGCCGCAATGTGATCGGTGAGCCTGGCGAGATCTCGGCTGACGGCGCCTTGAGCTGGATGGAAGTTGAGTGTTTGGGGGCTTGCGTGAACGCGCCCATGGTTCAGATTAACGATGACTTTTATGAAGATCTTACGGCTGAAACTTTCGAGGCCCTGTTAGAAAAATTACGTGCGGGCGAAGAAGTAATGACCGGACCACAAAATTCGCGCCGCGCATCTGAGCCAGAAGGCGGGCTGACCGTTTTGAAAGGTGATCTGTAATGTTGCAAGATAAAGATCGTATTTTCACAAATATATACGGCCAAAACGGTGCCGATATTCGCTCGGCACAAGGGCGCGGCGATTGGGACAAGACAGCCGACCTCGTTAAAGAAGGGCGCGATTGGATTATTGAAGAAATGAAGGCGTCTGGCTTGCGCGGGCGCGGGGGCGCAGGTTTTCCGACAGGACTGAAATGGTCCTTCATGCCCAAAGAAAGCGATGGACGGCCGCATTATCTGGTTGTGAACGCCGACGAGTCCGAGCCAGGAACCTGCAAAGATCGCGATATTTTGCGGCACGAACCCCATAAGCTGATTGAAGGGTGTCTGTTGGCCAGCTTCGCCATGGGCGCGCATGCGTGTTATGTTTACATTCGTGGTGAGTTCATTCGCGAGCGCGAGGCCTTACAAAAGGCCGTCGATGAGGCCTATGCTGCCGGTTTGTTGGGCAAAAATGCGGCCAAGTCGGGTTGGGACTTTGATCTTTATGTCCATCACGGCGCGGGCGCCTATATTTGTGGTGAAGAAACAGCGCTGATCGAAAGCCTGGAGGGCAAAAAGGGTATGCCGCGGCTCAAGCCGCCTTTCCCAGCCAATATGGGCCTCTATGGATGTCCGACAACGGTTAATAATGTTGAGAGCATTGCCGTGGCGCCGACCATTTTGCGGCGCGGTGCAGCATGGTTTTCGGGGCTAGGTCGCGAAGGGAATACGGGCACCAAGCTGTTTTGTATTTCAGGTCATGTGAATACACCGTGCAATGTCGAAGAAGAAATGGGCATTCCTTTGAAGGAATTGTTGGAAAAACATGCGGGCGGGGTTCGCGGAGGCTGGGATAATTTATTAGCGGTTATTCCGGGTGGCTCTTCAGTTCCTCTGTTGCCGAAGTCCATTTGCGACACGGTTTTGATGGATTTTGATAGCCTCAAGGCAGTGCAATCTGGCCTCGGCACAGCCGCCGTTATTGTGATGGATAAGTCGACCGATATTGTGCGGGCCATTGCGCGCATATCGCATTTTTATAAGCATGAAAGTTGTGGTCAGTGCACGCCATGCCGTGAAGGAACGGGGTGGATGTGGCGCGTCATGGAACGTATGGCTTCGGGGCAAGCGCGCCCTGAGGAAATCGACACACTGCTTAAAGTGACCAAGCAAATTGAAGGGCATACAATCTGCGCGTTGGGGGATGCCGCGGCGTGGCCGGTTCAGGGCTTGATCCGCCATTTCCGTCCTGAAATGGAAGCACGCTTGACGCGAGCGATGGAGGCTGCGGAATGAGTGATCTGGTTAAACTCACCGTCGATGGGATAGAGGTTGAGGTTCCGCCCGGGGCGTCGATCATGCAAGCCTGTGAAGCCGCTGGAGCTGAAATTCCGCGTTTTTGTTATCATGAGCGCCTGTCTGTTGCCGGCAATTGTCGCATGTGTTTGGTAGAGGTTGAGCGTTCACCTAAGCCCGTGGCCAGCTGCGCGATGCCCGTCGCGCCAGATATGGTGGTGCGGACACAAAGTGATCTTGTCAAGACCGCGCGTGAGGGGGTTATGGAGCTGATGCTCATTAATCACCCTCTCGATTGTCCGATTTGTGATCAGGGCGGTGAGTGTGATTTGCAAGATCAGGCCATGGGCTATGGCCATGATGCGAGCCGCTTTTCGGATACAAAGCGCGCTGTTGAAAATAAGAATATGGGTCCACTGGTGAACACGGTGATGACCCGATGCATTCACTGCACGCGCTGCGTTCGCTTCTCAACCGAGGTTGCGGGCGTGCCGGAAATTGGCGCGATTGGCCGTGGCGAAGATATGGAAATCACCACCTATCTCGAGGCTTCTCTCGATAGCGAGCTATCGGGGAATGTGATTGATCTATGCCCCGTCGGCGCGCTGACCTCAAAACCCTATGCTTTCACGGCGCGCCCCTGGGAGCTGCGCAAAACCGAGACAATCGATGTGATGGATGCGGTTGGGTCGAATATTCGGGTGGATGTTCGCGGGCGCGAAGTGATGCGGATCTTGCCGCGCAACCATGATGGTGTGAATGAGGAGTGGCTGAGCGATAAATCGCGCTTTGTGTGGGATGGGTTGAACCGCCAACGCTTGGATCGTCCCTATCTGCGGCGCGATGGGAAACTCGTGGCCGCAAGTTGGGATGAAGCGCTGCAGGCCGTCTCAGAGCAATTGGCGAAAGGCGATGTTGCGGCCCTCGCCGGCGATTTGGCTTGTGTCGAAGGCATGTACGCGCTTAAGGCGCTGATGCTCCAGCTCGGTAGCCCCCATCTGGATTGTCGTCCGGCCCATTCAGTACTGGGCGGCAATCGCGCCAACTATATATTCAATTCCTCAATTGCCGGAATTGAGGAAGCCGATGCGCTGTTATTGGTTGGTACGAACCCACGCCATGAGGCAGCGGTTCTAAACGCCCGCATTCGTAAGCAGTGGCGTGAGACACAAATGCCGATTGCGACCATCGGGGTGCCCGCGGATTTAACTTATTCGGTCACGCATTTGGGGGCGGGGCCCGACACATTGACGGCTCTGGCCAAAGGCAAAATAGAATTTCTCAATGTTTTGAAAAAGGCCTCGCGTCCGATGATTATTGTGGGTGAGCAAGCACTCAGCCGTGAAGATGGACAAGCCATTTTTAATCTCTTGATCGAGCTCGCCCAAGATGTGGGGGCGGTGCAAGACGGATGGGTGGGCTTTAACGTTCTGCACCTGGCTGCGTCACGTGTTGGCGGGCTGGATATCGGATTTGTGCCCGCAGATGGTGGAATGGCGCGACACGACATTATGAACGCGGCTCAAAAAGGTACCCTTAAAACCCTCATTTCACTTGGCGATGAGACAATTTCTGGCGCGAGCAAAGCCTGTGTCATCTATATTGGATCGCATGGGGATGCGGGTGCGGCAGCGGCCGATATCGTTCTGCCCGCGGCGGCCTATACTGAAAAGCAGGCGCTCTATGTCAACACCGAGGGGCGCGTGCAGATGACCGAATGTGCCGCATTACCCCCTGGAGATGCCCGCGAGGATTGGAAAATCATTCGCGCGATTTCGGGGCGTATGGCTGAGGCCTTGCCGTTTGATAGCCTGCAAGATTTGCGTCAAAAGCTCTTTGAAGAAGTGCCGCATTTATCTCAAATCGATGTGGTTTCACCCGCTGGACTGCCAGATAAAGGGCCAGCAGGTTCCGTCACAGATGTTCCTTTTGGGGTGGGGATTGATGATTTCTTCTTGAGTAACGCCATCGCCCGTGCATCGGTGACCATGGCAAGCTGTTCACAAGAGCGTCTCCGGCGTGCCACAAGCGCTCAAGGCACGGGCACAAATGGATAAGGCAATGGATATCGGAATGGATAATCAGCTTTGGGATGGGTATATCTGGCCCGCGCTCATGGTCACTGCACATAGCCTGGCTATTTTGCTGGTGCTTCTCGTGTCCTTGGCCTTCTTTATGTATGCCGATCGAAAAATTTGGGCGGCAGTGCAATTGCGGCGCGGTCCAAATGTCGTGGGTCCGTTTGGGCTATTGCAAAGCTTTGCCGATATTTTGAAATATTTTTTCAAGGAAATCGTGATCCCAACGCCGGCCAATAAGGTGATTTTTCTGCTCGCACCATTTATTACAATGTTTCTGGCGCTGAGCGCATGGGCGGTCATCCCGGTCGATGATGGTTGGGCGGTTGCTGATATCAATGTCGGTATTCTCTATATTTTCGCAATCTCATCTTTGGGCGTCTATGGCGTGATTATGGGGGGATGGGCGTCGAACTCGAAATATCCTTTCCTCGGTGCGTTGCGCTCGGCGGCGCAAATGGTGTCCTATGAGGTGTCCATTGGATTGGTCATCATCACAGTTTTGCTTTGCGTCGGGTCTTTGAATTTGTCCGATATTGTTCGCGCGCAGGAAAACATGTGGTTCGCCGTGACCCTTTTCCCGATGTTTGTCGTGTTTTTCATTTCTGCATTGGCAGAAACCAATCGGCCGCCTTTTGATCTTCCAGAAGCCGAGTCTGAATTAGTGTCGGGCTTTATGACTGAATATTCATCGACCCCATATGTCGTGTTCATGATTGGTGAACTTGCCAATATCATTTTGATGTGTGCGATGACGACCATCTTGTTTCTGGGGGGCTGGCTTCCGCCCGCAGACCTCGCGATTTTTACATGGATACCCGGCGTCATCTGGTTCGTTTTGAAACTGTGTTTTGTGTTTTTCATGTTCGCGATGGTCAAGGCGATTGTGCCGCGCTACCGCTATGATCAATTGATGCGGTTGGGGTGGAAAGTATTCTTGCCTTTTTCACTCGTGTGGGTCGTCCTCACGGCGGCGTTCTTGCAATTTTCAGGCTTGGCACAGTAAGGAGACGATGATGGGTTTTGTTGGACGAACGGCACGCGCTCTTTTATTGGTTGAGTTTGTCTCTGCATTCTTCTTGGCGATGCGATATTTTTTCGGACGCAAATCAACGGTCAATTATCCCTATGAAAAGGGGCCATTGAGCCCGAGATTTCGGGGTGAGCACGCATTGCGGCGCTATCCGAACGGGCAGGAGCGGTGTATTGCGTGCAAACTATGCGAAGCCGTCTGTCCGGCGCAAGCCATCACGATTGAAGCAGGGCCGCGCAATAATGACGGTACACGGCGCACACTGCGCTACGATATTGACATGGTCAAATGTATTTATTGCGGGTTGTGCCAAGAGGCGTGCCCGGTCGACGCAATTGTCGAGGGGCCTAATTTTGAATTTGCCACGGAAACCCGGGAAGAGCTGATTTATGATAAAGAAAAGCTTTTGGCCAATGGTGACCGCTGGGAAGTGCAAATTGCCAAAAACCTCGAATTGGACGCTCCCTACCGATAGGCCGAGATGATGGATATCACGAGTTTAATCTTTTACCTGTTTGCAGGTGTCAGTGTTGCCAGCGCCTTTATGGTGATCGCGGCGCGCAATCCGGTCTATTCCGTATTGTTTCTCATTTTGACCTTTTTTAATGCTGCTGGATTATTCGTGATCATGGGCGCGGAATTTTTGGCGCTTATTCTTGTGGTGGTCTATGTCGGCGCCGTCGCGGTGCTGTTTTTGTTTGTCGTGATGATGCTGGACATTGATTTTGCCGAGCTGAATGAGGGGTTTTTGCAATATCTGCCTATCGGCGCGACCATTGGTCTTGTTCTGCTGGTGGAGCTGATCATGCTGTTGGCCGCCTATCAATTCAAGGATGTGCGCGCACTGCCGCAAGCGACCCTTGAAGGCATGACCAATGCCGAAGCGCTGGGGCGCGTCCTCTACACGGACCATATTTTTTACTTCCAAGCGGCCGGCGCAATTTTGCTGGTCGCGATGATTGGCGCCATTGTGTTGACGCTGGACAAACGGCCTTCTCCCAAAAAGCAAAATGTTGCGAAGCAAAATGCGCGCACCAAAGCGGATGGGGTGGCATTGGTGTCCGTCAAACCAGGTGAAGGACTGAAGGGGCGTTCGAAATGACGATTGGCTTACCGCATTATCTGACCCTCGCGGCCATTTTGTTTACCATTGGCGTTTTGGGTATTTTTCTCAACCGCAAGAACATCATCGTTATTTTGATGGCGATCGAATTAATGTTGTTGGCTGTCAATATAAATTTAGTGGCGTTTTCAGCCTATCTCGGCGACTTGATCGGGCAGGTTTTTGCGCTCTTGGTGCTAACGGTGGCGGCGGGTGAGGCCGCTATTGGCTTGGCCATTTTAGTGGTTTATTTCCGCAACCGCGGCGGCATCGCGGTTGAAGATGTCAGTCAGATGAAAGGCTAATCATGTATCAGGCGATCATATTTCTTCCTTTGCTGGGAGCTTTGATAGCTGGCTTGTTTGGCCGCTTTATTGGTGCACGGGCGAGCGAGATCATTACC
>CBFIIU010000003.1:94901-111864 GCA_965662735.1 Alphaproteobacteria bacterium
AATCGGCTATATGCACGACGATCCGTTTCGGCCTCGTTTCTTCTCTTATTTATCACTCTTCACCTTTATGATGCTGATGTTGGTGACCGCCGATAATTTCGTCCAATTATTCTTTGGTTGGGAAGGGGTTGGCCTCGCCAGTTACTTGCTGATCGGTTTCTATTTTCAAAAACCCTCGGCCAATCAAGCCGCCATTAAGGCCTTTGTGGTGAACCGAGTGGGGGATTTTGGCCTGATCCTTGGAATGGCCGCGATCTATCTCGCAATGGGTTCTTTGACCTTTGACACCGTGTTTGCAGGCGCCGAGGCCATGGCGCAAGGCCGGTTCAACTTTTTGGGCTATTCCGTGCCACTTCTCGATACGATTTGCCTTCTCTTATTTATGGGCGCCATGGGTAAGTCCGCGCAATTTCTACTGCATACCTGGCTCCCCGATGCGATGGAGGGGCCAACGCCGGTATCCGCCCTTATTCACGCCGCGACCATGGTGACGGCTGGCGTCTTCCTGGTGGCACGTTGTTCTCCCTTGTTTGAATACTCGCCGATGGCCCTCACCGTTGTAACCGTCGTCGGCGCCATTACCGCCTTTTTCGCGGCGACCGTTGGCTTGGTGCAAAATGATATTAAGCGAGTGATCGCCTATTCGACCTGTTCGCAATTAGGCTACATGTTTGTGGCTCTTGGGGTTGGGGCCTATCAGGTGGCAATGTTCCACCTGTTCACTCATGCTTTCTTCAAGGCGCTCTTGTTCCTCGGGGCAGGGTCAGTGATCCACGCCATGCATCACGAGCAAGACATGCGCAATATGGGTGGATTACGCCAGATGATCCCCTTTACCTGGTTGATGATGCTCATTGGCACCATCGCCTTGACGGGCTTTCCGCTTACGGCCGGTTATTTCTCCAAAGATGCGATTATTGAGGCAGCCTTTGCCGGACAGATCGGGCCCCATATGTTTGCCTTCTCTTTGCTAGTTGTTGCGGCTTTGTTTACATCTTTCTATTCGTGGCGCCTTATGTTTCTCACATTCCATGGTCTGCCGCGGTGTTCCAATGAAACGCTGAGCCATGTGCATGAAGCGCCGCTGGTGATGTTGGTACCGCTGGTGATTTTGAGCTTTGGTGCTTTATTTGCGGGTGCTTTGTTTTCGGGTCTCTTTATTGGCGATGGAAACGCGGCATTTTGGAGCGGCACTATTTTTACGCTCGCGGATAACACCATCCTCGAACAGCTTCACCATGTGCCGGCCTGGGTCAAATACTCGCCCTTGGTGATGATGATTATTGGATTTATCGGTGCTTTCTATTTTTACATTGTGCGGCCTGAGCTTCCTGCCGCAATCGCGGAGAGCCAAATCTTGCTTTATAAATTTTTGCTGAACAAATGGTACGTCGATGAAATTTACGACTTTCTCTTTGTTCGGCCTACCGCGTGGGTGGCACGTCTTTTGTGGAAAGGCGGCGATGGTGCAATTATCGACGGCCTTGGGCCGGACGGCGTTGCGCGGAATATTTTGCGGACGACCTCTGGCTTCGTCAAACTGCAATCGGGCTATGTGTATCACTACGCCTTTGTCATGTTGCTGGGTGTCGCAGGTTTTGTGACCTGGTTTATGCTGGCGGGAGGTCACTAAGCGATGGATATACCTCTTCTTTCGACCATCACATTTTTGCCCCTGCTTGGTGCGCTCTTCATTCTATTTATTCGGGGAGATGAGGCGACCATCGCGGATAATGCACGCTCGGTGGCCCTTTGGACGAGCCTGGTTACCTTCGCTCTGTCTATTTTGATGCTCATTGATTTTGATCCGTCCACCGTTGGTTTCCAAATGGTGGAACGATATTACTGGCTGGGCGGCGGGATAGACTACGCCATGGGTGTTGATGGCATCTCGGTCTTGTTTGTGGTGCTTACCACATCATTAGTGCCCTTGTGTATTTTGGCTAGCTGGACATCGATCACGCATCGCGTGCGCGAATATATGCTGGCCTTTTTGGTGCTCGAAACACTGATGATCGGGGTGTTTTGCGCGCTCGATATGGTGGTGTTTTACCTGTTCTTTGAAGCCGGCCTTATCCCGATGTTCTTGATTATCGGTGTGTGGGGTGGGGCGCGACGGATCTATGCGAGCTTTAAGTTTTTCTTGTACACCTTGCTCGGATCCGTGTTGATGTTGATTGCGGTGATGGTCATGTACTGGCAAGCCGGTACCACTTCCATTCCGGAATTGATGCAACATGATTTTCCAGCCTCGCTGCAAACCTGGCTTTGGCTAGCCTTTTTTGCCTCTTTTGCTGTGAAAATGCCCATGTGGCCCGTGCATACCTGGCTACCCGATGCGCATGTCGAGGCGCCGACCGCGGGCTCCGTGATTTTGGCCGGTGTTTTGCTGAAAATGGGTGGGTACGGATTTTTGCGCTTCTCTCTGCCGATGTTCCCCATTGCCTCGGATTTCTTCGCGCCATTTGTTTTTGTGCTGAGCGCCATTGCCATCATCTACACCTCCCTTGTCGCCTTTGCCCAAGAAGACATGAAGAAACTCATTGCCTATTCGTCAGTGGCGCATATGGGCTTTGTGACGATGGGGATTTTTGCAGGAACTGAGCAATCGGTTCAAGGAGCGGTGTTCCAGATGCTGTCGCATGGGTGGATATCGGGGGCGTTATTTCTGTGCGTGGGGGTTGTCTATGACCGGATGCACACGCGTGAAATTGCGGCTTATGGGGGCTTGGTGAACCGGATGCCGGTTTATGCAGCCATTTTCATGGTGTTTACCATGGCCAATGTTGGCTTGCCCGGAACGTCAGGTTTTGTCGGCGAGTTTTTAACGATTATTGGCACGTTCCAGGTCAGCACACGCACGGCGTTTTTTGCGGCGATGGGGGTTATCTTTGCCGCTGTCTATGCGTTGACGCTTTATCGTCGTGTGGTTTTTGGCAAAATTGCGAATGAAGGCCTCGAGTCGATTGATGACATGAATTATCGCGAAATCGCGATCATCGTCCCCTTGCTCATTGCAACCATTTTATTCGGCATATGGCCCATGCCCATCTTAGATGTCACCGCAGCGTCTGTTGGTGACCTGGTCACTCAGTTTAATTGGGATGTCTCGGCATCTGTCTCCGCAGTTTCGGAAGGAAAGTAGGATCGTCACATGCTCAGCAGCATCACCGTAGCGCTACCCGAGTTCGTTTTATTTATAGGGGCCATGGCTTTATTGATGGCAGGCGTCTTCGGCAATGAGTCCAATTACCGTTGGATCAGCTGGGGAGGGGTCGTCATTCTATTGGTCGCAATCCTGGCCACCATCGGTCAGCCCATTGATGCCACCGCCTTTGGTGGTAGCTATGTGAGCGATGACTTTGCGCGGATTATGAAGGTTTTGACTTATGGCGCGCTGATGGTTTCACTGGTCATGGCGGAGCGCTTTTTGTCGCGTGCAGGCTATGCTCGTTTCGAGTTTCCCGTCCTGGTTTTACTGTCCGCAACGGGCATGGGCATCATGATTTCGGCCAATGACCTGATTGCCATGTATTTGGGTATTGAGTTGCAGAGCCTTGCGCTTTATGTGCTCGCCACTATTAATCGGCGCTCGCTGCGCTCATCTGAGGCAGGACTAAAATATTTTGTTCTGGGCGCGCTATCGTCGGGCTTATTGCTTTATGGATGTTCGCTTCTCTACGGAACCTCGGGTGGTATCAGTTTCGAAAATTTGGCCAGCGGCGTCGCTATGGGCGAGGGCAGTCTTCCGGTTTTGCAATCGGTCGGTATTGTTTTTGTGTTGGCTGGTTTGGCGTTCAAAGTGTCAGCGGTGCCCTTCCACATGTGGACACCTGATGTGTATGAGGGGTCTCCCACACCGGTAACCGCTTTGTTTTCTGCTGCTCCGAAAGTTGCGGCCTTTGCACTGATTGCGCGGTTGCTGTTCTCGGGCTTACCGGCTGCCTTCGAGGCCTGGCAACAAATTCTCATTTTCATCGCTTTGGCGAGCATGATTTTGGGCGCTTTTTCGGCGATCGGGCAGTCCAATGTGAAGCGGCTCATGGCCTATTCGTCTATTGGTCACATGGGCTTTGCCTTGGTGGGCTTGGCCAGTGGAACCGCAGAGGGCATTAGCGGCATGATCATCTATTTGGCGATTTATGCCACGATGACCTTGGGAACATTTGCGTGCCTGCTCGCTCTTCGAACCGATACGGGCATGCTCGAAACCATTGATGATCTTTCAGGTTTAAGTCGGACACGCCCGGCATTGGCGGCAGCGCTCGCTATTTTAATGTTTTCGCTTGCGGGCATTCCCCCCTTGGCGGGCTTTTTCGGAAAATTTTATGTGTTCCGCGCCGCCGTGAATGCCGAGCTTTATAGCTTGGCAATTTTGGGTGTGCTCGCTAGCGTCGTTGGCGCCTTTTATTACTTACGTTTGGTTAAGATTATGTATCTAGATGCGCCGACAGAGGCGGATATTGAGCCGATGCCGCGCGAATTGGGTTGGATTGCTGTCGTCTTGTCGGGCTTTTCTCTGTTGTTTTTTGTCTATCCAGCTCCGCTCGTTACCCTTGCGCATGAAGCGGCTATTTTATTCGTCGATAGCGGTGCCGCCAGTATTATTGCAGGCGGACATTAAGTATCGTGCGGGGAGCTCAGCTACCCATACACCACTTCACGCGCATTGATAGTACCAATGAGGAAGCGCGGCGGCTCTTTGAAAATGGGCATAGTGAAGCATGCTGGATTATTGCCGATGAGCAAACCGCGGGTCGGGGACGGCGGGGTCGACGGTGGGAGAGTGAGACCGGCAATTTTGCGGCCACCTTGTATATGCCAGGGCCTATCTCGGTCGCTTCCGCTGGTCATATGAGTTTTGTAACAGGGCTTGCCATTCATGACTGCCTTGCCGATCTGACCTCAGCTGAACTGCATGTCAAATGGCCGAACGATCTTCTGCTCGATGGGCGTAAGCTGTCCGGGATGTTGTTGGAGGCATTTAAGATTGCCGATGGTAATGTTTTGGGCTTGGCTATTGGCATTGGCATCAACCTCGCGCATCATCCTGACAATACGCCATACCCCGCCACCCATTTGGCGCTTCACCGCGCGTCACGCTCAATCAAAAACCATGATGGCTCAGAGGCCATGGGAGAGAATGCTGATCCGCTCACCCCGTTGAACCTTCTTAAGGCGTTGAGTGTGTGTTTTGTAGCGCGCTTGAGCGACTATCATCAACACGGTTTTGCGCCGTGCCGTGCCGCTTGGCTGGAGCGGGCTTTTGGCATGGGTACCGTAATTCAAGTTAATTTAGAGGCAGAGCAGATGCGTGGTGTTTTTGAAGGTCTAGATGAGGCAGGGCAATTGCTCTTGCGCGAGGATGACGGAACCTTGCACACCGTTACTGCTGGAGATGTTTTTTTTAAGAGTGTTGCTCATGACCAATCGTCCTAATCTTGTATTCGTGCCGCTCGGAGGGACGGGCGAGATCGGAATGAATTGTAATCTTTATGGCTATGGTTCTGGCGATGCGCGGCGCGATAAGGGTCTTTCTGATCGCGACTGGTTGATGATCGATTTGGGCATTACTTTTGGTCGTCATCATGTGCCGGGCATTGACGTGATTACACCGGATCTCAGCTTCATTGAGCAGCGGCGGGCCTCATTAAAGGGGCTGATTTTAACGCATGGGCATGAAGATCATATTGGGGCCGTCGCGTTTTTGTGGCCGCGCCTGCAATGCCCTATATACACAACGGCTTTTACCGCCGAATTGGTGCGTGGCAAGCTTGCCGAGCATGGCTTGCTGGATACCGTTCCTCTGCATGTGATGGAGATGAATGCGGATTTAGATTTGGACCCGTTCCACCTTCAGTTTATCGGCCTGACGCACTCAATTGCCGAAATGCAAAGCGTGGTCATTCGCTGTGGTGAGACCACTGTTTTGCATACGGGGGATTGGAAATTCGATGAAGCGCCGGTGATCGGTGCAGCGAGTAATCTCTCGGCCTTATCGGATTTGGGGGAAGCGGGTGTCGATGCGATTATTTGCGACTCGACCAATGTGCTTCAGTCGGGCCGTGCAGGATCCGAGGCGGATGTGGGAGACGCGTTGACGGAGCTCGTCAAAAAATCACCGGGTCGCGTGGTGATTACAACTTTCGCATCGAATGTTGCGCGGCTTGCCAGTGTGGGCGCTGCCGCTCTCGCCACGGATCGCCAAGTGGTTTTGTCGGGCCGCGGCATGCATCGTATTTTTGAAGCGGCACGGGCCACCGGCTATCTTGAAAACTTTCCGAGTTGTGTCCCTGAGCAGGAAGCCGGTTATTTGCCGCCTGAGAACACGCTCATTTTATGCACGGGAAGCCAAGGCGAACATCGCGCAGCGTTGCGTCGAATGGCCGATGGCTCGCACCCGCATATTACATTGGGGCCATCGGATACGGTCATTTTTTCATCAAAGATGATCCCTGGGAATGAAGTCGATATTTTAGAGTTACATAATGACCTTATTCGAGCCGGCGTGCAGTTGCTGACGGCACAGGGCGGCGATTTCCACGTGTCAGGTCATCCGTGCCGCGATGAGCTCGCGGATATGTATCAACGTGTCAAGCCACGTCTCGCCATTCCTGTGCATGGAGAAGCTCGGCATTTGGATGCCCATGCGCGCCTGGCACGCGAATTAGGGGTCGATCATGCTCTGGTTATTGAGAATGGGGATGTGGTCTGCCTCGATCCAGACGATGCTCGGGTGATGGGGCATGTTCCGGTTGGCCGAATTCATATGGATGGTCACTTGGCCGTTCCCGAAGATGCTTCTGCGGCGTCGGTTCGACGAAAGTTAAGCCATGTTGGGGTGGTCAGCATTGCGCTTGCAATGGATGCGGGGGGTCGATTATGTGGCGCGCCTGAAATTTCGCTTGCTGGTTTGCCACGCCATGATGAGGATGGCATTTTAATGGAGGACTGGGTGCGCGAGGCGATTGATTTGGCGGTTCCCGAAAATGGACGCGTGACCCAAGGCCGTATTGAGCAAGATATTTCGCGTCAAGTGCGGCGGCTATGCGTTCAACGCTGGGGTAAAAAACCGGTCATTCATGTGTTGCTGGTTGCGACATAAATGCCTGCCGATCAAGCCTGAAATATGGTAATGTTGATTATCGGCATGAACGGGCGGGTTTAAATGATCGAAATTAGTTTTACCTTTGGGTTAGCCATTTACATGATTGTTTGGTTTTTGACCTTATTCATGGTCTTGCCTTTTGGTGTGCGCACGCAAGCCGAGGAAGGTTCTGTGGAGGAAGGGTCGGTCGAGAGCGCGCCCGCAATGCCGCGCATGGCCAAAAAATTTCTCATTACCACTTGTGCTGCCGTGGTCTTGTATTTGGTGGTCTATTGGTTGCTAACATCGCCGACGGCACAGAGTTTTTGGGCTGTTCTCGTTCCGGATTTTGCTCGACCTCAGTAATGCCGAACTCTTTGCGGAGATGCAGTCGGCACGACGGAAGCTCTAGAAACCTGTCTTCAGAAACCCATTAAAAAAGGCGAAGTTTGCATCAACAAACTTCGCCTTATGTATTCCCAGAATCGCAAGGTGGCCTGCATTCTGGAGCGGCTCCTCCCAAAGCCGAAGGGTTTCCCCTCATTACACATGTTAAGACTGCGGCAAATTGGCCATCGAGGCAAGAGGGTTTTTCTAATGTCTGAGTTGTCAGATCTTGCCACCTGAACAGCGAGCGCGTAGACATAGATACGATTTTTTGAAGGTTTCCGTTTATGAATCTCAGTCAGTATTTCATTCCCACTTTAAAAGAAAACCCGACCGAGGCCCAGATTGTCTCGCATCGCTTAATGTTGCGGGCGGGTCTTGTTCGACAAAGTACGGCGGGCATTTATAGCTGGTTGCCTCTTGGTTTGCGGGTTTTGCGCAAGATCGAGAATATTGTGCGTGACGAGCAAAACCGAGCCGGCGCGCATGAGCTGCTCATGCCGACCATTCAGCCAGCTGACTTGTGGCGCGAGTCTGGCCGTTACGATGATTATGGTCTTGAAATGTTGCGCATCACAGACCGCCATGAGCGCGATTTGCTGTATGGGCCAACCAATGAAGAGCAAATTACCCAAATTTTGCGCGATAATTTGCGCAGTTACCGGCAATTACCGCTCAATCTGTATCACATCCAATGGAAGTTTCGCGATGAAATCCGTCCTCGGTTTGGGGTTATGCGTGGCCGCGAATTCTTAATGAAGGATGCCTATAGTTTCGACGTCGATGAAGCCGGCGCGCGGCGCGCCTATCAGAAAATGTTCGTCGCCTATCTACGCACATTTCACCGGCTTGGGCTGAAGGCATTGCCCATGGCGGCGAATACTGGGCCCATTGGGGGCGATTTAAGCCATGAGTTTATTATTCTGGCGGAAACCGGCGAGTCGGAAGTTTTTTGCGACAAGCGCCTGCTCGATATTCCAATTCCGGATGATGACTATTCTGGCGATTTGGGCGAGGTGATCGAGCAATATACGAGCTTATATGCCCGCACGGACGAGCAACATGATGCGGAATTTTTTGACGCACATGTGACTGCGGAAAATCAGCTATCAGCCCGCGGTATCGAGGTTGGTCATATTTTCTATTTCGGCGATAAATACTCCAAGGCAATGAATTGTCGCGTCACGGGCCCTGATGGACAAGAGGTGGCTGTTCATGGCGGGTCCTATGGCATTGGGGTGTCGCGCCTTGTTGGAGGCATTATTGAGGCCAGTCATGATGCGGAGGGGATTGTTTGGCCGTGGGCGGTCACCCCGTTTCACGTTGGCATTATAAATTTGAAAGTGGGGCATGGTGAAACCGATGCATTGGTTGCAGCGTTAAATGAACAGCTTTCACAACGCGGCCTTGATGTGTTGGTGGATGATCGCGATGAACGTGCCGGCGCTAAATTCTCGGAAATGGATTTAATCGGACTGCCGTGGCAGGCCATTATCGGTCCTCGGGGCGCTGAGGCGGGTGAGATCGAAATCAAAAATCGGGCAACGGGCGCGCGACAAACACTCTCGCTCGAGGCGGCGGTCAATATGCTCAGTGAGCCGCCAAGCGCATGATGCCTTTCGGTCCCTTGGATTGGCTGTTTGCCAGCCGTTATATTCGCGCCAAGCGACAAGATAGCTATATTTCTGTCGTGTCCGTTATTTCCTTTTTGGGGATAGCGCTGGGTGTGGCCACCTTGGTTGTGGTCATGGCCGTGATGACCGGCTTCCGAGCAGATTTACTTGATCGTATCTTGGGCGTGAATGGTCATGCTCGCATTGAAAATATCGGTCATCGGTTCAAGGATATAAACGCCACGGTGGCGGATATTCGTCAGCTTCCGGCAATATCTTACGCGCGGCCCATGATCGATGCTCAAGTCATGGCGTCGTTTGATCGCGATGTGCGGGGGCAAATTGTTCGGGGGTTTCCGGTCAGCGATATTTTGAATTTGCCGGCTTTGCAAAAGCATCCGGTGACGGGCGATTTGTCTGCCCTCGACCAGCCCCGAACAGTGGCCATTGGGCGGGCTCTCGCGGATCGTTTTGGCTTGGCTGTGGGAGATCGATTATCCTTAATCGCACCGCGCGGTGAAGTGACCCCGTTTGGCACTACACCGCGCATGGCGGCTTATCGGATAGTCGCAATATTTGAGGTCGGCTTATCCGATTATGATCTGAATGTAATGTTTATGAGCTATGGTCATGTGGCGCAATTGATCGGACGAGATCCGGCAACAGGGGTCATTGAAATCGATACGGATGATCCCGACCAGATCGATGAAACGGCGCAACGTGTTTTGCAAGCTTTGGGGCCGGACTATCGCATCGTCACCTGGCGGCAAAGTAATGCAACCTTGGCCGGCGCGCTGGAGGTTGAGCGCAATGTGATGTTTATCATCCTAACGCTCATCTTACTGATTGCAGCGTTGAATATCATATCGGGCATGGTGATGTTGGTTAGAGAGAAAGGCCGGGATATTGCAATTTTGCGGGCAATGGGCGCAGAGCCAGGCTTTATCTTGCGCATTTTCTTTATTACAGGTGCCAGTATTGGCGTGGTCGCGAGTTTGGTGGGTTTGGGTTTGGGCGCGCTCTTTTGCTCTTATATCGAGGAAATTCGACAGTTTTTGATTTGGATTACCGGAGCCGATCTGTTTCCGGCTCAGATTTATTTTCTCGAAAAATTACCGGCCCGCATGGTATGGAGCGACGTGATGCAAGTTATGACCATGTCGCTGCTCTTGTCATTCCTCTCAACGCTATATCCGGCTTGGCGGGCAACCCGTCTCGAACCAGCTGAGGCACTCCGGTATGAGTGATCTTCTGACATTGCGCGATGTGCATCATGGCTATGCCCAAGGCGCGGGCATCCTCGAAGTATTGCGAGGGGTTAATCTGTCGGTAAAACAAGGGGAGCGCATTGCACTGTGTGGGCCGTCGGGATCGGGCAAGTCGACGCTGTTGAATGTGGCGGGGCTCTTAGAGCAACCGCGAGCGGGACAGGTGTTGATCGGTGAGGAGAGGGTCCGCGATGATCAGCGCACCTCCTTAAGACGGGAAAAAATCGGATTTGTTTTCCAGTTTCACCATTTACTCCCTGAGTTTACAGCCCTTGAAAATGTCGCCTTGCCGTTGCGGCTCAATGGCGTCGCTCGTGCAGATGCCGATGAGCGGGCACACGATCTCATCAGACAAATGGGGCTGGCTGACCGTGCCACGCATTTGCCGTCGCAACTCTCGGGTGGGGAGCAGCAGCGTGTCGCTATTGCGCGCGCCATGGTGCATAACCCTGCCGTGCTAATCGCGGATGAGCCAACCGGTAGCCTCGATCAAAAGCTCGGAGATGATATTGCAGCATTGATTTTCGAGCAGTGCACCAAGCGCAATATGGGCGTTTTACTCGCCACCCATAATGAAGCTCTGGCAGGCCGGTGTGACCGGCTTATTCGCTTGGCGAACGGATCAATTCAGTAGCGTCAGCGGCGCAGAAACAGGGCGCTCTACTCACAGGCAACTGCTTCTGGTCTGCTCCCGGTTTGCTTCCGGTCACCCCTTCATCTCAGTCGGTTTTTCATCGAAAAAGCTAGGGGCGAGAATCGGCACTTGACGAAAAGAACAAAACGTGAACATATAAGGGAATCGGGAGGTAAACATAATGAAAATGCTAGAAGATATACTCGCTTTTGCAACACTGATCGGCCTCGGTTACGTTATTTTGGTATGGGGAACCATCGCGCAAGCGATTGCAGGCTAGTTATCCCCTTTTTGTAGGCGTTGCTCGCCTGGTTAAGGGTTGGCAAACCTGCGCTCAGCCCAGACAATAAGCCAAGACGATAAGTCTCAGTGAATGCGGGGTGCGTGGCGCCCCTAATATTGACCTTCTTTTGGCTAGGTGAGGCGATGACGCCCCAATTCGTACATCTTCGACTGCATAGTCCTTATTCTTTGCTGGAAGGGGCTATTCGTCTGCCGCAATTGGTGGAGGCGTGCAAAAAACACCACATGCCCGCGGTGGCCGTGGCTGATCGCAATAATCTTTTCGGAGCCCTCGAAATCGCCGAGGAAATGAGTGCGGTCGGTGTGCAGGCGATCACCGCTATCACCTTGAGCTTGATCGATACGGATGGCGTGATTGGCGACATTGCGCTCTACGTTCAAAATGAGACGGGCTATTTAAATCTTATGGCGCTGGCCAGTATGGCTTATCGTGCTGAACAGGTCGATGTGGGGGTATCGCTTGATCAACTGGCTGAATATGCCGAGGGGTTGATCTGCCTGACGGGCGGCCCAGAGGGGCCGATTAATCGGCGGTTAGGTGCCTCTCAGGTCGACGCGGCGCATCATCTTTTGCAACAACTCGCCACCATATTCGGCCCCAATTTATATATCGAGTTGCAGCGCTATACGGATTTCGAGCCGCCGCATGTTGAAGATGCCTTGGTTGAATATGCCTATGCGCATGATCTGCCGCTGGTTGCAACGAACCAGTGCTTTTTTGTCTATGGTGATGAGTTTCGAGCGCATGACGCGCTGATTTGTATTGCCGATGGCACCTATGTTGATCAAACCGATCGGCGGCAATACACAATAGATCATCGTCTGAAATCACCGGAAGAAATGTTAACCCTCTTTGCGGATCTGCCGGAGGCGACGGCGAACTCGGTCGAAATCGCACAACGATGTGCCTATCGACCGCGCGGGCGCGCGCCCATATTGCCGGCCTATCCGTGTGATGATGAGGCAGCCGAGCTCGCGCGCCAAGCGCAAGAGGGACTGCAACGCCGGCTGGGGCAGGTCGAAACATCAATCCCTCACGAGCAATATTTTTCCCGATTGGCTTATGAACTCGAGATCATCGAGAAAATGGGGTTTCCGGGTTACTTCCTGATCGTGGCCGATTTCATTCAATGGGCGAAATCGCAAGGCATCGCGGTTGGCCCCGGCCGGGGCTCGGGCGCTGGCTCGGTTGTGGCGTGGGCCCTCACCATCACTGACCTCGACCCGCTGCGCTTTAACCTGCTTTTTGAACGCTTTTTGAACCCTGAGCGTGTGTCCATGCCTGACTTTGATATTGATTTCTGTCAGTCGCGGCGCGATGAGGTGATTGCCTATGTTCAGCAAAAATATGGTGTTGGACAAGTTGCGCAGATCATTACTTTTGGAAAACTACAAGCGCGCGCCGTGCTGCGCGATGTTGGGCGGGTTTTGCAAATGCCTTACGGCCAGGTTGATCGCTTATGTAAATTAGTGCCCAATAATCCGGCTAATCCGAAAACCTTGCAACAGGCGCTCGATGAGGAACCCCGATTGCAAGAAGCGCGGCGTTCGGAAACATTGGTTGATGAGTTGATATCGATCAGCCTTACGCTAGAAGGTTTGTATCGGCATGCGTCAACCCATGCTGCGGGTGTGGTGATCGGTGACCGACCCCTTGAGCAATTAGTGGCGCTTTATCGCGATCCTAAATCAGACACGCCCGTGACCCAGTTCAACATGAAATGGGTTGAAAAAGCGGGCCTCGTCAAATTCGATTTTCTGGGTTTGAAAACCCTTACCGTGATCGAAAAGGCGCTCGCGTTAATTGCCAAGCGGGGGAAGGCTGTCGATATCGAGCATATTCCGTTCGATGATGCGGCCACCTATACCATGTTGGGTGAGGGAGACACGGTTGGCGTGTTCCAGCTCGAGAGTGCTGGCATGCGCGATGTGCTGCGCCGCATGAAGCCAGATTGCCTTGAGGATATTATCGCGCTGGTGGCGCTCTATCGTCCAGGCCCGATGGATAATATTCCACGGTTTATTGCCTGTAAGAAGGGTGAAGAACAGCCTGATTATTTGCACGAGACCTTAAAGCCTGTGCTCGAAGAAACCTATGGGGTGATGATTTATCAAGAACAGGTCATGCAAATCGCGCAAATTCTATCCGGCTATTCGCTCGGCGAGGCCGATCTCTTGCGCCGCGCCATGGGTAAGAAAATTCAAAAAGAAATGGATGAACAAAAAGAGCGGTTCATCTTAGGTGCGGTCGACAATCAAGTGGATCAAAAAAAGGCGAGCGCAATTTTTGATCAGGTCGATCGTTTCGCTGGCTACGGATTTAATAAAAGTCACGCGGCGGCTTATGCGCTCATTGCCTACCAGACCGCTTACTTGAAAGCGAATTATCCTGCTGAATTCTATGCGGCGTCGATGTCCCTCGATTTTGAACGGACGGAAAAACTGCAGGGCTTTAAGCAAGACGCCGAGACGCACGGAATTCAAATTATCCCGCCTCATATTAATCGCTCTCATGTGCAGTTTGATGTGGCCGATGATGGTATTGTCTATGCGCTCTCTGCCATTCGAAATGTCGGCGCTCAGGCCATGCAGTTAATTGTCGAAGAGCGCGAGGCGCATGGGGATTATCAGGATATTTTTGATTTTGCCCGACGCACGAGTTCCATCGGTCTCAATCGCCGCCTGATGGAATATTTGATCTTCTCGGGGGCTCTCGATTGTTTGGAGCCGGATCGGGCGCGACTATCCGCAGGGCTTGGGATTATTTTGGGCGAGGCTAATGTCGCAGCAACCGAACAGAAAAGCAAACAAGAAAGTTTGTTTGGGAGTGAAGATTTAGACGCATTGACCCGATTACCCGATGCGGCTCCTTGGTCGCAATTGGAACGCTTGTCGCATGAATTAACCGCGATCGGATTTTATCTCTCGGGCCATCCATTGGATGATTATCAGCGTCCGCTAAAGCGGGTGGGGGCGGTGGCGCTCTCTGATCTTGAAAAACGCGTAGGTGGTGAAGTGTTAATCGCGGGAACCATTCTTAAAGTTGATGAACGCAAATCCCAAAAAGGAAAAGCCTTTGCCTTCGTAACCCTGTCGGACCCCATGGGCCAGTTTGAGGTTGTTCTATTTTCAGATACGCTTGAGGTCAGTCGGTCCGTATTGCGGGTTGCGCAAGGGGTCGTGATCACGGCACAAGTTTCGCTCGAAGAGGGGCAGCTACGCCTTATCGGGCGCGCTGTGCGCGATCTTGATGAGGTGGTGTCAAACGCCCGGGCGGGCTTGCGCGTTTATGTCGATCAGCCAGCGGCTCTTGTCTCTTTGAGAGAAAATTTCAATAAAGCGCCATCGGTGCCCCTGCATCAGGCGGGACAAATGTCCCTCATTTTGTTGGCGCAGCAGCATGAAGTGGAGATGCAGGTCCCTTTGCCTGTTTCCGTGACCCCTAAATTGGCGGGAGCGATCAAGGCCATACGTGGCGTTGTGCATGTGGAAGAGATTTAGGGCGTTTTTCAAATCACTTGAACGGCGTCCGCGCGACCATGATAAACCCCCTTTTAGCGAGCCAAAAAGGCTTGCTCTTTTAACGCGCTTTCGATAAAACCGCGTCATTACACACGCAGATAGGCCCTCCGGGCGCTCCTGTGTTTGGTTGATCTACGATCTCCTTCAACCAAATCCACATCTGCGGCGGTTAAACTGGAGAAATAGGAAGGAACGAGCAATGTCTTTGCCCGATTTTAATATGCGTCAATTGCTAGAAGCTGGTGTCCACTTTGGTCACCAAACCCAGCGCTGGAACCCAAAAATGGCACCGTTCATTTTTGGTGATCGCAATGGAATCCACATCCTCGATCTATCGAAAACAGTCCCTTTGTTACATCAAGCCCTCGTGGCCATTGAAGATGTTGTCGCAGCAGGTGGCCGTGTTTTATTCGTAGGAACCAAGCGCCAAGCCTCTGAACCGATTGCGCGTCATGCCAAACAATGTGCGCAGTATTTCATGAACTCGCGCTGGTTGGGTGGAACGCTAACCAATTGGAACACAATTTCGAACTCGATTAAGCGCCTCCGCGAGGTTGATGAAACGCTGACGCCGGAAGGGTCGAAAGGCTTAACCAAAAAAGAAATTCTTAACCTGACCCGTGAACGCGAAAAGCTTGAGCGTGCTCTAGGCGGTATTAAAGATATGGGCGGTCGTCCGGAGATTATGTTTGTGGTCGACACTAATAAAGAGTCCATTGCGATTGCTGAAGCCAAAACTTTGGGGATCCCGGTTGTTGCGATCCTCGACAGCAATTGTAACCCTGATGAGATTGATTATCCCATTCCAGGCAATGATGATGCGAGCCGAGCGATTGAACTATATTGCGACTTGGTCAGCAAAGCCGTGATCTCGGGGATCGAAAAAAGTGCGCGCGGCACCGGTATTGATCTCGGAGCGGTTGCAGCGCCAATGGTCGAGCCTGCTTTGGACGACACACCTGCCGAGACCGTTGACATAGCTCCTGAGGCTGTCGCCGAGACGGTTTCTGAAAATACAGATGAAGCGACGGCTTAAAGTCGTCATTTCAATTAATGAAAGCATTCAGAGATAACGGAGAGACGAATGGCTGATATCACAGCGGCAATGGTCAAAGAACTTCGCGAAGCGAGCGGCGCAGGCATGATGGATTGCAAGGCCGCCTTAAACGAAACCGGTGGCGATATGGACGCGGCCGCAGATTGGCTGCGCACCAAAGGCCTTGCAAAAGCGGCTAAGAAAGCGGGCCGGGTGGCCGCCGAAGGTTTGGTCGCGGTTGCAACATCGGGCGCCTGCGGAAGTTTGGTTGAAGTGAACTCTGAGACAGATTTTGTGGCACGGAACGAGACCTTCCAATCCATGGTTAAAGATATTGCAGATATTTCCTTGGCCTCAAAAGGGGATTTGGCGGCGTTATTGGCGGCCGATTATCCTGGAGCCGGAAAATCCGTCGAGGCCCATGTCCAGGAAATGGTCGGCACAATTGGCGAAAATATGACAGTGCGTCGTTCCGCTTCGGTTGAAGTGAGCCAAGGTATTGTAAGCCAGTATATTCATGGTCAAGTGGCTGCAGGTATGGGCAAAATTGGTGTTCTCGTCGGGCTGGAATCGGCGGGCGATGCCTCTGAGCTGGACGCATTGGGGCGGCAAATTGCTATGCATGTGGCCGCCACGCGGCCGCTTGCTGTATCGCTGGATGAGCTAGACGCGGCCGAAATCGAGCGCGAGCGTAATCTTCTGATTGCTGAAGCCAAAGAAAGCGGCAAGCCCGACAGTATTATTGATAAAATGGTCGAAGGCCGGTTGCGCAAGTTTTACGAAGAAGTTGTTCTCGACTCGCAAATTTTCGTCATTGATGGTGAAAGCCGTGTCGGTGACGTGGTTAAAAAATTGGCAGATAAGCTGGGTACGCCCGTGACGTTGAAAGGTTTCGTGCGGATGGAGCTTGGCGAAGGTGTCGATAAGGGTCCGGAAGAGGATTTTGCCGCAGAAGTTGCGGCGGTTGCAGGTAAAGCCTAGATCGTCTCTCGAAATCCTATTGGGGGCGCTCATGCGAATCTGCCACGATCATATCAGGAGGCAGTCATATGAGCGCTAACCCACAGTTCAAACGAGTTCTCTTAAAGGTGTCTGGCGAAGCCCTTATGGGTG
>CBFIIU010000004.1:0-1831 GCA_965662735.1 Alphaproteobacteria bacterium
ATCTGGTAAATTAGTCGACCTTGTCGTCTCTGTTTGACCAGCCGCCTCAGGATTTGTCGAAGACTCTGGGTTCGCCGAAGGCTCTGGGCTCGCCGTAAAAAATGAGAGCGTGTCGCGCGTCAGCTCGGCCATGGCGGCTTGCGCAGCGTCGAGCTGGGTTGTGGTCCATTGCCACATTCGAGGGGCATAGAGCGTGGCCGACCCGCCCAACACCCCGCCAACAATCAACAGCACCATCCAGCCTGAAAATAAAACCGATATCAGGCGGCGTGGCCGCGACCCAGCGCCACGCTCAGGCCCACGCTCAGGCCGAGCGGTGGAAAAAGCCCCAGCGCTGTTTTGGTCCATATGGTCTTGCGAGCCTTGTTCTGTCTCTTTGGCCGTCGAGCGTGATGATGCGGGCCCCGATGAAGCTCGCGGCAAAACCTCTGGCACGGACGATGCGCGTCGCGCGCGTTTTCGGTTTTCGTCTTGTGTCATATTAGTGTGCCATCCAAAGCGATCATAGGAGGAGTTGGCGTCCTGCGCAAAGCGGTTTTACGGCCGCGCACCCCACGCGTCGCCACCTTAATCCCGCGCACCTAAAGTGTCGCCGCATTGATTGCAGCGATCATGGCATTGTCGCTCGGCGCATTGGCGACCGCGGTTGCAAAGCCCTTCGCCGCCATCGCCTGTGCAACAGCCTCTGACAAACAATAAGCGCGCGGATAGGGCTGCATCTGCGCGTCCTGCTCTTGAACAAGGTCACAAAAAAGCTGGGCGCTGCGCGTTGAATAGACGATCACCCCGTCATAATTCGGAAATTGGCGCGCGACATGGCGGGGCCAGTGCGTAACCGGTTCTGCCTGATAGAGCACCACGCGCTCCGCCGCGAGGCCCGCCTGGCGCAAGGTCTCGACCAAAGCGCCGGCTTGAACCGCGCCTGAAATATGCCAGATCGGTCGTTGGGCCGCGCTCGACCCCTTGGGAAACGACGCAATGATCCTGTGCGCTAAATCGGCGACACTTCCTTGGGCCGCAATCACGCAATGCCATCCCGCACGGCGCGCGGCGGTGGCGGTTTGCTCGCCCACTGCATAAAGCGGCAAGCGCAAAAGCGGTTTCAACCTTTTTTGCGGAAGCGCCAATAGCGCCCGGATCCCATTTTTGCTGGTGACCGCGAGGGCCGCTGGGCGCTCTTTATCAGGGCACGCCTCCGGGCAATAGCGCATCGTTAAAATGGGGGCGAGGTCAACTTGATGTCCGTCCCGCCGCAAACGCCGTGCGAGAGAGCGGGCATCTTCGAGCGGACGGGTGAGCAGCAGGCGCATGGTCACTCAGATGCACTGTGATCTGCGACGAAGGTTAAGCGCGCGCGCACCGCCTCCGCCAAGCCCATGGCAAGCTCAGTTAATTGGTGTCGATGGCCGCGATGGGTGATCCTCGCCTCAGCGTGGTCAGTCCACATGGCTCCGGTTAAGGTCATCTCATCGCCATCGAGCTGCGCATAGGCGCCGATTGGTGTGCGGCACGACCCATCAAGCGCGTGTAAAAAAAGACGCTCTGCAGTTACACAATCAGCAGTGTCTTGGTGGTGGATGGCCGCCAATATTTTGCGCAAGGGCTGATCATCAGTACGGCATTGAAGAGCGAGAGCCCCTTGGCCGGCGGCCGGCATAAAAGTAGCGGGGGCGAGACACCAACTGGCCCGTTGGTCCAGATGCATTGGGTCATGCCCTAACCGCAGCAACCCTGCGGCTGCTAATAAGATGGCGTCATAGGCGCCATCATCGAGCTTTTGCAAACGTGTGCCAACATTGCCCCGTAACGTTTCGACACGTAAATCAGGGCG
>CBFIIU010000004.1:1849-2811 GCA_965662735.1 Alphaproteobacteria bacterium
ACGGCGGCGCAGGCTCGCCGTTCCCACGCAAGCCCCATGAGGTAGCCCTGACAATAAATCGTCTAAAGGTGCTGAGGTGTCCAAAACCGAGGAGGCCATGTCATTCCCCAAGGTGACGCCCGTGCGCGCAATTAAGACGTCGCGCGGATCGGCCCGCTGCGGAATGGCGGCAATGGTTAGCCCCGCTTGATCCTGGGTGGGCAAGTCTTTCAAACTATGGACGGCAAGATCGACCTCGCCAGAGTGCAGGGCCGCGTCCAATTCGGCTGTAAACAGGCCTTTACCGCCAATTTCAGCGAGGGGTTGATCAAGAATGCGGTCGCCTTGAGTGGCGAAGGTCACCAATTCAACTGCGTAACCATCTTCCAAGGACTGTAATTGTCTCGCAATTTCTGAGGATTGCGCGAGTGCCAGCGGAGAGGCGCGCGTTGCAAGACGAAGATGTGTTGCGGGCATATCAAGATCCGAGTGGAATTTAAATGAGAGTTGTGTTTACCCGCCCCCATAAGGGGGCACAAGAAATTTCTGTGCGTCGCAAGGGCGACATGGCATAAGGGAGCTATGAGAGAACAGCTGATATTAGGGATCGAGTCGAGTTGCGATGAGACCGCGGCCAGCATTATTCGCCATGGTGCGCGCGGCGAAATCCTCTCTTCGGTCATTTATTCGCAGATTGATGAGCATGCGCCCTATGGGGGCGTTGTGCCAGAAATCGCAGCGCGTTCGCATCTCGCCTTGATGAGCACTGTTGTCGAGCGCGCCATGAATGAGGCCGGTCTCGACTTTGACCAATTGACCGGCGTGGCCGCGACGGCCGGCCCTGGACTGATCGGGGGGGTTATGGTTGGCCTGACCACGGGAAAGGCCATTGCTCTGGCTTATGATCTGCCATTTTTGCCCGTCAATCACCTCGAAGCGCATGCATTGACGGTGCGACTGAACGAAGACATCGCTTTTCCTTA
>CBFIIU010000004.1:3475-27957 GCA_965662735.1 Alphaproteobacteria bacterium
ATGAAAAAAGCTAGATCGACATAAAACGTAAATCGCCGAAAATCAAAGCTCAGAAAAAGTAAAATGATAAAAGTAAAGCGCCGATGGGGGAGGATCCATCGACGCTTCAATTTGGCCTTGGGGGCCGGTGCGGTATTTGGGAGGGAGTTACCGCACAATTCTTTTACTTTACACGCTTATAGAACGACGTATCCGTCAAAAATCTGAGTCACAAGCGCTACGCCATAGAGTACCAAAAGACCCGTCGCGATATTCGCTCCAGACATCGTCCCTAGAACCAATTTTGCCACCTTCAACATTTGTCCAGCCTTTCTCGTAACGAACTGAGGAGGAACGTTGTTCAACGTTCGTTAGATATATAGGCGGATGGCACTCAAAATGCAATGAATATTTTCTAAAATATTCATTATTTTTTATTTAGTTTTTATGAACTCTATATGAAAAAGTCTATTTAAATATTATAAATCAATATCTTAAGTCTTTTGGGGTGATCAGCGACGAAAATTATTTTAAAATTTTATTACGCGATCGGGCGCTTTTCGACGGAATCTTCCAGAATATCTGGAATCTCAGTACCTTTATATTCTGCCAAAGCGCGTGGAGACAGGATACCGCGCACAACAATAGATAAAACTTCTGATAATTCGCGTTCGAGGTCGGTCAAAGATTGATCCGTAATCAGCTGCGCCAACCGAAATTTAAGGGTCGCTGATTGAATAGCGGCGGCCGTGCGGGCCACATTTGCAACGGCAAACTCTCCCCGCTTCACGCCATCTTGCAAAACTCGGGCGAGCACGCGGCGCTCTCGACGCATGCGCTCGATCTGAAAATGCGGACGCTCGCGAATAACGACCTGCGCCAATTCAAGTACTTTGGGACGATTTTCAAGCAAATGATAGGTATAGCGTAAGTCAGCGAAAATCATTTCCTCAAGCTGTTTTGTACAGGATCGATAGGGGCAGTCCAGCAAGCCTTCCAATCGACGGACCGCTTCAAGTGTCTCGCGGCGCGCAATTTCAGTTGCAATATCAATTTTGCCTGCAAAAAACCGGTAAATATTCCCGGCCGACATCGCGCAATCGGATGCCAGTTCGGCAATCGTGGTTTTGGGATAGCCATAATGGCCGAACCGCGCACGCGCCGCGTCAATAATCTTCTCACGCATTTGTTGGATATCGCTCATTTATGGAAACTACAGCATTACCGCGTGAATAATCAATAAAATATTCATTATTTTATAGAGTGCGCCTGGGGAGGGCTATTGGGGGTTGAAACCAGCCCTCAAACACAAGCTTCCAAGCGCCTGCGCGCCGGTTTTATGCGGCTGAGATAAATTTTGAGCGCAACATGTGCCACATGAATGGACGCATTTCGACGGTTCACTTATGCTCATCGCAAATCAGGGGGAAACTATGACCGCACGCAGTCCGTTTTCACAATTTGGTGTCATCGGCGGCGGCGCTTGGGGCACAGCGCTTGCCGTGGTCGCCAGCCGCCATTGGAGCGACAGCCCGCGCCCTGTGGTCTTATGGGCGCGCGAGGCTGAGACGGTGGATCAGATCAATGCACGGCATGAAAATATCGATTTTCTGCCCGGTGTTGCGTTACCGACACAGATCCGAGCAACCCAAAACATGGCGGATCTGAGCGCATGCGACGCTGTGATGATGGTTGTACCCGCGCAATTTGCTCGACCTATGATGGCCGAATTGGCGCCCCTTATCCAGCCTCAAACGCCCCTTATTTTGTGTTCGAAGGGCATTGAACAAACTTCGCTCAGTTTGATGAGTGAGGTGGCCGCGGATTATTTTTCTATCGAGCAAATCGCCGTTCTGTCGGGTCCGAGCTTTGCCAGCGAGGTGGCGCGTGGGGACCCGACCGCCGTGACCTTGGCCACCGCTCAAGAGGCCATCGGCATGGCCTTGGCGGACGCCTTGGGAAGCTCGCATTTTCGCCCCTATTGGACGGACGATATTATCGGAACCGAAATTGGCGGCGCGCTCAAAAACGTGATCGCCATTGCCTGCGGCATTGTCGAAGGAAAGCAATTAGGACAAAGCGCTCGCGCGGCCACAACTACCCGAGGCTTTGCCGAGATGACCCGCCTCGGCATGGCGATGGGCGCGCGCATGGAAACACTGGGCGGCTTATCTGGCTTGGGCGATCTTATTCTAACAGCGGGCAGCGCCACCTCGCGCAATTTTTCCTTGGGCCTCGCGCTGGGTGAGGGTCAAAAAGCCGCCAATGTGCTGGGCAGTCGCCGATCGGTGAGCGAAGGCGCCATGAGCGCCGAAGCCGTGAACCGCTTGGCCGAGAAGCACCAATTGGATTTACCCATTTGCTCGGCCGTCCATCGCATTCTCAATCACAATCATGATGTGGACGCGACCATTCATCAGCTCCTGCACCGCCCGTTCACGCATGAAATCGAAAAACAAAAATAGAAATTAACATACTGGCCGTTCCCGACACGCCTCCTTAGAAACACGTGCTGTATTGAGTGAGAGCAAGTGTAACCAGCGCAAGTGTAACCAGAGTAAGTGTAAAAGGGAGTATCGTATGTTGTATTGTGCGATTTGTTTCGGCGATCGGGATCAGGCTCACGCCTATCGCGCGCAAAAAGCAAAACATCTTTCATATTGGCGCCGCCACCATGCCTTGCAATTGGCAGGGCCCTTTTATGATGAAGACCATCAAACAAAAATTGGATGTCTGATCGTCATTCGCGCCGCTAATCGCGAGGCGGCTGAGGAGATTTTTCACCACGACCCGCTCTATCAAAGCGGTGTATTCTCATCATGTGAAATTCACCCCTGGGGCGTTGTCACAGAGATGTTGCATGATCCAACGCCAGAAGGGGCGGGCGCTTCTCAAAGATAAGACCAACCACCTTGATCGATGCTGTGAGGCCGCCTAAACTTCTAGCGAAGGAATGGCGAGGAGCGTGATGGCATTTTGGTTGTTTAAGTCTGAACCCAACACATGGTCATGGGACGATCAATGTGCGCGCGGCGCCAAAGGCGAGCACTGGGATGGTGTGCGCAATTTTTTGGCAAATAAAAACATGAAGACCATGAAAAAAGGAGACCGGGGATTTTTCTATCACTCGGTGAATGAAAAACGCATTGTCGGCAGTGTTATCGTCATCAAAGAACATTACCCCGATCATACCGACCCGAAGGGACGGTTTGGCATGGTTGATATTCGTGCGCTCGAAACGGCGCCTCGGCCTGTCACTTTGGAAACCATCAAAGCCCATGCGCCTTTGGAAAATATGGTGCTGGTCAATAACTCACGCCTCTCGGTTCAGCCGGTCACTGAAACGGAATGGCGGATCGTTTGTGAGATGGCGGGCCTCGATCCTGATTTGACACGGCCCTAATGCCCATCCTTCCGCTGTGTAGACTCGATGATATTGAGGACGGCTCTGCGCGCAGTATCGCCCCAGACAAGACCGATCCCATGCGCAGCCTTATTCTATGGCGGCGCGGAGCGATGATCGCGAGCTTTGCCAATGCATGCCCGCATTTGGGACCGCCCCTTGAAACCTTTCCCGACCGCCTACTCAATCAATCGCGCACGCATCTTGTGTGTTCTGCCCATGGCGCCCTTTTTGAATTTTCGGGCCGGTGTAGTTTTGGCCCCTGCGAGAACCAATCGCTCAAGCCAGTCGCGATCCTGGTGCGCGATAATACAATTTATGTGGACACGGATGATCCTAGCTATCGTGATGCCTGGCCCGACTAAAATCAGCCAAGGCCCGAGCCTGCCACTCAAGAAAATACTTTTGATCTCGCGAGAGCTATGATCTTATAAGATCAATGAAAAACACACTTGCATGGTCGGCGAAGGTTGTTGATTTAATCCACTGACCGTAAGACCTGTGCACGATCAGGCCCCAATAGGAGACAAGCCATGACTGATGATGTCATCATTCCCGTAAGTAAAAATGCAGCCCAATCTGCTCTCATAAATGCAGCGCAATATGAGGCCCTGTATGCGGAGAGTATTTCAGACCCTGATGCGTTTTGGCGCACCCACGGGCAGCGGATCGATTGGATGCGCCCGTTTACCAAGGTTAAAAATACCCAATATGGGAAAGACCATGTCAGCATCAAATGGTATGAGGACGGATCGCTGAATGCCTGCGTAAATTGTGTCGACCGTCATCTGGAGACGCGCGGCGACCAAACAGCAATTATTTGGGAGGGCGATGAGCCGGATCAAGATGCCCACATCACCTATCGGCAGTTACATGAGGCGGTGTGCCGGCTGGCAAATGCGTTAAAGGCGCGCGGCGTCAAAAAAGGGGATCGGGTGACCATTTATATGCCGATGATCCCCGAAGCCTGTTACGCCATGCTCGCCTGTGCGCGAATTGGAGCCGTGCACTCGGTTGTGTTTGGAGGCTTCTCGCCCGATGCTTTGGCTGGCCGTATTTTGGATTGCGACAGCACTTGTGTCATCACAGCGGATGAAGGGGTGCGCGGCGGCAAAGCCATTCCCCTGAAAGCCAATACGGATGCCGCCTTAGCCCAATGCCCAGATGTCCACAGTGTACTTGTCGTCAAACGGACAGGGGGCGCGGTCACGATGCAGCCTGATCGCGATGTCTGGTATCACGAACTTACCGCCCGAATGGATGCCAACTGTGCTGCCGAAGAAATGAACGCCGAGGACCCGCTTTTTATTCTGTACACGTCCGGCTCGACAGGGAAGCCGAAAGGGGTCTTGCATACGACAGGCGGTTATATGGTCTATGCATCAATGACCCATCAATATGTGTTCGATTATCATGATGGAGAAGTGTATTGGTGCACGGCCGATGTGGGCTGGGTCACAGGGCATTCTTACATTGTGTATGGGCCGCTTGCGAATGGCGCCACAACTTTAATGTTTGAGGGCGTGCCCAATTACCCCGATAGCGGACGGTTCTGGCAGGTGTGTGACAAACATCAGGTCAATATTTTTTACACAGCGCCCACCGCCCTCCGCGCCTTAATGCGCGAAGGTGAACAGCCGGTGAAGGCGAGTCGGCGCAGCTCATTACGTTTGCTGGGCTCAGTGGGCGAGCCGATTAATCCGGAGGCTTGGCTGTGGTATCATCGGGTGGTGGGCGAAGAGCGATGCCCCATTGTCGACACTTGGTGGCAGACCGAAACGGGCGGCATCTTGATTACGCCACTTCCTGGAGCCACACCCCTTAAACCGGGCTCGGCAACGCGGCCCTTTTTTGGCATCGCGCCTGTGCTGGTGGACACAGAAGGCAAACTCCTCGATGGGGCCACATCGGGAAATTTATGTATTGCCGATAGCTGGCCAGGCCAAATGCGCACAGTCTATGGAGACCATCAACGCTTCATCGACACCTATTTCATTCAATATCCTGGCTATTATTTTACCGGTGATGGCTGCCGGCGCGATGAAGATGGGTATTATTGGATCACCGGGCGGGTCGATGATGTGTTGAATGTTTCAGGGCACCGCTTGGGCACCGCCGAGGTGGAAAGCGCTTTGGTCGCACATCCTAAAGTCGCCGAGGCCGCCGTTGTCGGCTACCCGCATGATATTAAAGGGCAAGGAATTTATTGCTACGTCACTTTAAATGCCGGCGAGGCTGATAGCGGGTATTTGCGAGAGGAATTGGTTAAATGGGTGCGCAAGGAAATTGGCCCCATCGCAACACCCGATCTGCTGCAATTCGCCCCCGGTTTACCGAAAACCCGCTCGGGCAAAATTATGCGCCGCATCTTGCGCAAAATCGCCGAAGATGATTTTTCTAATCTCGGGGACACGTCAACCTTGGCTGACCCCGCAGTGGTCACGGATTTGATCGATAATCGTCAAAATCGGGGTTAGGCGCGCGGGTTAAAAGTCGCAAATAATGCCCTCTTTTTCCCAATCCCCATAGCGTGTGGGCTCGGGTCCATCGCGGCCCCCTTGCTCCGATGGGCGAATTTGTGCGGGAAGATGCTCGCGCCGCTGTTTGGCTTCTTCAAGCGCGCGTCGCGCAGCCTCACGGCGGCGTTGGTCTGCTGTTGTCGCGTTCATAGGGGTAATATGGGGCGGCCACCGCAATTTGCCAAGTATCTTATCGCAATCCCCTTATAGTGGGCAGCGGCAAATCGCGCTACCATCCGGCCATGAATAACAAACAAAAACCGGATCGATCTAAAGCTGCTCGGCGCCCATCGGCGGCGCTGAATTTGCGACGACAGGCCGCCGCCATGCTGACGGCCATCGAGCAGGGCAAAACATTGGATGAGGCAACCGATCATCTGCGCAAGCTCGAACCGCGCGACCATGCGCAAGCCCGCTCTATTGTGCTCACCTGCCTGCGTCATCGGGGCGAAATTCAGGCCCTCATGAACCACGCGCTCAGCAAGCCCATTCCGGCACGACCGCATTTGGCGCGGGCCTTATTGCAAGTGGGATTGGCGCAATTATGTTTCCTCGACATGGCCGATCACGCCGCCGTGAACGAAACCGTTAATGCCTGTGGGCGCGCCGAACAAGCCTATCGGGGCCTCATTCATGCGGTGCTTCGACGTATCCAACGCGAGAGGCCCGAAACCGATCCCGCGCAGAATTTGCCGGATTGGCTGCAAGAACGATGGCAATCAACCTATGGCGCCGACATCACCTCAGCTATGGCAAAATGCATTAGCGAGCGGCCGCCTCTGGATTTGTGCTTTGCCCGTGAAGACATGGCCGATCGCTGGCACGCAACATATGGCGCAGATCTGAGCGCGCAACGGCTGGGGCCGCAGACCATCCGATTGCCCGATGCGGGACGGGTGGAACTGTTACCCGAATATGAGCAAGGCATTTGGTGGGTTCAAGATTTTGCAGCTCAAATGGCAGCGCGCGGTTTTTCATCGCCGGGCGAGGCCCTTGATTTATGTGCCGCCCCGGGCGGAAAAACATTGCAGCTAGCATCTACCGGTCATGCAGTGACGGCCCTTGATATTTCAGCCAACCGGCTCGCGCGCCTGCGGGCCAATCTCGAACGTTGCCAGCAAACTGCATCGATCATTCAGGCCGATGTGATGGATTGGGCGCCAAACCAGCAATGGTCGCGGGTCTTGCTCGATGCACCCTGCTCGGCCACAGGCACCTTGCGGCGCCATCCCGACATCGCCCTGCATCGGCATCCACGCGACATTGAAGCGCGCGCACATCTTCAGCGGGAATTACTCGATCGCGCCTATTCCCTCACCGCCATTGGCGGCGAACTGATCTATTGTGTCTGCTCGCTTGAGGTGGAAGAAGGCGAACAGCAAGCCCAAGCCTTCTCGGCGCGCCAAGAAACGGCACGGCTTCTGCCCTATACGCCGCACGAGCTCCCAGCGGCGCTGGCTGCAGCAATATTAGAGGATGGAACGATGCGCATTCGACCAGATATGCTCAGCGGCGGCGTCGACGGATTTTTCATTGCCCGCTGGCAAAGGCTGTCCTAACACCTTTCCTAAAGCCCGCCTAGCGGCCGCGCTCACCGAACCGCCGCCAGCATGGCCAGGTTTCCTGCCCCCGCGTCCAGGCCACTGGCGGCGTTTTGATCTTTCGCGACGCGATTGCACAAACCAACGAACTGGCGTAAATCTTCATGCATGTCAGACATCAAGATTTCTCCATCAATCCTCGCGGCCGATTTTGCAAAGCTCGGTGAAGAGGTTGCCGCTATTTGTGAAGCGGGCTGTGACTATGTGCATGTTGATGTGATGGATGGCCATTTTGTTCCCAATATTACCATCGGGCCCGATGTCGTTGCCGCCATAAAGCCCCATGCCAGCCGCCCGCTCGATGTGCATTTGATGATTGCGCCGGTTGACCTCTTTATCGAAGCTTTCGCCAAAGCCGGCGCCGATATTATTACGTTTCACCCCGAAGCGGGGCCACACCCGCACCGAACCATTCAAACTATTCACGCTGCCGGCGCGAAAGCGGGGCTCTCGCTTAATCCAGGAACACCGGTCAGCCTGATTGAGCCTTTGCTCGACGAGGTTGATCTCATTTTGGTGATGTCTGTGAACCCAGGCTTTGGCGGACAGAAATTTATCAACAGTCAAATCGAAAAAATTCGAACCCTGCGGCAGATGATCGACGCGTCGGGTCGGTCGATTGATCTTGAAGTCGATGGCGGCATCACCCCCGAAACGGCACCCGCTGTGATTGAGGCAGGCGCAAATATGTTAGTGGCGGGCACAGCTGTCTTCAAAGGCGGGCCGGCGACCTACGCCGACCAAATCGCGCGTCTTCGCGGGGCCTAGCCCGATGATCAAAGCAGATCAAGCCGGTCTGTTCGTTGACACGACCCGAACCTTATTTCGTCGGGGACGCGCATCTTTCACAAGTTTCCGAGCCCGATGGTCGTTGGCTGCTCGGGCAGATAATGCCAGCGACATGCTCTTTTGCTACCCATCCCATTTGCGGATAGGGAACCGCGCTTTGGGCGAGGCCCTGCTCGCGGGTGATCTGAGCATTGGCGGGGGACGGATTGAAATGGAGGCATTACCTCCACACTTATTCACCGTGAAACCGCCGAGCGATACTTGGGCGCGCTCAGCCTATAGCTTCGACTGGCTGTGCGATTTATTGGCGACCCGAAAGCCCGAGGCCATTGGCTTCATCAGCCGATCTATTTTGCATTTCTGTCATGCGCGGCTTGATCGGCAGTCCAGCGCGCGAGCGCCCGAAATCATCGCACGACGCCTGATGCGGTGGAGTTTATTTGTCGGAGCTGCGCGCGACCAAATTTCCATCGTCGACCGCAATTTAATTTTGTTCCATGCCCAACGCGATGCCCGCTTGCTCGCGCAATTATCGGATAGTGCGGATGAGGGAAAGCCGCGGCTCGAGGCGGCGCTCGGCCAAGCCCTGACCGCTTTATGGCTGGCCAATTGCATCGATATGTTGCGCCCCGCCATGGACGCAGTTGGCAAAGAGTTTCGTCGGCAGGTTTTGCCCGATGGAGGGCCGACGGATCGTGCCCCTGAAACGCTGTTCAATCTTCTGGCAGATACCCAAGCCCTCATGATCGGCCTGCGCGAGCGCGACATCAGCCCACCAAGTTTTCTTGAGGAACTTGTGCCGCGCATGGAAAATATGCTGATGTTCTTAACCCTCAGTGATGGCGCTTTGGCGCAGTTTCACGGGGGCACCATGCGCAGTGCTGCCGAGGTCGCGGCGCATCGCCCAAGCGGCAAAACCAAGGTCGAGTTTAAGTTTGCACAGCGCACAGGCTATCAAAGGCTTATTGGTGGAAAATCTACCATTCTGGTGGATAGCGGCTCAATTCCAAAAGGCCCCTTCGCTCGCGAAGCCCATCTCAGTCCCCTCGCCTTCGAATTTTCACATGGCGAAGATCGGATTTTTGTGAATTGCGGGACCTGCCGGCTTCTCGGGGAACAATGGAATTTAGCCACGCGCGGAATTGGTGGTCACACAACAGCCCATTTTACCCGCGATGTGCATGACCCGTTTTTAACGGAAGGGATTGCCGGCAAAACTTTAGGCCCGCGACTAATCGCGCCTGAATTCGATGTCACGACACGGCGCACCGACAGTCATAATGGCATGTGGTTAGATGGGCACCATAATTATTTTGTGCAAAGCCATGGCTATACCGCATTGAAGCGCCTGTATCTGTCCGCTGATGGGCTGGATTTTCGGGGCCAAGATCGTTTTGTGGCTGTACCGGCGGCCATGCCGCGACAGCAAAGCGACTATGTTGTGCGCTTTCATCTTCACCCCGACATCACAGCCAGTTTACAAGCCGGAGGCATGGCCTGCTTATTGATCACCCGCTCCGGGCGGGGCTGGCAATTTCGGGCCAAGGGGCCGAGCGGCAGCTCGCTTCATTTGGAGCCCAGCATCTATATGGGCCCAACGGGCTATCCGGAAAAAACCCAACAAATCGTGCTGGCCGGCCAAGTGGGCGATGAGGTCGGCATGCGGTGGGCATTGAAATTCGCTGGGCAGTTGCGTCGACGGCGATAAATATGGCATGAAAGCCCTTCCATGTGTGGCGGAAGAGCCCGAGCGGCCATCACACGACAAGCACCTGTCACGCTTGCCCTGTCACAGCCCGGTACGATCGGGCGTCTAGTTGAACATCGGTCTTTCGCAAGCCAAAGGCCTTTATGAGGATTGTTATGACGAAGAGCATTCACCGTGCCCTAATTTCTGTATCGGACAAAGAAGGAATTGTTGAGTTCGCGACAGCCCTCGCCGAACGGGGCGTTGAATTAATCTCAACGGGGGGAACGCATCGTCTGTTACGCGAGGCCGGGCTCGAGGTTAGCGATGTGGCAAGCCTCACAGGATTTCCAGAGATGATGGATGGACGTGTCAAAACCTTACACCCCGGCGTCCATGGTGGCCTTTTGGCCATTCGCAACAATGCCGAACATCAAGCGGCCATGCACGAGCACCATATCCAAGCCATTGATCTGTTGGTGGTGAACCTCTACCCCTTCGAAACCGTGCGGGCGGCGGGCGCCGACTATGACACCTGCATCGAGAACATTGATATAGGGGGGCCCGCAATGATACGCGCGGCTGCAAAAAACCATGCCGATGTGACCGTGGTGGTCGATGCGGCGGATTATGCGCGCGTCTTGGCTGAAATGGACGAACAAAGCGGGGCGACCCAATTGGACACGCGGCGCGCGCTCGCGCAAAAGGCTTATGCTCGCACCGCGGCCTATGATGCGGCCATTTCAAACTGGATGGCCGAGGCGCTGGATGTGAGCATGCCAACCTATCGCGCGGTCGGGGGGCGGCTGCAACAAAGCTTGCGCTACGGCGAGAACCCACATCAATCTGCCGGATTTTATGTTTCAGGTGAAACGCGGTTTGGCGTCGCGACGGCAGCGCAACTTCAGGGCAAAGAACTTTCCTACAATAATATTAATGACACCGATGCGGCCTTTGAATTGGTCGCTGAATTCAACCCCGAGGAACGCGCGGCCTGCGCGATTATCAAGCATGCCAACCCGTGTGGGGTGGCCACCGCCCAGGATCTGACCACCGCTTTTGAGCTTGCTTTGCGGTGCGACCCGGTGAGTGCCTTTGGCGGCATCATCGCTCTCAATCGCGCGCTCGATGCCGAGACAGCCGATCGGATTACACAAATTTTCACCGAAGTGATTATCGCGCCCGCCGCCACTGAGGAAGCCCGCGCCATTGTCGCAAAGAAGAAAAATCTGCGTCTTTTGGTGAGCGGAGGATTGCCCGATCCCTCCGCCCCTGGTTTGTCGATCCGCAACGTAGCCGGAGGCTATCTTGTACAAAACCGAGACATTGGGCGCATTGACCCGAGTAAACTACAAATTGTAACGAGACGCGCTCCGAGTGCCGAAGAAATGGCCGATTTGATATTTGCCTTCCGCGTGGCCAAACACGTCAAATCAAACGCCATTGTCTATGCAAAAAATGGGGCAACGGTGGGAATTGGGGCTGGCCAAATGAGCCGGCTCGATAGCAGCCGCATTGCCGCACGCAAAGCCGAAGATGCAACCGAAGCGGCAGGCCTTGATACAAATTTAGCGATAGGCTCGGTGGTCGCGTCAGATGCCTTCTTCCCCTTTGCCGACGGGCTATTGAGTGCGGCCGAGGCTGGGGCGACCGCCATCATTCAGCCTGGCGGAAGTATGCGTGACGATGAGGTAATTGCAGCCGCCGATGATGCAGGCCTTGCAATGGTCTTTACCGGAATGCGCCACTTCCGACATTAGGCGGCAGCCCAAGAAAAAAAGGGCGACCCGAAGATCGCCCTTTATTAAACCATCTGTGGGGTCGCTTACAGTGCGCGGGCGACCAACATCCGCATGATTTCATTCGACCCACCATAAATACGTTGCACACGGGCATCCGTATAAAGACGGCTGATCGGATATTCATCCATATACCCATAGCCACCAAAAAATTGCAGGCAGGTATCGATCACTTCACATTGGCGTTCGGTCACCCAAAATTTAGCCGCTGACGCTGAAGCCGCGTCCAATTTGCCTTTCAGCAATTGAACCGTTAACTGATCCACCAAAGCCCGGGCGGCCATCCAATGAGCCTTACATTCCGCAAGCTTGAATTGCGTGTTTTGATAATCAAAGATTGCCGTGCCGAAGGTCGTCCGCTGGCGGGTGTAATCGAGGGTCAGTTCGATGGCGCGCTCCATCGCGGCCACGCCCTGATTGGCGATAATCAAACGCTCTTGCGGCAATTGTTGCATCAACTGATAAAAGCCACGGCCTTCTTCGCCCCCTAAGAGATTACTCATGGGAATTTTGACATCGTCAAAAAACAATTCGGAGGTGTCGGCGGCATGTTGGCCCATTTTGTCGAGGTTACGCCCCCGACGAAACCCATCGGCCTCGGCCGTCTCAACGATCATCAGAGAAATACCTTTGGAGCCTTGGCTCGGATCGGTTTTACAGACCACCAAAATCAAGTCGGCCGTTTGGCCATTCGAGATGAAGGTTTTCGAACCATTCAGCACATATTGATTGCCGTCTTTTTTGGCGGTTGTTTTGACGGCTTGTAAATCGGAACCAGTTCCAGGCTCGGTCATCGCAATCGCGCAGACCAAATCGCCTGAAGCCATTTTCGGCAGATATTTTTGTTTCTGCTCTTCTGTGCCATAGGCCAAGAAATAATGCGCACAAATTGCCGAATGCACGACATTGCCAAAACCAACAACTGAGCAACGCTCCATCTCTTCAGCCAGAATGGCTTCATGGGCGTAGGTGCCGCCGGCACCCCCAAATTCCTCTGGAATGGACGCGCACAGCAAGCCCGCTTGCCCGGCTGTGTGCCATGCGTCCCGATCGACATAACCTTGCTTCGTCCATTTATCGCTCTGAGGAGCGAATTCACGCGTATAAAATTTCTGGACAGCGTCTTTAAAGATCGACAAATCTTCGGTCATCCAGGGGGTTTCATGTTCTACAAGCATTTGACATCTCCTCTTCGCGACATGCAGTGTCGGCTCACCTGGCTCAAGAATAGTCTGTGAAGCCGCATTTGCCTAGCCTTGCACTCGTCGGACAGGCGCCTGCGACATTTTGGAACCCAAGCGAGCCTATAATTGAAGATCAGGCGTATAGCCCCCCAGCCACACCCGACCGGCGAGCGTGTAAGAGGGTAAGGCGGTCATCATATGTTGGCTCATTGTTTCGGCATCGCGCAGGTGTTTTTGGAACGGAAACGTCTCATACACAGCGCGCCCGCCCACCAAATCGTGAATGCCGCGAATGGTCTCGAGCGACACACGCACGGCCTGCGTCGCGGCCAAGCGCACAATGGCGCGATCCTCTGGCGAAATTTTTGCTTCATTGCCGGCCACAATCTGATCATGCGGCTGATCTTGCCGCTCATCTGGAGGAGCAACCTTTTGCCAAATCGTCTCGACACTGCGCCAATAAAAGGCACGGGCCGCCAGAAACGCGCCGAGCAATTCCCCATAAGCCGACTGGATGCGGCTTTGGCCTGCCATCGACCCCTCACGCACGAGGGTCTCAAAGGCGCGGGCGGCGCCAAGGGCATTTCCCAAAGCACAGCCCCCAATACCCAGCGCCAGGACGCCGAAATAGGGCAAATGGGTTATGGCCGACGGTGTTTGGGGCGCGTCGGCGAGCAAATCAAAGCAATGAGACGTGGGGATCAACGCATCCTCAACCGAGATATCGCCCGATGAGGTGGCGCGCAAACCAAGGGCGTGCCACGTATCGTGTAGTATAATGTCAGCGCGCGGAACGGCAAAAAACCGAAACACGCGCTCACCAGCCGGCGTGTCTGGACGGGCCCCCAAGAGGCCGCCCAAAATCATCCAATCGGCATTGGCCGACCCCGACGCCCAGGACCAGCGCCCCGACAGGCGAAAGCCATCGCCCGATGCGCAAGGATGGGCGCGCCCATTGGGTGCAAAAATGCCCCCATAAATGGCCCCATCGGCCTCGCCGGTGCCCGCAAAAATAGTGCGGGCCAGATTCGGCGGCAGATAACTCGCGGCAAGTGCTGAGGTTGTCCCGATCATACTGATCCAGGCAATCGCGCCATCATATTGCCCCAGTGTCTCGAGACAGCTCAGCCCCATCGGCAGGCTCATCTCCGGCCCGCCCAAACTTTTAGGAACAAACATTCGAAACAAATTTTCGCGCGCCATATGCCGCGCGTAATCGGCACTCACATAGCGTTGTTGTTCGAACTCAGCAGATCGATCCACGAGCTGACGACATAAATCGAGGATCGCTGGAGGCGCCTCAGTAAGAGGCGCGCCGAGATACGCATTGACAGTTACTTGCATCGCCGATCCCTGTGGGGTTGTTACCTTTTGCAGTCTAGTCAGGATAGGGTGGCGACGGCAAGAGAGGATCGGGGAAGGCTAGTCGGCCAGCCCCATGGCATCATGCATTATGTCATAGATTTTATTTTGCTCGATCACCCCATGCACGGCCTCAGCCCCTGGGCCGATCGCATAGAGCGCGACATCTTCCCCACCATGGGTTTCGCTTATCCCGTAGAGAGTAAAATAATTGCCGGTAGGGATCAGAGCTTGAAACACGCCGTTCGGGTCGTCCATCGGCGCGGGGCGGGGAAATGAGGGGATCGCACCCGGTCCGTTTTGATAGCCTAGTGTTGTATAAGGCTGACCATCCGCAGCCAAAGTTGGTTCCTGTTTCGGCTCCCCGCGATCGTCGACGCCCTTTACCAAACCTAAGATCGGGTTCCCCCGGGCGGGATAGCCCGCCATTGTAAACACATGGCTGTGATCGGCAGTCACCAAGATCAGTGTGTCGGACAGATCCACCATATCGAGCGCCGCTTGCACGGCCTGTGCGAATTCTTGCGTCTCTGAAAGCGCGAGGGCCGGGCGGCCCGCATGATGACCGTGATCAATGCGCCCCCCTTCAATCATGAGGAAATACCCTTTGGGATTTTTTTCAGCGACGCTGATCGCCGCACGCGTCATTTCTGTAAGCGTGGGCTCTGTGGTGTCTTTCTCTCGGTTGAGCATATAGGTCATATGGCTGGGCGCAAATAATCCAAGAACGGGTTGTCGTGCAATGCTCAGTGTTGAGAGCTCACTTGCTGTCGACACGAAAGTCCCTCCGCTTTTGGCTTGCCATTCAGCGACCAGGTCTTCAGATGGTGTCAGCCGACGCCCACGGTGCTCGACGCCTCTGAATTTTTGAGCACCCCCACCCAGCGCGACGGTGAACGGAAAACCCATCATTTGCGTTGCAATATCCTGGCAGCCTTGGGTGCGCGCTTCCATCGGCATGTCACGATCGTCTTCCCAATCGCGATCGGCTGAATGCGCATAGACCGCTGCTGGCGTTGCATGGGTTAGCCGTGTCGTGGAGACAAAGCCGACCGCCTTGCCATCGGCCAACACTTGGGTGCTGAGCAATGGCAGTGCGCTTTCTTGAGCCTCAGCGCAATCATTGCGATGCACTTTGGGATCAATGTTAATCACGCCTGCTCGGGTTTTGATACCCGTATTCATTGCGGTGGCGGTGCCAGCGCTGTCGGGAACTTGCAGGTTGGTATTATAGGTTTTGACCAAAGCAGTTTGCGGGAAGGTTTCGAAGGACAGTACATTCTCTTCGCCCAGGCCGCCGCGGCTTTGGCCGTCATAAATGCGGGCAGCGGTTACAGTTGAAACACCCATCCCATCGCCGATAAATAAGATGACATTATGGGCCGGTCCTGCCGACTGCGTATTCCCGAACGGCCAGATGTTAAAGGCAGATAAAAACACCACGGCCGGGAGGAGGATCACGACAAAGCCAAGGGCACTGTTTCTGAACAGCTTAAGCTTAATTAATCGAGAGATAAAATGGGGCATAGGACTTCTCCAGATAACTGATCTGATCAATAGGCGCTCTATAATATCGCTATCTCTATGACATCTATATTATGACATCCGTGTGATATGGGCCTTAATATTTAATACGGAGGCCAGCATAGAATGAGGGCCAAAAAAAAGCCGGGACTTTTCAGTCCCGGCTTAATTTTGAGGTCGCTTTTTGAGGTCTACTCAAAATTCGCCCGAAGGCTGATGCCGAAATAACGGTCGGCTTCGCGTGGGATTTGGTAACGGAAGCCGTCACCAGAGTAAGTTGTGACAAAGCTCTCGTCGAGGAGGTTTTTGCCAACCAGCGCGATGCGGTAAGCACCATTGCCGAAGCTCATGCCAATGCTGGCATCGACCATGTCGTAATCGGGAAGCAGGCTATTCGCACTAAACGTCCCGTTATTGTTCGGCAAGAGCGAGTTTTGCTCGTCAACATGCGAGTAGGAACCGCTGAAGATCAGCGCATTACCACCTGCGAGAGGCTGTTCATACTCCCAACCAAGAGAGTAGTTGAAATCGGGTGAGAAGAACAGGTCAAGCCCCGAGCGTGTCGTGCAGCTTTCACCAACCGGGCAATTAAACGCCTTAATCGTTGCATCATTATAAGCAGCTGATGCGGTCAAGGTCAGCGTGTCCATTGGGAACCAGCTCAAATCAACCTCAACACCTTCAGTTTCAACCGTGCCGGCATTGGTCAAGCGGGTGATGGTGACGCCAGTTGAGTTGTCGAAATTATTGGCTTGGAAACCATCAATTTCAGCTGAGTATAAAGCGGCGTTGAACAGCAGGTTACCGCTATTATATTTGTATCCAACTTCATAGGATTCAGATTCTTCAGCGCCAATGGGCAATGTGTCATTGGTGCCCATATTGTAGAAGGTGTTAAAGCCTGGGCCTTTATAGCCTTCCGCATAAGTGAAATAGACGCTCCCGAGATTTGCATCCGAATTATAGAAGGCGGCTAGATCGCTGCGCACCCCTGCTTTGATCGAGAAATTGTCATTATCCGTTTCACCCGTGAAGCGGTTATCAAAGCCACCCGATGCTTGGCCGAACTGGCTATTGGGCGCGGCTGGGCGTACCCCAACACCTTGGCGTCCAGCTGGGTCATTATTGCGGCGAACAAAATTAAATTCAATGTCGTCTGTTGTGTAACGACCGCCAATGATGGCCGTCAGCCAATTATTGACGTCATATTCAGCTTGACCAAACAATGCATAGTTACGGAAATTATTGTCGAAGTAACCGGTCGCAGAAACAAGGTCGTTTGCATTACAGCTAAGAGTTGCGTCCGCGTCCAAAATGGCTTGGTTCTGACCACTATTGTTCTGACAGCTGGCCTCTCGGGTGAAGTCCGCCTTCACATCGAGGTTTAACATGTAAACGCCAACTTGCCAGAATAAGGGGCTATCATTATCGGGCGATGATAAGCGGAATTCTTGAGACACTTGTTGCCAGTTACGTGTACCAATGTCATGAAGCTTGAACGGCACATCCGCAAAATCCACGGCTTGATCAGAAGTTCCGCCAATTGAGGTGAAATCGCCTTCGCGAATTTCTGTGTTTTCCCAATCACGATAGGCGGTGATCGATGTAAACCCAAGGCCGCCGAAAGCCGTTCCGTTAAATTCAACAGAAAATGCTTCATTCGAGTCAATGGACTGGGTGGTCAGATCATGATCGACCAAGCGCTGATCCAGATCGAGGTCAGCAACACCATTGACGATACCATTTGAGTTGGGTGCAGCAAGCGAAGCAGGGTTACGTCCACTTGGAAGCACTTCCAGATCGGCACAGCAATTATCGTCGGCATCAGTTTTTTCGTAGATAAACTTAACGTCGAAGTCGCTGTCTTTCGGATTAAAGAACAAGACGCCGCGCATGCCAGTGCGGTCATAGCCATTGACGTCTTCGAGATTATAAACATTTTTGATATTTCCATCGAAAGATGAACGGCTCAAAACGAGGCTTGCACTCAGCTCGTCGGTCAATGGACCAGCGATTTTGCCGCGCAGTTTCCACTCATTGTCCTCGAAATAAGATTGATCAATCGAGGCCTCGAAAGAATCGCCAGGCGTTTTCGTGACAATATTAACAACGCCGGCTTGGGCATTCTTGCCGTATAGCGTGCCTTGTGGGCCGCGCAACACTTCAATGCGTTCAATATCATAAAGTTCCGTAAAGGCTTGACCCGAACGTCCTAAGACAACGCCGTCAACGACAGTTGAGACGGCGGGCTCAGCGGCCAGCGAGAAGGAAACCGTGCCAATGCCGCGAATGGAGAGTGCGGAGTTAGCAGAGGTTGACCCTTTGCGGAAGCTGATCGAGGGAACCAGAGTTTGCAAACCTTCAATATTGCTTGCAAAACTATTATCGATCACGCTTTGGTCGAGAACGCTGACAGCGATCGGCACATCTTGCAGATTCTGCTCACGTTTTTGCGCCGTCACGACGATTTGATCATATGTTTGCGCTGCAGCGGCCTCGCCTTGCTCAGCATTCTGAGCATAGCCAGGCAAGGTGAGGGCGCCCAAGAGCGCACCCGATGCCACAGACATTTTCCATAAATTAGTCATCTTTTCTCCTCCGAATAACAATTTTTGGTTGATGGTAAACTACACGGTAGCGTTGAGCTGTCCACATCCATGTATGAATGTTGTATCAATTTTGCAATATTCGAACCTGAGCATCTGAGCACAGTCTCTGACTCTACTTTATTTTGGGATCCGCCCTTCCTGAGCGGGAGGTTTAACTTATTGTTATCTAACTAATAATTATTTTAGATCCCATGGGGCTGAAAACTCAACACGTCTAAATTGTACTCCTTCACAAAACGATCATAAAACTGAAACAGAAACAAAATATTGCTCAATTTGCGCTCGGGTTCAACACCACTGACAGAAGAATATCCTTTCGTGTATTAATTGATACACTATTGATACATTAGGATTGTCGCCAAGGCGTGATTATGCGACAAGGCAGCTCGACAGGAGCGGTAATACATGGATGAGCAGATATTTGATGTCTTCGTCATTGGTGGAGGCATAAATGGTGTTGGGGTCGCGCGCGATGCAGTGGGCCGAGGGCTCACCGTCGGCTTGTGCGAAAAAGACGATATTGCTCAACACACATCATCAGCCAGCACCAAGCTCATTCATGGCGGGCTGCGCTACCTCGAACAATATGATTTTGCGCTCGTTCGCAAGGCGCTCATCGAGCGCGAGGTTTTGCTGCGCGCGGCGCCGCACATTATTTGGCCCTTGCGATTTGTCATTCCCCTCGGCCGGGGAGGGCGCCCTGCTTGGATGATCCGTCTCGGCTTATTCTTATATGATAGTTTAGGAGGCCGGAAACTTTTGCCGGCCACGCGGTCACTGAACCGGTCCCGCAATGGGGTGAAGTTTGAAGCACTCAAATCGGAATTCGATAAGGGTTATGAATATTCAGATTGTTGGGTCGACGACTCGCGCCTATCCGTTCTCAATGCCGTCGATGCGGCAGAGAGAGGGGCGTGTATTTTGACGCGAACCATGTGCGTCGGCCTGCAGCGCGGTGAAGATTTTTGGACGATCACCTTGTCCAAGCGCAATGGTGAAGTGATGACGGTGCGCTCCAAAACGATCGTCAATGCGGCCGGGCCATGGGTCGACCAGATTGTCAATTTGGCGGATCAACAGGCACCCAATCAAGCCTCTATTCGTTTGGTAAAAGGCTCTCATATTATTGTTCCCAAAGTCTATGAGGGGGATCATTGCTATTTTTTCCAAAACCCTGATGGCCGCATTTTTTTCGCCATTCCCTATTTGGATGGAACGCGCACCTTGATCGGAACCACCGATATCCCAACCGATCGATCCACCTTGGACGACACGCGCATTTCGAAAGAAGAAATCGACTATCTATGCGAAAGCGCATCCGCCTATTTCAAAACCGCGATCACCGCTGACCAAGTCGTCTCCACCTATGCCGGTGTTCGACCGCTCTATGATGATCAAAGCGAAGACGCATCGAAAGTGACCCGCGACTATGTTTTAAAATATGATGGCAATGGGGCACCGGCAATTTTGTCGGTCTTTGGCGGGAAAATCACAACCTTCCGCACCTTGGCCGAACATGTTCTCGAACAGCTGGAAAATGATTTGCCACATATGGGCGCCAGCTGGACGAAAGATGTGCCCCTACCCGGTGGCGATATTCCGGATGCCGACTTTGATCATTTTGTTGCGCAGGCACTGCGGCAATATTCTGGCTTCTCGCCTGAGCTGATCCACCGCTATGCGCGGCTTTACGGCACGCGCTTGGCATTGATCATTGGCGGCGCATCCTGTGAAGCCGAACTGGGTGCGCGCTTTGGCCATGATTTGTATCAAGCCGAGCTGACCTATCTGATGAAATATGAATTTGCGCAAACCGCTGAAGATGTTCTCATGCGCAGGACAAAACTCGGGCTGATGATGAGCGAGGCTGACCAAAAACAGGTCGCCAAAGCCATGCCAGCCTAACCATCAAGCTCAACACTAGACTTGTCATCTCTGCCGAGCGATCGTTAGACATTCCCCCCTTAGTTCGTGACCCACACACGACCCTTCCCTCTCTGGGGAAGGCACTGTGCCTATGGGCGGCGGAAAAGGTTTTGGCCCCAAACAAAAAAGTTTGCCGCGAGCACCGCAATCACAGCGGTGTAAAACCCTGTGCCAATTGAGCCATTGGCAAATCCAAGGGGCGAAAAAATGAGATAGAGGACAATAACAGCCGAGAGCAAACTAAAGGCGGCTGGGCGCGCAAACCGCCATGGCGTGAGATCGACTTTCGACACGTCTGGCACATGCCATGCATCTTGTGTTGGGGCCAATTTGCCTGCGACCAGCATGATAGCCACTTCAATGACAAACAAGATGGCGTAAAGATGCAAGAAGTGCAGTGTCACGACATCGTCAAATACGAATTTGAGTAATCCGTAGGTGATGACATGAAAGACGATCACAATTTTCGGTGCCAGCGCGGGGACACGTCGCGCAAACAAACCGACGACGACAATCGCCACAATCGGAATATTATAGAACCCCGTAAAAATGCGAATAATTTGCCACAAGCCTTCAGGCGCAAACCAAAGCAGCGGTGCGACGAAAAAAGAGAACAGAGCAATCACCACACTCGCAATCATCGCCATTCGAACGGCTTGTCTATCCGTTAGGGGAGTGCGCCGCATCGGGGCATAGATGTCGAGTGTAAACATGGTGGCCGCACTATTGAGCAATGAATTGAACGAGGAAAAGACAGCGCCGAACAGGACCGCCAAAAAGAAGCCCATCATCCAAATTGGGAAAACATCGCGGATCAATGCAGGATAGGCCTCATCAATACTGGTGAGCTCGGGCCCATACATGTGATAGGCAATAATGCCCGGGATCATCATAAAAAACGGCACAAGCACTTTGAAGAAGCCCGACAGAAGAACTCCCTTTTGTCCTTCGGCCAAGTTGCGCGCCGCCAGCGTGCGCTGGATGACATATTGGTTGGTACACCAATAAAAAAGATTGGCAAAAATCATGCCGGTGAAAATAGTGCCAAACGGAATGGGGTCTGTTGAACTACCAATCGCATTTAGTTTCTCAGGATTGGTGCGCATGATCAGGTCCAACCCTTCTAGAAAAGAGCCACCCCCCAGCGCTATCAACCCCAGCACTGGCGCCGTGATCCCGACAATGAGAAGGCCGATACCATTTAGCGTGTCGGAGACGGCAACCGCTTTCAGCCCGCCAAAGACCGCATAAATAGATCCCACAATCCCGATCGTTAAAACCGTCCCCACCAGTGCTTCAAAGGGCGTGACGTTAAACATCTCCGGAATGTTGAACAGGCGAATGACGGCGATCGAGCCTGAATACAGAACCGAAGGGATGGTCACCAAGCCATAGCCGAGCATAAATAAAATGACCGATAGGCGTTGAACATCTCGGTCGAACCGGCTCTCGAGAAATTCTGGCAAGGTGGTGAAGGCGCTTTTGAGGTAGCGCGGTAGAAAAATCAGGGCCATGGCAATCGTCGCGGCGGCGGCTGTGACCTCCCACGCCATGCTCGACATATTAAACCCATAAGCCGACCCGTTTAAACCAATGAGCTGTTCGGCCGACAAATTGGTGAGCAACAGTGAACCTGCGATAAAGACGCCGCTCAGATTTCGGCCCGCCAGAAAATATCCATCTTTGGTTTGAGTTTCGCCGCGGGTTTGCAGATAGGACCACCACGCCACGAGACCCATGAACACAACGCATGTGGACAGCGCCAGAATAATTTGAGCGGTGGTCATGTGTCTTTCCTCCCCGACCACACGCGCTGATCTGTGCAGGCCATACGTGTGGTGCGTTTAATCGTCTCCCACGCTTACAGTGCCGCAGAGATCTCCCGATAGCCTCCACTCGCATAGACGAGCGCTTCACCCGCGCGATGACCCGCACGCAGCACCTGTCCAAGGATAATTGTGTGATCCCCGGCGTCGATGGTTTTATACTGTCGGCAATGAAACTCAGCGAGACAGTTTTGGATGACCGGAATATCAAATTCATTCAGCGCGATATCCAGACCATCAAACGCATTGGCCGACTTCACAAAGCCATCACATATATGACGTTGTTGCGCCGACAACACATGCACAACAAAATGCTCTGCCTGCACAAATATATCATGGCGGCGCGATTTTTTGTCTGGGCTCCATAAAATCAGCGGCGGGTCGAGGGACACGCTTGCAAAACTATTGGCGGTGATGGCCGAGGGCCCGTCGGGCCCAATGGCGGTGATGACCGTAATGCCCGTTGCGAAGCGTCCCAGCGCATTACAGTAGTTTTTGATATTGTCCCCGGGCACAAAGTGATGAAGTTCAGCAAGCTCGGCCATTACGCAACCTCCCGCCCAAGGGCCGCTGTATAAATATCGAACCAGGTTTCACGGTCGATCACTACTTTTGTGGCATCGGCTAATTTGGCAATGCGCTCTAAATTATTGGTGCCCATAACGGGGATCGGCTTAGACGGATGATGCAAAAGCCATGCAATGGCAACAGCAGCCGCGTCGACATTTTGGGCCGAGGCGATCTCCGACAATTTTGCCATCAACGGCGCATGGGCGTTGCTGAAAAGCGTCCCACCGGCAAGCGGCGACCATGCCATAGGCGGAACCCCATGCTCTTGCAAAAAGGCAATGTCGCCATTGGTGAAGGGCTCATGCGCAACCACACTGAGTTCAATTTGGTTGGTGGCAAGTAAGTTATCCATCGCCGATTGGAGGAGCGACCAATCCCATGGCCGGAAGTTGGACACGCCGACAGCCGCCACTTTGCCACTGTCGATCAGATCATCCAGCGCTCGACCTGTCTCCACATGATCCATGAGGGGGTCGGGACGATGAATGAGCAGAAGATCGATTTGCTCAATGTTCATGAGCTTGAGCGATGTCTCGACAGACGCATGGATGTGCGCGCGGGTTGTGTCGTAATATTTGACCCGAGCCGATGCATAGCGCCCCACCGGCGCAACAATGTCGCATTTGGTAATGATCTCAACTTTGTCGCGCAAGTGAGGGGCTGCCTGAAAGCAAGCACCCAACAACGCCTCGGCGCCATAATCGCCATAGATATCGGCTTGGTCCATCGTTGTGATATCCTGCGCTAGGCAGGCTTCTATTTTGGCCTGGATATGGCCTGGCGAGGTATCCGTGTCATCGCCCAGCCGCCACATGCCATACACCAAGCGCGACACGCTCTGGCCCGATGCAAGATCAATACGCTCCATCATACCCGCACCCCATTTCCAAGAGGTGTATCCGGCACGCTGTCTGGAACGCGACCATAAGCGTGCGGCAGTGAGCAGGTTTTTAATTGCGGCAGGATCCGTTTGCCGAACGACTTGCACTCGTCCACATGCGGGTATCCAGATAGAATAAAGGCTCGTATTCCCATTTTTTTATACTCTTCAATTTTGGACATAACCTGATCCGTGGAACCGACCAGGGCAGCACCACAGCCGGATCGGGCGCGGCCAATTCCTGTCCATAAATTATCTTCGACATAGCCAAATTGATCGGCTAGTTCCCGCGCGCGCGTCTGATGCGCCACACCGAGGCTAATGCTATCATGGGCGCGGTCTCGAATGAGTTGCCCATATTCATCATCGAGCTTTGAAACCAGATGATCTGCATATTCCCGGGCCTCCGCTTCCGTGTCGCGAACAATCACGTGCACGCGCAGGCCATAATCGATCACGCGATTATAGTTTTCGGCAACCGCGTGAACCGCTTTCATGCGTTCCGCAATTTGCTCTTTGGGTTCTGGCCACATCAAGTAAACATCGCAGTGACGTCCGCAAAGTTCGAGCGCGTCAGGGGAGTATCCGCCGAAATACAGCAGAGGCCCGCCTGTTTGATAGGGCCGGGCGGGAGCCGTTGTCAGTCCCGAAAAATTATAAATCTCACCAGAATAGTTGAACTCATCTTGGGTCCATGCCTGTTTTAAAATCTCGACAACTTCATGCGACCGTTTGTATCGATAGCTGCTGTCGGCCACTTCGCCTGGAAAATCCGAGCTGATGACATTGAGGGTCAGGCGTCCTTTTAACATGTGATCAAGCGC
>CBFIIU010000004.1:28053-49982 GCA_965662735.1 Alphaproteobacteria bacterium
GTAATCGGCGCACAGCCAGCCACAAAGGTCAATGTGTCCTGTCCCACTTGGTAGGATGATGGGCAGAGTATGTTTCCAAAACCCTGAGCCTCCGCTTCGAGCAGAATATCGCGGCAATGATCCCAATTGGAGCGCAAGGCGCCATCGGGCACTCCTAGAAATTCATAATCATCGGAGCAAAGCGCAGAAAACCAAGACACCTCGACGGCATCGGAATCTTCCATCTTCACTGGAACAACCGACATATCTACCTCCATATTAGATTTGAAGTTTATGTCATTTCATATCTTGCCAAAACTTCCAAGTATATTATATCAATATTGTATCAATTCTTGGGGGGAAAAGTGAGTCCAGAGCGAACGCGGGCATTGCCGAAGACCATTCAGGTGAGCGAAATGCTCATTCGAGAGATTGCGGCGGGTCGGTATCCGGATGGCAGCCGTCTTCCAACAGAACGAAAAATGGCCGAAAGCTTGGGCGTTGCCGTCGGCACACTTCGCCGAGCTTTGGCGATTTTGGAAGAGCGCGGTCTCCTTCGTCGCGTGCAGGGGTCGGGCAATTATGTAGAAGCCAAGACCGAGGTTCAAAGCATTTACGAATTTTTCCGCCTTGAACTAATCGGCGGCGGCGGTTTCCCCACAGCAGAGATTCTCGAAGTTCAGCGTCTTCAAAAAGATAGTTCTCTTCCCTTTATCGGCCCTGGCACCCGGGCGCATCGCATACGCCGGTTGCGCTATCTCGACAGCATGCCCGTTGTGCTCGAGGAAATATGGCTCGATGGACGATTTGTCGACTGGATCTTGCAAGATGATCTGCGGGACTCGCTTTACTATTACTATAAAGAAAAGCTCAAAGTGGTCATCGCTTCGATCACCGATCAAGTCGGTGTTTCGGAGGTACCCGATTGGTCTCCAGACACCTTTAATCTATCGCCCGGAACGCCCTGCGGTCTGATCGAACGCCTTGGCTATGATCAGTCGGGCGAGGTCGTCGAATTCTCAAGAAACTGGTTCAACCAAAATGTCTGTCGATACACAAACAGACTCGGAAAAAGGCAAGCATCATGACACTAAAATATGGACTCATCGGTTGCGGAATGATGGGCATTGAACATCTGCGCAACATTGCTCTCTTGGACGACACAGAGGTCACCGCCCTTTATGATCCATTTGCGCCGCAGCTTCAGGCTGCACAGGCGCATGCTGAGAACGCCAAAACATATGCATCACTCGAGGAATTCCTCGAGCAGGCTGATGTCGACGCTCTGGTGATTGCGAGCCCAAACTATCTGCATGTTCAACAGCTCGAAGAAATAGCAGCAAGGAAAACGATCCCTATTCTGTGCGAAAAACCCCTCTTCACGGATGTGAAGGACGCGCCGCGTGTCGCCAAGCTGCAAAAAGAATATGGCGCGCCAATTTGGGTGGCGATGGAGTATCGCTATATGCCCCCAATCGTGGCCTTGATTGAGCAAGCGGAGCGTGTAACCGGCGGCATTAAAATGTTGACCTTGCAAGAACATCGCTTCCCCTTCCTCGAAAAAATTGGAGACTGGAACCGGTTCAACAGTCAAACCGGTGGAACCTTTGTTGAAAAATGTTGTCATTTTTTCGACCTGATGCGGCTCATCTTGAAGAGTGAACCTATACGCGTCGCCGCCAGTGCCACTCAGTTCGTTAATCATCTAGATGAATCCTATAATGGGAAGACACCCGACATATGGGATGGCGGCTATGTCATTTTCGATTTTGCAAATGGCGCGCGGGCGATGCTTGAACTTTCGATGTTCGCCGACGGGTCCAAATGGAATGAAGAAATTCATGCCATCGGGCCGAAAGGAAAAATAGCCTGCCGCATGCCGGGACCACAGCGTTTTTGGCCCAAGGAACTTGGGCCCTCGCCTCAACCTGAACTGAGCATATATCCAAGATCGCCCAAAAAGCCCCAGACTACACTGGTGGAATTAGACGACACATTGATCAATGCCGGCGATCACCATGGCTCAACATTTTTCCAACACCAAAAGTTTTTGCAGATGATTGTGCAGGGCGGAACACCCGAGGTGGGTTTGGAAGATGGCATTCAGGCAGTGCGCATGGGCATGATGGCTCAAGAGGCGGCGGCGACCCATCGGGTCATCGACCTACAGCCCTCTGAGGGCACGATATGATCGATCATGTCCGGCGCGGCATGGCTCACTCGCAGTCTTGGATGAGCCGACTTTTGCCCGGTTTTTCTCTGGCGCTCCTTGTTGCCATGTCGGCCCAGTTTGTCGCCGAGCACAGCAATGCGCCGTCCATGATGATGGCCTTACTCTTTGGCATGGTGATCAGCTTTATCTATGAAACCGATCCCAAGGTGCGGCCAGGCATTGAGTTTTCTGCGAGCACAATTTTAAAGTTTGGCATTATATTGCTGGGCACGCGGATCAGTGTCGATGTTGTGACGGCATTGGGATGGCAGGCCGTTTTTGTCGTCGTATTTGCCTTGCTCGCAACCATGGCGATCGGGGTTTTTGTGGGTCGGGCACTGGGGCTGGATAAACATTTTTCCATTCTCACCGCCGGCGCGGTTTCGATTTGTGGGGCATCCGCCGCATTGGCGATTTCGTCAGTGCTGCCAAAATCCGAGCATTCTGAAAAGCAATTATTTATTACGATTGTCAGTGTCACGGCGCTATCGACCGTCGCGATGATATTATACCCCGCGCTCCTGCAACAGTTTGAGGTTGGGGAAACGCTCGCTGGGCAAATTATTGGGGCCACGATCCACGATGTCGCGCAAGTGGTTGGCGCGGGCTTCTCGATATCCGAGCCCGCGGGCACAGCGGCGACACTTGTTAAACTCGTGCGGGTGAGCCTTTTGGCGCCCACGATCATTGTGCTCGCACTCTTGATGCGTCGGCACCTCAAAGCCACCAACCCAGACAGCCCGCATCCGCCGATTGTCCCTGCCTTTGTGCTGGGTTTTTTTGCACTTGCGACGCTGAATAGCTTTGGTTTCGTTCCAGACGGCGTCAAAGAGGCAAGCGCCTTTGTGGCACGGGCAGCCTTATTGACGGCGATTGCAGCCGTGGGCCTGAAGACCAATCTGCGGCAGCTCCGATCGGTCGGCTACGCGCCGATTATTCTGCTGGTGGTCGAAACAGTCTTCATTGCTATTGTCGGAACCGCTGGCTTTTTAATTCTCGGCCGTTAGGATGAACCTCAATTCAACGCAATGAGGATTAGATGAGTACAGTCGAATTAGTGGGCGCCCCCGGCTCGCCCTATACGCGCAAAATGCTGGCGTTGATGCGGTTTCGAAATATCCCCTATCGTATTCAGTGGCAGAGCATTGGGCAAATCTTTAGCCCGGATGGCAAGCAACGTCCGGTGCCGAAAGTGCCGCTCTTACCCCTGTTCTTTTTGCCCAATGATGCGGGTGACGAAGAGGCAGTGACCGATAGCTCGCCGATTTTACGGCGTTTCGAAAAAGAGTTTAGCGGTCGCAGTGTTGTTCCGACCGATCCCGTGCTGGCCTTTTTAAACTGGCTGTTCGAGGACTATGGCGATGAGTGGCTCACCAAGTCGATGTTTCATTATCGCTGGCATTATGAGCGTGATGCGCATCATGCGGGGTCGGTGCTGCCGCGATGGAGCATGGTAACCAGTTCGGATACGGAGATTGAACCGCTGTCGCATGCCATTTCGTCTCGGCAAATCGAACGCCTGCGCTATGTGGGGTCAAACGCCTTAACCAAGGAGACGATTGAAGCCAGTTTCATCCGCTTCTTAACGCTCCTCAACGCGCACTTGCAAACAACCCCTTATCTGTTTGGCCACCGACCGAGCTCGGCCGATTTTGCGTTCTATGGCCAACTCACCCAATTGGCGCAGTTCGACCCCACGCCTCGAGAAATTGTGGCGGGTCAATTTCCGCGCATCTATGCCTGGGTCGAAATTTTGGAAGATTTGTCAGGACTGGCGGTTGATGACGCGGCGGGGTGGATCGATGTGTCGGGAGGGCTACCGCAAACGCTGCTCGATCTGATCCGTGAATTGACAGAACTTTATCTGCCCTATCTGCAGATCAACTCGGCGGCCGTCATGCGTAAGGCCGAACTCGTAGATGGCGTCCTCGATGGGCGACCCTATCAACAAAATACCTTTCCCTATCAGCACAAATGTTTGACGTGGATTCTGGAACAATATGAGGGGTTAGCGCCAGACGATCAAACGCGGCTGGCCGCGATCACCGATCAAGCAGGTTTGGTTGCAGCCCTGTCGGCTTGTCAACAAACGCTTCAGGAGGATCGCTAGGCTTTTCGATTTGCCAGTGCCCCGTGAGCCAGTGCCCCGTGAGCCAGTGACGTGTTGGGCTCGCGCAAAGCCGTGAGAAAGTCATCCATAAAAGGATTAGGCTGGCTGTTCAAAGAAAGCCCCACCAAGCAGGCCGCTATCTAATTATTGCGACCCCAAAAGAGCCACCGCGGCCCTTATTTGTTTCATGACACATGAGAAACAGGCGCTCGAAAAAAATGACAGAAAAAGATAAAGGAAAGAAAATGATTGTCACTGGAGCGGGCGATGAGATTCGAACTCACGACCCCAACCTTGGCAAGGTTGTGCTCTACCCCTGAGCTACGCCCGCGCTCCTTAGACCTGCTGATCAATTGATAAATTGATCAATTGATCAATTGATCAACGCGGTTATGCACCATCGCCCCAATTTTGACAAGAGGTTTGATCGCGCGGCCCATTGGGGGCTGGACATTTCAAAATTCGACCCCATTTACTCACTATGAGACAGCTCAGCGTACCCATTAACTGCGTGGGTGTGGCATAAGGGAATACGCAATACGCCCGGGCACGCGCACGTCAGGCTGATGCGGGAAATGATTTTAAATAATGAGGGACAGGAATGAATGAAGCAGTATCCCATATTGTGGATGTCACAACACAAAGTTTCATGGCGGATGTCATTGAGGCCTCAAAGACGCAGTTAGTGCTGTTGGATTTGTGGGCGCCATGGTGTGGACCGTGTAAGCAGCTCACGCCGATTTTGGAAAAAGTCGTAGCGGCGTCGAATGGTGCGGTCCGTCTCGCGAAAATGAATATTGATGAAGAGCCGGCTGTCGCCCAGCAACTTCAAGTACAATCCATTCCGGCGGTTTTTGCGTTTAAGAATGGACGACCGATTGATGGCTTTATGGGGGCACTTCCTGAAAGCCAGGTGAAAGAATTTGTCGAGCGCCATCTTGGCGACGCGCTCGGGCCTTCCCCCGAGGAAGCGCTGCTGGAAATGGCAAGCGCGGCGATGGCACAAGGCGACTATGCGCAAGCCGCCCAGGCCTATGGCCAATTACTGCAAGCCGACCCAGCCAATAAAGAAGCCATTGCAGGCCTGTCGCTGTGTTACATCCATACAGGGCAACTCGATCAGGCGCGGGACATTCTCAATATGGTGCCCGCCCTAGAGCGCGAGCGCGAGCCGTTAGCAGCGGCTCAGGCGGCGTTGACTTTGGCCGAACAATCCGCCCAACCCCAAGGTGATTTCAGCGAATTAGAAGCGCGCCTCGCAGAGCACCCCCAAGACTTGCAAGCGCAATATGATCTGGCCTTGGCCTATCAATCGGGAAATCGCATGCAAGAAGCCATTGATATGCTGCTCGCCATCGTCGCTCAGAATAAAGAATGGCAGGACGGTGCCGCGCGAACCCAATTGCTCACTGTTTTTCAGGCGCTCGGATTTGACCATCCCCTCGCTGTAGAAGGGCGGAAGCGCCTTTCATCACTCTTATTCGCTTAACGGATCGGAAACCAGATTATGCCAGCGCCTTCACATTCCATTGACGAGCTTCCTGAAGTCATTCCCGTTTTCCCACTTTCGGGCGTGTTGCTTTTGCCGCGCGGGCAATTGCCGCTCAATATTTTTGAGCCGCGTTACTTGAAAATGCTGGACGATGCATTGGGGCGTGGGCGTTTGATCGGCATGATCCAGCCCTCCGACGATGACGAAGATCAGCTCGTGTCGGTTGGCTGTTTGGGGCGCGTGAGCTCGTTTAGCGAAACGGAAGATGGTCGAATGATTATTTCCTTAACCGGCGTGTGCCGGTTTCGGGTGGAAGAAGAAGTGCCCACCACAACACCCTATCGCCAAGTTCGCGCGAGCTATCGGCCCTATGCCGATGATCTCGTTGCTGAGGCCGGTTCGATTGATGTTGATCGATCGGCCTTGGTTGATGTGCTGACGCGATATTTGGATATGACAAATTTATCGGTCGACTGGGAGTCGGTTCATGCGGCGTCAAACGAAACGCTCGTCAATTCGCTGTGCATGATCAGCCCTTATGGGCCGCGCGAAAAGCAAGCGCTTCTCGAAGCCACCAGCCTGGCCGAGCGGAACGAGATCTTAGTGGCGCTCACGGAAATGGCATTGGCACGAGGCCAAAGTAACGATAATAATGCCGGTACCACCGTTCAATAGCCGATGTCTGGAAACACGATGTCCAACACACCTGAAGATGTCTCACCGCCCGCCTTTGATGAAAAATTGCTCGACCTTCTGGTCTGCCCGAAAAGCCACAGCGCGCTCCGCTATGATGCGGAACGTCAGGAGCTGATCAGCGAAAAATCAGGCCTCGCCTATCCCATTCGATCTGGCATTCCGATCATGTTAATTGATGAGGCCCGTCGCCTTTAGATCTGAGCGATTTGATCTTGCGACCCAGCCCGCATCAAACGCGGTGCCGGGTGTCCTCCGGACTGGGCCTGCTGGATCAGAAAATCGTTCAGAGCGGGCACATAGCTCGACAGTCTGCCCGCCATTGAGAACAGGCCCGTAGCCCGCGGAGCCAAATGATAAAGACTGTGGGTCAAGCCAAAAAGGGTCGCGGCATCGGCGCGACGGGCACAACTATAGCGCTCGGCCAATCCGGGATCGCCGGCGCCCAAACCGGTTCGCCGGGAAACCGTGAGCGCTTCAACTAATCCAGCAATGTCACGACAATTCAAATTAAACCCTTGACCAGCCATCGGATGAATGCGATGCGCGGCATCCCCGAGACGGATGAGCTGTCCGTCGGCAAAAACATCCGCCAAATAATAAGCCAGCGCCTGCGTTTGGCGAGGCCCCGCCTCTTCAAGCGTTCCGCACGGGGCGTAATCATTTAAGACGGCGCTTAAGCTGGCTAGAAAAAGATCAGACGCAACCGACCGCATCGCCTGAGCGCGGCGACGCGGCAAAGACCAAATCAGCGCGCGATCGTGGGGATCCGGCAATGGCAGCAAGGCGAGGGGACCGCTGGGCAAAAAGATTTGCCGAGCGTCGCCCTGATGAGGCTGTGAGAAACGCAAACGACAAATGAGAGCATCGGCCTCATAATCGCCAGACAGGCTGGCGAACACTGGAGCGGAAGGCGCCCGACAGTCGATGATGCGGGCAGCTCTTAGCGACGCAGCGCTTTTATCCTTTCCATCGAGATCCCTTATGGCGAAATCCTCTATACCGACATGCTGGGCATTAAGATCTTTAGCCTGTTCATCGAGAAACAGGCTGGTTTGGCTCAAAGCGACAGGTTCAAAAGCGTGCGCAATCGCTTCCGCCAATGCGCGACGGCACACAATATGAGCGAGGGGCGCCTTGTCCTGCGGCACATTGCTGGGCGATCCAGGCCGCATGTCGAGGATGGCGGGGTCGAGCTTCCGCATGTCTTCGCTCATATCAGAGCTCATATCAGGGCTCCTATCAGAGCTGGCGTCAGCGGCCAATATGTAAGCGGGTCGAGACCGCGGAGCATCATCGAGCCACATCGCCGTCACAGCCTGGCTCTCGGGAAGTTTAACCCCCAAATTTTCGAGAAAAAGAACCGTGCTTGGGCCGAGCGCCAAAACCGATTGAAACGCCTGTTCTTCAGGCGTCCCCTCGTCAGGTAACCGCGCAATATCTGCCTGAGGATCCATCGCCACCGACCAGCCGGCATGGGTCAGGGCTAAGGCCGCGAGTTGCGCGGTCATCCCTTTACCCTTAATCACCATATCGACCAATGGCGGGGTGCCGGGCCTTATTTCTGATGCGGGGGCTTGCCCAGGCTGATTTGCGTGATGCGTCATGTGACCTTGCCAAATTTTCTGCCGCGCGCACGGCTCAACGGACAGACTATAGGCGCAGGAAAGCACTTCGAGCAAGAACCGATCATTTCGGCTCAATTCTCACAATAATCTGTCAATTATGCCGCAAATTTAATCGCCTATATCGTGCCAGTGATTAAATTTCAGGCAATTTTATAGGCCTGTGGGATCAACAAATCCTGATTTTTGCCCTAGCCCTAGAAAAGCCCGCATAAGCCGCGCCCCAGGCGGTGGCTCGATGGGCGGTTTTCATGGTTAGCGTGGCACAGTTTCTGTATCTAATCGGGGTTTAAGGGAGTAGCTCGATATGTCTCAAACTACTGGCGGCGACGTCTTTTTCATCCTGATGGGAGCCATTCTCGTCTTTGCAATGCATGCCGGTTTCGCTTTTCTTGAAGTGGGAACCGTCCGCAAGAAAAACCAGGTCAATGCGCTGGTTAAGATTATTTCTGATTTTGGAATGTCGACTGTGGCTTATTTTCTAGTTGGCTACACGGTCGCCTATGGTGTCGATTTCTTCACCCCCGCCTCCGTTTTGAGCGGCGATGAGGCCGCCGGCTATGGGCCACAAGGGCTGACCCTCATAAAATTTTTCTTCCTCCTCACCTTTGCCGCGGCAATTCCGGCCATTATTTCAGGTGGTATCGCCGAACGGGCGCGCTTTGGGCCTCAATTATTTGCCTCGGCAGTTTTAGTCGGGATCGCCTATCCGTTTTTTGAGGGCATGGTGTGGAATGGTAATTTCGGCGTTCAGGCCTGGCTCGAAGCCGAATTTGGCGCAGCTTTTCATGATTTCGCGGGCTCCGTCGTTGTTCATGCTTTTGGCGGCTGGGTGGCCTTGATCGCAGTTATTTTTCTAGGGGCCCGTCAGGGCCGATATGGCCCGCGCGGCCGCGCCTTTCCGCCTTCCTCTATTCCTTGGTTGGCGCTCGGCTCATGGCTCTTATGCATTGGCTGGTTTGGCTTCAACGTGGTGAGTGCCCAGTCCCTCGAGAGCATTTCTGGTTTGGTGGCCGTCAATTCGCTGCTAGCGATGGTCGGTGGCTTGCTTGCCGCCTTGTTTGTCGGCCGATTTGACCCTGGCTTCGTGCATAATGGTGCCTTGGCGGGCCTTGTTGCTGTCTGCGCCGGATCTGACATCATGCACCCATTGGGGGCATTGATCACAGGTGGCGTGGCCGGCGTCCTTTTCGTTTACATGTTCACGGTTTGCCAAGAACGCCTGCAAATAGATGATGTTCTGGGTGTCTGGCCCCTGCATGGGCTCGCCGGCGCCTGGGGTGGCATCGCCGCTGGAATATTCGGGCTGAGTGCTCTGGGTGGTGTTGGCGGCGTGACTTTCATGTCGCAGCTCATCGGCACAGGGATCGGCATCGGCATTGCCCTCATGGCGGGTTTCATTGTGTATGGTGGCCTGAAGGCGACAATCGGCCTGCGCTTGCACGAAGAGGACGAATATAAAGGGGCCGATCTGGCCATTCACAAAATCGCGGCCGAGCCAGAGCATTCCATGCCGGGCCACGGCTAATGCAATTTATGCGTTAGAACTGCGGTAACAGAGTGAAGGTGACAGAGTGAAGGGGAGGGCCGATGGCTCTCCCTTTTTTGTGGGCCTGGGCTTTTTTGAAAGGCCTGCTTTTTGGGAGGCCTGTTTTTTTAGAGTCCTGAGCCGGGGCGCGATCGGCCGCCCTATTTCTCAGCTAAGGCAAAGGTGAATTTCATTATTTTCATCGCATTATTTTGACCTCAAGCCGCGGCATAGGTTAGAGTCGCCCCATAGGCCAGATTTCTTTGGCTAATTTTCGTGGGGATGACGTGGGTCATAATATATTGGATGATCGTTTTGCGGCGCTTCCGGGTGGCCCGTTTGCCCGGTTGCGAACTCTGCTCGACGGCATAATGCCGGGCGATAGCGAAATTTCGCTCGCCCTCGGCGAGCCGCGTCACGCGCCGCCCCAAAATGTGTTGTCGCGCTTGGCCCAGGCGGATGGCTATGATCGGTATCCGCCAATTCAGGGTTTGCCCGTTTTGCGACACGCCATTCACGCCTGGTTGCAGCGCCGTTTCGACCTCTCCAATGCTTTGATTGACCCAGAGATCCAAATCCTGCCCCTGAACGGGACACGCGAAGGCTTGTTTATGGCCGCGCAACTGGCGCCTCAGAAGCCAGATGGCCTCGTCATCATGCCCGACCCTTTTTACCAAGTCTATGCAGCCGCAGCTCTAGCGCGCGGCGACACGCCCTATTATCTGCCGGCCCAAGCCGAGCATCACTTTTTGCCTCACCTCGAGGGGCTCAGCGAAGATATCCTTGCCCGATGTAGCTGCTTTTATTTGTGCAGCCCAGCAAACCCGCAAGGCACGGTCGCAGATCGAGCCTACCTCGAACATCTGATTGCGCTGGCGCAGCAGTATAATTTCATCTTATGTATCGATGAGTGCTACGCCGATATTTATGATCGACCCTTAATGAGCGCGCCGCCGATTTCGATTTTATCGGTCCTGAAACCCGAAACCATCGAGCAAGCGCCCGTTCTGTCATTCCACTCGCTGTCCAAACGATCGAACCTCCCCGGCCTTCGCTCCGGCTTCGTTACCGGCGGCGGAGCCTTAATGCGACGCTTCTCAGCTTTGCGCTTGGTGGCGGGGCCGCAATCTCCCATCGCCGCACAAGAAGCCGCGGCGCTGGCTTGGCAAGACGACGGCCACGCCTCAGAAAACCGAACGCTATATCACCAAAAGATTGATACAGCTGAAGAGATTTTCGGAACATCTTTTGGCTTTTATCGTCCCCCCGGCGGTTTTTTCCTTTGGCTCAATGTGGGTGATGGCCTTCGGGCGACACAACATATTTGGCAACACTCTGGCGTTCGAGTATTGCCGGGTGCCTATTTAAGTTCCAACCCCACACACCCCAATGCGGCCCCTTATATTCGGGTCGCCATTGTCAGCTCGCCGGAGGAAAACCGGGTCGCTTTGCAGCGCCTATACGATAGCTTGATCAGCTTGGAGGCCGCATGAGCGCCTGGCAAACTCGATTGCTTGAACTGCGCGACCGTGCCTTGGAATGGGCGCGCAATCGCTTGGTCGAGCTTTTCGGAATAGGTCTCATTCTCTCTGTCGTCGCGATTGTGATCGCGCTCATCAGCTACAGCCCCTATGATCCGAGCTTAAACGTGGCCTCGAATAGTGCCGTCAAAAATTGGTTGGGGGTGCCAGGCGCCTATCTGAGCGATCTCATCTTGCAGTTCATCGGATGGAGCGTCATCGCCATTTTCCCCGCCTTAATCGTCTCGGGCTGGATGATTTGTCGTCATCTCCCCCCGCATATAAGCCTCTGGCGGCGCCTGCTGTGGACGGGGCTGGCCGTTGCCCTTGCGAGTTCGGGCTTGGCGCTGTGGCCCTATGGGGAGGTGACCGATGGGGCGCAGGCGGGCGGCTTTTTCGGTTATTTCTTATCGAACTATATTTTGTTGGGCCTGTATCTCATCCCTGCAGATGTTCAAGGCCAATTGACCGAAACCATTTTGAGCTGCGCGCTGATGATGTTGGCGATACCTGCAAGCCTGTTTAGCGCGGGACTGCTGGTCACGAGTGCCCGCGCCGTGATGCTGGCGAGCCGAGTGATCTTCACATATGGGAGAGCTGGCATTCGCTCTATCCGTGAAGGGATGCGGCGGGAACAGGCCGAAGCTGACGAGATGGATGAGGAAAATGCGGCCGTTGAACCGGAGGTGACGAAAGCTCGGAAGCCGCGTGAAGATTTAGAAAGTAATTTTGAAGCGGAAGGGGCCGACACCAAATCAATCAGCGTCGAGGCGCGCCGTACCCAGTTGACCGCGAGCGCCCGTGACAAGCGCGAGGCGCAGGCCAGTTTAAATCTCGGCGATCATAAATATAAACTACCGCCGCTCAATTTGCTGATACCGCATAAAAGTAAAGGCACATCAACCGTTGATCGCGCCGCACTCGAAGCCAATGCGCGGCTCCTCGAAACTGTGTTAAGCGATTTTGGGATACGCGGCGAAATCAGTCGCGTCCGGCCAGGCCCGGTGGTCACGCTCTATGAATTTGAACCCGCGGCCGGCGTGCGGTCGTCTCGGGTCGTTGGGCTTGCCGATGACGTGGCGCGCTCCATGTCTGCTGTTGCCTGTCGGGTTGCCCCTGTGCCCGGCGCCAGCACCATCGGCATTGAGTTACCGAACCAGACGCGCGAATTGGTGAGCTTACGCGAATTGCTCGCCAGCACCGATTTTGAGCGCAGCAAATCGCGGCTGACCTTAGCGCTGGGAAAAGATATTGGGGGCGATCCCATTTTGTCGGATCTTGCTAAAATGCCTCACTTATTGGTTGCGGGAACCACAGGGTCGGGTAAGTCTGTGGGCATCAACACCATGATCTTGTCGCTTCTCTATCGGATGACACCGGAAGAGTGCCGACTGATTATGGTCGATCCCAAAATGCTCGAACTATCGGTCTATGATGGCATCCCGCATTTGCTGGCGCCTGTGGTGACCGAGCCCAAAAAGGCGGTCGTGGCTCTTAAATGGGTGGTCAAGGAAATGGAAGACCGCTACCGGAAAATGTCCAAGGTCAGTGTCCGCAATATTGAAGGCTATAATGAGCGCATGCGCGAGGCCATCGCCAATCAAGAAACCTTAAGTCGGGAAGTTCAAACCGGGTTCAATCACGAGACCGGTGCGCCGATTTTTGAGACACAAGAAATCGCTGCTGAAACCTTGCCCTTTATCGTCGTGATTATCGATGAAATGGCGGATCTGATGATGGTGGCGGGTAAAGAAATTGAGGGCGCGGTCCAACGCTTGGCACAAATGGCGCGGGCGGCGGGTATTCATTTGATCACTGCCACCCAGCGCCCATCGGTGGACGTGATCACTGGAACCATTAAAGCCAATTTCCCCAGCCGAATTTCTTTTCAGGTAACCTCGCGGATCGACAGCCGAACAGTGCTCGGCGAGCAAGGCGCCGAACAATTATTAGGGCAAGGCGATATGTTGTTCATGGGTGGGGGAGGACGCTTGCAACGCGTGCATGGTCCTTTCGTCTCAGACGCTGAAGTTGAGAAGGTCGTCTCGTTTTTGAAAAAACAAGGACACCCCGAATATATTGAAAGTGTCACAGAAGCGCCCGATGACGATGTGATGCCCGGCGAAAGCGCCAGCGGCGACAGCCTCTATGATGAAGCGGTGGCGATTGTCACGCGCGATGGCAAAGCCTCGACCAGCTATGTGCAACGGCGTTTGCAAATTGGCTATAACCGTGCGGCGCGACTGATTGAGCAAATGGAAGAGCAGGGCGTGATCAGCGCGCCCAATCACGCCGGCAAGCGCGAGATTTTAGTGGGCAAAGTGTGATCGAGGCGTCCCGTAGATATTTTTTAATGGGCTTATTCGTCCTCAGCTGGGCCTCACCTGCTGAGGCTCAAATATCCCTAACCGATCTCGCCTCCTATTTTGATCAGATGAAGACGATCCGCAGCGTGTTTACACAAATTGCACCGGATGGGCGGCGCGGCCAAGGCCTGTTCCACTATCGCCGACCGGGCCTCATGCGGTTTGACTTCGTCGCGCCCCATAAGCAAATTATGATCGCCGGCGAAACCTGGCTGAGCATTCAAGATGCTCCTGGCGCCGAAGCCAATCGCTATCCGATCAGCGGCTCTCCTTTGGGACGTTTTCTGAAATCGGGGGAGCGGCTGGATCAGACACGCTTTTTCACAAAATTAGCGGTCTTCGTCGATCAAGCGATTATTGTGCTGCGCGACCCCGACGCGCCTGATGATGGCACGTTAGAGCTGGTATTTGGTCTGCCGGAAATTGAGCTGATTGGCTGGCGGGTCACCGATACGCAAAATCAGGTCACGGAAATTATTCTATCGGACATTTCGCACCCCGAGCAGATTCCCATGCGCCTCTTTGTGCCGCAAGAAGATTTGATGGAATAGGGGGCTGACACAATGATGAGCGGTGATGAGCTAGAATGGATGAACACAGATACTTGGGAAGCCGACCCCGAGAATTTGCGGGCCCTAGAGGCGGAAGTGCCGGCTTTGGCTGTGCTTCGGCAGTTCGCCCAAGAAACAGCGCATGCGCGCTGGTTTGCGAGCCTCGGCGAACCCCTCGATGCTGAAACCCATGAACTCGCCAATTTATATTTGGCTGGCCTGGGCTTTCCCGATGCCGACGTCGCCATTTTGCCCGATTGGGACGATGTCGTTGATGTCGCGCAGTCCCTCGACCTCAATAGCGAGGCGTGGGAAGCCGAAGAACAATTTCGCGCCGCCCTCACCGAGGCAGCGCTGGACTTGATCAGCCCTGAAGGCCTGCAAGTTGTCCTCACTTATTTAGCCGCCCAACTGGCCATCCCCTTGCGCGAGTCCGCTGAAGAGGCCCTGAGTTTAAGCGATGAAAATGTCGACGCTTTGGTTGAGCTGCTGGTGGGTGCGGGACAACAAGCCGCTTATGGCGCACTTTTGGCGCTGGCAGCCGCACAAGCGGAAGCCGCGCAGGAAGGCGGCGAGGTCGACATGGTCGAGCTGGCTTGTCATCCCATTTTTGTCAAATACCGCCTATTTGCCATCGGACGCTGGCCCGTTTCTTTGACCGGTCGATCGTTTAATTTGTTTTAACGCGGAGGCCCGCCAATGCGAATTGTATCATGGAATATTAACTCCGTCCGCCTGCGCGTGCCGCTGGTTGAACAGCTGATCGACACATGGGCGCCCGATATAATCTGCCTGCAAGAAATTAAATGCCCTAATGACAGCTTTCCCGAGAAGTCCTTTCGCAAACACGGGTACAGCCATTTTGCGATTAACGGCATTAAGGGCTATCACGGCGTGGCCACACTGTCCCGCTTGCCCCTCACGACGATCGATCAAGTCAATTATTGTTCGCGCGAAGATGGGCGCCATATTGCCGTGACCGTCGATCATCTGGGCGCGCCGCTGACCATTCACAACTTTTATGTGCCCGCCGGAGGCGATGAGCCTGACCCCGACATTAACGAAAAATTTGCCCATAAACTATCGTTCCTATCGGAGATGCAGGCGCGCTTCAAAAAAGCAAAGAAAAATAGCCGCCAGGTTCTCGTGGGAGATCTCAATATTGCCCCGCTCGAGCATGATGTCTGGTCGAGCAAACAACTTGCGAATGTTGTCAGCCACACCGCGATAGAGCGCGATGAACTCGAGAAGCTTCGCCAAACCCTGGATTGGCAGGATATCGCTCGAGACTTTATTCCGCCTGAAGAGAAACTATATAGTTGGTGGAGCTATCGCGCGCGCGACTGGGCGGCTTCGGATCGGGGTCGACGGCTCGATCATATTTGGACGACACCCGCTGTTGCGCCGCATGTCACCGCCTTCAACATCTTGCGCGACGCGCGGGGGTGGGAACGCCCATCCGACCATGTGCCCGTCTGCATTGATCTCGCCGATTAACTTATTTCTTTTTGAGTGTCACAAAATTTGCGGTGCTGGTTCCGGTGGCCAGAAGCAGCCCATCGCTGTCGCGTAACTCGCCATCAATAAAACCGACGGAGCGGCCACGCCGCAACACCCGACCCAGCGCATAAACCGGGCCCGGACGAACTGGCGACATCATCGACACTTTAATTTCCAGTGTCGGGCTGATCTGACCCCAGTCCAAGGTCACGCCAATCGCAAAGGCCATGGCGTCATCTAACATGGCCGCCACCATGCCGCCTTGTATCCCGCCCCATTTATTACACAACGCCTCTGACGCATCGAACCGCATTTCTGCTAAGCCCGCCTCCCGACTAACCCCGAGCAGAGTGAGGCCTAAATAACTCGACGCCGGCGATGGTTTTCGATGGGCGGCTTGCATATTGGGTGGCCAGGCTTCCGGATCCTGCGTATAGTCGCCATGAGCGTGCATGAGTTCTGAAAAGGGGGACAGTTCGGACATGAAAAACTCCTTCGCGACCGACCATAACTACAGCCCCGCTGTGACGCAAGCCATCCTCCAAAGCTGCCCCGCAAACCGCACAACCGAAAAGGCCTGAGATGGATCCGTCGACTTATCCATGGCGCGCCGCCAATCCGCATATTTTATCAGTTAAGGTGACAGCTGCCGAGATTGACGACTTCGAGCACGTCAATAATGTCGTTTATCTCAGCTGGATGGCGCGCAGTGCTTGGCAGCATTCGAAAGCCTTGGGCTTTGACTTTTCAGCTTATCGCGAATTGGATTGCGGATTTGTCGTTCGCCATCATGAGCTCGATTATCTCGCACCCTGCTTTGAGGGAGACACAATATATATTGGCACCTGGATCACAGCGAATGACGCGCGCCTCTACCTCCGGCGACGCTTTCAAATGATCCGAGCGGAAACTGGGCAAAGCGTCGCTGTAGGCCTGACGGATTTTGTGCCGATGAAATTATCAACCGGCAAAGCCTGCCGGATGCCCAAGGCCTTCCAAGAGGGATATCCGGCGCAGCCCGACGTCGAGGCTGTCTTTGGCTAGTACCTCTTCTAAGAGAGCACCCGTCAGATGCGATAACCGCCCGCCTCGGTGATGACAATCGGATTTCCATCGCGCTCGATTTTTTGGCGCAGCCGATAAATATGCGTTTCTAAAGTATGTGTGGTGATGCGCTCGTCATAGCCCCAGACGGCTGTCAACAAATCTTGCCGGCTCACGCTGCCCCCTTGGGCGCGATGGAGGTGCCGCAAAATAGCGGTCTCTTTTTCCGTGAGGCGAATTTTGCCGCCATCAGGATGCACGAGTAATTTAATGCCAGGCTGGAACCGATAGGGCCCCAAAGCGAGATCTGCTTGCTCGGCCTGTTCATATTGCCGCAAATGAGCGCGAATGCGTGCCAGTAAAACACCGAACTTGAAGGGCTTGGTCACATAATCATTGGCGCCGGCATCAAGGCCGAGAATTGTGTCGGCTTCACTGGCGGCGCCGGTCAGCATAATAATGGGCTGGCGCACCTCTTGAGCCCGCAAGGCCCGACAGAATTCTCGACCATCTTGGTCGGGCAAACCGACATCTAAAATCAAAAGATCATAGCGCTGGTCGGCCAAGCAGGCCCGCGCCTCAGCCGCGCTGGTCGCGAGGTCGATGCTCAGCTCATCATGAAGAGCAAATTGGTCGAGCAGGGTTTCTGCAAACAACGCATCATCTTCAACCAGCAAGATACGATTAAATGGTGTCACCTGATTTCCCTGCACGTTCCAACATATGGGTGCCTCATCAACAAAATGTTAGCGGCCTATCATCTGTCGCCCGCTCTATTATATAGTATGCGCGAAGCAAAAGGCGGCGCCAAGCGCTCAGTGCAGATATAATGAGGGCGCCAGACGGAGGATCCAATGAACCGAGAAACATCGACGCCGCATCACTTGACCGACGATGCTGCCGACGATGACGCCGCGAATCTTGTTGTGCGTGCGCCAATGGATGGTCATCTTGGAACATTGACATGGCACAACCAAGGACGATCCATTGAGATCAACTGCGCGATCGGCGCGGCGGGCCTATCCCATGAAAAACGCGAAGGTGACGGGTCAACGCCCCTTGGGCGTTTTGCTTTGCGGCAGATTTGGTTTCGCCCAGACCGCCTGCGACTTCCCGAAACCGCGCTTCCCCAGCGCGCCCTGACACCCAATGATGGCTGGTCCGATGACCCCGAGGACCCGAAATATAATCAGGCCGTGCACTTGCCTCATCCTTTTAACCATGAAATTTTATGGCGCGACGACCATCTCTACGATGTATTGATCGAAATTGGATATAATGACGCCCCGGCTCACGCAGGGCTCGGCAGCGCTATTTTTTTACATTTGCAGAAAAATAACTATCAGGCGACACGCGGCTGTGTCGCGATTGATCTTGACGATATGCTCACCCTCATTCCAACGCTGCGCGTGGGAAGTCAAATCCAGATCACGCGCGATCAGCTCTCTCAAGCCTCATAAGGTCGCGGTTGGTCGCTCTCCAAATAAGGCTCGGCCGACGCGAATATGAGTGGCGCCTTGGGCAATCGCAATTTCAAAATCATCGCTCATTCCCATGCTCAAGCCCGTCACCCCCGAGGCCCGCGCTAAATTAGCCAATAATGCAAAATGTGGGGCCGGCGCCTCATCAACGGGGGGAATGCACATCAGACCTATGATAGGGAGGCCCAAGGCCCGACACATATCGATAAAAGCCGGTGCTTCTTGCGGCAAGACGCCCGCTTTTTGGGGCTCTGCCCCCGTATTGACCTGAATAAATAAAGACGGGAAGCCCGCCGAGGCAGTCGATGCCATTTTATCCTGCTCAGCGGCAAGAGCGGTGGCGAGTTTTGCACGATCGAGGCTGTGAATGACATCAAACAGCGCAACAGCCTCCTTGACCTTATTGCTTTGCAAGGGGCCGAGAAGGTGTAACTGAATAGCGTCGTAATCGGCCTTCAAGCTCGGCCATTTTTTCTGCGCTTCTTGCACACGATTTTCGCCAAAATGGCGCTGGCCGGCATCCAAAACCGGCCGAATAGCTTCGGCGTCAAAGGTCTTTGACACGGCTATCAGCGTAATATCCTCGGTGTTTCGCTGCCAGGCATGGGCGGCGGCGTTCTTCCGCGCCTGAATTTCCGCGAGCGCGCCATTGGGTGCTGACATTGTGCCTCCTCGATAGAGCCTGTACACATCCGTACTTTTTGACGGTGCCCCCAACTTAATCGAAGCTGGTCGGGAAGGCAAAACACCGCTTATGATAAGCCCTCGATTGCGCCAATAAGGAGCCCCCCGTGCGGATTTTTATGACCGATCTCACGCGCCAGCCGGACTGGCGCCGTGTCATCCAAGCCTTAGGGCCCTTGGACCGTGTGATTATCCGCGATTATCAACACCCCGATCGAGGCCAGCTGGCGGCGGATATCCAGAATTTCTGTGGGCAGCTGCGCCGTCCACCGAAGCTGTCGATTGCCGCGGATATTGGGCTGGCGCGCCAGTTAAATATGGATTTACATCTGCCACAATGGGCCTTGGCGACATCACGACCAGCGGGGGCGGGCCGCCCTCGGCTGATCAGTACCAGCGCCCATAATATGCGGGAAATTTATAAAGCTGCACGATATGGCGCGCATTGTGTGCTCATTTCCCCTGTTTTCGCGACCAATAGTCACCCAAAGGCCAAGGCGCTCGGCCCGACACGTTTTGCGGCGCTGGCCAAATCTGCGCAAAATCTCGGCTTGCGCCCCGTCGCCTTGGGGGGAATTCATGGCACAAATTATCGCCAATTGCGTCCGGCGCTGGGCCCGTTTCCCGATTTAGCTGCAATAGACGGCATTGCGACGCTTCCGAGCCTTTACATTTAAAAACGAGCGGCATAATTTGGTTTACCACTCTAACCCCAGCGCCCCTGCGTGCCATTGCCGGACATTGCGCGACATGCGAAAAGAGAGCCCTGCATGACTTCTTTTATCCGATCTTCCTCCCTTTCTTTTGCCGTGACCGGCTTGTGCCTAATTTTGGCGTCCTGCGGTTCATCCTCCAAGGTCGAGTATGATTATCCAAGCTCATCTCTAAGCAACGCCGACCCTGAAATGGGCTCATTGTTTGAGGGCGCAACAACGTTATTTAGCAGCGGGGGAGAGACGAAGAGCGTAGCCGCTGAATTGCCCGTGAATGGCTATATGTGGCGCGCCGCCCTGGAAACCTTCAGTTTTCTGCCCATGCGCTCCGCTGACCCCGTAGCCGGCGTCATTATCTCCGACTGGTACAGCAATCCGGTTAAACCCGATGAGCGTTTTAAAGTGACCGTTTATATTATGGATCGTGATTTACGCGCAGATGCCTTGCGGGTTTCCGCTTTCCGCGAAACACGAACCAATAATAACTGGTCTGCCGCTGATGTCGCTCCTCAAACCAACCGTCGTCTTGAGGACGCGATTTTAGTGCGGGCACGTGAATTGCGGATCGCCGATCAGGCTGTCAATAAAGACTAACGCGCCATGACCGACGCGCTCCAGCCGGATCGATATAATCCGGCAGAACATGAATCCCTATGGCAAGCGGCGTGGAAAAAAGCAGCCTGCTTCGAAGCTGGTGATGCGGCAACAGACCCGCGCCCTAAATATTACGTCCTCGAAATGTTTCCCTATCCATCCGGGCGCATTCATATGGGGCATGTGCGCAACTATGCGATGGGCGATGTCATCGCGCGGTTTAAAAAAGCACAAGGATTTCATGTGCTTCACCCGATGGGCTGGGATGCGTTTGGGATGCCCGCTGAAAATGCGGCAATGGAAAAAGGGGTGCATCCGGGCGCCTGGACTTATGCCAATATAGAGACCATGCGCGGCCAACTTCAGTCGATGGGGCTCGCCATTGACTGGTCGCGCGAATTCGCGACCTGCGACCCGAGCTATTATCAGCACGAACAAGCGATGTTTCTCGATTTTTTAGAAGCGGGTTTAGTCGAGCGTCGAGATAGTAAAGTGAATTGGGATCCGGTTGATCAAACCGTCCTCGCCAATGAGCAGGTGATTGATGGCAAGGGCTGGCGCTCTGGCGCCCCTGTTGAGCAACGCGCGCTGACCCAATGGTTTTTCAAAATATCGGATTTTTCAGATGAGCTGCTCGAGGGGCTCGGCACATTAGAGCGCTGGCCAGAAAAAGTGCGCCTGATGCAGGCCAATTGGATCGGCAAATCCGAGGGCTTGGCCCTGCGTTTTCAGATCTCGCCGTCAGAGTTGAGTTCAAAGCTGGGCGCGACGGGGTTAGATATTTTTACAACCCGTCCCGACACGCTATATGGCGCAAGTTTTTGCGCGATCTCGCCGGACCATCCGCTGGCCGAGGCCTTATCACAGCACAATCCGGCGATTGCTGAGTTTCGAAAAAAATGTGCCGCGCGCGGCACCAGCGCCAGCGAAATTGAAACGGCGGAGAAAGAGGGCGTTGATAGCGGTTTAACCGTGCAACATCCACTCGATCCGTCCTGGGAATTGCCCATTTTTGTCGCCAATTTCGTGTTAATGGAATATGGCACGGGAGCGATTTTCGCATGTCCCGCGCATGATCAACGTGACCTCGATTTCGCCCGCAAATATGGCCTGCCCGTAACACCGGTCGTCTTGCCTCACGCAGAGGATGCCGCGACGTTCACGATCTCCGATCGGGCTTATATTGGCGATGGCACGATGATTAATTCGGGGTCGCTCGACGGCTTGCCGGCCGAGCAGGCGAAGACGCAGATGATTGACATGCTTGAGGCGGCCGGTCAGGGCGAGCGTCGAATTAACTATCGCTTGCGGGATTGGGGTATCTCGCGCCAGCGTTATTGGGGATGCCCTATTCCGATTATTCATTGCCCGCAATGCGGGGTGGTTCCGGTTCCGCGCGCGCAGCTTCCGGTCACCTTGCCCGAGGATGTCACCTTTGATCGCCCTGGCAACCCGCTGGAACATCACCCCAGCTGGAAGCATGTCGATTGTCCGAGCTGCGGCGCCGAGGCTCGCCGGGAAACCGATACATTCGATACATTTGTAGATAGCAGTTGGTATTTTGCACGCTTCACGGGGCTCACTGCAGAGGCGCCCATTGATCGTGACCAAGCGGCCGCCTGGTTGCCGGTCGATCAATATATTGGCGGGATCGAGCACGCTATTCTGCATTTGCTGTATTCACGCTTCTATAGTCGCGCCATGCACCATGTCGGATGGCTGAAGTGCACCGAGCCCTTTGCCGGTCTGTTTACCCAAGGCATGGTTAATCACGAAACCTATAAGGATCCGGATGGACGGTGGCTGGCCCCTGAAGAAGTGATGGCGAATGAGGACG
>CBFIIU010000004.1:49989-67303 GCA_965662735.1 Alphaproteobacteria bacterium
AGGCATGGTTAATCACGAAACCTATAAGGATCCGGATGGACGGTGGCTGGCCCCTGAAGAAGTGATGGCGAATGAGGCCGGCGCTTGGGTTGTTAAGGCCGACCCGGCGCGTGCCGTGACCGTGGGTGGTGTCGAGAAAATGTCGAAGTCGAAACGTAATGTGATCGACCCGACACATATCATCGCGCGCTATGGCGCCGACACAGCGCGATGGTTTATGTTGTCCGATAGCCCTCCCGAGCGCGACGTCCAATGGACAGAGGCCGGCGTCGAGGGCGCTTGGCGGTTTGTACAGCGTGTGTGGCGCTTAATCCACAAAGTGTCAGAGTTTCCCATTTCCGAACCTTCGCAAGAGGCGAGTGAGAACAGCGACGCCCGCGCGATTTATGCTGCCAGCCAAAAGGCTTTGCGCGATGTGACGGATGATTTGGGCCATCTCGCCTTTAACCGAGCCGTCGCACGCATTTATGAGCTGACCAATGTCCTCAGCAATTCCTTGAATGAAGCCACGCAAAATCAGAACACCGATCAAGCTGCTCTTCAATCGTCTCTGCGCGCGGCGAGCGTCGTGTTAGTGCAGCTCATTGGCCCCATGATGCCGCATCTCGGCGAGAGCTGTTGGCAGAAATTGGGACAAACGGGCCTATTGGCGGAAGCTCCCTGGCCTGCGATTGATCACTCCGTCTTGGTTGCCGAGACGCTGGTCTTGCCCGTCCAGATTAATGGGAAAAAACGCGCCGAAATCAGTGTACCTCATGATGCAGATGTGGCTATGATTGAGGAAATCGTGCGCGCGGATGACGCCATAGCAAAACTCATAGAGGGCCGAAACATTGTCAAAACCATTATTGTCCCTGGACGCATCGTCAATCTCGTCATTAAGGGATAAGGCGCGGCCAATCTTTTGTGCGAGTATTGCGAGCTTAATTTTAATAAGCTGTGGGTTTCGTGCGGTCTACCAAAATGGTCAAGCAAGCCAAGCCATTGTCTCGCAGATGCGGGTCAACGGATCGGATCTATGTGCCGACGCGCTTTCGACCACCTTGGTGAAGCGTGACGATAGCCCGATCAGTATCGCTTTGCGGGTGACAGAAAAATTAAATGAAGAAAATATTGGCGCCGACCGCGAAGCCGCCCGATTAACCTTGAGCGTGCAAACCGACTATGAAATTCAGCATCGTGATCGCGATCAGGTGGAGCGGGGCAGCACGCTTCGTACCCGCACCTTCACAAAGCCTGCGTCTGAGTTAGACGAGACGCTTGAAACAGAGAATGCGGCGCGCACCGTTTGCAGTGCAATCGCCTTAGATATTCAAAACGCGGTCGAGCGGGTCGCGCCGTCGAAATAATCTGCAGGTGATCGGCGCGATAAGGAAATGAAATTAAGTGTCGCTAAAGTTGGCCCGTTTCTGAAGGGCCTCTCCACAAAGGCCTGCGGCGGAAAAGTTTTCTTGCTCTACGGTCCCGATCAGGGCGCCGTTACAGAAGCCGGACGCGCCATCAGCCAAAGTTTTTTAGGTGGCGAGCCCGATCCTTTGCAGCGGGTCGACTGGTCATCGCAAGAGCTTACCCATGACGGGCAATTATCCGACGAAGCCGCTGCCCTGCCGATGTTTGGGGGCGCCAAGCTCATTCGGATCCGCGGTACGGGCGAAGCCGTCAAAAAAAATGTGACACAATATTTGAACGCCGGCACACAAGAAGAATGCTGTGTGATCATCGAGGCGGGAAGCCTCACACCGGCCGATGCGTTACGTAAGCTCATCGAGGGCAATGATGGGGCCATGGCGCTGCCCTTTTTTGAAGCCGATGCGCGAGAAATTGCCCAGTTGATCCAAGAATTGGTCGAGCAAGACAAAATGCGGATTGAACATGCAGCCTTGGCCAGTCTCGCCAGCCTGCTCGGCACTGATCGCGGAATTGTCCGGCGCGAGATTGAACGGCTGATCTTATTCAAAGGCTCTGAGGGGCTAATTACGCTCGATGATGTCGAGCAAGCCATGTTGGACCAAAGCCATGCGGGGCTCGATAGCCTCGTTGATGCGGTAGCGTTGGGGCAGACGGATGAAGCCGATCGGCTTTGGGGTCGGCTCAGCTTGACCGGAACGCGGCCCGAAGCAGCGCTGGCCGCCTTGCGACGACATTTCCATAATTTGCACCAGACTTTGGGCCTAACCCAAAGCGGCGCCCCTCTGGAGGATGCGTTGAAAACGGCCTTTCGGCCGCCTTTACATTTTAAGCGACGCCCCTTGGTTGAACGACAATGTCGGCTTTGGTCCTCGGGTAAAATTGAGACGGCTCTTGAGATTGTGCAAGCGACCGATCTGGCCTGCCGACAGACAGGGGCACGCGCTGAGACCCAGTTTTCCTATAGTTTATTGCGACTATCGCGCGGAGCGCAGCGATAATAAGGCTAGCCTTCCAGCAACCGCCGAATGACATCATCAAGTTGTTCAAGTGTTTTATACTGGATCGCCAATCGGCCACCCGCCTCGCCATGATCGATCGACACCGCCAAACCTAAGCCATCCGCGAGCGTTTTTTCGAGCGCCCGCGTATCCGCGTCTTTTTCGACGTCCCGCTTCGGCGAGGCGGCTTTCGAGGACGGCGCGCCAGAGACGAGTTTTTCAACCGCGCGGACACTCAACCCCTCAGCAATAATTCGCTGGGCAATTGCCAACGCATCAGCGACCCCAATTAATGCGCGCGCGTGTCCTGCGGATATTTTATTCTCTTCAACGAGGTGGCGAACCTCTGGCGGCAGCGCCATTAAACGAAGTGTGTTGGCAACATGGCTTCTGCTTTTTCCAATGGTGCTCGCCAAGGCCTCTTGGGTGTAATCAAACTCGTCCATTAAACGCGCGAAGGCTTGCGCCTCTTCAATCGGGTTCAGATCGCTGCGTTGAACATTTTCAACGATACCAATTTCCAGCGCTTGCTGATCATTAGCTGTGCTTAAGATAACCGGCACATCATGAAGGCCCGCACGTTGCGCAGCGCGCCAACGCCGCTCACCCGCCAAAATCTCATAGCCATCTGACACCGCTCGGACAAGGAGGGGTTGTATAATTCCCTGCTGTTTCAATGACTTAGCAAGTTCATCCAATTCTTGATCGGGAAAAGATCGGCGCGGCTGGAACTGTCCGGGCCGCAATTGGTCTAGCCCCAGACGCAGCACCCGCGCGCCGGCGGAGGCATCACCGGGCGCCTCGCTTGATGTCGACGTCAGTGCGGAAGGCGATGCCGAATTGGGCGATGAAATCGGTGATGAAGTCGGTGATGAGGCAACGTCTGGAACCTCACCAATTAAGGCAGAAAGCCCTCGCCCTAAACCTCGAGACTTTGCTTTACTCATTGTGCACTTTCTCCCGATCCCGCAACCAAATCAGCTCCAGCGGATTGCGCCATCGTTTCGCTGGCCGGACCCCGTTCGCGCCGAACCAGCTCAGAGGCCAATTTCATATAGGCAATGCTGCCACTGCATTTATGATCATATAATAAAGCGGGCTTACCGTGGGACGGCGCCTCGGATAGGCGAACATTTCGAGGGATCAATGTCTCATAGACCTTGGCTCCAAAATGCTTGCGCACATCTTCCTCGACCTGAACCGATAAATTATTTCGCGGGTCGTGCATGGTGAGAACAATGCCCTGAATATCGAGCTGCGGGTTGAGCGCGTTTTGAACATATTGGATGGTTGAAACCAATTGGCTCAACCCCTCAAGAGCAAAATACTCACATTGCAAGGGCACGAGAACCGCATTCGCACAGACCAGCGCATTCAGCGTCAGCATGTTTAAAGACGGTGGGCAATCAATAAACACATATTTATACCGCGCATGAAGGTCGGTGAAATCGGCCAGCCGATCTTTTAAAGCAAAAAGCCGCCGAGCATTTTCCGCCAGCTCAACCTCAATACCCAATAAATCCATGCTTGCCGGAACCAAATCAAGACCCGGAACCAATGTCGGTATTTTAGCCTGCGCCAGGCCCACTTCGCCCAAAAGCACCTCGAAGCTTGTGGTTGTGCGCTGCTCGGGCGGCACCCCTAATCCGGTGCTGGCATTTCCCTGCGGATCGAGATCGATCACCAAAACGGGCTCGCCAATGGCGGCCAGCGCCGTCGCCAAATTAATCGCCGTTGTGGTTTTTCCGACGCCGCCCTTTTGGTTGGCAATCGCAAACACGCGTGAAGCTGTTCCGGGGGCTGGCTGAGATGGTTCCGTCATATCGTCATCATATAGAAATCAAGCGTAAATCACAGCAGTTTTAGACATTTTCGAGAGCGCGAGGCGAAATTTGTGTGAATTTTAAGATGCGCGCCTCCGGATCGGTTCGACTTTGAATAGCCTCATAGCTCAGAACCCAATGCCGTGCACAGGCCGCCAATTCCGCTTCCCATTCCCGCCCCTTCGGAAAAAGACCAAGCGTTCCGGGGTTAAAAAACGGCTGGCTTAAAGCCAATAATTTATCCAACGCCGTCAAAGCGCGCGCCGAAACAATGGAGACAGGGCCAATATCGGCATCCGACAGCGTTTCCGCCCGCGCACAAATGACCTGAGCCGCACAGCCTGTTTCGCGAATAACTGTGCGCATAAAAGCTGCTTTTTTCTGATCACTCTCAACCAAGGTCACGGCGCCCGAAAATCCAGCCATCGCCACCACTAACCCCGGAAAACCCGCGCCACTGCCCAAGTCAAGCCAAGTGCCCGAGCGTTCTTCCGTGAGCGCCAAAAGTTGATAGGAGTCCGCCATATGCCGCTCCCATAAATGCGGCAAACTCGCCGGGCTCACAAGGTTGATCTTGGACTGCCATTTTCGCAGTAGCCCTTCGTAAATCACCAAGCGCTGCATTGTTTCACGTGAAACACCATAATCGCGTTGAAACTGGTCAGCACTCATTACTTCTACTCAAAACGGGATTTACTCAGCCGCCACCGACTTTTTCTTGGCAATATGCAGCAATTGGGTCAGCGCAGCAGGCGTCATCCCGTCGAGGCGCGCCGCCTGCCCCAATGTGGTGGGTCGCGCCGCGGATAATTTCTGGCGCACCTCTGTGGCTAGCCCGGCAATGGCCATATAGTCAATATCGGTCGGGAGCAGGAAGTTTTCATCCCGTCGAAAAGCCGCGATATCGGATTTTTGCCGGTCGAGATACCCCGCATATTGCGCATCGGTCTCAATTTGTGTCCGTACGGACGGGCTCCATCCGTTAATATCAGGCCAAATCTCAGCCAATTGCTCGAAGGAAATATCAGGATAGGCCAATAGGTCAAAAATCGACCGACGAACGCCGTCCGCATTAATCCGTAAGCCAAATTGGGCCGCTTCATTGGGGGTCAGCGTACAGGCCAGCGCCCGCTGCCGCGCCGCCTCTAAGAGGCCCATTTTATCACGATATGCGTTGAGACGCGTCGATCCGACCAAACCAAGCGCCGCCCCTTTCTCGGTCAGCCTTTGATCGGCATTATCGGCCCGTAAACTCAGCCGATACTCGGCCCGCGCGGTAAACATGCGATAGGGCTCGCTTACACCGCGGGTCACCAGATCATCGATCATGACGCCAATATAGGCCTCAGCACGATCAAAAACCGCCCCATCCTGTCCGCCAGCGCGACGCGCGGCGTTTAGACCTGCAACCAACCCTTGGCCAGCCGCCTCTTCATAGCCAGTTGTGCCATTAATTTGCCCAGCGAGAAACAGACCGCCGACCCTTTTGCACTCCAGCGTCGGATATAATTCGCGCGGATCCACATAGTCATATTCAATAGCGTATCCGTGGCGCAGAATGGTTACATTTTCAAGGCCAGGGATGGTTTTGATCGCTGCCTCTTGAATATAGGCTGGCATTGAGGTCGAAATGCCATTGGGGTAAACCGTCGGATCATCGAGCCCTTCCGGCTCTAGAAAAATTTGGTGCCGCATGCGATCAGGAAAACGCGCCACCTTATCTTCGATTGAGGGGCAATAACGCGGCCCAACCCCGGAAATTTGACCCGAATAAACGGGAGATTTCTGTATATTTTCCGCAATAATGGCAATGGTTTCCTCTGTCGTACTGGTAATATGACAGATCGTCTGCGGCGTTGTTATACGTTCGGTCAGAAAGGAGAAGGGTGTGGGCGGATCATCCGAAGGCTGCTCTTCAAGCCGACTTGTATCAATGGTGCGGCCATCCAAACGCGCCGGTGTCCCTGTTTTTAAGCGCCCGAGGCGCAATCCCATTGCATAAAGCCGTTGCGATAACTTCTTGGCCGGGGCCTCGCCATGCCGCCCCGCTGGTATGCGTTCCGTACCAAGATGAATGAGCCCATCGAGAAAGGTCCCGGTGGTCAAAACCACCTGGCCCGTGGCATAGGTTTGACCCTCCGCCGTCACCACGCCGGTAACCCGATCCTCAGAAATGGTGATATCTTCAACAGCACCTTCGATCACCGTTAAATTCTCGGTCTCGGTGATGGCGGCCTGCATCGCCTCCCGATACAATTTCCGATCGGCCTGAGCCCGAGGCCCTCGCACGGCCGGTCCTTTTCTCCGATTGAGCAAGCGAAATTGAATACCGGCTTGGTCGGCAACCCGACCCATATATCCATCAAGCGCGTCGATCTCGCGCACCAAATGCCCCTTTCCAACCCCACCAATGGCTGGGTTGCACGACATCTCGCCAATGGTCGCATATTTGTGGGTCAGCAAAAGCGTGCGCGCACCGGCACGCGCGGCTGCGCCCGCTGCTTCACAGCCCGCATGACCCCCGCCAATAACAATCACATCCCATTTATGTTGCATGTCTTCGCGCCTACCCGCACCTTCTCGTTCGTACCCGAATAGACCTTTGTCCACTTTTCTTCAAGACCCGTTCAAACAAAAGCGACAATCAAACTTAAATGTTTCACGTGAAACACATTAAGTCAGGACATTATCCGAGACATAAACCGCGCCAATGCGATTTCAGTATCTATTTACCAATACAAAAATCATTGAAAACAACATCCAATAAGGCCTCCACGTCAACCTTCCCAGTGATGCGCCCCAAGGCGCGGCTTGCCAAACGCACATCTTCGGCGGCCAATTCCAGCGCAGGCGCTGCAAATGCGCGATCGAGATGATCGACCGCCTCCTGAAGGGCCTGTCGGTGACGCAATCGGGTCATGACAGGTCGATCGCTTACGCCATATTGGCGAGCGATTTGCTGTTCGAGTGCCGCCAATAAGTCCGAAACGCCCGCCCCCGTTCTCACCGAAATCACGTGATCGATCGATTTCCCATTCCGATTAACCTTCTGATCCTGCGCAACCCCCTGATCCGCCAAATCAGATTTATTGACGACCCATAAATCGCCCTCTTGCAATAGGTCAAAATCCGATTGGTCCACGCTCAAGGCATCGGGGGCCGTAACCAAAATACGCAACTCCGCCTCTCGGGCGCGGCGTCGAGCGCGGCGCACCCCCTCAACCTCGACATCCGTCTCTCCCTCGCGCAGGCCCGCTGTGTCCGCCAGGCGCACCGGCACACCCGCAAGGCGTAACGCCACCTCCACCACATCTCGGGTTGTGCCTGCTTCGGGCGACACGATGGCCGCCTCGACGCTTGTTAAGCTATTGATTAAACTAGATTTTCCTGCATTGGGGGGGCCAATAATTGCCACCGAAACCCCATCGCGAAGCCGCTCTCCGCGCGACTCCGCGAGATGGGCATGCATGGCAGCCAGAGTGTCCCGCAGGCCGTCTAGCGCCGAAGCGCCCAAGCCCCCTGGCAAATCCTCCTCGGCAAATTCTATATCCGCCTCAATATGGGCCAGAGAGGTGGTCAGCGTGTTGCGCCAACGCTCATAAATTTCGCCCAAAGCCCCCTGCATTTGGCGCAGGGCCTGCTGTTGCTGGCCCTCGGTCTCGGCATCGATCAGATCAGCTATGCCTTCGGCAGCGGTTAAGTCCATCCGACCATTTAACACCGCCTGACGCGAAAATGCTCCCGGTTCGGCGGGCGATAAACCTGAAATCGACCCTAACGCCGTCAAAACACTATCGGCAACGGCGACCCCACCATGCACATGAAACTCTGCACAATCCTCACCCGTGAAGCTGCGCGGACCAGGCATCCACAACACCAACGCCTCATCGAGCACCGCGCCGGAGTTCGGATCTTTCAGACGTCGCAGGCTCGCCCGCCGCGGCGCCGGCATGCGATCTTCAGCTCCTCCACATAAAGCCAATACCGCCGCTCCCGCTTGCGGGCCGCTGACCCGAATTACCGCGAGCGCGCCCCGACCGGCTGGCGTTGCCAAAGCAAATATTGTTTCACCTGCCTGCATCAGTTGGCATTATACTCCCTGTTTCTCCGACCCCGATTTTGACGTGCCCCATAGGGGCGCTCGACGACAGGTCACATCGTTCTATGTTAGGGTCTTATCATGCCTGCTGAAAATCTTCTACGCTTTGAAACCAGCCCCTATCTGCAACAGCACGCAGACAACCCAGTGCATTGGGCGCCTTGGGGGGCCGAGGCGCTTGAAGAAGCACGCGCCCACAACAAACCGATTTTACTGTCGATTGGCTATGCCGCTTGTCATTGGTGCCATGTGATGGCGCATGAAAGTTTTGAAGATGCTGAAACAGCGGCGCTAATGAACCAGCATTTTGTTTGCGTAAAAGTAGATCGTGAAGAACGCCCCGATATTGACGATCTCTACATGACCGCCCTCAGCCTGATGGGCGAACAAGGGGGGTGGCCGCTCACCATGTTTTTAGATGCGCAAGGCCAGCCTTTCTGGGGGGGCACCTATTTCCCAAAATCGCCCAGCCATGGCCGCCCAGGCTTTGCCCAAGTGCTCGAAGCTGTTTCCGAAGCCTATCAGCAGGGCCACACCCAGATCGCGACCAACACGCAAGCCATCATGTCGGCGCTGCGCAAACGATCGGCGGCGGCGACCACGGCGGACGGCGTTTCCCCGCAGCAGCCCAACATCGCGATGCGAAGTTTGGCCGGACATATTGATCGCGACAATGGTGGATTTGGTGGCGCTCCGAAATTTCCGCAACCGGTTTTGTTTCACTTTCTCCTCGAACAGGCGCTGGTGGATGATGATGACGATGTGCGCATGTTGGTGCTCCACACTTTGCGGCAAATCTGTCGCGGCGGCATCTATGATCATCTGGCGGGTGGCTTCGCGCGCTACACCGTTGATGCGCACTGGCTCATTCCGCATTTTGAAAAAATGCTTTATGACAATGCGCTTCTCATCTCTCTCCTCTGCCTCGCCTGGCAAAATACGCAAGAGGATCTGTTCAAACATCGTATCGCCGACACCATTCAATGGCTGATCGACGATATGCGCCTCGCCTCAGGCGGTTTGGCCGCCAGCCGCGACGCGGACAGCGAAACCGAAACGGGCGAGAGCGCCGAGGGCGCCTTCTACGTGTGGAGTGCGCATGCGCTCTCAATGGCCCTGGGCGACAGAGCGCCCGACTTTGCCCACGCCTATGGGTGCACGACGGACGGGAATTTTGAAGGCCAAAACATTCTCAACCGATTACAGGCGGAAAACGATGACGAGACCGCATTTAAAGCCGACCGCGAAAAATTATTAGCGGTCCGCGCGCATCGGTCGTCGCCCGCCCGCGATGACAAAATATTAGCCGATTGGAATGGCATGACCATTAGCGCGCTTGTGCACGCCAGCGATATGTTCAATCGTCCAGATTGGCGCGAGCACGCGGAAACACTTTTTGCGGACATCTGCCGCGAGCTGTACCGAGATAACGGCTTGCGGCACAGCGCCTGCGCGGGACGCGTCATGACACTTGGTCTGGGCGACGACTATGTTCATATGATCACAGCCGCGCTCTGGCTCTACGCCGCGACGGGCGAGCATCGCTATATGCAATGGGCCAAGCTTTGGGTCGAGGAATTCGACGCAGCCCATCTCGTTGATCACGCCTATATTAATAGCCCACGTCACGCGCGTGATGTTCTCGTACATCACCGCCCCTCCCATGATGGGGCCACGCCCAGCTTGAACAATGCCGCGCTTTTTATGCTGCATTTATTCTATTTGCTGACGGGCGAGAAAACATTTGATGACAAAGCCGATCTGTTGGCCGGCCAGTTCAGCGGACAACTATCAACCCAATATCCGCAAATGCCCTTATTTTTACGGGCCAGCGCCTGGCGGCACAATAGCACGACGCTTGTGATTTTAGCGCCGACGCTCGACACAGACGCGCATCGACATTTGCGCCACATCGCGATCACACATATGGTTCGCGGCGTCGTGCTCTCATTGGCCGAAACCGACAGCCCCCAGCTTGATCAGCAGCACCTGGCCTATGGCAAAACATGTGTAAACGGCCAACCAACCGCCTATATTTGCCCAGCCGGGCGATGCCTCGCCCCCATCACCGATCCAGATGCGTTAAAAAAGACACTTCAAAAATTGAAAATTTAAGAGCACACTTCTTTTTGGACTTTTTCCAAACCTCGATCACTCGCGCCGTCGGCGCTGACGGCGTTGACATCTAAAGCACTAGGGAGCCCATTATGAGCAGCTTAACAATTTCGACACCCGATGGTTCATTTGAAGGTTATTTAGCCCTGCCCGAGAGCGGCAGCGGACCCGGGCTTGTTGTCGTCCAAGAGATTTTTGGGGTAAATGCCAATATTCGAGGCCTCACCGATTACTTCGCTAGCCAAGGTTTCGTCGCCTTTGCCCCCGACCTGTTTTGGCGCATTGAGCCGGGCATCGAGCTAACCGACCAAAGCGAAGAGCATTGGAAAAAAGCCTTCGACTGTTTTGGAAAGTTTGACGCCGATGCCGGCGCCCGCGACATTCAAGCAGCGCTGTCGGCACTGCGCGCGCACCCTGCCTGCACCGGCAAAGCCGGTGTGATTGGATTTTGTTTAGGGGGCAAAATGGCCTATCTCGCGGCGGCGCGCACGGATAGCGATGCAAGCATTGGCTATTATGGCGTCGGGATCCAAGACATGCTTGAGGAAGCCTCGGCAATTCAAAAGCCATTAATGCTGCACATTGCCGGTCTCGATGAGTTTGTCCCACCAGAGGCACAAACCGCCATTGAAAATGGTCTCGGCGGGCATGCGCAGGTTACACTTCACATCTATCCAGATGATGATCACGCCTTTGCGCGTGAGGGCGGCGCCCATTACAGCGCGCAATCGGCATCTTTAGCGCATCAGCGTACGCTCGATCTTTTGCATTCAGCCCTTTCCTAGCGCTAAGGGCCAAGGGCTTAGAGCTCAATCAATTAAGCGCGCAACCAATAAGGCCGCCCGCCTTTAGGAAAGCGCTCGCCTACGCCCAAGCGGCGCCGAAGCTCTCGCCCGCGCCGCCGGCGCTTTATGTGTTCATTGAATCGAAGAACTCGGCATTAACCTTGGTCTGCTTCAGCTTATCGAGCAGGAACTCAACCGCATCGACCGTGCCCATTGGGTTCAAGATCCGCCGCAGCACATAAATTTTGCTCAATGTGGGACGATCAACCAATAGTTCTTCCTTACGCGTGCCCGATTTCATAATATCAATTGCGGGGAAGACACGCTTATCGGCGATCTTCCGATCCAATACGATTTCGGAGTTCCCTGTGCCTTTAAACTCTTCAAAGATCACCTCATCCATCCGACTTCCGGTTTCAATCAGAGCCGTTGAGATAATCGTGAGCGAGCCGCCTTCTTCAATATTTCGAGCTGCGCCAAAAAACCGCTTGGGGCGCTGCAAGGCATTTGCATCCACACCGCCCGTCAAAACCTTACCCGATGATGGGACGACGGTATTATAAGCGCGGCCCAAACGCGTAATGCTATCGAGCAGAATGACAACATCGCGACCATGTTCTACCAAACGCTTGGCCTTCTCAATCACCATTTCTGCCACTTGAACATGGCGTGTCGCAGGCTCATCAAAAGTCGATGACACGACTTCGCCGCGAACACTGCGCTGCATATCCGTAACCTCTTCCGGCCGCTCATCAATCAACAAGACAATGAGGTAACATTCGGGATGATTTTCCGAAATCGAGCGCGCAATATTTTGCATCAGCACCGTCTTACCGGTGCGGGGCGGCGCCACAATCAAGGCGCGCTGACCTTTTCCTAATGGCGCCACAATATCAATGACGCGACTAGACATATTTTTCTTATCCGGATCCTCGACTTCCATCTTGAAGTGCTCATCAGGATATAATGGTGTCAAATTATCGAAATGGACTTTTTGGCGGGCTTTTTCCGGTTCCTCAAAATTAATGCGGTTCACCTTCACCAAAGCGAAATAACGCTCTCCATCCCGCGGACTGCGAATATCACCTTCAACCGTATCGCCGGTCCGCAACCCAAAGCGCCGAATTTGCGAAGGACTAACGTAAATATCATCTGGGCCGGCGAGATAGTTAGAATCCGGAGACCGTAAGAAACCGAAGCCGTCTTGCAGCACCTCGACAACGCCTTCACCGATAATTCCAATCCCGTCTTCCGCATATTTTTTCAAGATCGCGAACATCATGTCTTGTTTCAACATGGATGAGGCATTCTCAATGTCGCTCGCCTCAGCGATGGCGAGCAAATCGGTAGGGGATTTTTCTTTCAGGTCTTGAAGTCTTACTTGTTCCATAATGATACCGGGGGAAGGTGCAGGTGCGAGAAAGCAGATGCAAAAAGGGGGGAATGCGCCATGCGCAAGACATCTTATATCAATAAGTAACGAGTTTCACAAGAATGCTAAATCGAGCGCGCATTCATAAATTCGTTAAAACGGGCGTACAATGACCATAACAACAATAATAATGGTTAAAATCGGCGGAATTTCGTTAATTTTTCGAAAAAACCCACTTGTCGGATGGGCTTCCCCTTTTTCTAGACGCCGGCGCATAGATGCCAAATACATATGAAAACCGGTCATCAAAATAACGGCAAATAATTTAACCCAAAACCAATAACCGATCCCAGGCAGAAAACCGTCGCGAAAAATCAACAAAAGAGCGAAAACCCAGGCCGCGATCATGGCCGGATTCATGATAATTCTCAGAAGCTTACGCTCCATGGTTTTAAAAATATCAACCGTGGCATCAGGTGCTCCGGTTTCTATCGCCTCGCAATGATAAACAAATAGTCTCGGCAAATAATACATCCCCGCCATCCAGAAAAGAACAGCAATAACATGGCCAGCGAGGAACCACCGAGCATATACAATTAAAAAATCAGCCAGCATTTCGTTCATTTTTTCCGTCTATTCTTTTCATCTATTTTTTTTGTTATTTTTCTCATTTCGTCGCTTTGGCCATCATCTATCGCATATTCTATCGGACATCTTGACGAATATGGTTCACCAAAAGCGCCACATTTTCAGGCGGTGTTTGGGGCGTAATCCCGTGCCCGAGATTAAAAATATGGGGCCGACCCTGTGTCAAATCACGAATATCATTAATGGCGCGTATTAAATCTGGGCCGCCGGTAATTAAAAGCTCAGGATCCAAATTACCCTGGCTCACAATATGCGCTGGCAAGCGGTCGATCACATCTTGAAAATCGCAAAACTGGTCGAGAGACACGCCATCGGCACCCGTCTCCTGCACGTAAGTGACAATGTCATAGGTGCTCGCGCGAGGGAACACAATAATCGGAACCGTAATTCCCATAGACCTCAAATTTGAAATAATCTTTTGAACAGGAACAATACACGCCGTTTCAAAAGCATCGCCCGACAGGCTGCCCGCCCAACTCTCAAAAATTTGTAATACCTCAGCGCCCGAGGCAACTTGCCGGGCAAGATACTGAGTTGTCGCTTCGGTTAAGACATCCAAAATACTTTGAAAAGCGGCCGGATCTTCGGCCATAAGCTGTTTAGCGGGTGCTTGATCAAATGTCCCTCGACCGGCAATCGCATAGCTCGCCACCGTCCACGGTGCACCAGCAAAACCGATAAGGGTCGTCTCTTTCGGCAAAGAAACCGTTAATCGTGACACCGTCTCATAAACAGGTGCCAAAACCGTGTGAAACTGATCCCATTGATACGCATCGCCGGATCGAACAGGGGTGAGCCGCGGGCCTTCTCCCGTTTCAAACCATAATTCTTGTCCTAATGCGTGAGGTACCAATAAAATATCCGCAAATAAAATAGCGGCATCAAATCCATATCGCCGAATAGGCTGTAAGGTTACTTCCTCTGCCCGATCTGGACGGTAACATAAATTTAAAAACCCCTCAGCTTCTTTTCGAAGAGCTCGATATTCAGGCAAGTATCGTCCTGCCTGTCTCATCAGCCAAATTGGAGGGACATCTAATTTGGGTGTCGGGCTAAATTGGGAAAGAAAATTTTTCATCATGCTTAAGTATAAATAAAAGATAGTAGTAGTAGTAGGGGCGACGTGTATCTGTGGATTATCGGCTTTAGCCTAAATCATCAACAGGGATGAAATTTTATTCTGGTGACCTGCAAAACGGGGATAACTGACCAAACATGTCAAAACCTGTTGAAACATGTCAGGAGTGAGCTGCTTTGCTGGCATTTTTCATCCGTGGAATAAAAGTAAGATCGGGGATAACAAAAATAAAATTGGTGAGAAATTTGTATCACCATAAAGCCGGTCAGCGGATGGAGATCTATTAAATGGCCAATAAGTCGCAGGATGAAAAATCGAACAAAGATGAACAACTTCTGCACTTGCATCAAATAGCGGATTTATCCACTCTATTCACACTATTCACGTAATTTCCGGGTTTGGCGCCGGCAGAAACATCGCCCATTCCGACCTTCAATTTTAAGGAGATAGTCCTTTGGCCCCGCGGCTCTTCCATTTGCATCTGGTGTCCGACAGTACGGGAGAAACAGTCAATGCATTGGCGCGGGCTGTGTGTTCGCAGTTTGATAATATTAAGCCGATGGAACATATTTACGGCTTGGTGCGGGGCGAAAAGCAGTTGGATCGCATGCTCACGAATATTCAGGCTTATCCAGGTCCGGTTTTTTTCTCGATCGTCGATGTCCGCATTCGCGACCGACTGGAAGCGGCGTGCCGCGAGTTGCAGGTGCCGTGCCTGTCGGTGTTAGAACCCTTTGTGGCGTCAATGGCGAGCTATCTCAATCAGCCGATCACCGGCAAGGCGGGATCGCAACATTTGCTCGACGGTGATTATTTCAAACGAATTGCTGCCCTGAATTACACCATGATGCATGATGATGGACAAAGTCAGGGCGATTTAGATGATGCCGATATTATTTTGACGGGCGTTAGCCGCACCTCAAAAACGCCAACCTGTATGTATCTCGCTAATCGCGGGCTGAAGGCTGCCAATGTACCCTTGGTCCCTGGCGTGCCCCCCTTGTCGGAACTGCTCGCCGTGAGCCGTCCCCTCGTCGTTGGTTTAACCACGTCGATTGAACGGCTCCGGCAGATCCGCAAAAATCGATTGCTGTCTCTTAATGAGGATGCGGACACGGATTATGTTGATCCAGATATTGTGAGCCGAGAGATCACCGAGGCGAAACGCCTGTTTGCGCGCAAAGGTTGGCCGGTGATCGATGTGTCGCGGCGGTCTATTGAAGAAGTTGCGGCTGTGGTCCTCAATTTGTATCAAGAGCATGTCGATCGCGGGCGCGACACGGTGTAGAAGAAACGGGTTAGAATTTGCCATGACTGAAAATTTAGACGCCCAAACCTCTTCAGAAAACGATCTGAGCCGCCGCTTGACCTTGGCGTCGGCCAGCCCCAGTCGCGCTGCTTTGCTGTCGCAAGTGGCGCTGGAGTTTGACATATGCCCCTCCCATGTTGATGAGGCTTCTTTGAAAGCCCAGCATACAGGGGCGGTCACAGAGTTGGCGCTTACATTGGCGCGGGCCAAAGCCTCCGCGGTGATACGCGACGGCTATGTTTTGGGCGCCGATCAAATTCTCGTATGCGAAGGCCGTTTATTCGACAAGCCGCCTAGCATGGAGAAGGCGCGCGACACGCTGACCTTTTTATCAGGGCGTCACCATCAATTGGTTAATGGCGTGTCTTTATTTCAAAATGGCGTTGAGGTGTGGTCGTTTGAAAATTCGATCACTCTTAAAATGCGCGATCTGTCAGCCGACTATATTGATCGCTATTTACATCTCGAGGGCGAGGGCCTTTTGGCATCGGTTGGCGCCTATCGCTTGGAGGGCCGTGGGCCACTTTTGTTCGACCACATTGACGGCGATTATTTTTCTATTCTGGGGCTTCCTCTTCTGCCGGTGCTCGGCGCACTGCGCAGCCTCGGAATTGTGGACGCCTAGAGCATGGCAACGATGCCCCCTTCAGCGGTAGCGGAAACCGGCACGCGGGCGGCAGGCATTGTGGGCTGGCCCGTAGATCACTCGCGTTCGCCTTTGATCCACGGCTATTGGTTGGAGGCGTTAGGGATCGATGGCGTCTATGAGCGCTATCCGGTTTCCCCGGACGAGAATTTTGAAGCGGCCATTCGGGCCCTCGCGGCAAAAGCGGTCTTAGGGGTCAACGTCACCATCCCCCATAAAGAGGCGGCATTTCAAATCGCCGATCACACCAGCGATGCGGCCCAGCGATTGGGCGCGGCGAATGTGTTGATCTTTTCAGGCGGAGAGATTTTTGCGGATAACACAGATGGTTATGGGTTTATCGCAAATCTTGATGCGCATCTTTCTCGCGACCGGTGGGTGGGTCAAACAGCCTGTGTGGTGGGGGCCGGCGGCGCCGCTCGGGCGATCGTCGGAAGTCTGATCGAAGCGGGGTGCGTCGATCTTAAAATTATCAATCGATCGATGGCGCGGGCGGAGGGGCTCGCGGATCTGATCAGCCGATGTGGCGGTCGAGCGGATCTCATCGCCCCCCATGATACCATTGCCGTTCGGGCGGCACTGGCCGAGACCGCCTTAATCATTAATACAACCAGCCTTGGCATGTCTGGGCATGATGCGCTTGATCTCGACATATCCGCACTCCCGCCTGAGGCGGTGGTGAGTGATATTGTTTATGTTCCTCTCGAGACACAGTTTTTGGCCCGGGCCCGGGCCCGGGGGCTTGCAACGGTGGACGGGCTTGGCATGCTGCTCTATCAAGCCATCCCCGCCTTTGCCGCATGGTTTGGCCAAACGCCCGAGGTGACACCCGAGCTGCGGCGTTTGGTTGAGGCCGATATTGGTGTGTAAGTACGGGGCGTCTTACTCGGCGCCCCACAGAAACTGTCAGTAAGTACCCTTTTTTGTTGATCAATTTAGGGACAAGCAATAGGAGGTGGGCGTGCTATTAATTGGTTTGACGGGCTCAATTGGCATGGGAAAGTCGCAAACGGCGCAAATTTTTGCAGAGG